>ONCH01000043.1 GCA_900316265.1 uncultured Prevotellaceae bacterium | reverse complement strand
ATTTTAAATTAAATTTTTTATTAACATTTTATTAACAATCAAAACATTCAAATTATGAGAAAACATTTTCTTATTTTGATGCTGTTGACACTCTTGCCGTATGTGGCATGGGCAACAAAACCAACGGCTGCGAAAGCGCCAGCATTGGTTGCGACTGCTCCTACCTATAATGATGGTGCTGAGTTAGTGTTGATTACAGCAGGTGTTCTGAAGCAGAATTACAACACTGCTTCGGGAGATGGTTTCCATTATTTTGTTATCAAGAGTGAGACAGATCCTGTTGAACCCACTATTGGTACTGATGGATGGACAGCTACTCCTTCTGTTGGAATTGGTGCAGGTAAGTATTATCTGTACTACTACATTTCGAAAGATGGTGACAACTATGAAGAGGATGGTGATGTAAAGTTTATTGGTAACATTACAATCCAGAAGCGTGACATTACTTCTGAAGACTTCTCTTTAGAAGGTAAGGGGACAAAGCCGTATGACGGAGTTGCTGACTATGATGCTGCTACTTTTGCTTGGACAGGCGGTGTAAGCCGTGGTACGGTTCAGTATAAAGTTGGAATATCATCAGGTAGCGGCTGGGTTGCTGATATGCCCAAGGCCGTTAATGCAGGTACGTATAACGTGCGTGTAAAAATTACGGGTGATGAAAACCATAATGATTACACCTCTCCTACGACTAATGATGGAACTTGGGGTGTTACCACAATTGAAAAGATAAATGTTACTATTACTTCGGGTGCTGTTATTGACCCTGTGACATACGACACTTATGCACATGAACTCATTAAAACTGCTCCTACAGTAACTGGTGTTAATTCTGCAGCTGTTGCCGGTACTTTCACATACAAGTGGACCACAGATGTTGAGAATACAGCTACTGCGACAGCTGATGTAAAGGCAACCAATGTAAAGGAAGGTGTCAACTATCCTATCACTTGGACCTTTGTTCCAAGTGGTGACGATGCCACTAATTATAACGCTATCACTGAGGATCAGACTCTCGGTACAGCAATTATCAATAAGAGCCCTGTTCTGCACACAGGTTCCCCACAGATGGCAGCTATTAAGACCTATAATGGTGCTGCACAAAAACTCTTAAAGGATGGAAAGTTCTTTTCGGATGTAACCGGTGGTTATGCTACGTACTATTGGAAGGGTAATGAGGCAATAAATCCGAAACAGGAGGCATCAGCTTATTCTAATGTAAAGGCAACTAACGCTGATACATATACTGTATCTTACAAATTCTTTGCTGATAATTCTGGAAACTACAAGGATGATGAGAATGAAACTGTACTTGGTACTGTTACTATCGCTCAGAAGCCTCTGACTGTTTCTGCTTCTACTCCAGTAGGTGATTTCACTTATGGTGCTCCCATTGATGCCTATCCTCTTATTAAGACCAGCGGCTGGGTAAGTGCTGATAATAATGATGAAACTAAGAAAAACGTACTCTTCGGTCTGAATGATACCAATCGTCTGCTGAATGTAACGATGGATGGCGAGGCATTTAATGCTGAGACAGTTTATAGTGCAGGAACCCATCAGTTTGCTGTGGAAGTAGCTGATCCGAACAAGTCTAACTATACCCCTGATTTTATGAATCAGGTGATTACACTGACCATTAAGGCAAAAGCGGCTACAGTTACTGCTCCTACGGCAGCTTCTGTAGTGGCCTTCAATAATAATATTCAGACTTTGATTGCTGCAGGTACTACAACTGGTGGTACGCTGAAGTATGCTATTACTTCGGTTGACGGTGTGGCTGTTGCTGAGCCAGCATGGTCAACAGCTCTGCCTACGGCTAAGGACGCAGGTTCTTATGTAGTATCTTACAAGCTCGATGGTGGTGGTGACTACGAGGATCAGGCTGCTGTAGCACTTGATGCTATCGTTATCCCAACTGCTGCCGGTGGTGCTGCTCCTACAGACCAGACTGCTGAGGCTCTGGTTTATTCAGGTGACGAAATTAGCTTGATTCAGGCTGGTGCAAACACCAATGGTAAGTGGATGTACCAGTTAGATGGTGGCGAGTGGACAGAAACAGTACCTGTCGCTACGGATGTTAAAGCTAACAATGCTGCTTATCTTGTAAACTACAAGTTTGTTGCTGACAAGAACTATACAGATGTTGATGCTCTTGTTGATGCTAAGGAGGTCAAGATTACTCAGGCTCCGAATGCGATAACTAATCTGACTATCGAAGGTTGGACATTTAGCGGCGATGCTAATGATCCTGCGGCTACTGCTAAATTCGGTACCCCAGTCTTCACCTATCTTGCTGCAGGCTCTTCTGTATATTCAGAGACCGTTCCAACTGCTGCTGGTACTCATACTGTAAAGGCTAGCGTAGCTGCTACAGATAACTATGCTGCTGCTGAGAGCACTACAACCTTCAAAATTGCTCAGACTAACAATGCGATTAAGTCTCTGATTATCGAAGGTTGGACATACGGCGCAACTGCTAATGCTCCTGTGGCTGATGCTAAATTTGGTATCGAAACGGTTGAATACACCTACTCAGTTAAGGGTGCTGATGCGTTCTCATCTACTGTTCCTACTGATGCTGGTGAATATACTGTTA
Source organism: uncultured Prevotellaceae bacterium (assembly GCA_900316265.1). Lineage (GTDB taxonomy): Bacteria > Bacteroidota > Bacteroidia > Bacteroidales > Bacteroidaceae > Prevotella. Next base: position 36,092 of record ONCH01000043.1, on the reverse strand, counting down.
AGGCCACTATCGCTGAAACATCAGACTATGCTGCTGCTGTAATGACTGCAGACTTCACTATTGCTAAGGCAAAAGCTACAGTTACAGCTCCTACAGCTAACAATCTGACTTTCAATGGCGAAGATCAGGATCTGGTTGCTGCAGGTTCTACAAGTGGTGGTACTCTGAAGTACTCTCTCAACAATGTGGACTATGCAGAAGCTATTCCTACTGGTATGGACGCTGGCGGTTACACTGTTTACTATAAGGTAGAAGGTGGCACGAACTATAATGACGTTGCTGCACAGCAGATTGCTGTAACTATCGCTCAGAAGCCAGTTACTCCAGTTGTTCCTACAGCAATTGCTTTGAGCTATAATGGTCTTGAGCAGGCTCTTGTTAACGCTGGTAGCGCTGAAGGTGCAACCATCCAGTACGCTCTTGGTGAGGGCGAGTTCGGTGACGCTATTCCTACTGCTAAGGATGCCGGTACCTATTCAGTTAATTATAAGTTCGACGTTAATCCTAACTATTCTATTGCTACTAAATCTGGAGTAGTAAATGTTAAGATTAACAAGGCTCACCTTGAGTACTCTCTGGGCAACCAGGAGGCTACATGGACTGGCGAGACTTTCGATCCTGTAGAGGGCGAGGCATTCGTTCTGACTAACGGTGACCTGATGGTTGGCGACGAGTTCACATATTCGTTCCCCGAAACTGTTGGTAGTGATGCTGGCTCATACAACTTCTCTAAGGTTGTTGTTAATGGTGCAAGCAAGGATAACTACACTATCCAGTTCCACAACAATGGTACTCTGAAAATCAACAAGGCAAACATCGTTGCTGCTGACTTCGAAGCTCCTAAGGCTATTGAGGCCCCTGTAAAGTTCGACGGTAGCGAGAAGGATCTGTTCGAGCCTGCAAGCTGGAAAGAAAATAAGAACTATGGTATATTCAAGTACAGCGCTGACGGCAAGAACTGGGGTGACGCCCTGACAACTGGTGTCAACGAGGGTGAGTATAACCTCTATTATAAGATCGACGGTGATGTTAACCACAACGACTTTGTTTCTGATGTTGTTCTGTCTAAGACTATTCTGCAGAGAGCTTGGGAAGTCGTTGCCAGTGCATGGATGGAACCTTATGAGGACGGCATCGTCGTAACTTATGACAAGAATCAGAACTTTAAGCCCGCTGCTGACGCTTTGGACCTGTATGACAAAATCAATGGTTCATTCAAGAAGCTGACTAATGGTACCGACTATGAGTTGGTAATCACTAAGGGTGAGGAAGACGTAACAGAGGCTACTGTACTGAAGGATGCCGCTACTTACACCTTCACCTACACCGGTCTGGGTAACTATGCTGCTGAGGGTAATACTTATGTTAAGACTCTGACCATCAACAAGGCTGAGCTGGCTGACGGCTTCGCTCTGACTTCTGAGACTGAGGTTTACAACACAGCTAATCAGCTGCCAACTCTGAAAGCTGCTACTGGTCTGGAGCAGGACGTTGACTTCACAGTTGTTGCTCCTGAAGAGGCTATCAATGTCGGTGAGTACACCTTCACGATCACTCCAAGTGACAACTACTATCTGACAGATAATGTTGAAAGCTACACGAAGACTTTCACTATTACTCCTGTTATCCTGCCAGAGACTGCATTCTCTCTGAGCGCTACAGAGGCTGTGTACAGCTCTGAGAATCAGCTGCCTGAGCTGACTGCTGAGGGTCTGACCGAGGGTACTGAGTACAATGTTGTGAAGTCTGCTACTGAGGCTGTCAACGCTGGTGAGTACACCTTCACGATCACTCCTGCTGCAAACTATGCACTGGAGAATGATGCTGAAAGCTACGTTAAGACCTTCACGATCACTCCTGCAACCCTGCTGGTAAGCTCTGCTAACTATGCTAAGGTTTACGATGGTACCGATGTAATTACCGACGATAACCTGGTTGGTGACACTAAGTTCGTCTTCGGCGGTCTGAAGAAGAACGACGACGCAAGTGTTGTTACCATTTCTGAGGGTGCTGTAACTGCTCCTGCTGCTGTAAACGTTGGTACATATGACCTGACAGTTGATGCTACTAAGTTCAAGGCTGACAACTACGACATCAAGGCTAACGACGTTAAGGGCCAGCTGACTATCAGCGCTGCTCCTCTGGCTGTCAACTTCGCTGAGGGTAAAGAGTTCAGCAAGGCTTATGGTGCTGCTGAACCCGTGTACGCTGCTGCGGACTACATTGCACTTGAGGGTGCTGTTATTACCGATAAGGCTGCAATCCTTGCTGCCATCACTATCGAGCGCACAAACGCTGATGTTAACGAAGTTGGTACATACGAGAAGGTTATCAAGATTAATGTCGACACCGATGCTGATGTATTCGCTAACTACGAGACTCCTGTAGTTGCCGAGAATGCTGACTTTGAGATTACTCCTGCTGCTCTGATCATCGCCTTGAAGAACTCCATCGAGAGGGCCTACAATGGTGAAGATGCTGTAGTAGAGGTAACACCTAACGACCTGGCAGTATCAGGCATGGACGCTGGCGACGCTATCGCTGACATCTTCGATACACTGCCTTCTGCAACTGTAGTGGAAAATGTAGAGGGAGAGGGAACCAAGAATGTTGGTACCTATATCATCAAGCTCTCTGGTGCTGTAGCTCCTAACTACACTATCACTGATGCCAGCTACGTTGACGGACAGTACATCATCACTCCTGCTAAGCTGACTGCCACTGTACAGGATCAGGCTCTCGCAATGGGTGAGACCACTCTGCTCGATCCCGATGCATTCGAGATCCAGGGTGCTGTCGAGGGTGACGAGCTGAAAGCTGAACTGAACATCAATGCTGACACCAATATTCCTGGTGTATACAATGAGGGTATCGTTCTGTCATTCGACAACGACAACTACGTATGGGCAGAAGATGCAAAGTACACTGCTAAGCTGACTGTTGTCAACACAGCTGAGACTATCACGCTGGCTCGTAGCAACGATGTTCAGGGCGTGATTGAGGTACTTGACGGTAAGACTGTCAATGTTACCTTCAGCAGCCGCAATCTGCAGCCTAAGAAGTGGAACTCATTTATCTTCCCATTTGCTATCAGCGCATCTAAGCTGTCAAAGGTATTTGACTATGCTATCATTAACACTTTGAACACTGAGACCTCTAAGGGTGATCAGGTTCACTTCCAACTGGAGATGGGCATGATTCCTGCCAACACTCCAATTCTGATGAAGGTTAACAAGATGAACGATGCTGAGACCGAGTCTGTTAATGTTAACATGAGCACGGTCGTTATCAACAACGTAACGATTGAGAAGCCTGAGTCTTGGACCGTCACAGCCGGTTCAGAGAGTGATCCTCACTTTGTAGGTGTCTATGAGCGCACTCACATCGACAATGCTCTGTGGAGCTTCCCCAACAACGAGGGTGACAGCGATCCTTGGGTAGGTGGTAATCCTGAAGGTTCTATTTACCTGAACCCGCTGGCTGCTTACCTTGTTAAGACAAGCGTTAATGCTCGTATCTTCGTTGAGGATATGGATGCTAACGGTGCTACCGCTATCAAGCAGATTGCTGCTGACGGCACTGAGATTGCCGCTGAGGGCTGGTATACTGTTAACGGTATGAAGCTTGACAAGGCTCCTGTAGAGAAGGGTGTTTATGTTAAGGACGGTAAAAAGGTTGTTATTAAGTAATAATCTCTGACTATTCAAGGAACTCGCTCACATACTATTGATGGGACGTGAGTGAGTTCCTTTAAATTTACAAACGATTAAACACAAAAAGAACAAACAAGATTATGGACAAGAAATCTTATCTCGCTCCAGAGTTTGAAGTTGTTGAGATTCAAGTCGCCAAGTTCCTGTGCGCCAGCGGCGACGGAACAGAGATTCACAATCCCGGTTCAGAAGTTGGAGAGGACGGAGACTATTAATTGACGACACAATGAAGAGACACTATTCTTAGATTAGTCATTTATATGTCTCTCAAAACGTTGTTTTCTGGGGCGCATGGCATATGGAGCGCCAATTGCGTCCCAGATTTTTAAAATACGCAGGTAGCCGGTTGGCGGCAAGATGAGAGGTTCGATTCCTCGCTTTGCGACAAAAGAAAAGCGATCTTTGAGGCTACGCCTCGAAAAACGCTACGCTCGAAAGAGCAAAAGAGCGAGCTCTAAGCTCTTTACTCGCTCAATCGATCTTTGAAATAATGGTAACGACGGATAATTATTTTGAAATTTCCTTGGAGGTTTCATGGGAAATCCTTATCTTTGCAGACATAAAAATGTGAAGAATATGGCAACGATAACAAAGCGGCGTACAGCGACACCCTTCGCTAAGGCGTGGAACCATGCGAAGAAACTCGACAATAGCGAGAAACTACAGCTGATAACTATGTTGGCTGAAAGCGTGAGACCCGCTGTGACAGTTCCTATGCTTGATGAACCTGTCGTAGAAGAGTTCAGCGACATGGATAAAGAGTTCTATACTCCTGAAGAGGCCTATGAACTTGTCATGAAGGACATCAAAGCCATATACGACCAGAAAGATGCAGTATAAGTACTATGCCTACACGATAGAGGAAGACACCATCATCGTTAGCGATGCATGTCACGCACAGAATATGCACGAGTAGCATTTCCCTTTTAGAAAATAATATCCGCCGAGACATCCAACAGATGCCTCGTTTTTTTGTGTAAAACAAAAAAGGACCTCCCCACTTCCCCAAATCTCTCGGAAAGGCCGTGTAGAAAGGGATTGCGAGAGGGGAAGTGTTTGCAAAAGACTTCCCCAAGACTTCCCCCAGACCTCCCAGGAATGGGAATCCGAAGAGAGGTATCTGGGTATTGAGAAAACGATGGAACCTAGGGAAGTGTTAGGGAAGTGTTACGAGAAGACTTCCCCGCTGGAGAGCCTAGTGTAGATAGGCATTACAGGCCATAGGTGGGAAGTGTCAGGAATAAGCCTAATACAGATTCTAGCTAGGCTAATACGAACGCTAGTTAGCCTAATAACGACCCGTAATAGCTGTACTATGAAGATGTAAGATGTAAGAGGTAAGAAGGAAGAAGGAAGAGGGAAGATGTATAACGGAAGCGCCCAGTCGGTGGGCAAGACGAGAGGTTCGAGTCCTCGCTTCGCGACAACTATATTCTTATATAGTTTGAAATTTGATTAATAATGGCGTCTGGCCCGTGAGGGTAGGTACGTCAACGTGAATTAAACGCGACAGTCTTTTGACCTACTGGGAAGCGCTGGCTGGTGAGAGAATGAGCAGGCATTTTTCTCTCTTACCATTTGTCAGTTGCTTCCCAGATTTTTTTGAAAGGAATTGGAAAAGGGAATAATTATTGTAGTTTTCTTGTGATTATCAGAAATAATCATTATCTTTGCAGCGATAATTATTATAATACAGAGAATTATGCAATCATTGTCAATACAAGAAAATGTGCAGTTAACATTACCAAATGCTGACTTGAGTTTCCTGCGCACTATCTCTAAAAAGATGGGCTGGTCTCTTAAATTACAGCGTAAGAGTGGTATCGATAAAGGTTTGGAGGATATTCGAAAAGGTAATATCTTTCATGCTAAAAATTCGGAAGACTTATTAAAGCAAATCTTAGGATAGGGCATGTACGAGATTATTTATACTGGCCAGTTCAAGAAGTCACTGAAACTTTGTGTACGTCGAGGTCTTGATGTTCGGGCTTTTTCTACAGTACTTGACATCTTGCAGGAGAAAGGACAGCTGCCAGATGAGTATCGCCCGCATAAATTATCTGGCAAGTATAAAGGGTGTTGGGAATGTCATATTCAGCCAGACTGGTTGCTCATTTGGGAGCAAGACGACAACCAATTAAGACTTATACTTGTAGATACAGGTAGCCATTCTGACTTATTTTGAAAAAACTAACAGGAAACTATGAATAAGAAAGGACTACTCTTCATGATGCTGGTGGCTGTAGCCACAGCAGGACAGGCGAAGGTGCGCCTGCCACACTTGGTAAGTGACAACATGGTGATTCAGCAGCAGACGGATGTGCGCCTGTGGGGCTGGGCGAAGGCTGGACGGAAGGTGACGGCGACGACGTCGTGGTCTGACCAGAAGGCAGAGGCCAAGGCCGACAAGCAGGGACGCTGGTTGCTGACGGTGAAGTCGCCAGCGGCTTCTTACGAGCCGCTGAGCATCACGTTTGACGATGGTGACGGCAAGGTTACTATTAGTAATGTACTCGCGGGCGAGGTGTGGGTCTGCGCTGGTCAGTCGAATATGGAGATGCCCGTCAAGGGCTTTGGCGGTTGTCCTGTGCTGAACTACAACCAAGAGGTGCTGAACGCTGCAGGCAAGCGTCAGGTGCGCTCAGCGAAAATTCCCAGTATTATGCGTATGACTCCTCAGGAGGATGCCAACACCGAGTGGCGCGAGTGTTCGCCAGCAACCGTTGGCGAGTTCTCTGCTACGGGCTACTTCTTTGCCAAGTTGGTGAACAAAGCCCTCGATATACCTATCGGACTTATCGAGGCCAATAAGGGTGGCTCGCGCGTGGAGAGCTGGCTGACCAAGGAAAACCTGGAGAAATATACGCAGGAGCCAACCGACACGATGGGCATCGTGAACTACAAGAAAGAGTTTGACTACCAGCGTGCTTTGGTATGGGGTAATGCCACGTTCAACCCTATCCTGAACTATACCGTCAGGGGTATCCTGTTCTATCAGGGTTGTTCGAACGTGGGCGATCCAGGCAACCAGTATTCAGAGCGCCTGAAGCTATTGGTGGAGCAGTGGCGCCAGCAGTTCGGACTGGGCGAGATACCGTTCTACTTCGTACAGATAGCCCCCTACGAAAGCGGTAATGCACAGGGTACGTGGAACGCCCTGCTGCAGGAACAGCAGTTCCGCGCCTCACAGATTATTCCCAACAGCGGACTGGTGTGCACCAACGATGCCGTCTATCCCTACGAGGGTACGCAGATACACCCTGCCCAGAAGCAGAAGGTGGGCGAGCGCCTGGCGTTCCTGGCGCTGAACAAGACCTACGGCATGAAGAGCGTCATCTGCGAGAGCCCGTCGTATAAGGATATGCTCATCAAGAACGATAGCGTGCTGATTCACCTGAACAACGAGTGTGGCGGTACCAGTCGCTATGTGGATATCGAAGGCTTTGAGGTGGCTGGCGCCGACCGCGTGTTCCATCCTGCCAAAGCCCAGCACTTCTGGAAGCCTGGCGGTGCCTACTGGGATGAGTGTATCATCGTGAAGAGCGACGAGGTGAAGGAACCTGTTGCCGTGCGCTACTGTTTCCGCAATTGGCAGTTGGGCAACCTGGCTAATCAAGGTGGACTGCCCCTGTTCCCATTCAGAACGGATAATTGGTAATGATGGGTCCACATCCTTTAGAGATCTTCAAGTACTGTCCTGTTTGTGGCAGTGCGCACTTTGAGGTGAACAACTTCAAGAGCAAGAAGTGCAGGGACTGTGGTTTCACTTACTACGCCAATCCCTGCTCTGCTACGGCAGCATTCATCGTCAACGACAACAATGAGCTGCTGGTTGTCAGACGTGCCAAGGAACCCGCCAAGGGAACCCTCGACCTGCCTGGCGGCTTCTGCGACATGTATGAGACCGTAGAGGAGGGTATGCGTCGTGAGATAAAGGAAGAGACAGGGCTCGATGTCAAAAACATCGAGTACCTCTTCTCCTCGCCCAATGTCTATATGTATAGCGGCATGGGTGTCCACACCCTCGATATGGATTTCCTGGTGCGTGTGCATGGCGGTTCCGTCGCCGTGAAAGCTGCCGACGATGCTGCTGAGGCCCTCTGGATACCTATTAACGAAGTTAATCCTGCAGAGTTTGGGCTGACTAGCATCCGAAATGCTGTTATCCGATTCTTGGCTGAAACGTTAAGAAAATAAAAAATTACATATATAAATAAGGTGTAACCAAAACTTTTGCTTACTTTTGCCGCCCCAAAGTAAAGTGTAAAAGAGTAAAAAGGTAAAAAAGTAAAAGATAATATGCAAAAGAATTTGGTGATAGTAGAGTCTCCTGCCAAGGCGAAAACCATTGAGAAATTCCTGGGCAGTGACTATAAGGTCATGTCGAGCTACGGTCACATCCGCGACTTGAAAAAGAAGGAGATGAGTATCGACACCGGTACGCTCGAACCTGAATACGAGATACCTGAGGAGAAAGAGAAACTCGTCAAGGAACTGAAGAACAACGCAGAGAAGGCAGAGAAGGTCTGGCTCGCATCCGATGAAGACCGCGAGGGAGAAGCCATCTCGTGGCACCTGTGTGAGGTGCTGGGACTGGACGAGGAGAAAACCAACCGTATCGTATTCCACGAAATCACCAAACCTGCTATTCTGAAAGCTATCGACACACCACGTCATCTGGATATGAATCTGGTGAATGCCCAGCAGGCTCGTCGTGTACTCGATCGTCTGGTAGGTTTCAAGCTGTCGCCCGTGCTGTGGCGTAAGGTGAAGCCTGCGCTGTCAGCAGGACGTGTGCAGAGCGTTGCCGTACGTCTTATCGTAGAGCGCGAGCGCGAGATTCAGAACTTCCAGAGTGAGGCATACTATAGCGTTGCAGGCATCTTTGCCATTACCAATGCCGATGGTTCGCAGACGGAGGTAAAAGCCACCTTGGCTCAGCGTCTGAAGACCCACGAAGAGGTGGAGCAGTTCCTGCAGAAATGTGTCGACGCTACTTATGCCGTAGAATCTGTCAGCAAGAAACCGCTGAAGCGCACTCCCGCACCCCCTTTCACCACTTCTACACTCCAACAGGAGGCTGCCCGTAAGTTGGGATTCACCGTATCGCAGACCATGATGGTTGCCCAGCACCTGTATGAGCACGGACAGATTACCTACATGCGTACTGACTCAGTGAACCTCTCTGGTCTATGTATCAATGCCAGCAAGGAGGAGATTACCAAGCTCTACGGTGAGGAATACAGCAAGGTGCGCCAGTACCACACCAGTTCGAAGGGTGCCCAGGAGGCTCACGAAGCCATCCGTCCTACCTATATGGACCGTACGGAGATTGAGGGTACAGCCCAGGAGCGCAAACTCTACGAGCTCATCTGGAAGCGCACCATCGCTAGTCAGATGGCTGATGCGGAGATAGAGAAGACGACTGTCAACATTGCCATCAGTGGCACTGACGAGCAGTTCGTGGCTCAGGGAGAGGTTATCAAGTTCGACGGTTTCTTCAAGGTTTACCGCGAATCTGTTGACGATGACGATACACAGGATGAGGAGAGCCACATCCTGCCCCCATTGAAGAAGGGCATGGTGCTGACCCGTCGCGAGATACAGGCTACTGAGCGTTTCAGCCAAGGTCCTCAGCGCTATACGGAGGCTTCTTTGGTACACAAGCTGGAAGAACTGGGCATTGGTCGTCCTTCAACCTACGCCCCCACCATCTCTACCATCCAGCAGCGCGAATATGTGCACAAGGGTGACAAGAAGGGTGAGGAGCGCAGCTATACTATCGATACCTTAAAGGGCAAGCTTATCACACAGAAGACACGCAAGGAGATGGCTGGTTCTGACAAGGGTAAGTTGTTGCCATCCGACATCGGTATCGTTGTCAACGACTTCCTGATGAAGTATTTCCCCTCTATCATGGACTATAACTTCACCGCCAAGGTGGAGCAGGACTTCGATAAGATTGCCGAAGGTAAAGAGTCATGGACAGGTATGCTGAAGGGCTTCTATAAGAAGTTCGAACCCACAGTGGAGAAGACCATGAATGCCCGTCAGGAGCGCAAGGCCGGTGAGCGCCAGTTGGGTGTAGACCCCAAGAGCGGCAAGCCTGTCTTTGTGAAGATTGGACGCTTCGGCCCTGTGGTGCAGATTGGTTCTGCAGAAGATAGCGAGAAGCCTCAGTTTGCACAGTTGCCCAGCGAAAAGAGCATGGAAGCACTGACACTGGAGGAGGCACTGGAGTTGTTCCAGTTGCCACGTACCTTAGGCGACTTCGAAGGTTCACCCGTCGTCATCGGCGCTGGCCGCTTCGGCCCCTATGTGTTACATAAGAAGAAATATACCTCACTGCCCAAGGGTACAGATCCGATGGCTGTCACCCTTGAAGAAGCTATTGGTCTCATCAACGAGAAGCGCAAGCAGGAGGATCAGAAGCACATGAAGATATTCATCGAGGATGCCAAGCTGGAATTGCTCAACGGACGTTACGGCCCCTATCTGGCATACGACGGTAAGAACTACCGCCTGCCCAAGAACCTGCATGCAAAGGCCACTGAGCTGAAATATGCAGAGTGTATGGCCATCATTGAGAAACAGAAGAAATGAGGCGCATCATCCTGATAGGCTATATGGGGTCTGGCAAGACCACCGTGGGCAAGGCACTCTCCAAGGAGACCGGCATGATGTTCTATGACCTCGACTGGTATATCGAGAGCCGCATGCGCAAGACCGTCTCGCAGATATTTGCAGAGAAAGGTGAGGAAGGCTTCCGCAAGATAGAATACAACTTGCTGCACGAGGTGGCAGAGTTTGAGGATGTCATCATCAGTTGTGGCGGTGGTACGCCGTGCTTCTTTGACAATATGGACTATCTGAACCAACAGGGTGACGTGGTTTATCTGAAGGCCACACCAGAAACACTCTACAAACACCTGCTCATGGCAAAGGTGGAGCGCCCCCTGCTGAAGGACAAGACACCAGAGGAGCTGATAGCCTATATCACGGAACATCTGAAGGAGCGTGAGCCATTCTACGGAAAAGCCCGCCACATCCTCGACGTCAACGTGCTCGACAACTACGACAAGATAGCCATCAGTGTGGAACGCATCAAGTCACTATTATCATTATAACCCATATATCCCATTCACCCCATAAGACCCATTAAACCCATTAAGACATGAAGAAATGGACCATCGACGACTCTAAGGAGCTGTACAACATCAACGGCTGGGGCACCAGCTACTTCGGCATCAACGAAGAAGGTGACATCTATGTCACTCCTTGCAAAGATGACACGCAGATAGACCTGCGTGAGGTGATGGACGAACTGTCGTTGCGCGACGTGCAGGCTCCTGTGCTGTTGCGCTTCCCCGACATTCTTGATAACCGTATCGAGAAGACGTGGAGCTGTTTCAAGAAAGCCGCTGAGGAGTACGACTACAAGGCAGAGAACTATGTGGTGTTCCCCATCAAGGTCAACCAGATGCAGCCTGTCGTTGAGGAGATTATTTCGCACGGTCGTAAGTTCAATCTGGGTATCGAGGCAGGTTCCAAGCCTGAGCTACATGCAGTCATTGCCGTACAGTGCCAGAGCGATAGTATCATTATCTGTAACGGCTACAAAGACCAGTCGTACATCGAACTGGCCCTGCTGGCACAGAAGATGGGCAAGCGTATCTTTATCGTCGTGGAGAAGCTGAACGAATTGGATATCATTGCCCGTGAGGCAAAGAAGCTGGGCGTGCGTCCGAATATCGGCATCCGCATCAAGCTGGCCAGCAGTGGTAGTGGCAAGTGGGAAGAGAGTGGCGGCGATGCTTCGAAGTTCGGACTGACCAGTGCCGAGCTGTTGGAGGCCCTCGACCTGCTGGAGAAGAAGGATATGAAAGACTGTCTGCGACTCATCCATTTCCATATCGGTTCGCAGATTACCAAGATTCGTCGTATACAAACCGCCCTGCGTGAGGCTTCGCAGTTCTATGTGCAGCTCCACAAGATGGGCTATAACGTTGACTTCGTAGATTGTGGTGGCGGACTGGGCGTCGACTATGACGGTACACGCTCACCATCGAGTGAGTCATCTGTCAACTACTCTATTCAAGAGTATGTCAATGACTGTATCTATACCTTTGTTGATGCTGCCAACAAGAACGGACTGCCTCATCCCAATCTGATTACAGAGAGTGGCCGTTCGCTGGCTGCTCACCACTCAGTACTGGTTATCGACGTGCTGGAGACAGCGTCACTGCCAGAGATGCCTGAGGAGTTTGAACCTGACGAGAACAGCCATCAGTTGGTGAAGGACCTCTATGAGATTTGGGACAACCTCAGTCCACGCAATGTGCTGGAAGACTGGCACGATGCTGAGCAGATTCGTGAGGAGGTGCTCGACCTCTTCTCTCATGGTATCGTCGATTTGAAGACGCGTGCGGAGATTGAGGCAATGTATTGGAGCGTCTGTCATGAGATTCATGCATTGGCGAAGAACCTGAAGCACGTGCCAGAGGAGTTGATGAATATCGACAAGCTGTTGGCAGACAAGTATTTCTGCAACTTCTCGTTGTTCCAGTCGTTGCCTGACTCGTGGGCCATCGACCAGATATTCCCCATTATGCCCATCCAGCGCCTGAACGAGCGTCCTACCCGTAATGCCACCATTCAGGATATTACCTGCGACTCTGACGGAAAGATAGCCAATTTTGCTACCAACCGCCATAACTCGCATTCGTTGCCAGTGCATACGTTGAAGAAGAATGAGAAGTACTATTTGGGCGTCTTCCTGGTAGGTGCGTACCAAGAGATTCTTGGTGATATGCACAACCTGTTTGGTGACACCACTGCCGTACACATCTCAGTGAAGGACGGCGTTTACCATATCGACCAGATATTCGATGGCGAAACCGTTGAAGAGGTACTGGAATACGTGCAGTACAACCCCAAGAAGCTGGTGCGCCAGTTGGAGATTTGGGTGGCCAAGAGTGTTAAGCAGGGCAAGATTTCATTGGAAGAAGGCAAGGAGTTCTTGAGCAACTACCGCTCAGGACTCTACGGCTACACCTATTTGGAATAATTCGTTATAACGTAATATCGTAATAACGAAATTGAAATTATGAAAGAGAAACTTACCATAGTAAAAGTAGGAGGAGCTGTAGTCGAGGACGAACTACAGCTCTCTCAGTTGCTACGCGACTTCTCAGCTATTGAGGGGCGCAAGGTACTGGTACATGGCGGTGGTCGCAAAGCCACCAAGATGGCTGAGCGCCTGGGTATTGAGACCCAGATGGTCAACGGACGACGCATCACCGATAAGGATATGTTGGAGGTGGTGACGATGGTGTATGGTGGTCTGGTCAACAAGAACCTCGTAGCCCGTCTGCAGGCCAACGGCGTCAACGCTCTCGGACTGACAGGTGCCGATGCTGACGTTATCCGTAGTCATAAGCGCCCTGTTAAAGTGGTCGACGGGCAAACCGTCGACTACGGGTTCGTAGGCGACGTGGACAAAGCCGCAGGCTCAACACTAAGCCACCTCATTGAGGCAGGCATCACACCCGTGATGGCTCCGTTGACCCACGATGGCGAAGAACATATCCTTAACACAAATGCCGATACTATCGCTTCAGAGACGGCTAAGGCGCTGGCTTCGCTCTACGACGTGACGCTTATCTTCTCGTTTGAGAAGAAAGGTGTGCTGAGCAATCCCAATGACGACGACAGCGTGATAGCTACCATTACTCATGCTGACTTTGAACGTTATAAAGCTGATGGCACCATCAGTGGTGGCATGCTGCCCAAGGTAGAAAATGCCCTCAGTGCCGTAGATGCTGGCGTTAGCCGCGTCATTATTACGTTAGCTACAGCCATCGATGGTCAACACGGAACAGTGATAAGAGGTTAAGGAAGTTAGAAGAAGTTAGACGAAGGTGAAACAGATCAGTTTCCAGACCGATATTTTGCCGTTGAAGAACGAGCTCTACCGATTGGCGCTCCGCATCACGATGAACGCTGCAGAGGCTGAAGATGTCGTGCAGGAAACGATGATGAAGGTGTGGAACCGTCGCGATCAGTGGGAGCAGATAGAGTCTATTGAGGCTTTTTGCTTGACTATTTGTCGTAACCTCTCATTAGATAAGGTACGACGCATGGACAACCAGACGCAGTCGCTGGATGCTGCTTACGACCCCAAAGACATGGGCGTCAGTTCTAACCCTGAAGAGCAAGCCATACAAAGCGACCGCATCCGACTGGTGCGTCAAATGATTAGTCAGCTCCCTGAAAAACAACGTAGCTGCATGCAACTACGCGATATGGAAGGCAAGAGCTACAAGGATATTGCCGCCATCCTCGACATTACAGAAGAGCAGGTAAAAGTCAATATTTTCAGGGCTCGACAAACAATTCGTGAAAAATTTAAGAAATTCTTGTAACTTTTTGTTTTAACAAACGTCTTTAATATAGAAAAAGGCAAAAAAGTATGGACTATAAGTACATCGAACAACTCATGGAGCGCTACTGGAACGCTGAGACTACTCTCGAAGAGGAGAGCATTCTCCGTTCTTTCTTCCGCCAGGAGAATATCCCTGCGGAGATGGAGCCCCTGCGCGCCCTCTTTATCGATGAGGCCAGCAATGAGGCGTTAGGCGATGACTTCGATGCCCGTATGTTGGAGATGATTCGCGAAGAAGAGGCTCCCAAGGCTGTCAAGGCCCGTGAGATTACACTCACACGTCGCTTGATGCCCCTCTTCAAGGCTGCTGCCGTTGTCGCTATCATCCTGACGATTGGTGGTGCTCTGCAAGCACCCTGGGACAACAGCTGGAATACACCGCAAGACTATGCACGCATCCAGCAAGACCTTGACAGCGTAGCTGCCGTCAGTCCCATCCAAGCTGAAAACATGAGCGACTGGGCTGCTGACAGTACCAGCATCCTCATGGAAAGGCCCAAGAATTAGATAATTTTCTATGCTTTCTCTATATTTACAAATCATGTTTAGTTAAAACACCGAAACTGTGAAGTTTCATTTCTCTCAAATTTTTCATAACATACTAACGGAGAACGGGCTGCCCAACTGATGAGTCAGAGAGCAGCCCGTTCAATTTCTTTATATCTTTTAATCCTTTCAGTAAGTGCTATAGACGTCCTGTCTCATGGTAGCTGAAGTAGTTGCCATCGGTGAGGATGACGTGATCCATGAAGTGGATGCGCATCAGTTTGCAGGCTTGTTGCAGTTGAGCAGTCAGGTCGTTGTCGTGCTGGCTGGGACGCAGGTTGCCAGAAGGATGATTGTGACAGACCGCAATGATGGTAACATTGGCCAATACCGCTTCACGCATAATGATACGAATATCGACGGCTGTCTCTGTAATGCCGCCATGCGAGATACGTACTTGTTTGATAAGACGGAAGTTCTGGTTCATCAGGAGCAGCCAGAACTCCTCCACGTCGCTATCTTGCAACAGTGGATGCATGTGGTTGTAAATCTTAGTAGCTGTGCCAAGGTCTGGGCGCTCCTCAGGTTTCTCCATCTGGCGGCGCTTACCCAGTTCGCAAGCTGCAAGAATGGTGATGGCTTTGGCTTCGCCGATTCCTTTGTATTCGCACAATTGGCGAATCGACATCTTGCCAAGAGCATTGAGATTGTTATTACAATCGGAGAGTATCCGTTTCATCAGTGAAACAGCATCCTCTTGAGACGAGCCTGAGCCAACGAGTATCGCCAGCAATTCTGCATCGCTCAAAGCCTGTGCTCCGTTATCGCGCAGCTTCTCTCGAGGTTGGTCATCCTCAGACCAGTGGGCTATGGTCAGTCGTTCACTCATTTGTAGAAGTTCTTCTCAAAGGCCGTAAACTCGTCCTGCTTCAAGACGCAACGTTTCCACCACGACTCAATAAAGCCGAAACCATAGCCCATCAGCTGTGTAAAGGCAGCTGGTATGCTGAGCACACCAACCCACAGGCTCTTGTTCTGCAGGGTAGAATCGACAAGAATCAGTAGGCAGTAAAGAAACAGAGGCAACAGTGTCAGTCCATAACAGAACGGAGCAAGCAATAAGCAGCCGACGACACCTACGGTGAATACCATTGGCAACATGTGAACGAGTTTCATCGTACCAGGGTGGCGTTTCTCCAAGTTGATGCGGGCAATACCACTGTTATATACCTGACGGAAGAACTTGCGAAAGTCCGTACGACGCTTGTGCCATACCCATGCATCAGGGAAAAGCTGTGGCTGATAGCCTGCCTCAACGATGCGGTAAGAAAAATCGACATCCTCACCAAAGCGCATCTTCGAGAAACCGCCTAACTGCAGGTAAATATCGCGACGGATACCCATATTAAATGAACGTGGGAAGAATTTGTCAAGCTTTTTCTTGCCACCACGAATGCCACCCGTCGTAAAAAACGACGTCATGGAGTAGCTGATGGCCTTCTGCACCGGCGTGAACGACGGGTGCGAAGCATCAGGACCGCCCCAAGCAACAAGTTCAGAGGTGAGGGATGAGAGGGGAGAGGTGAGAGATTTCTCTGTTGCCTCCAGATAGCCGGTTGGAAGGACGACATCCGAGTCGAGGATGATAACGTACTCGCCAGTGGCACGCTCCACACCATAGTTACGCGTCTGTCCGGGGCCACTGTTCTCCTTATTGTAATAATGCAAATCAAGGATGCTTGCGTACTTGTCGCAAACATCCTTGCATGGTTTCTGTGAACCGTCCTCTACAATAATGACCTCAAAGTCCTTGAGTGTTTGGGAGCAAAGGCTCTCAAGCAACTCGTCCACTTCGTCAGGGCGATTATATACGGGGACGATAATCGAGTATTTCATTACTCCTTAGCGCGAGCCAGGTAAGAACCATCGCGAGTGTCAACCTGAATCAGGTCGCCCTCGTTGATGAACAGAGGAACGCGAACCTCAACACCAGTCTCCAGTGTAGCGGGCTTCAGGGTGTTGGTAGCGGTGTCACCTTTGATACCGGGCTCAGAGTGAGTAACGCGAAGAACGGTCTTCACGGGCATCTCAGCATAAAGGATAGTACCATCGGTAGTGTCGCTGACAACAGATACAACGTCACCTTCCTTCATGTACTCATGACCAATAACGAGGTCATTGGCGATGGGAATCTGCTCGAAAGTCTCCTGGTTCATGAAGATGCGGCCTTCCTGATCCTCATAGAGGTACTGATAGTCGCGGTGCTCGATGACAACGTCCTCCAGCTTCTCGCCGATGTTGTAACGACGCTCCAATACACGACCGTCGGTGACGTTCTTCATCTTGATGTTCATGATAGTGTTTCCCTTACCGGGCTTACGATGCTGGAAATCGATGCAAACCCAAATAGCACCATCCATGCGGATAGCGGTACCCTTCTTAATGTCTTGTGAGTTAATCATAAATTAAAAATAGCTATTTAATAATGTAATTGTCTCTTTTGCGGGTGCAAAGGTACGAAGAAAAATTAAAAATTAAACATTAAACATTAAAAAAATTGCTTGAAACTTGCACAATTAGAAATAATTATGTAATTTTGAAGAACATTTCAGCCGCACAATCGTCGCCGCGTGAACAAGCATGGTTTCCGTGAGCGCATGGCAACAAAGAATGGTCGTCGCGTACTGGCTTCTCGCCGCGCTAAGGGCCGCAAGAAGTTAACTGTATCTGACGAGCACCACGGAAAGTAATTCTTTAGTGAGTCACGAATAAGAATTGGGTATGTTTTTTAGAAATATACCCAATTTTTTTTGTATTTATCAATAATTCTTTGTACTTTTGCGAAATCATAGCATTAGAGCAAGCATGAATATAAAAGAATCATTAGGTAAGATATTTGATCGCTACGTCGTCATCAACCTATCAGCAATGCTGGTGGTTGTCATTTTGCTATGCATCGGTGTAGGCTTTGGCCTGGACTTATACACGCATCATGGCGAGAACGTAGAGGTTCCCAATCTGAAAGGAATGGATTGCAAGAAGGCCGAGCGCAGACTCAGCGAATTAGGACTGACTGTTGTTGTCAGCGACTCTGGCTACAACAAGGCATTACCTGCCAACACCATTCTATTGCAGACACCCGGAGAAGGTCAGAAGGTGAAGAAAGGCCATATCATCTACGTGACCGTCAATTCCCCTTCTTCACCCTCTTTTGCTTTGCCTGATTTGGTTGATAACTCCAGTTTCCGCGAAGCTGAAGCCAGACTGACCGCTATGGGATTCCGCCTGAACCCACCTCAGCTAGTTGATGGTGAGAAAGACTGGGTATATGGCATCCTCTGTCGTGGCCGTCGTGTTTCCAATGGTGACCGTGTCTCTATAGAAAATCCGCTAACGTTGATGGTTGGCAAGGGTACCATAGAAGATTTGGACGATATCGACATGGTGGGTGCTGAGGAAATGGATGCTGGCGGTGAGACTGACGACTTCGAGGAAGTCAAGGAACCGTAATCAATAGATTGGAATGACGGAAGAACTCGACGATATAGAACTCTTAGATGGCGAATCTGATCTCGACCTTCAGGTCGAAGATGGCCAGCTGTATGAGCATTTGCGCATGGAAGTAGACCGTGGGCAAGAGCCTGTGCGCATTGATAAATATATGTCGGAACACGTGCAGCACTCTTCGCGCAACCGCATCCAGAAAGCTGCCGATGCCGGATTCATCCAAGTAAATGGCACACCTGTCAAGAGTAACTATAAGGTTCGTCCGGGCGATGTCATCACGTTGATGCTTGACCGTCCACACTATGATACGACTATTGAACCGGAGGATATTCCATTGGATGTCGTCTATGAAGACGACCAGTTGATGGTAATCAACAAGCCCGCAGGACTGGTAGTACATCCAGGCGTGGGTAATTTCCACGGAACCTTGGTCAACGCCATTGCGTGGCATCTGCGCAATCTGCCCAGCTACGATCCCAATGATCCCAGCGTGGGTCTGGTACATCGTATTGATAAAGACACCAGCGGACTGCTTGTTGTTGCCAAGACACCAGAAGCCAAGACGGAGTTGGGCGCACAGTTCTTCAACCACGATACCCACCGCAGCTATCAAGCTTTGGTGTGGGGCAACTTTACGGAAGACACCGGGCGCATAGAAGGTAATATAGGCCGCGACCCCAAAGACCGTCAGCGCATGGCTGTGTTCCCAGCAGGAGGTGACATCGGCAAAACCGCCGTCACCCATTACCGTGTATTGGAGCGCTATGGCTATACTACTTTGGTAGAGTGTCGTTTAGAGACAGGACGTACCCACCAGATTCGTGCCCACATGAAGTATATTGGTCATCCGTTGTTTGCTGACGAACGCTATGGAGGCATGGAGATTCTGCGTGGTGAGCGTACTGCCAGCTACAAGGCATATATCCAGAACTGCCTGAAGCTCTGCAATCGTCAGGCTTTGCATGCCAAGACATTAGGTTTCGTGCACCCTGTTACTCACGAGCAGATGGACTTCACCAGCGAACTGGCTGATGACATGCGGGCGCTTATCGACAAGTGGCGCAATTATACTCGGAATATCGAAATAACGTAATAATGAAATAACGATAAAAATATAAAATATGAAACAACTGAAACGCAACATTGCCATTGTGTGTGGTGGCGACTCTTCTGAGCACGACGTATCACTGCGCTCAGCACAGGGTCTTTACTCATTCTTTGATAAGGACCGCTATAACGTATATATCGTAGACATCAAAGGACAGGACTGGCACGTCGAACTGCCAGGAGGAATTACAGCACGTATCGACCGTAACGACTTCTCATTTGTAGAGGACGGTAAGGCCAAACTCTTCGACTATGCCTACATCACGATTCATGGTACTCCTGGTGAGAACGGTATCCTGCAGGGTTACTTTGACCTGATGGGTCTGCCTTATTCTACCAGTGGTGTATTAGTTGAGGCTATGACGTTTGACAAATTCGTGCTGAACCAGTATCTGCGTAGCTATGGTGTCAGCGTGGCTGACTCGCTGCTGATTCGTCAAGGTTACGAGCAACTGGTGAGCGACGACGAGATAGAACAGCGCATCGGTATGCCATGTTTCGTAAAGCCTGCCGCCGACGGTTCCTCATTCGGTGTCAGCAAGGTTAAGAACAAAGACCAGTTGGCTCCTGCCATTCGTAAGGCTATGCTGGAGAGTTCAGAGATTATGGTTGAGCAGTTCCTGGAGGGTACGGAGATTTCCATCGGTGTCTATAAGACGCGTGAGAAGTCGGTCGTACTGCCTGCCACAGAGGTTGTTACCAGCAATGAGTTCTTTGATTACGATGCCAAGTATAACGGTCAGGTTGAAGAGATTACTCCTGCCCGTCTGCCAGAGGACGTAACCCGTCGTGTTCGTGAGATTACCAGTCACATCTACGACATTCTCCATTGTAATGGTATCATCCGTATCGACTATATCATCTCTAAGGAGGGTAAGATATCTATGCTGGAGGTAAACACCACGCCTGGTATGACAGTTACCAGTTTCATTCCCCAGCAGGTGCGCGCCGCTGGTCTGGAGATGAAGGATGTGTTGACCGATATCGTAGAAAATCAGTTCTAATAAAGTTTACGGTTTACTGTTTACAGTTTTGAGTTATGAGTAACGAGTTTGACGAGATAAGACCGTATGAGGCGGGTGAAATGAAGCAGGCGTTCAACGACTTGTTGAACGACCGCCAGTTTAGTACCATCATGAAGGGCTTTGCGCCTTGGCTGCCGAAAGGTCTGCGCAATGGACTGTTGCGACTGGCCTTTACAGGTGTCAAGACACCGCTGGATTTCCAGAAGCGTTTCATGAAACCTGTCGTCAAATGGATTATCCGCAAACACACCGATGGTTGCACGTTTGAAGATCTCTTACTGCCGACGGACAAGTCGCTGCGTTACATCTTCCTCAGCAATCATCGCGACATCGTGCTCGACTCAGCTTTTCTCGACGTCATGCTTGTCAACAATGGCTATCCTACTACGGTAGAAATAGGTATTGGTGACAACCTGCTCATCTATCCTTGGATTAAGCGACTGGTGCGCATGAACAAGGCCTTTACTGTGCGCCGTGGTTTGACAGCTCATGAGATGATGCGCTCCAGTCAGTTGATGAGTCGCTACATTCACTATGCTGTCACTGAAAAAAAGGAGAATATCTGGATAGCCCAACGTGAAGGTCGTGCCAAGGACTCCAGCGACAACACGCAGGATGCTGTGCTGAAAATGCTGGCTATGGGTGGTGATCTCCGTGAGTTGAACATCTGTCCGCTCACTATCAGCTATGAGTTCGACCCCTGTGACTACCTGAAAGCGCAGGAGTTCCAGCAGAAGCGCGATAACCCTGCTTTCAAGAAGTCGCGCCAGGATGACCTCGACAATATGAAGACGGGTATCTTTGGTTACAAAGGCCGTGTCCACTATCGTTGTGGTACGCCCATCAACCAGTGGCTTGCTGAACTCGATGGTCTGCCCCGCAATGAGTACTTCCAACAGCTCAGTCAGCGCATTGACCGGGAGATTCATGCGGGCTACCGGCTCTATCCCTGCAATTATATTGCCTTGGACCGTTTGGAAGGCACCACGACCTATGTTAACCAATATACGCCCAAGGACATCGAGCGCTTCGACAAGTATCTGACAGGTCAGTTGGCTAAAATCAGTATTCCCAACAAAGATGAGGCTTTCTTGACAGAGCGTATGCTAACGATGTATGCTAACCCAGTACGCAACTATCTAAAGGCAAAAGTATGAAAAGGCTAGCGTCTTCTTTCTTCCTCTGTGTTCTCTTGTCTTTTTCTGTCTTTCTCTTATCCTGTGAGAAAGACAGCTATGAGAAAGGGGAGGGTCGCTACTCGTTGCTGCAGGCTGACTTCACCTATCTGACAATCAACAGTGAGAAACAGGCAGTATCCTTCCTCACCGATGAGGGTGAGAGTTTTTTCCTTACCAATCCGCAGAAGGCTTCATGGATAGAGACTGCTGATACTATCTATCGCGCCATCTTATATTATAATAAGGTGGGAAGCAACAAGGCTCACGTAACGTCTATGGCTAGTCTGCCCACCTTGAAACCGCGTCAAGCTAAAGAGTATAAACGCCTGCCTAAGGATCCTGTGGGTTTGGAGAGCTCTTGGCTGACACGCGATGGCAAATATATCAATCTGGGTCTGCTCCTGAAAAACGGCCGTGATGCCAGTGGCAAGGAGGGTACTCACTCCTTGGCTGTCGCTCTTGACGAGCTACGTCAGAATGCTGACCAGACGCAGACGGCCTATTACCAGCTGTTGCACGACCAGGGTGAAGCCCCCGAATACTATACCAACCGCCGGTACGTCTGTATCCTGTTACCAGCACAACAACGGCCAGACAGCGTGTGTCTGACCGTTAATACCTACGACGGTGTCGTCGTCAAGAAATTCAAATTGTAGCTCTTATTCCTCTGGTGAGAAATCGTCCTTACCAACACCACAGATAGGGCATACCCAGTCTTCGGGGATGTCTTCGAATGCTGTGCCGGGAGCGATACCACTGTCAGGATCTCCTACTTCAGGGTCATACACGTAGCCACATGTCTCACATACGTACTTTTTCATAAGCTTTTAGTTTTTCGGGATTGTTAGAAAAATAATGATTATCTCTTATCTATTATCTTTGTGACTTTCTCGACAATAGCCTCTGGTGCGATGTTGCGCATGCAGGCATAGTCGCCACGCAGACAAGGTTTCTGTCCGTAGATGCTGCACGGACGACAGTCAAGCGGTATCTGGACGGCATTCTCTTCCGTCTGTCCCCAGCCCATAAAGCCTGCATAAGGATGGGTGGCTCCCCATACGCTGACCACTGGTGTTCCTGTGAGCGATGCCAGATGCATATTCGAGGAGTCCATCGATATCATGACGTCGAGATGACTCATCAGGATCAATTCCTGGTGCAAGGTCTCCGCCAGTTTGCCCACATGCACACAGGCTGGATATTGTTCACACCACTCTGTGAAGCATTGCTCTTCCTGTTCACCACGGCCAAAGAGGAAGATGCGTGCCTTGGGATATTTGCTGATGAGCTGTTCTATCACCTGATGCATCAGGCGCGGTGGATATGTCTTTCCCTCATGAGCAGCAAAAGGTGCTATGCCTATCCATTGCTCATAGTTCTTCTTGACACATATCTCCTTTGGCAACATGTTCAGGTTGCCGCCTCCCTCTGGGAAGATACTCTTGAACTGAATCTCCACTGGATAGCCCAGCTTGGCAAAGACGTCAATATAGTTCTGGAAAGAGGTGGGCTGCTGAATCAGTTCCTTGTTCGTTGCCGACGTGATACGACGACGCCCTTTACGGTGCTTGTCGATATGGGCCACACGGTAGTGCCCCAGATTAAAGCGAATACGCAGATACTCGGAACGCAGCACGCTATGTAGGTCGGCAACAGCCGTAAACTGTTTGGCGGCCAGTCGACGGTAAAGGGCGTTCAGTCCCTTGATACCACGATACTCGTTCTTCAGATCGGCAACCATGAAGCCTACGTTCGGTGCCAGATCTTCAAAGAAGGGGCGCGCAAACGCTCTGCTCAACACCGTGATGCGGATATCAGGATACTGATGTGCCAGGGAATAGACGACAGGCACCATCATAGCCACGTCGCCCATTGCTGAGAAGCGGATAACGAGTATGTGTTCTTTCTTCATTACTTCTTATACAGAATAGGATTGGTGGCAGGGTCGTTGTACATTTTCATCTGGCGATACACCTTCATGTACTTACGTCCAGCCTCAATGTCCTCCAACAACTGGTCGATAGCTGTCGAGAGGTCTACCTGTTGCTCCAATAGCACGTCGAGCTTAGCCTGACACTTCTGTACGTGCTCTGCATCGGCATCCTGACGCTCTGTCTGTTCCTTCATGTGCCATATCTTCAGTGCCAGAATACTCAGACGGTCGGTAGCCCATGCCGGACTCTCCGTATTCAGACGGGCATCGGCCTGTGGCTTCACGTCGGCATATACCTTACGGAAGTAGGTATCAATCTCTTCTACCAAGTCTGTACGGTCCTGATTGGAACGGTCAATGCGACGCTTCAAGCCCAACGCTTCTGTAGGGTCGATATGGGGATCACGGATGATATCCTCCAAATGCCATTGCACGGTATCTATCCAGCACTTCAGGTAGAGACTATACTCAATCGTGTCACGCTCATAAGGGTTGTTGATGGGCGTATCTACGTGGTCTTTCAAGTGATAGTCACGAATAGCCTGATTGAAGATTTTATTTGCTTTTTCTGTAAATGTCATAGCGTTTGTTTTATTGTTTATTTTGCAAAGATACAACAAATAATTAATAATTCATCATTTTTCTGTAATAATTTTTGTAACTTTGCCATCAAAGATGGCGAAATTACTCCGTCTCGGCAAAAAAAGAAACGAGTTTCTTTGTTTTGCGCTCGCCTTTTCGTAACTTTGCCGTATCTTTACAAAACAAAGAGATAAGATGCATATCCATCCACTCCATACCAACAGCGAGCGGCCGGCACGTTTTACCTATCCGTTCTGCTACGAGCCACACCCTTTGTGCTGTCAGGCAGCAGCAGAGGTGCAGCAGTATATTGCGGCACATGAGGAGATACGTGCCGATGCCGACAATGGTAAGATGTTTGGGGTCTTGGTCGTGGAAAATGCCGACGGTTTGGCTTTCCTGGCAGCATACAGCGGATTGCTGGCAGGTCGTAACGACTGGCCGTATTTCGTGCCACCCGTATTCGACGCCCAACAGCCTGACGGCCACTTCAAAGTCACAGAGCGCGAGATATCAGCAAAAGGTGGTGACAAGGAGATGTCGCAGGAGTTGCAGATGTGGCTGTTCCACCAGTACCAGATGCTCAATGCCCGTGGTGAGACGAAAGACCTCGTGGATATCTGGCAGGAATACTACAGTCGTCCTAAGCTCCGAAAGAAATTCCCGTTACCCCCAGGAGGTACGGGCGACTGCTGTGCACCCAAACTGTTGCAGTATGCCTATCAGCACGGTTTGCATCCTGTCTGCATGGCAGAGTTCTGGTGGGGACAGTCCACTAAGGAGGAGTTGCGCCAGCACCTGAACTACTACCCAGCCTGTCGTGGTAAGTGCAAACCCATCCTGACGTGGATGCTGCAAGGACTGGATGTTGACCCAGACCCAGAGACGCAGGGTTTTGCACACATGGAGATACCCACCGTTTATGAGGACGACGACATGCTGGTGGTCAACAAACCCAGTGGCTTGCTGTCAGTACCAGGACGCATTGAGGAATATAGTGTGGAGACGGTTATGCATCAGCGTTACCCAGGTAGTTTCATTGCCCACCGCTTGGATATGGGTACCAGTGGACTGCTCATCGTGGCGAAGCATATCGAGGCGTACCACACGCTACAACAGCAGTTCATCCATCATGAGGTCAGGAAGAAATATGTGGCATTGCTGGAACGTGCAGGACAAGGGTCAGGCACTATCAGCTTGTCTCTGCGTCCAGACCCGATGAACCGTCCGCGACAGGTGGCTGACAGGGAGCACGGCAAACGGGCTGTGACGCGCTATGAGTTCATCAGCGAACGCTTGGTGGCACTCTGGCCTGAGACGGGACGTACCCATCAGCTGCGCATCCACTGTGCACATCCCGATGGATTAAATAATCCTATTGTCGGCGACGAGCTCTACGGCACGAAAGGCCAGCGGCTCTGCCTGCATGCTGCCGAGATATGGTTCAAGCATCCGATAACTGGACAAGCAATGCATTTTGAGATAACCCCTGATTTCGTATGACACAGACATCACCCATACAGGCACTCCAACAGCAACGGCTATTGTTGCAGTTAGAGTACGAGACCGAGAAGGAGGCGTTCCGCCAACAGACCCAGCAAACGGGTATGGAGCGGAAAGTTAAGCGTGGCGATGCCTGGTGGCCCATCAAGTTCAGCAAGAGTTACTACAACTCGCTGAACCAGTTGGCTGTCGAGGTGGTGCGTACTGCCGATACGGATATAGAGCATAACTTCGAGTTTGGGAAACCGGTAGCCTTCTTTACTGTGGATGACGCTTCAGGCGCCATTAAGCACTTCCGCTACACGGGCACCGTGAGCTATGTCGATGGCGATCGAATGGTGGTTACCGTTCCTGATGCTTTCCCCATTGTGGATTTGCAAAACGCAGAAAGGCTGGGCATCCAGCTTTCGTTCGACGAGACCTCCTACCGCTTGATGATGGAGGCGCTGGACCGTGCCATTCGTGGCAAGGGGCGTTTGGGCTATCTGCGCGACCTCTTCTATTCACACCAGAAGCCAGAGACCTTCGTATTCCCACCCATGCACTTCCCATATCTGAACCAGACGCAGGAGGATGCTGTCAATATGGTGCTGCGTGCCAAGGATGTGGCTATCGTGCATGGACCTCCAGGTACGGGTAAGACGACCACACTTGTTGAGGCCATCCGTGAGACGCTGATGCGTGAGAATCAGGTGCTGGTGTGTGCACAGAGTAATATGGCGGTCGACTGGATATCTGAGAAACTGGTGGATAGAGGCATCAATGTGCTACGCATCGGCAATCCGACGCGTGTCAACGACAAGATGCTGTCGTTCACCTATGAGCGACGTTTCGAGGCGCATCCCGATTATCCGCACTTGTGGGCTATCCGCAAGGCCATCCGCGAGCTGCGTAGTCACCGTAAGAGGGGCGACGGATACCACCAGAAGCTGGAGAGCCTGAAGAGCCGTGCCACCGAACTGGAGATACGCATCAACAACGAAATCTTTGGCGAGGCGCGTGTTATTGCCTCCACACTTGTCGGTGCCGCCAACCGTCTGCTCGACGGTCAGAAGTTTGGCACCTTATTTATCGATGAGGCGGCACAGGCTTTGGAGGCAGCCTGCTGGATACCCCTGCGGCGCGTCAGTCGTGTGGTGCTGGCGGGCGACCACTGTCAGTTGCCCCCCACCGTCAAGAGTATTGCTGCCCTGAAAGCTGGGCTGGGCAAGACGCTGATGGAGCGCATCGTAGAGATGCATCCGGAGGCTGTCACGTTGCTGAAGATACAATACCGCATGAACGACGACATCATGCGTTTCTCCTCCAACTATTTCTATGGTGGACAGGTAGAGAGTGCGCCAGAGGTCCGCTTCCGCAGCATCCTTGATATGGACATCCCGATGACTTGGATTGACACGTCTGCATTTGCAGACTCTGTGTCCAATGGTAGTGTGTCCGACGGTTCTGCCGTCGGGGCCTTCAAGGAGGAATTCGTCGGTGAGTCCTTTGGCCGCATCAACAAGGCAGAGGCGGAGCTGACGCTGCTCGCCCTGCAGAACTACTTCGAGAAGATTGGCAAGCAGCGCCTGCTCGATGAGCGTATTGACGTAGGCATCATCTCGCCTTACCGTGCCCAAGTGCAGTATCTGCGTCGTTTGCTGATGAAGCGCGAATACTTCAAGCCCTTCCGCCGACTTATCAGCGTCAACACCGTCGATGGCTTCCAAGGACAGGAGCGCGATATTATTGTCATCTCTCTGGTACGCTCTAATGACGAGGGACAGATAGGTTTCCTGCGCGACCTGCGCCGCATGAATGTGGCCATTACCCGTGCTCGCATGAAACTCATTATTCTGGGCAATGCTCCTACCATGACCCGTCACCCGTTTTATCGCCAGTTGTGGCAATATATTGATAATTTATAAGGGTAATTATTTGTGTGTTTCAGTTTTTTGCAGTAATTTTGCACACTGATAAGTAAAATGTGCCATGAGCAAGATTGAAATTAAACCAGTGACTACTCGCAAGGAACTGCAGCAGTTTGTGCAGTTCTTCTACGACCTTTATCGCGACTGCAAGTATGCTGTTCCCTATATCTACAGTGAAGAGATGTCGGCATTGCGAGAAGACAAGAATACTTCCTTTGAGTGCTGCGAGGCCCAGTATTTCATGGCCTTTCGCGACGGCAAGTTGGTAGGACGTGTGGCGGCTATCATCAACCACCGTGCCAACGAGCGTTGGGATCGTAAGCAGGTACGCTTTAGCTGGTTCGATTTCGTGGACGACCCAGAGGTCAGTGCCGCCTTGCTCAAGACCGTTGAGGACTGGGGACGCCAGAAAGGAATGACGGAGATAGCGGGTCCTATTGGCTTCATCGATACCGACCGTGAGGGAATGCTCGTCGATGGTTTCGACACGCTCTCCACCATGTACATCAACTACAACTACCCCTATTATCCGCAACATATGGAGCAGCTTGCTGGTTACGAGAAAGCCAACGACTGGGTGGAGCTGCGCGTCAAGGTGCCAGAGCGCGTGCCTGACAAGTTTGCAAAGATTACGGAGATGGTGCGTAAGCGCTATGGACTACGTGTTCATAAGTTCACGCGCAAGGAACTCATTGCTGAGGGGTGGGGTAAACGCATCTTTGACCTGCTCAACGAGACCTATAAGGACCTCTATGGCTTCAGCCAGTTGTCTGATTACCAGATAAACCAACTTGTCAACGACTACATCAAGATTGCTGACCTCAACTTGGTAACAGGTGTGATGGATGGTGACAAACTGGTGGGCTTTGGCATAACTTTCCCCTCATTCTCACGTGCCCTCCAGAAGACGCACGATGGTCGCTACCTGCCCTTTGGCTGGTGGCATCTGCTGAAGATACTCAAGTGGCACAAGACCGACACCGTCGATCTCCTGCTCATCGGTGTACTGCCCGAATATCGTAGTAAGGGTGCCAACGCCCTCATCTTCGACGACCTCATTCGCCAGTTCCAGGCCTACGGCTTCGACTGGGCTGAGACGGGTCCGCAGATGGAGAGTAACGAGGGTGTTCTCTCCCAGTGGCAGTATCTGGAGTCCGTCCCTCATCGCCGTCACCGCTGCTATCGCAAAGACCTCTAAATCGCACAGCGTGCCTGTCACCGCGTGTCTTCACCGTGTTTCTTGGAATATATCCAAGTCTTTGTTATAGGCTGGCGATTGGATAGACAGCAGGTTGAGGACAGAATGGAAGATGTAGTGCTGTTCGAGCACCGCAGGCAGGTCGCTCTTGTAGGTTCTGAAATTCTCCGAAGTCCATACCAGGAACGGTATCTCGTACTGCTCCTTGGGTGCCAGTTTCATCGGTAGTCCATGCATGAACATCTTGTTTTCGCCAAGTGACTCACCATGATCGGAAATAAAAATCATGGCACTCTTCCAGTCCGTCATAGCGTGCAGGGTGTTGATAAGACTGTCAAGAAGATAGTCTGTATAGCGAATCGTATTGTCATAGGCATTAACCAGCATGCCTACATTCTTTTCACCCTCTTCCACGTTCATTGCCACAGGTTTGTATATCTCGAATTCCTTGGGGTATTTGTTGGCATATTGTGGCCCGTGGCTGGTGCTTGTATGCAGGATGATAAGCACTTTGTTCTTCTTGCTTGACTCGATGCGTTCACGAAGCCCATGAAAGAGAATATCATCGTAGGCATTGCTCACGCCATAGAGGTCGGCCAACTGCGGGTCTGTGAGATATTCGTCGATATGGATGGGCGGCTCGCCCCAGTTAGAGGTGCGCCACGATACGTCGACACCCGTGCGGAATGCATAGTTGGGCAGCAGTTCATAAAGGTCATCGCAGTCTTTCGGTTCAAGAATTGCCTTGCTGCCGGCTGTGGTATAAGTGGCACATGAGTTAGCCTGATACACCTTCAGTTCCTTTTGTTTCGACAGCAGTGGATTGGTGTCACGCTTGTAACCGTAGAGCTGGAAATTGGCTTTTCTTGCCGACTCACCGATGACAAGAACCACGACAGCCTTCTCCTCATCGGTAATCTTACCGTCGGGCAGTTTGATTTCCTCTGCCTGCTCGTCTTGACTGAAACTAATGATGCGATATGTATTTGCGATGTACGACCAGGGCTGCAACAGTCCTCCCAATTCTGTGTCGTGCTGACTGATGAACAGCGTCTGGTTAATATTCAGTAATCCGATGACAAGTATAACGGCCAGCGAACCACCGCAATAAATGCCGAGCTTTCTGGCCTTGCCCATCACTACCGGTTGGAACAGACAGAACAAGGCAGGAAGAACACCAAAGACAAGGATGAAAAGCCATAGTCCCCAACTGAAGAAGCCTGAAGCCTCCGAGTATCTGGTGTTAAACACGTTCTCAATGGTGGTGGCATCGATGAACACGCTGTAGGTCAGAATGAAATAGACGGCTGTGGCATTGATTAGCGACAGGATAGCCAGCACTATTCGCCCAACTATTCTCATGCAGAACATGGCCAGATAGGTCATCATAAAGTTCAGCACCAACATAATGATCACCAGCGATGCTATCAGCCAAACGACACCCACTGGTCCTTCATTGCTGTTGTCGATGACGAACTGAAAGAATGGTAAGTTGTACAGCAGCAGTGTGCCGATGCTGACGATACAGGAGAAGGTGAATAGTGATAAGCGGGTAGAGAATAGTGCTTTCTTCGCCTTGCGTAATAATTCCATCATTTGATTTCTTCGTTTTCAGTTTTCCATTGCAAAGATAAACAAAATATTTCAAACACAAAAGAATCTATTCCCTTTTCTTGGTATTTTCAAAGATTAGTACTATCTTTGCAGCGGATATTAAAGTAAACAAAAATGTGTACGTATAATATTGTCTTGGACGACAAGTTGGTGGCTCAAGCTGAAAGTTCACTTAGCCATTCAGGTATAGAGTTGCAACTATGGTTGCAGCGTCAGGTGGAGCAATTACTGCTTCAACAGATAAACCGTGCCAACAAAGTCTTCATAGAGAATGGAGAGGTGAAAATGCAGATTTCATCAGACACCATTGATTTAGAGGAAGCCAGACAATTGCTTCACGAAATGGTGGACTTAGAGTATTCTTTACCATGAGATATATTCTTAAGAAACAGTGTTTGTTAAAGATAGCCACATTCTATCAAAATGTAGCAAAAAAATACAAACACACCTATTCTAGGGAGTTAATGCATAAAAACATTGACGATGCAATTGACTCTGCATACGAAATAGAGAAAAAGCTATTAAGGCGTAAACCCACCATTAAGCGATGGGCTGGTTACCATATGGCAAATACAGACAATTGGTATTACGCATATACTATTGATGGAGATACTATCACTATACATGATGCATGCCATGCACAAAACATGCATGATTCACAAAAACAATAAAAATCTGGGAAGCAACTGACAAATGGTAAGAGAGAAAAATGCCTGCTCATACTCTCACCAGCCAGCGCTTCCCAGTAGGTCAAAACTGTCGCGTACCCTCACGGGCGGGCGACAGCATAAATATAAAAAACTTACATTTTAATTCACGTTGACGAACCTACCCTCACGGGCTAGCCGCCATTATTAACTAAATTTTAAAACTATATGTGAAATATAGTTGTCGTGAAGCGAGGAGTCGAACCTCGTTCTGTCACCGTCTGACTCTTGCGTTATACATCTTACGTCTTCCTTCTTACATCTTACATCAATAGCTACTTCTCTCTTTGAGAGTGTGGCGTTGCAATGCGTATCATTTCTAAAAGTGGATCAACAGATTGCAACGCCACACTCTGCTTGCAGAGAACCGTCCCCACTTGTCCTTGGTTTAAGAGAGAATTCGAGCTTTGCTCGCTTCGCTAGTCGAAGAACTTCCAATGGTGATATGGCCGCTTGTCTGTTTTTAGAAATGGTGGTATCGCTCGCGAAGCCTGTGCCCTAAAGGGCGAGCGATGGAACGGGGGGACGGGTCGTCCCAAAATTCCCAAAGATGATATCGAGGCAGCCCTGAAGATGTATGATAGCACTACGGTAACCCACAAAAAAAGTAGGTTACCGTAGTAAAATAACGCATTTTTTTCTTTTAATTTCTAAAAATATATATTATCTTTGCACCAAAAATAAACATATTTGGTATGGAGAATAAGAATATAATGGTGGGCAGGCATCAAGAACTTGTACTCCTGCAGGAAATAATCAGTTCCCCCAAGGCAGAATTGGTTGCCATATACGGACGTAGACGTATAGGTAAAACATTCCTTATTGATAAGACCTTTGATGCAAAATATGATTTCTATACTACCGGTATCTACGAAGGTACTCGTAAAGAACAACTGACTAACTTTTCAACTCAACTTGGCATCTATGCAAAGAAGAAGTACAAGGTTCCCAAGGATTGGATGGAGGCGTTCCTTATGCTTCGTGAGTATATGGAGACTTTGCTTGATAAGGAACGCATAGACATCTTCATTGACGAACTCCCATGGCTTGATACTCCCCGCTCACGTTTTCTTAAAGCTTTTGATTTGTTCTGGAATGGCTGGGCATCGAAACATGACAATATCAAACTTATTGTCTGTGGTTCGGCTACTACCTGGATGACTAACAAGTTGCTTGGCGATAAGGGCGGACTACATAATAGGGTAACAAAGCAAATTTATCTACGCCCTTTCAATCTCAGTGAAACAGAGGAATTCCTGAAATTACGAGGTTTTGATCTATCACGTCAGCATATCATTGAAACCTATATGGCTGTTGGTGGAACGCCTTATTATCTTGATATGATGAGTCGAAGTTTGAGCGTTGCCCAAAACATAGATGCGTTATTCTTTTCTGAGAATGCACCACTACAGAAAGAGTATAATTTCCTCTATAAGTCGCTTTTTAAAGAGTCGCGACTCTATCGGCGAGTTGTTGAAGTACTTTCAAAGCAGATGAAAGGTTTGACACGCCAGGACCTGATTAAGGAAATAGGAATAGAAGACAGCGGTTATTTCTCAGATGTTCTCGAAGATTTGTGCAATTGTGATTTCATCCGTAGTTACAATGCTTTTGGAAAGTCAGAACGTGATGTGATGTATCAACTTACTGACCTCTACTCTTTGTTCTATCTCCGTTTCGTTAAGAACTATCATGGAGGTGACGAACACTACTGGAGTCATCTGGGACAGGATATTTCCAGTTGGGAGGGCTATGCTTTTGAACAAGTTTGCTTGCACCATATTCCTCAAATCAAACATAAGTTGGGCATCAGCGGTATCCTGACAAATGTATGCTCATGGTCATGTAAGCCATATATAGGCAAGGATGGTGAAGAACATAAGGGTGCCCAGATTGACCTGATTATTGACCGTGGTGATAAGACCATCAATCTCTGCGAGATGAAGTTTACTAACAAGCCCTTCGCAATTTCTGCTGAATATGCACAACGAATGCTGGAACGGCGTGATACATTCCGTGAGGTAACCGAAACGAATAAGTCTCTTCAATTGACAATGGTGACTTCTGCAGGTTTGGTGCACAATGCAGGATGGCAAAGTATAAATAATGAGGTAGACGTTGACGATCTTTTTCATGGTTAACGGTTCACGATTATGACGCAGGACGAAAGGTGGCGTATGATGAAGGACTACCCTGACAAGATGACGGCGGAGCAGGTGAGGAGGTTTGGTGAGGATGTGCTGAACATCGTGAGCCAGATTCCTCGTGGGAAGGTGACGACATACGGTGATATTGCTGCGCTGGCTGGATGGCCGAGTCATTCCCGAATGGTGGGGCGCACGCTGAGGTATACGCCTGGGGCGGAGTCGCTCCCTTGTCACCGGGTGGTGAACAAGGAGGGGCGCACGGCGCCGGGGTGGGCTCGGCAGAGGACTCTTTTGGAGGAAGAGGGGGTCGCGTTCAAGGCTAATGGGCATGTGGACATGAGCAGGTTTCTTTGGGAACCGGAGAGTAATGGTTAACTATTAGGTCTCGCAGAAATCGCTGAAATCGCAGAAAGGAATCCCGAGTAACAGTGCGCGGGCACGAGCCATTGGATTTGTATCCTTCGTGGTGGGTTGGCTATGGAGTGATAAGCATATATTATATCCTTTCTTGTTTGAGCCCAACCTGCATGAAGTGGTGTGGGCTGGCGAAACACTGAAGGAGGTGGTCAGCAAGCATCCTGAGGAGATTCTTGGTCGTGAGGTGTGCAGACGGTATGGCGGCGAGTTGCCCCAACGACCGCAAACTACGTGACACAATACTTGCCATCATCGTAGAGAAAACACACCCAGACCTTAAGCTAATCCTGGCACGCTTCGATGAGTTGGCTGCATTTCTGAAGAAGCCTGTCACTTAAGATCTCCAACGGGCGGGCGACAGCATAAATATAAAAAACTTACATTTTAATTCACTTTGACGAACCTACCCTCACGGGCTAGCCGCCATTATTAACTAAATTTTAAACTATATGTGAAATATAGTTGTCGTGAAGCGAGAATCCGATTCTCCTGCCCCATCGCTATGGGCTACTTCCGTTATTATCTATTATCTATCATCTATAATCTATTACTTCTTACATCTTACCTCTTACATCTTCATAGTACAGCTATTACGGGGTCGTTATTAGGCTAACTAAGAGCTGTATTAGGCTAATTAGGATTCCTATTAGGCTTATTTCTAACACTTCCCACCTATAGCCTGTAATGCCTATTTACACTAGGCTTTCCAGCGGGGGAAGTCTTTCCGTAACACTTCCCCTACACTTCCCTAACACTTCCCCATGTTCCACCGTCTTTTCAATACCTAGATGCCTCTCTTCGGATTCCCATTCCTGGGGAGGTCTGGGGGAAGTCTTGGGGAAGCCTTTTACAAACACTTCCCCTCTCGCAACCCCTTTCTGCACGGCCTTTCCGAGAGATTTGGGGAAGTGGGGAGGTCTATTTCAAAATTTCATCTTTTCATAGATCGCTTACTTCTGTCTTTAGGGCGCATCTCTTTATTCTCATAACTTCTTCATCATTTTTATTGAATTCCTGCCTTGTTATATTAAAGATTTTGTATCTTTGCAGCCAAATACAGGAAACAAGATGAACGAGATACAGACTATTCAGAGCAAAATCTATGAGATTCGAGGTCAGCGCGTAATGCTGGATTTCGACTTAGCTGCCATGTATGGAGTAGAGACAAGAAGACTGAATGAACAGGTAAAACGTAACATTGAACGTTTTCCTGAAGACTTCATGTTTCAGTTGACAAAAGGCGAGTTTGAGATTTTGAAGTCGCAAATTGCGACATCCAATACGACTGAAAATCAAGCAGATGGAGTTTTGATATCGCAAATTGCGACATCAAAATCAAAGGAAAGACGCGGTGGTACGCAAAAGTTACCGTACGCCTTCACTGAGAATGGCGTGGCCATGCTCAGCAGTGTTCTCCGTTCACCATTGGCTATTCAAGTTAATATCGGCATCATGCGTGCATTTACCGAATTCCGCAAAATAGCGACATCTCTTTCATTGCCCAATACTGCTGCCGATGTCGCTCAGCTACGCAAGGACTTTGAAGACTTAAAGCTGGATATCGAAGACATTCTTCATGACCAGAATGACATCAACGAAAGCACTCGCCAGCAGCTCGATGCCATCAGCACAGCACTGGCTGAACTGCAGTCAAAAGAGCCAAGACAAAAGCCAAGGCGCAGAATCGGATTTATCCAAGACGATAGCGAACCCCAATCGTCAGAAGAATAGACCATTACCTTTTTTATTTCATCTTTTCGAAGATTGCATCGCCATACCCATACCTTCAGGCGTCAGATTTCTTCAGAATTATTTGGAAGTTTGCTCCGTTTGCATTATCTTTGCAGCAGAAAAGAAGAAAGAATCTATGATGGACAAGAGATTTACACCACGCACAAACGAAGAAATGCTTGCTGCAGTACGAGCATTTCAGGAAAGACAGAAGGCTATGTATGACCGTCTTGACACCAAACTGAAAAAAGAAATTTATCAGGAAGAAATGGCATGATTGAGCTTAACATTGCCCTTCTAAACCTCAATTCTCCCTATTACGTCGTTCAAGACGCTGATGGGGATTTGTTGTTTGAAACAGATTATGGCGTGAAATATGGCATCTCGTTCGAACTGAACGAAGGAATGATGAACTATCCTGCCTACGAGTTTGGCATTCTCAACAAAAATGGCCAGCCTTCCCCCAACGACCGCAAACTACGTGACACAATACTTGCCATCATCGAAGAATTCTTCCGTGCTAACGGTGGAGTACTTCTATATATCTGTGCCACAGGTGACGGTATGCAGAAGTACCGTTTTCACTTATTCCTTCGTTGGTTCAATACCTACGAAAAGCGTAACCTTTATGAAATTCGCACCATAGAGGATGTAATGGACGATGAGACTCCCAACTATGGTGCCATCATCGTAGAGAAAACACACCCAGACCTTAAGCTAATCCTGGCACGCTTCGATGAGTTGGCTGCATTTCTGAAGAAGCCTATCACTTAAGATCTCCAAAAAAAAAATTGGGAAGCAACTGACAAATGGTAAGAGAGAAAAATGCCTGCTCATTCTCTCACCAGCCAGCGCTTCCCAGTAGGTCAAAAGACTGTCGCGTACCCTCA
>ONCH01000042.1 GCA_900316265.1 uncultured Prevotellaceae bacterium | reverse complement strand
CTGAGCACGCAGGGTCTGTTCGATAACGTCGCGTCCACAGCCATAGCCGCCACGCTGCTGGCTGACATAACAACTGAGCTCGCGTACCTCCGGACAGGCGTCGGCAGGACAGACGGGACAGCCCACACGGCGCATCACCTCCAGATCGGGGATATCGTCGCCCATGAACATCACCTCGTCATCCTTGAGGCCGTACTTCTGCTTGAACTCCTCGTAGGTCTTGATTTTCACGGCGGCACCGAGGTAGATGTCCTGCATGCCGAGGCCTTCGTAGCGATGGCGCACGGCCTCTATCTTGCAACCGCTGATGATGGCTATCTTCAGTCCCATCTTGACAGCCAACTGGATGGCATAGCCGTCCTTGATATTGACAGTACGCAGGGGTGTGCCGTCGGTAGCCAAGGTGATGGTTTCTGCGGAGAGTACTCCGTCGAGGTCAAACACGATGGCCCGTATCTTCTTTAAGTCGTAATTGATCATATCGTTCTTTTTCGTCTTTTATACTTTCAGACATCAACATATAGATGGTCGCCAGCCTGTCGTCCAAAAGTGCCGACTGGGCGTCCATCACGTTCTGGTCGCCACGCACAGCAGGACCCGTCTGGGCATCTGTAGGATGTAGTTCATGGACCTTGCGGGCGGTCTCGTCAATCAGCGGCAGCATGACATCGAAGGGTAGTCCCTTCTGTGCCAGCACATCGGCTGCCAACGCGTAGCAGTGGTTAGTGAAGTTGCAGGCAAAGACGGCAGCAAGATGCAGGTAGCGGCGGTCGGCGGTGGAGAGCTCATAGACGTGCTGACTGACGGAATCAGCCAACGCACGGATTTGCTGAAACGTCTCTGCATCGGAAGCCTCGATGAACAGCGGTATCTCACGGAAGTTGACCTCACGGTCCAGCGAGAATGTTTGCATGGGATAGAGCACGCCATAACGCGCACAACAGCCCTTAAAGAGGTCCATCGACATAGAGCCGGCGGTGTGGACAAAGAGCTGTCCCTCCCTACCCTTCACGGCGTTGCGGATGACGTCCTGCAAGGCACTATCCTTGACGCTGAGGATATAGACATCGGCCTCCAGGGGCAGTTCCTCCAGCGTGCGACTGTTGACACTAACCACCTCGTGACCTGCCTGCAGCAAGGCCTTCAGCAGGTGAGTGGCTACACGGCCTCGTCCAATTAATGCAATTCTCATTTCGTTATTACGTTATAACGTTATTACGAGATAACGACAAATTAAAATTTATCGACGTGAACGTTTTCCCACTTCAGACGGTCTTCAGACTGTGGCTTGCGCTCGTCGGCCCAGTGGCCAATGGCCAGCACACAGAGGCACGACAGGTTCTCAGGGATATTGAGAATGCCCTGTATAACGGTATCGG
The DNA here is from genome assembly GCA_900316265.1 of uncultured Prevotellaceae bacterium. Taxonomy (GTDB): domain Bacteria; phylum Bacteroidota; class Bacteroidia; order Bacteroidales; family Bacteroidaceae; genus Prevotella. The sequence goes on along the minus strand of ONCH01000042.1, from coordinate 15,550 downwards.
CAGAGGTGCCGTCTGAGAGTCCGCGACCACGCATCTGCACCCAGCAGGAGCCCAGTCCCAGTTCCTCAGCCTGATACTGCATGGAGATGGCGGCAATACTGCCATCCTCCACCCAGCAGTCGTTCTGCAGGGGGTCACCCAGCACCACAACAGCTAGTGCGGCACCCTTGATGAGCTGTCCACCCATATCCTTGGCGTCGGAGAGTTTCTCCAGGTCGGTCTTGTCATCGACCACCACGAACTGCCAGGCACGCTGTCCCTTTGACGTAGGTGACATCAGGGCAGCCCTGAGTATTTGTTTTACATCCTCTGCACTGACCTCTTCGCCAGTAAATTTGCGGTGCGAACGCCGCTGTTGTACTAAATCGCTGAAATTCATAATTGTCAAACTTATTTAATAATGTTGCAAAGGTACTTAAAAAATCAGTAACTGCCAAATTCCGACGCCCAAATATTTGGTCGTTCGAAAGAAATGGTATAACTTTGCAGTATGAAAGTCACCATCCATACAGACACCGCCACACTGCCCCAACTGCCTGAGGGCAGCTACTTCCACAGTCGAGAGCTGATGGAACTGTGCCTGCGGACGCCACGCCACAAGCCCTACATGGTGGTGGTGACGGATGACGACGGCGAGGTGGTTGCCCACCTGTTGGCCGTTGAGCGCTACCGCTATGTCTGGATGCCACCCATGCTGCACCGCCACGTGCGCATACTGGGTGAAGGAGTGTATGTCGGGGAAAAAGAAAATATGGTGTTCTCGATGATGATTCACGCCCTGACGCGCCAGCTGTCTGGTCGTTCGATGTATATGGAGGTGAGTCATCTGAGTCAGAAGATGTTCGGCTACGCCCCACTCCGCGCGGAGGGTTATTTCCCCGTGAAGTGGATGAACGTGCACAACTCCCTGCACTCGAAGACCCCAGAGGAGCGCATCACGCCGCGACAGCTGGAGCACGTAACACAGGCCATTGAGCGTGGCGTGGAGACCCACGAGGTGAAGACCGACAAAGACTTCAAGGCTTTCAGCCGGCTGATGCGCCACCATTACTGGTTGAAGCTGCGCCGCTACCTGCCCGACAATGCTTTCTTCAAGGGGATGATGGACGACGGGCATTGCAAGATTCTGCTGACTACCTACAAGGGCAAGACGGTCGGTTGTTCGGTGATGGTGTACTCTGAAGGAGATGCTTACCTCTGGTATACTGCCTCTCGAAGAAAGAGTTACGCTTCGCTACACCCAAACGGCGTAACATTCTGGAATTCAATACGTCAAGCACACAAAGACGGTTGCCAACACATCCATTTCTTAGACGTTGGACTGCCCTTCCGCCACAACCCTTACCGCGACTTCATCCTGAGCTTTGGCGGCAAGGAGGTCAGCACCCTGCGCTGGTTCCGCATCAGTTTCCGCTGGCTGAACAAACTGGCGTCGTGGCTGTGGCGAGAATAAAATCGAGTTAAGAGTTAAGAATTAAGAGTTAAGAGTTGTTGCCTATGGCAATTAAGAATTAAGAGTTAGGAGGGTATAATAAACGAGGAGTTTTTGCGTTATTAATTGGAATGAACGCAAAGAAACTACATCTTATCACTATATTTCTGCTGCTGGCAATGAGCATCAGCGCACAGCAGTTTACCCTCTCCGGCAAGGTGAGCGACCAGGACGGCAACGCCATAGAACTGGCTACCGTATCGTGTCTGGAACAGGGTGCCGTAACAATGGCCAACCTCAAGGGCGAGTACTCATTGAAGCTGCAGTCGAAGGACTCGGTGGTGGTCAGATTCTCTATGGTGGGCTACCAGACGAAGACGCGCGTATTGCGTAATCCTCGCGGCAACCAGAAGCTGCAGATACAGCTACAGCCAATGGAAGCCCTGCAGGAGGTGGTGGTCACGGAGCGCAGAAGACAGACCACCAGCACAGACCAGTTGGACGCGAAGAACCTGCGACAGACGCCCTCTACGACGGGTAATGCCGTAGAAGAGCTGGTACAGCAACAGGCAGGTGTATCGACCCATAACGAGCTGTCGTCGCAATATAATGTGCGTGGCGGTTCGTTCGACGAGAACTCCGTATATATAAACAATGTAGAGGTCTATCGTCCGCTGTTGATTCGCTCTGGTCAGCAAGAGGGCCTCAGCATCATCAACTCCGACATGGTCGAGAAGATTGGCTTCTCCAGCGGTGGCTTCGAGGCAAAATATGGTGACAAGATGTCCAGCGTGCTCGACATCCAGTACCGTCGCCCCACCCGCTTCGAGGGCAATGTGAATGCTTCTCTGCTGGGTGCTGGTGTGTTTCTTGGCTATGCCAGCAAGGAAAAGGTGACCATCAATGGTCAGCAGACCGCCAAATTCACCATGAGCCACGGCCTGCGCTATAAATCGACACGCTACCTGTTAGGGTCGTTAGAGACGAAGGGCGAGTACCGTCCGAACTTCCTGGACTACCAGACCTACATCACCTACCAGCCCAACGAGCGGTGGTCGCTGGACATCATCGGCAACATCTCGGAAAACCACTATAACTTCCAACCCACAGACCGCGAGACATCGTTTGGCACGATGCAGAACGTGAAGACCTTCAAGGTGTACTTCGACGGTCAGGAGCGCGATATCTTCCGCACGCTGTTCGGCACCGCCCGCCTGACGCGCTCGTTTAATGCCAACAGCAAAATCAGCCTGCTCTACTCTGCCTTCCACACCAAGGAACAGGAGACCTACGACATTCAGGGACAGTACTGGCTGAACGACGCACAGACACAGGACCAGCTGGGCGTGGGCACTTATATGGAGCATGCCCGTAACTACCTGACTGCCAACGTGCAGAGTCTGAAACTGATGGCTAACCATAAGGCTGGCAAACACGACTGGGAGGCTGGCGTCACCGTGAAGTGGGAGAAGATAGAAGAGAAAAGCAGGGAGTACGAGATGCGCGACTCCAGCGGCTATTCCATCCCCCACTCTGCCGACCGTCTGGACATGATCTACTCGCTAGCATCGAAGACAGAGCTAAAGTCCACCCGCATAGAGGGTTACATACAGGACACCTACCGCATGCAGACGAACGGCGAGAAGCCGTGGTACCTGACGCTGAACTACGGTGTGCGCATGGCCAACTGGAGCTATAACAAGGAAACTATCGTGTCGCCCCGCATATCGATAGCCGCCATCCCGTCGTGGAACGAGGATATGACGTTCCGCTTCGCCACAGGTATATACTATCAGGCACCGTTCTACAAGGAACTGCGCGACACGTCGACCGTCAACGGACAGACTATCGTGACGCTGAACAGTAAGATAAAGAGTCAGCGCTCTATCCACTTCGTGGGCGCCTTCGACTACCGCTTCCGCATGATGGAACGCCCATTCCGCTTCACTGCCGAGGCATATTACAAGCTGATGTCGAACCTCGTGCCCTATAACGTGCAGAACATGAAGGTGGTGTACTACGGCGAGAACATGGCCAAGGGTTATGTTGCCGGACTGGACCTGAAACTCTTTGGTGAGTTCGTGCCTGGCACCGACTCGTGGGTAACTTTCAGCATTATGTCAACACGACAGACAATTAACGGGGTCAGCGTGCCCATGCCTACCGACCAGCGCTGGGGCATCAACCTGCACTTTACAGACTACTTCCCAGGTACTGAGCGCTGGAAGATGACGCTGAAACTGGCTTTTGCTGACGGACTGCCCTTTGGAGCCCCCCACCGCGGATTGGAATACCAGCAGTTCCGTGCACCAGCCTATAAGCGTGCCGACATCGGTATGAGCTATCTGGCTGTCGGAAAAACTGATGGCAAGCCATCACTACAGCATCCACGCGTATGGCTGGGTATTGACGCTCTGAACATCTTCGGTATCTCCAACGTCAACTCGTACTATTGGGTGACTGACGTCACGAACCACCAGTATGCCGTACCCAACTACCTGACGGGACGACAAATCAACGCAAAAGTGCTTGTAGAGTTTTAATAATGTTTAATTATTTAATCTTTCATCTTTAATCTTTAATTTTTTTCGTATCTTTGCATCCATTAATTGTACAACTAATAAGCAATGATATGAAAATTTCACACATTGAGCATCTGGGCATCGCTGTCCAGAGTATCGAAGAGAGCCTGCCGTACTTCACAGACGTGCTGGGCTTGGAGTGTTATGCAACTGAAGTGGTAGAGGACCAGAAAGTGAAGACTGCCTTCCTGCGCTGCGGTGAGGTGAAGCTGGAACTGCTGGAGCCCACATCTCCTGAGAGCACCATTCAGAAGTGGCTCGACAAGGGCAATAAGGGTGTACACCACGTAGCATTCTGCGTAGAGGACGGCGTAGCCAACGCACTGGCTGAGGTCAGCGAGAAGGGCGTTCGTCTCATCGACGAGAAGCCTCGCAAGGGCGCAGAGCAGCTGAACATCGCCTTCCTGCATCCAAAGTCAACATGTGGAATCTTGACGGAGCTCTGCGAGCATCCAGAGTAAGAAATTCGAGATAACGTAATAACGATATAACGTAATAACGCTAAATAAAACAATGAGCAAGCAATTAGAAAAGATTAAGCAACTCATCGAGAAGCGCGAACAAGCTCGTCTCGGTGGTGGTGAGAAAGCCATACAGAAGCAGCACGAGAAGGGCAAGTACACAGCCCGCGAGCGTATCGAGATGCTGCTCGACAAGGGCTCATTCGAGGAGTACGACATGTTCAAGGAGCATCGTTGCTACAACTTCGGTATGGAGAAGAAAAACTTCCTGGGCGACGGTGTCGTAGCCGGTAGCGGTACTATCGACGGTCGTCTGGTATTCATCTTTGCACAGGACTTCACCGTACATGCAGGTTCTCTGTCAGAGACCATGTCACAGAAGATCTGCAAGGTGATGGATATGGCCATGAAGATGGGTGCCCCACTGATTGGCATCAACGACTCTGGTGGTGCACGTATCCAGGAGGGTATCAACGCGCTGGCTGGTTATGCAGAGATTTTCGAGCGTAACATCCTGGCATCAGGTGTGATTCCTCAGATTTCCGGTATCTTCGGTCCTTGCGCTGGTGGTGCCGTATATAGCCCTGCCCTCACCGACTTCACGCTGATGATGGAAGGCACATCATACATGTTCCTGACAGGTCCGAAGGTGGTGAAGACCGTTACTGGCGAGGATATCGACCAGGAGCACCTGGGTGGTGCATCTGTACACGCTTCAAAGTCGGGTGTAACCCACTTCACCGCTAAGACAGAGGAAGAGGCTGCAGAGATGCTGAAGACCCTGCTGAGCTATATTCCTTCAAACAACATGGAGCTGGCTCCTCGCAAGAAGTGCACAGACCCCATTGACCGTCTGGAGGACAGCCTGAACGAGATTATTCCTGAGAACCCCAACGAGGCTTACGACATGTACAAGGTCATCAGCGCTGTTACTGACGACCACGAGTTCTTCGAGGTACAGCCTAAGTTCGCCAAGAACATTATCGTAGGTTTCGCACGCTTCAACGGTCAGAGTGTAGGTATCGTAGCCAACCAGCCTTCTTGCTACGCTGGTGTGCTTGACGTCAACGCCAGCCGTAAGGGTGCCCGCTTCGTTCGTTTCTGCGACGCATTCAATATTCCTATCGTATCGCTGGTTGACGTTCCCGGATTCCTGCCTGGTACAGGTCAGGAGTACAACGCCGTCATCCTGCACGGTGCCCAGCTGCTCTACGCATACGGTGAGGCTACAGTGCCCAAGATTACCGTTACCCTGCGTAAGTCCTACGGTGGTTCACACATCGTGATGGGTTCTAAGCAGTTGCATACCGACCTGAACTACGCATGGCCTTCAGCTGAGATCGCCGTAATGGGTGCATCTGGTGCTGCTGCCGTGCTCTACGCTAAGGAAGCAAAGGCCAAGAAGGAAGCTGGTGAGGACGTAAAGGCCTTCATCGCTGAGAAGGAGGAAGAATATAACGACCTCTTCGCTAATCCTTATCAGGCTGCCAAGTACGGCTATATCGATGATGTCATCGAGCCGCGCAACACTCGTTTCCGCATCTGTCGTGCACTGGCTCAGCTGGCCACCAAGCGTGACTCACTGCCCGCCAAGAAGCACGGTAATATTCCGATGTAATTGGGAGCTAAAAGAGTTAAGAAGCTATGAATAAGAACGAAGTTTATGCAGCCATTGCTATGGCGCTCTATGAGTTCAAGGGCAACAACGTCCACGACAAGGAGCCCGGCATCATCACGATTGCCGAGAAGCAGACTCAGTGGAACGGCTATGCCCAGACAATGACCGCTCATCCTTAAAACGTAATTATCATGAAGAAAGAATATAAGTACACCATCAATGGCAACCAGTATGAGGTAGCCATTGGCGATATAGAGGGAACCATCGCTACCGTCACTGTGAATGGTGAGGAGTACAAGGTGGAATGGGAACCTGAGGCTGAACCTGAGAAGAAGAAGGTCGTACTCGGCAAACCCGCCGCAGCAAGCGACGCCGCTTCTGAGGCTACTTCCGAGGGCAACGCCAACGTCAACACCAATAATGCCGTCAAGGCTCCACTGCCCGGCGTTATCACCTCTATCGAGGTTGCCGTCGGCGACGAGGTAAAGGCTGGCGACACGCTGCTCGTATTGGAGGCTATGAAGATGGCCAACAACATCGAGTCAGAGAAAGACGGTAAGGTGGCAGCCATCTTAGTAAAGCCCGGCCAGAGCGTCATGGAAGACGATCCCCTCGTAGTTATCGAGTAAGCTAATAGCCAAAGCTAATCGCTAAAGGCTAACAGCCAATAATTAAGCCGCTCAATGTTGAGCGGCTTAATTATTATAGTTTATTATCTTCATTGGGGAAAACCACATGGGGCTTGAAGGTCTTCGCTTCTTCAAAATCCATCATGGCATAGGAGATGATGATGCACACATCACCCACCTGTACCTTACGGGCAGCAGCACCGTTCAGACAGATACAGCCAGAGCCACGCTCACCTTTTATTATATAGGTCTCGAAACGTTCACCATTGTTATTGTCAACAATCTGCACCTTCTCGCCGGCAATGAGGTTAGCTGCATCCATAAGGTCTTCATCGATGGTGATGCTACCCATGTAGTTGAGATTAGCCTCCGTAACGGTGGCACAATGTATCTTGGATTTCAGAACTTCTATCATCATACGGCTTTATACTTGATATGATCTATTAATCGAATAGGTGTCTTGCCACAATAAACGGTGATACAACCAACAACATAAGGAGTATCGTCCCAATTCTCAATATCCTGCAACGTATTGCCATCAACGATAGAGAAATACTCTACATCCAGACCATCTACACTATTGATATCGCTAACCACCTTGTCGTGTGTTTCCTGCACGCTATGGGTTTTGGCATACTTCAAGCTGTCTTTCAGCGCCTTATAGATGGCTGGAGCAATAGCACGTTCATCCTTGGACAACAACGTGTTACGGCTACTACGAGCCAGTCCGTCAGCATCACGAACAATATCGCACTCGACAATCTGGACAGGCAACTGCAGATGACGAACCATCGCCTTTACAACAGCTATCTGCTGCCAGTCCTTCTCGCCAAAATAAGCACGATTGGGCTTTACGATATAGAACAAGCGGCTGACTACTTGACACACGCCATTAAAGTGACCTGGACGATGAGCACCCTCCATCACAGTAGAGACAGGAGGATACTCAAACTGACGGGTATCAGGCGTAGGATACATCTCCTCAACGCTGGGTGCCAAAACATAGTCAGCACCACACTCCTCCAACAGTTTGCAGTCAGCATCCAATGTGCGGGGATAGTTCTTCAAATCGTTTTTGTCGTTAAACTGTGTCGGATTGACAAATACCGACACCACTGTTATCCCATTTTCCTTCACACTGCGACGCACCAGCGAGGCGTGTCCTTCATGCAGTGCTCCCATCGTAGGTACAAGACCTATTTCTTTTCCTTGCTTGCGATCTTCAAACAACTGGTTCTGAAGGTCTACAATTTTACTAAATACTTTCATTATTACTGATAGTGTACAAAATCGGGTGCAAAATAACAACATTTTTACCAAATAAGAAAGAAATATCGTAAAAATATGCCAAAAACAAGGCTAAAAAATATAAAATATGCACATTTTTGTGTTTTTGTGAGTTATTTTTCGTATCTTTGCAAAGATAAAATTGCACCATATGGCAAAGAAGATTCTATTCATCAATCAGGAGATCGTTCCTTATGTTCCCGATAGCAACCTATCGCTGATGGGTAAGGCGTTGCCTCAGGCAATGCAAGATGCTGGTCACGAAATACGCACATTCATGCCCAAGTGGGGCATCATCAACGAGCGTCGCGGACAGCTTCATGAGGTAATTCGTCTGTCAGGTATGAACCTGATTATTGACGATACCGACCATCCTTTGATTATCAAAGTGGCCACCATTGTGGGTACACGCATACAGGTTTATTTCATCGATAACGAGGACTACTTCACTAAGCGTAAGATGGAGCAGGACGAGAATGGCAACGACTATGCCGACAACGGTGAGCGTGCCATCTTCTTCGCTCGTGGCGTACTGGAGACTGTCAAGAAGCTGCGTTGGGTACCCGACATCATCCACGTACAAGGATGGATGAGTGCCGTAGTACCTCTCTACATCAAGACTGCCTATCATGAGGAGCCCTCATTTGCCAATACCAAGGTGGTGACATCGCTGTTCCCCAAGACCATCACCTCTGACTTTGGCGACAACTTCAAGAAGTGTGTAGAATTCCGCGAGGCCGATGCCGAGGTACTGAAAAAATACAACGACACCTTTGACTTCGACGAATTGAACAAGATGGCCATCGACTATAGCGACGGCGTCATTGCAGCACATCAAGATGTAAATGCTGAACTCCTGAAGTATGCTAAGGCGAACAACATCCCCACCCTCGACTATCCTGGTGAGGACTTCTACAGTGCATACGAGGATTTTTACGAAAAGATATAAGTAAGGAAAAGAAATGAGAAATTGGATAATGGTCGGGATTGCGCTTCTCACAGCAGCAATCTCGTCGTGTAGTGAAGACACATCAACAGTGGGCTACTCGCTGACAAGCGTAGCTGACAGATTCACCACAGAGACAGATACCTTTGACATTACCACCCGCTCGATACCGTCAGGTGCTGTACTGTCACGTAATGCCTATTCATACTTAGGTCGTATCAAAGACCCTGAGACTGGCACCTATATCAAGTGTGACTACTCTACGCAGTTTTCTCTTCTGGAGTCTGAGTCTGCCACCCTATTCAAGAGCAGTGATATCATCGCCAGCCGCGATGAGAACAATCTGCCCATTGTTGACTCCTGTAACGTTCACATTCTGATTAATACCTTCCAGGGCGATTCACTGACAGCGATGAAGCTTGCTCTCATGGAGCTTACCAAGCCCATGAAGAACAGTGATGTCATCTATACCGACTTTGACCCTGAGGCTGCGGGAATCGTTCGTACAGACAATGGTGCCGTCAGAAGCGACAAGGTATATACCACCAGTGACCTGACACTCAGCGACAGTATGCGTAACGTCTATCGTACTGGTAAGTACTTCGCCTATGTCAAGGTGCCTCTTAACAAGGAGTACATTGACAAGGACGGTAATAAGTACAACAACTATGGTACCTACATCATGCGTAAATTCTACGAGAGCCCTGCACTTTTCAGGAACTTCAATACTTTCTCGCATAGTGTATGTCCTGGTTTTTACATTAAGTCGACCGACGGTCAGGGAAACATCATTGAGGTGGCTTTCACCCAGCTAAACATGTACTATCGTTACAAGTCGGACGATGCCACCTACAATGCCACTTGTTCACTCAACTCTACTGACGAGGTGCTCAAGGCCACACATATCAGCTATGACCAGGCTGGTATTGACAAGTTAGTAGCTACGGACACTTGTACCTATCTGAAGACGCCAGCCGGTATCTATACAGAGGTGACACTACCCATCGACGACATCAAAAAGGGTCACGAGAATGACACCATCACGTCGGCAAAGGTTACCTTCACACGTATGAGGTCTCGTAGCAACACCTCTGAGGTTATCCTTGAAGAGCCTACCAGATTGTTGCTCATAGAGCTGGACAGTCTCCGTTCCTTCTTTGAGGTTAACGGTACGCCAGATAATATCACATCTTATCTAGCCACCTACAATAGTGCGCAAAAGACCTATAGTTTCAACAATCTCGCTTATCTGATAAACAACATGTACTCCCATAAAGGTAAGTCTGAAAATTGGAACAAGGCGGTACTCATCCCTGTAGAGGTAGAGACCAGTACTACGACGTCATCTACCGCTTCATCAGGTATTGCCAACGAGATGAACGTTAACAGCGTACGCCTGGTGGGTGGTGCAAACAACAAACACGCCCCCATACGCATGAGTGTAATTTATAATGTCAACAAGTAGCTTCCGCAATGGCTGACAATTTCTTAGAGAAGCACTTCGAGGAGTATGAAGCTCGTAAAGCAGCCTATCTCCGTAAGAAGAAACATCTACCCAAAACAAAGTCTCGCCTTCTGGAACATCCAGAAGACGAGGCTTTATAGCTTTCCACTAATCTTACTAGTACAACTAGCCTATTATCGTATATTTTGCGAATTTCAGCAGCAGCTGTTTGGTACCTGCATTCTTGAAGTTCACCGTAGCCTTAGTATTCTCACCACTACCCTCTACCTTTACAACAGTACCGATGCCAAAGCGTTGGTGCTCAATGATGTTACCCTCCTTCAGTCCAATATCACCGATAGATGACTGTGGCGCGGGAGCCTCCTTGCGCACAGGCACCAAACGAGGCTTTACGTCAGCAATAAACTGGGTAGCCACAGGACGCGGGTTCTGTACGGGACGGCTATAATTAGTTCTACTAGTGTAACTAGTTGGACTAGACATACTAGAACTACTAAACATACCAGAACTTTTAGGCAACCCAGGAATTCCTGTGCCCCCTTCTACTTTAAGCAGACGTGGGTCAATATCCTTGATGAAACGGCTGGGAGTGTCATATTCCATCTTACCATAACGGAAACGGTTCTGCGCACACGTCAGGATACAGTGTTTCTCTGCACGAGTGATAGCCACATACAGCAGGCGGCGTTCTTCTTCCAGCTCACGCATCGAACCCGTACACATCGGAGATGGGAAAATATTCTCTTCCAATCCAACTACGAAGACGGTAGGAAACTCCAAACCCTTGGCAGCATGAACCGTCATCAGTGTTACCTTCGGTTGTTCTTCATCGCCATCACTATCGAGGTCTGTGAGCAGCGCTACCTCTTGCAAGAAGTCGCTCAGCGCAATTTCATCACCACGGTCTTCCTCCTTGCGACTCTCCACAAAATCCTGCATACCGCTTAAGAACTCCTCCAGATTCTCCTGACGCGACAAATCCTCTGGATTATTTGAGCCATAGATATCCTTACTGATACCACTCTCCATAATGATAGAATGTCCCAGTGCATAGGCATCCTCCTGATTGATACGCATAGTCCAGCCCTCAACCAGTTGCTTGAAGGCATCTATCTTGTTCAGCGTACCTTTCGACAACTGTAAATCAAAGACAATGGGCTGTTGGATGACACTCCACAGACTGACATGATGCAGGTTAGCTGTTTCTACGATCTTTGCCACCGTCGTATCGCCAATGCCACGTGTGGGATAGTTGATGATACGACGCAGAGCCTCCTCATCATTGGGATTAGAGACTACACGGAAGTAAGCAATGACATCCTTGATTTCCTTGCGCTGGTAGAAGCTCAGACCGCCATAGATACGATACGGAATGCCGTCCTTGCGCATCTGTTCCTCAAAGGAACGGCTCTGTGCGTTGGTGCGATACAGAATAGCGAAATCACTATATTGTGCCTGGTCCTGTCGACGGATTCGCTTGATATCGTTACACACTATAATAGCCTCTTCCCTATCACTATAGGCCGGCTTCAAGGTCAGACGCTCTCCCTCCTCATTCTCGCTGAACACATCCTTGTGTATCTGTCGCTCGTTCTTACGTATCAGGCTATTGGCAGCCTTCACGATGAGCTGTGTAGAACGGTAGTTCTGCTCCAACTTAAAGAGACGTGAACCCTCATACTGTTTCTGGAAATTAAGAATATTGTCGATATTTGCACCACGAAAGCTGTAGATGCTCTGGGCATCGTCACCCACCACACAGACACGCCCGTGCTCACAGGTCAACTGAAGGACAATCTCCTGCTGGGCGTAGTTAGTGTCCTGATACTCGTCAACCAGCACATAACGGAAACGTTCCACATATTTCTGGCGGATATCCTCATGATTTTTAAACAACAGGAAAGTCTGTACCAGCAGGTCGTCGAAGTCCATAGCATTTGCCTGACGACAGCGCTCTACGTACCTATTATATATATTACCAACCTGCGGACGCTTCTTTTGTGCATCGTCAGCAGCCCACGAACTCACCATATACTGTTGCGGCAACAGCAAATGATTCTTAGCCATTGAGATACGATCAGCCACGCTAGCGGGTTTATACGTCTTGTCATCCAGCTGCATCTCCTTGATGATGCTTTTCACCAACGAACGCGAGTCAGACTGATCGTAGATAGTGAAATTAGAGTTGAAACCGATCCTGTCAGCTTCTGCCCTAAGTATACGTGCAAAGACCGAGTGAAACGTACCCATCTGCAGATAACGCGCTTGCTCCTGCCCTACCAGTCGACCAATACGCTCTTTCATTTCACGAGCGGCCTTGTTAGTGAAGGTCAGCGCCAGGATGTTCCAAGGCTGATAAGCATGGTTAGCTAGCAGATAGGCAATCTTATACGTCAACACACGGGTCTTTCCAGAACCAGCACCTGCTATAACCAACTGCGGGCCATCACAATAAGTGACGGCCTCGCGTTGTCCTTGATTTAATTGTTCTAATAGTTCTTCTGTCATGGGCATTAGCGGATTACCGTTTTCTGTCCGTTAATAATATATATCCCTTTAGCTTTTGGCCAGTGGCCATTGACTAATTTACGTCCTTGCAGGTCGTAAACCCTATCAGTTGCGATAATACCACAACCTACGGAAACAATACCACTAGCTTCTTCCTTGTCCGTCACACCCAACGTGGTACCTTCAGCATCGGTAAACAGATAGGCCTGGAAGGGTTTGATGAAGTCTTCAGTATGGATGCGCTCGAAGGTAATCTTCTCTGGGTCGTCATTAGGTGCAAAGATGAAGACTTGTGTCTCGCCCTCGCCATAGAAGAATTCGTAGCAGCCTATCAGCTGAGCACTACTCTCTGCACGGTGTGAAACAGCAGCAGCAGATTCTTCCGGCATACTCATCTCGATAACATCAAGGTTATACAGCTGTGTACCATCGGCTGCTGCCTTGAAGAGGTATGGTGTGTGCGCTTGGATGTCGCCCTCAACCTTCTTAACGATTACCTGTCCGTTTACAATCTTCTCAACAGTATAGAACGTACCGAAGAAGTCCTTGTCAGCAGCACTGATGGGGAACGGCAGGTAGAGCGTCGATACCTCATCTTTATTGAATGTGCGGTCTAAATCAATCGAGCCAGTAGTAAAACTACCAGAGAGTCCGAACGACTCCTCCTCATTCATATCGCCATCAAGCAAGACATACTCACAGATGTTGCCAATAATGACATTCGCCTCGTCAGTGGTGTTACCTGTAGGCAGATAGATAAACGTATTCTTCGACACACCCTTGAATGGTCCTTCCTCACGACTAACATGAATACCAGTAATCTGTGTATTACGCAAGTCGATGTATTTCAGGAATGGGAAACTGACAAAGGCCTCGTCAGCAATAGTCGTTACCTCACTATTTGTAGCTATCAGTGTACCTTCCTCCAAATCATAGGTGACATCATCGTCTGTCAAGACATTCGTCTCACCATCCACATTACCTTCGCTGTTTGACGACTGCATACCTGATGCGCTGACACCAACACTAGACAGACCGATTGTCACAGTAGTTTTCTTACCAGCACGGTTGTCCTTGGCCTCAGCGGTCTCAGTAGCAGGACTGGCATTATAGATATATACATAGGTTGCCTGCGCGCAAGCATAAGGTATTTCGAAATCAGTATACTCCAGGACACCAGTAATGACATAAGGAGTCTGAGAACCAATCTTTACATGCATGATACCCTCCTCACCAGTCTTAGCGGTAACAAGCACCTTACCCGTACCAGCAGGAATCATGAAGGTAACACCAGCAAAGTGTTCTGCGAACTCTTCAGTACCTGGTGTATAATTATTGATAACATCGTCGATATCTTCATCGGCCATCGAAGAACCTAACACCACGCTGTTCTCTTCTGGATTAACACCGTCATCATTGTCAGCATCAAGGGTATAGAGCACATCATTGATGATAGTATTGCTGAGATCACCCTCATCACCGGTATCGCCCAGATTAACGATATTCTCAGGATCTTCCTCGTCGGCAATAGGCTTCACGGGCGTACCGATAACAGCCTCCTTAGCGTCATAACTACCAGACAATATTGTCAGATTCTGCTCAAAGAAAATGAGCTCAAATCCTGTAATAACACGATTCTCAGTTTCTGTCTTGATAGTCAAATTACCAGGTTCATTACCCTCGGTGGTAAACACCAGTTCTGCCTGCTTACCAATAATTGTGCCATTTATGTAATTGTCTCCCTTTAGATAAATTACCAGTTTGTCGATATAGGAACGGATATCACCATTGATTTCTGCCTTTTCCAATATAAGTTGATTTATACCATTAAATTTCACTGAACCGTTATCATTAAGAATATCACGACGATTTTGCTCAGTGACTTTAATGCCATTTACGATTAACCACACTGTCTCAATGGTAAATTCAGTTGTAGCCTCGCCACCCAGATAATTTTCGGTTTCAGCAATCGTGGCCTTGACTATGTAATTACCTGCGACTGTGGGTATCTCCGTGCTGAATTGATTTGAGCCTTGAGTAGCATAGGTAAATGTCACCGAACCATTGCCTAAGTTACCCTCCACGACTGGTATGTTGGGCTCATCACCATAATCCCATCCTTGCAGGGTGACAGTAGGTGTAATCGTTGCCTTGGCAATCGTAACATCAAGGGATGCTTCAGCGACACCAGTGTGGTTAGCATCACCAACAACCTTATAATATACAGTGTAGGTACCGGCATTGATAGCACTAGGCAGTGCGGTGTTGTAGGTGCCGTCAGCACCCAACTTGTACTGCAACTCACCACCAGTAGCTTCACCTGCGGTAATCAGCGACTGTGACTCACCAGTGTAAGTCAGATTGGCGATAGCTGCGGGAAGCTTCGTAATAACAGCGGAAGAAGCGGAGATGCTAAACTCAGCAGTGACCTCAGCACCCTCGTAGTTCGCAGTCTCGGCAATCGTGGCCTTAACAATATAATCACCAACGGCGGTAGGAACGCTCTCACTGAACGTGGTAGTGCCCTTGGAGGCATAGGTAATTGTTACATCGCCGTTGCCGCTATTACCAGTCACAACTGGAGTGCTCGGTGTTGAACCATAAGACCAGCCTTCTATCGTG
>ONCH01000003.1 GCA_900316265.1 uncultured Prevotellaceae bacterium | reverse complement strand
TTCTGGCGCAGGATAACATCCTGATCGACCATAGCCTCCTTGACAGCCTGGATGTAGTCCCAGTCCATCTCACCACCAATAGGAATGATGAGGTCCTTGTTGCCCTCAAACTTCACGTCGCTGATCTTCACCTTCTCGACCTCAGCGATGATACCTACATCGTGGGGAGTCAGCACCTGAGCACCATCGTCCCAGTAAGCCTTGTAGCCATTATACTCACGAGGATTGTGAGAAGCGGTGACGTTAACACCAGCCTGACAGCCCAAGTGACGAATAGCGTAAGAAATCTCTGGCGTAGGACGAAGACTCTCGAACAGGTAAACCTTGATACCGTTGGCTGAGAAGATGTCGGCAACACTCTCTGCGAACATACGTCCGTTGTTGCGGCAGTCGTGACCTACCACTACTGAGCACTGTTTGCCTGGGAATGCTTTCAGAATGTAGTTGGCAAAACCTTGTGTGGCCATACCGACAATATACTTATTCATACGGTTGGTACCGGCACCCATGATGCCACGCAGTCCACCCGTACCAAATTCCAGGTCACGATAGAAAGCATCAATCAGGTCTGACTTGTCAGCATTGTCCAACATAGCCTGAACTTCCTTACGAGTCTCCTCATCAAAGGCGGGAGAGAGCCATTCCTTTGCACGTGCCTCGCACTGAGCAATTAGTTGAGCGTTGTTTTCCATAAAATCCTATGTTTTAAGATTAGTAACATATATAATACGCAAAGATACTGATTTATTTTCGAAATCAGTATCTTTAGTCTGCATTTTTTACATTTTTTATTATTTCCCTACTGTTGCTTCATCAGTCGGTCTATCTCCTCAAACTGTTTACCTTTGTTCAGATGGAGATAAATACGATAGAGTGCAGGGCCCCAACGCTGGATATCGTCAGGCATCAACTCACGGTATTTTTCCATCATCGGCTTGGCATCGGTATATAGTTTTGTCAACTGCTGACGATACTTGCGTGGTTGGTTCAGCTGTTCTAACGACAGTGCCTCGTTGAGGTAACAGGTGGCGATATTGAAATAAGGTTCTGCCTGTTCGTCGTTAAGGAGTATTATCTGACGGCTCACCTCAATGCACTCGCTATATTTGTTCATGTTAAGCAACGCTATGGACTTCGCCATCAGGAAGAGTGTATTGTTGGGATAATGCGCCAATCCCTGCTCTGCCAGTTCCAGCACTTTGTCATTATTTCCCTGTGCCTTGTAGAAGTCAGCCAGACGTGGGAAGAAGTATGGATAGGTAGGGAACAACTTGTAGCCAAGGGTGAGCGTCTTCAGGTATTCCTTTTGGTTCTTCTGCAGGTGATAGGCCTCACACATGTAGTGAAGTACGAATTTCGACTTGTCTCGGTCGGTAAGTGCCAGTTGGCTGTACTTCAATGTCATCTTCGGGTCTTTCAGTTTGAAACCGCAAAACGTAGCCCAATAAGCAGCCTGTGGTATCAACTTGTCACTCTCTAAGTATTTGTAGTCCGAGAACAATGGCTGATGAGCAGCACCAATGTAGAGGTCGAAATATTTGAAAGCCGTTTGGTAGTCCTCACGACGTACCTGATAGGTGCCACCGTAATAAAGATTGGGACGCAACTGGTTGAGCTGCTCAGCATGTGACTTACGGTATTCAAGTTTCACACGACCTTTCTCGTCGGGCTGCATGTCGAGTGAGTCAAGTGCCTCGGCAACGACATACATGCGCTGGGTAATATTGAAGAAAGCTGCAGTATCGTAGGCCTGCTTCAGATAGAGTTTCTCGTTAGCCTGCGCATATTGACCACTGACGGCATCATACCATGTGGCATATAACTTTATATTTGTGCGATGATTGGGATTGGCCAAGAGACCTGTCATCAGTTTCTCAGCCTTGTCATAGTCTTTGCCGCTCTTGATATAAGACCGTGCCTGAGAGAGCTCTTTCTTTTGAGCCCACAGGCACGGTGTTATCATAGTCAAGAGAAGCAGAATCAGTTTCTGTTTCTGTGTCATTCAAAATAAATTACTAATTGCTAATAGCCAAAAGCTAGCAGCGATTATCTATCAGCTTCTGCAGCCTTCGTACGGGGATCGTCCTCGCCATACAGACCGTAGTAAGCCTGATAGCGGTTATATCCCCAGTTAGCCATCTGCTTGTCGGGATCCAGCTCCTTAGCCTTGTCGAAAGCATCAATAGCCTGCTTGTAATAGTCCTTACTCTTGGCACCATCCTCAGTAGTAGCTGCCAGTGAACTCAGGCAGATGCCTAAGTAAGTATAAATGACTGCGTTATCGGGTCTAGCAGCAGCAGCCTTTTTCAACCACTCTGCACCCTTCTCAGCATTGTTCTCGCCCATTGCCATCAGACCCTTGTTGGCCAGTGCAGCAAAACTGTTGGGATACTTAGCAAGGTGATTGTCGAGCAGTGCGTTCTGAGCTGCCTTGTCGCGAGCGCCATCATACATGCTATACAATGCGTCGAGCAGAGCGTCGTTCTCAGGATCAGCCTCATAGAGTGCCTTCAGTCTGTTAGTAGCAGCAACAGAGTCAGCATGGCTGGTCAGACCAGTACGAATGTAGTAGAGCTGGGTGGCCAAAGCATCCTTCTCCTGAGTAGGATCCTTCTTAGCAATGGCGATGTAACGATCACCACGATCCATATCCTTTGCCTCGTAAGCATAACGACCAGAGAAGAGAGCTACCTGTCCGAAATACTCCTTCTCAGGCTCATGGTTCTGAGCATCGAAGAGCGGATTGGTACCAGAGTCAACAAAGGCACCCCAGTACTTCAGGGCCAGCGTCTTTGTCTCGTTGTGAGCCTGCTCCTGACCGATATTCACCAAGTGTGAACGAACAGCCCAGATACGAGCAGCGTTCTTCTCGGCAAACTTAGGATCAATCTTACCCTTGGCATTGGGCAGCTGGTCATATTTGTTACACTCGATAGCATCGTAGATAGCATCGCAGATAGCATCAGCCAGTCCCAAAGTGTCGTAAGGCACGATCTCGTTAGCAGCACGACCCATCTGCATACCAAGCTGATTCTCAGCGATGATAGACGTCTGCTTAACGACTTTGTTCATGGCGAGGTCTACCAGATGATTGTAAGCCTTGGCTTTCTCAGCATCATTGGTCATCTGACCAATGTTCTGTTTCAGCAGCTGAGCTGCCTCGGCATAGTTCTTTGACTTCGTAACTGCCTTGAGGGCGTCGCTGTCACCGGCAAAAGCGGTAGCACTGGCTACCATCATCATTGCCATCATCATCATTTTTTTCATAAGTCTTTAATTTTGGTTATATGTTTATTCTTCATTGGTTTCTATCATTTCAGAGGCAGCTGACTCAGGGAGTTCCTCGTTCAGCACTTCAGCCTCCTCAACGTCTTCTTCCTGACTGGACATCACCTTGCAGACGCTGGCGATGACGTCGTTCTTCTTAGCGAGGTTGATGAGACGAACGCCCTGGGTAGCACGACCCATAACACGTACATCAGCCACCTTCAGACGAATGAGCACACCCGACTTGTTGATAATCATCAGGTCGTTCTCGTCGGTCACCACCTTGATAGCAACCAGACGACCAGTCTTCTCGGTGATGGCGAGGGTCTTCACACCCTTGGCACCACGAGCGGTCTTGCGGTAGTCCTCTACCTCAGAGCGCTTGCCGTAGCCGTTCTCAGAAACCACCATGATGGTTTCTGTCTGTGGGTCATTGACGCATACCAGTCCAACGACTTCGTCGTCACCACCATCCAGTCGCATACCGATAACACCTGTAGAGACGCGTCCCATAGTACGTACGTCGTTCTCGTCGAAGCGTACAGCACGACCATTGCGGTTAGCCAGCAACAACTCGTTATGACCATTGGTCAGACGTACACCTACCACCTCATCGCCTTCGTTGACATTGATGGCAATGACACCAGCAGCACGTACGTTCTTATAGGCATCGAGGCGTGTCTTCTTGATGATACCCTGCTTGGTGGCGAATACCACATAGTGTGACTGCAGGAACTCCTCATCGTTGAAGTTCTTGATGCGCAGTACAGCATTGATAGCGTCGTCGGGCTCGATGTTCAGCATGTTCTGGATAGCACGGCCCTTCGAGTTCTTGTCGCCCTCAGGAATCTCGTAGCACTTCTGCCAGTAGCAACGACCCTTCTGTGTAAAGAATAATAAGGTATTGTGCATCGTGGCAGGATAGATATACTCTGCGAAGTCATTGTCGCGATGGCGGGCAGCCTTAGAGCCCATACCGCCACGGCTCTGCTCGTGGAACTCATCCAAGTGGGTACGCTTGATGTAACCCATGTGCGAAATGGTGATAACCACAGGATCGTCGGGATAGAAGTCCTCGGCATTGAACTCGTGGTCGAAGGGGATAATCTCCGTACGACGTGCGTCGCCATACTTCTCCTTCACCTCCTGCAGCTCGTCCTTCATGACCTGCTTGCAGCGCTCGGGGTTGTTCAGGATTTCCTCCAAGTCGGCAATGAGCTTCATCAGGTCGTCGTACTCCTGGTGCAGCTGGTCGACACGCAGACCTGTGAGCTGGCTGAGACGCATATCGACGATAGCCTTCGACTGCAGCTCGTCCAGGTTGAAGCGCTGTTCCAAGTTGCGCTGGGCGTCAGAAGGAGTCTTACTATTACGGATGATATGTACCACCTCGTCGATATTGTTCACAGCGATAATCAAACCTTCGAGGATGTGGGCACGCTCCTGGGCTTTCTTCAGGTCGTACTTGGTACGACGGATAGTCACGTCGTGACGATGCTCAACGAAGTACTTGACACACTCCTTGAGGTTCAGCAAACGGGGACGACCCTTGACCAGTGCGATATTGTTGACAGAGAACGAGCTCTGCAGGGCAGTCATCTTGAACAGCTTGTTGAGCAGCACATTAGCATTGGCATCGCGCTTGCAGTCAACGACGATACGCATACCCTGACGACCAGACTCATCGTTCACGTTGGCCACGCCCTCAATCTTGTGTTCGTTGGCGAGGTCAGCGATATATTTCACGAGGTCGGCCTTGTTGACACCATAAGGAATCTCCGTAACGACAATCTTGTCGTGGGTCTCGGTAGACTCAATCTCGGCCTTGGCGCGCATAACGATACGGCCACGACCAGTCTCATAGGCGTCGCGCACGCCCTGCAGACCATAGATATAAGCACCTGTGGGGAAGTCAGGACCAGGAATATACTGCATCAGTCCATCAGTATCAATATCGGGGTTGTCGATATAGGCACAGCATCCATCAATGACCTCACCCAGGTTGTGGGTAGGCATATTGGTAGCCATACCTACGGCAATACCGTTACCACCGTTTACCAGCAGGTTAGGAATTTTGGTAGGCATTACAGAGGGCTCCACCAAAGAGTCGTCGAAGTTGTTGACCATATCAACGGTGTCCTTCTCCAAGTCGTCCATGATGTGTTCACCCATCTTCGAGAGGCGGCACTCAGTGTAACGCATGGCAGCTGGTGAGTCACCATCTACCGAACCGAAGTTACCCTGACCGTCAACCAAAGTATAGCGCATGTTCCACTCCTGGGCCATACGTACCAAGGCGCCATATACTGAAGAGTCGCCGTGGGGATGATACTTACCAAGCACCTCACCGACTACGCGGGCGCACTTCTTGTACGGCTGGGTGCTCACGTTGTTGATACCCATCATACCATACAAGATGCGGCGATGTACGGGTTTGAAACCATCACGCACGTCGGGCAAGGCACGAGCCACAATCACCGACATCGAATAGTCGATGTACGACGACTTCATCTCTTCCTCAATGTTGATTTTTACAATTCTGTCGTTGTCAAATGTCTGATCCATTATAATTAATTTGATTTACTTTTTATTCTTTTATTTTTCTATTCTTTTATTTTTTTCAAATTTTGCGTTTAAAGGCATTTTTAAGCCCGCTGACGCGTTTTTACTATTTTATTAAACCATGCAAAGGTACGAATAAAGGAGCAAAGCGCAAAATAAATTAAGTTTTATTTTGCTTTTTCTTATAGAAAAAAGAGGTTTGTGTTAATCCCTGTCGTCTAAGACACGGAATATGCTGCGTCTAAACGCCAGCTCGCCTTTATTAAGAGCGACTGTCAGCGCCTCTTTCTGACAGCCACAACGGGCGAAGACATGACCAGTGACATCAACAGCCACACTGCCCCCGATGTAGTGACACTTGGCGTCGTCACCCACCCTATTGACACCAATAAGATAGCTTTGGTTCTCGATGGCTCGTGCCTGTGTCAGCACCTGCCAGGCTTCCTGACGAGAATCGGGCCAGTTGGCCACAAGGATGATGGCATCATATTCGCGTCCTGTGGCATAGCGGCTCCAGCAGGGAAAGCGCAGATCGTAACAGGTGAGAATCAGCAGGCGCCAGCCTTCATAGTCAACAATCAGATGGTCGTTGCCTGGCGTGAAATACTGGTCTTCATGACCATAAGAGAAAAGGTGGTGCTTGTCATAGTGATAGATCTTCCCTGCCCTGCCGTCCACAAAATAATGGCGGTTACGGTAGGTGCAGTCAGACAGATGCACAGCCACACTTCCACAGATAGCGCAATGATAGCGCTGGGCAGCATCCTGCATCCATGCTAAAGCACTATTCCCGTTTTCTTCATGAGCAATATGATGTGGTTCGGTGGCAAAGCCCGTGCTCCACATCTCTGGCAACACATAGAGGTCACTGCCTAGGTTCTCGGCTATCATGCGCTCTGCCTCACGGATGTTCTCCTGAGCCTGAGCCCACTGGATGTCGGTTTGTAGCAGTGTAACCCTCATTGTCTAATATTCCAGCAATTCCGTCGTCAACTGACCATCCAGCGACACTATGTGTTCTATCAGGTAACAGCTGGCAGCACCCGGTGTACATAGCGACACATTGAAATGGAAGCCTTTGGCATCTGTGCTGGCGTACTCCATATTATTAAGTACAGCCTGCTCGAAGAACTGGGCAGGAACACGCTGCTGGTACTGCTGCTTGCGGAAGTCGCGCGAGAAGAGCTGGCGAGTACCCTGGAAGATGCTCAGGTGGATAATGTTGTCATAATAGACATTCTCCACATCCAAGCCGTCTTCGTTGAGCGTATGGCGCACCACCTTATACTTCGTGGGGTTCACGGCAATATAGAGATGATAGCGATTGCCCTCATAGCTCACCACCGTATCTTTCTTCAGCACATCCGTCAGCGAGAGGATCTGTGCCTTGTTGTGTTCAAAGACTTCTTTCTCAGCGTCACCATTGTCCTTCACCAGTTTCACCAACTCACCGTCAGCACCTTTGAACCACAGTAGATGCTCTGTATGCTTCTCAATATGATAGCGAGCGGCAGAACCGATGTAAAGTGTATCGTCATAGACACGGAAATAGGCTGGCATGCTAGTGGAATCGGGATAATAGACCGAGTCGCCCCGCATCTGGAAGACGATATTCTCCGTATCTTCTTCACTCCAGATTCCTTGTAGCAATTGCTTAGCTTCCCTGCTCTCAGGAGCCTGGCCAGCCGAACCACCTTTCTGCCCGCAACCCACAAGGGCCGCAATCAGAAGCACACATGTAATAATATATCCGTATCTATTCTTCATTTACCAATACAATAATACTCAAAGCCATTCTCGTCCATATCCTCTGCATCAAAGATGTTACGACCGTCGATGACCAGTGGCTGGCGCATAGCTTTCTTGATAACGCCCCATGTAGGCAGACGGAACTCTTTCCACTCCGTCAGCAATAGCAGGGCATCAGCATCAAGCACGGCATCGTACATGTCGTTGCAATAGATCACACTATCACCAATGCGACGCTCACACTCCTTCATGGCTACAGGGTCGTAGGCACGTACCTTACAGCCAGCCTCCAACAACAGACCAATCATGACCAGAGCGGTTGATTCACGCATATCGTCAGTCTCAGGCTTAAACGAGAGGCCCCACATAGCGATGGTCTTACCTTTCAACGCCTCCTTGGAACCAAAGGCCTTGATGAGTTTCTCAAAGAGGATGGTCTTCTGCTTCTCGTTGACGCGCTCCACAGCTTTCAGCACTTCCATCGAGTAACCATTCTGGTCTGCAGTCTTAATGAGCGCCTTCACATCCTTGGGGAAGCAGCTTCCACCATATCCACAGCCTGCATACAGGAACTTACGGCCAATACGGGTATCGGCACCGATACCTGCACGAACCATATTTACATCGGCACCCACGCGTTCGCAGAGGTTGGCAATGTCGTTCATGAACGAGATACGGGTGGCCAGCATAGAGTTGGCAGCATATTTCGTCATCTCGGCAGAAGGAATGTCCATGAAGATGACGCGGAAGTTGTTAATCAGGAAGGGCTTATAGAGCTTGGTCAGCACCTTCTTGGCACGCTCAGACTCCACACCTACTACCACACGGTCAGGCGACATGAAGTCCTTGATGGCATTACCCTCTTTCAAGAATTCAGGGTTAGAGGCTACGTCGAACTCAAAGCCTTTCATGCCTCGCTTCTCCAACTCTTCCTCGATGGTCTTGCGCACCTTAGCAGCAGTACCTACGGGAACAGTTGACTTAGTAACTACAACCAGATAGTTGTTCATGTGCTGACCAATGGTGCGAGCCACCTGCAGCACGTATTTCAAGTCGGCAGAACCGTCTTCATCAGGAGGTGTACCCACAGCAGAGAAGACTATTTGTACGTCGTCCAGCACGCTTGACAGGTCGGTGGTAAACTTCAGACGACCTGCGGCAACGTTCTTTTTCACCAATTCATCGAGTCCAGGCTCGAAAATGGGTATCTCGCCATTCTTCAGACGTTCTATCTTCTGCGCATCAACATCTACGCATGTCACATTGGCACCAGTGTCGGCAAAACAAGTTCCTGACACCAGTCCTACATATCCGGTTCCTACAATTGCAATATTCATAATATAATGATGATAATAAGTTATTCAAATACTTCGGCATCACGCAGGAAAGGCTGTACAAGGTCTTTCTCGCTGGTTAGCACGTCTTTGGGGTCTATAGGCCATTCAATGCCCACATCAGGATCGTTCCAACGAATGCCAGCATCAGCCTGCGGAGCATAGGCGTTGTCCACTTTATAAGTAAAGATGGCCTCGTCGCTGAGTACCAGGAATCCATGGGCAAAACCGCGTGGAATAAAGAACTGACGCTTGTTCTCGTCGCTCAACTCTACCATGACATGTTTGCCAAAAGTAGGACTCGACTTACGGATATCTACCGCCACATCCAGCACCTTACCCTTGATGACACGCACCAGTTTGGCCTGAGAACAGTCACCTTTCTGGTAGTGCAGACCACGCAGCACGCCATACGATGACTTGGACTCGTTGTCCTGAATAAACTCAATTTTACCGATATTCTTCTCAAATTCTTCTTTCTTCCATGCTTCAAAAAAATACCCTCTCGCATCGTTAAATACACGAGGCTCAATGATATACACTCCTTCGATAGCGGTTTTCTTGAACTCCATAACAGCTGTTTTGTCTATTTTTCTCTGCAAAAGTAGTAATAAAAAATGAGATAATGAAAGTTTTTTAGATATTTCGTCGATTTTTATTTGTCAATTCCAAAAAAAATCGTAATTTTGCATCCGTGATTGAGCTACAACGACATATAGAAATACTACTTCTGTCGAACGATTGTGTTATCGTTCCAGATTTCGGTGGTTTTATAACGCACTCAGAAGCAGCGCGTTATGAAGCCAGAGAAAAGTTATTTCTACCACCACTGAGAACCTTGGGATTTAACCCACAACTTCGTATGAACGACTCAGTGCTGGTACAGTCGTATGTTGAAGCCTATGACCTTTCTTACCCAGAAGCGCTACGTCGCATTGAAAAAGAAGTTGACGAACTGAAAAATCAACTAGAGGAAGAAGGTCACTATCTCTTAGACAATTTAGGTGAGTTGTCTGTCAATCAAGATGGAAATTATGAGTTTGTACCCTGTGAGTCTGGTATTCTTTCACCGGAGCTTTATGGTCTTGGTTCTTTCCAATTTAAGCGTCTGAAAGATGAAGCGGTCACTGAAGAAACTGTTCAGCCACTAAAGACTGTTGCCAAAAGCATTTCTCTCTCAAAGACTGACGCAGAAGAGACACAATTGCTTGATTTCATCGATGATGACAACGACAGTGCCATTAGCATTAAGATGTCGTGGATACGCAACGCTGTAGCCATCGCTGCAGCCATCGTTGCTTTCTTCTTCATTGCCACACCCGTTACTAATAGTGACCTGGGGACAGAGGCCATGACACATTTGCAGAACAGCATCCTTTACAAGCTCATTCCACAAGATACTACCCTGCCAGCCATTGCTGAGCCCGTAATTAGTGAGCCTACTGTTACTGTAGCCAAACCTGTAGAAGTCAAGGAACCCGTTGCAGCGAAGATTATGGCTGAGAAACCTGCTGAAAAGCCTGTCGCCGAGCCTAAGGCTGCTACCACGACCTACTGCATCATCGTTGCCAGTCAAGTCAAGCTTTCTAATGCCGAGCAATATGTCGAGAGACTGAAGAAAGAAGGCTACCCCAATGCATACGTGTACATTAATAATAATACTGTACGCGTAGTCAGTGGAGAATTCAATAGTGAAACCGAAGCATACCGCGTGCTCAACAAAATGAACATGGAGGAGGAGTTCTACGAGGCTTGGGTGTACAAGAAAGTTGAGAGTTGAGAGTTTAAAGTCTAGGGAATACCATGAAGCGCGTTCGATGCCCTAAGTGCGACAACTACATTATCTTCGACGAGACTCGTTACGAGGCTGGTCAGTCTTTGGTATTCAAGTGTGACCAGTGTGGCAAGGAATTTGGTATCCGCATTGGTGTCAGCAAACTCCGCCAGACACAGAAGGAAGAGACTGAAGAACTAAATTCTGAATCAGGAATTCCTAATTCAGCATGCGGAAATATCGTCGTTATTGAGAACGTGTTCCACTACAAACAGGTCATTTCCCTGCAGATGGGCGACAACGTCATAGGTCGTTACCAGAAAGGTAATCCCATCAATACGCCGTTCGAGACTGTTGACCCCAGTGTCGACCTCAACCACTGCACCATTACTGTCAGTCGTGACAAGCGTGGAAATTTGCGCTATACGTTAAAGGACAACAACAGCAATACCGGTACTTTCGTTGGCGACGTAGAACTTAGTCCACGTGAGCGTCGCGTCATTGAGAACGGTACGCTCTTTACCCTTGGTGCTACCAGCATTATTCTTCGCACATCAGAGGAAGAAGACAATCAATAAATCAGTCTGCATAAGCATCTTCGCCTATCTGTTCACGAGCACCGATAGTCATTTTGCGAAGATCATAGAATGAACCATTATAGATGTCGAAATCGACCTGTCCTGTGATACCAGGCAGACGACCAGCATCGGTATGCTGCCAGAATTTCCAAGCACCTTTGTATTCTACCTCATCAACATAATAGTGAGCTATCCAATAGGGATAGCTATCGAAGACAGGATCGCTGAGGTAGCGCATCTTAAATTTATAATAGGTATAGATGATGGGCTTGACACCATAGTGTTTCTCCACAATATCGAGCCACTGAAGCACGCTGGAGGCAAACTCATCGTCGGTTTGCTTGGCAGGTTTGTGTTCAACATCGAGCACGGGAGGAAGGTCGCCATTCTCCAAATGGACATTACGGATGAAGAAATAAGCCTGTTTGTCGGCAGGCGACGAAACACTGTAAAAATGGTACGCACCACGTGTAAAGCCATGTTCACGAGCCTGTAGGAAGTTCTCTTTAAACAACGGATCTATCCTTGTTGCCCCCTCAGTGGCCTTGATCATGATAAAGCGGATGGGCGTCTCGTTGATGAGTCCCTTGTCTTGTAGCGTCTTCCAATTAATGTGTCCTTGATAGTGGCTAATGTCAATGCCATGAATCTCGTAGCCTTCCGGGTAGCTGACGTCTCCATAGAGTGCACGCCAACGGAAGCCAAAGGGACCAACGAAAATATAATAGAAGAAATAGACATAGACGGCAACGACAGACAATCCACCTATCCACCATGCCCATCCTGGCATGCGTTGTAATAGACGAACAAAGACATTCGGACGTCTGTGGGGCACTGGGCCCGTATGACGTCCGGATGTCTGTCTTTTATGCGTTGTCCTCTTATTGGGCATTAATTATTTCTTCTGCTCCAGAGCGAGGGTGATAGTGGGCTGGTCGCATACCTCTGTGGGTCCCCAGTACTGGATTGGACCAGGATATACATAAGCCGTCTTGCGAGCCCACTCGTCACGATGAGCAGCGAACTCCTTGAAGGGAGCACCATCGAGCTCTACAAGGGCTTTACGGATAACGGGCTTCATCTCGCCAGCACGCTTCTCCATGTTCATCATCATGGTAATGGGCACACCACCGGCAATCCACTGCTCTGCAGGAGCGGTAGTATTCTTCACAATAGCCATGTAGCCAGTCTTGCCGTTGGCAATGAGCTGGGCTGCAGAAGTACCGAGGGCGTAGCAGTAGTCAGCATCGAAGTTAGAAGGAGCAGCGCAGCGTCCCTCGTAACCAAAGAAGTGGTGCTGAGTACCGAACTTACCAGTGTACTTGCCTTCCTTCTTCATTTTCTCGAGCTTCTGGGCAACCATGGTGCTGAGCAGCTTCTCAGTCTCGATGAGTGATACCTGTACGTTTCCGTGAGGATCGCGGTCAAGAGCCAGCTGACGAGCCACACCAACGGGCAGGCTGTTGAATACAGCGAGGTTCTCGGGAGTCAGATGACTCTTAGCAAAGTCAACCTGCTCGTCGCGGCTAATCTCCTTAGCCTCAGGCAAAGCGAGTACGTCGTTGAGTTGAGCGATAAGCTTCTTGATAGCGGGGATGAACTCGATGACACCCTCAGGAATGATGACAGTACCGAAGTTGTTACCATCAGCAGCACGAGCAGCTACAGCTTCAGCGATGTAAGTAACAATGTCGTCGAGGCTCTGAGCCTTTGCCTCTACCTCCTCAGAAATGAGACAGATGTTGGGCTGAGTCTGCAAAGCGCACTCTAGAGCGATGTGAGAAGCTGAGCGACCCATCACCTTGATGAAGTGCCAGTATTTACGGGCTGAGTTACAGTCGCGCTCGATGTTACCAATCAACTCTGAGTATGTTTTACAAGCAGTATCGAAACCGAAAGAAGTCTCAATCTGTTCGTTCTTCAAGTCACCGTCGATAGTCTTAGGACAGCCGATTACCTGTACGCCATAGTTCTTGGCAGCATAGTATTCAGCCAGTACGCAAGCGTTGGTGTTAGAGTCGTCACCACCGATAATAACGATAGCCTTGATGTCGAGTTCACGGATAATCTCCAGACCCTTCTCGAACTGATCAACCTTCTCCAGCTTTGTACGACCAGAACCAATCATGTCGAAACCACCAGTATTGCGATATTCGTCTATAATCTCCTTGGTGAGCTCCATGTAGTTGTGGTCTACCAAACCGCCAGGACCCAGAATAAAACCATAGAGACGGTTCTCAGGGTTCAGCTTCTTAATCTGGTCGAAGAGACCGGTAATAACATTGTGACCGCCAGGAGCCTGACCACCAGAAAGGATGATACCAACGTTCATCTTCTTTGTGTTAGCCTCTGTAGTGGGTTCAAACTCTACAATAGGCATACCGTAGGTGTTGGGGAAAAGCTTCTTAATCTCCTCCTGGTCGCCAACACTCTGGGTAGCCTTACCTTCCTTAATCTTCACTGCACCTTGAAGTGCCTTAGGCAACTTAGGCTGATAAGCGGCTCTCGCCAACTGCAATGCACTTTTTTCCATTGTTGAAATAATGTTTATATTAATAAATAGTCGATTTTCAAATTGCAAAAATAGTCATTTTTTGTGAGAAACGGAAAGAAATCAGCCATTTTAATATTTTTTTTGTTGTAAAAGTTATGCAATCTCAATTTTTATTGCTAACTTTGACGATTGAAATATGAACAAATCAAAATAGGAGGATTAAAACATGGCAAACAAAAGAACACTGAAACACAGTATCAATCTGGTTTGTGGCGACCTTTTCGCAGAGTGTGTAGCAGCAAGACTTTATGGTAATCGTGGAGACGACTGTGAAGCTATCATCTACAGCATTTTGAAGATGCAGGGTGACTTCATCTGCCGTATTTCTCATCCAGAACCAGGTATGCCAGCCAAGAAGTACTACCAGAAGTTGAGAGAAGACTTCATTGCACAGGCCAGCGAGATTGTGGATCAGATTAATAATCATTAAGCGTTTGACCGTCGAGAATTATGATGAGGAAATTTTGCAACTGGTTGTTGTTTAAGCACATGGGGTGGACGGCAGACGTCACAGAGCCCCATCCAGACAAATACATTATCTGCCTGGCACCACACACCAGCAACTGGGACTTTTTGATAGGACAGCTATACAGCAAGAGCCAAGGCATGAAAAGCAACTTTCTGATGAAGAAAGAGTGGTTCTTCTGGCCATTGGGTCCGATATTCCGTAAGTTAGGCGGTATACCTGTATGGCGCTCCAAACACACCAGTATGACCGACAACCTGGCGGAGACTGCAAAGAAGGAACCTATCTTCCATCTATGCATCACACCAGAAGGTACACGTTCGCTGAACCCAGAATGGAAGAAGGGCTTCTATTATATTGCTCAGAAGGCCGACATCCCTATCCTACTCTACGGTGTGGACTATGAGAAGCGTCACATCCAGTGCACCAAGACGATCATTCCCAATGGCGATATCGACAGTCAGATGCGCGAAATCAAGTTGTATTTTAAGGACTTCAAGGGCAAATGCCCGGAGAAGTTTACTATAGGAGAGGTATAGGGTGATGTATAGAAGGATAACACTGTGCCTGCTGTTTCTGGCAACGCTCTCGCTGAACGCCCAGACAGCCAGGGACGAGGCGAAACTAGTAGAGAAACTTAATTCTTATTTTGCTAAATACAAACCCAAAGGTACCCGACTGACTCAGGCACCTCGTATGGTGGGCTACCAACTAGACCACCAGAAGAAGACACTCGTCATCACTGCTGACGAGTTTTTTGCGTGTCAGGAGTTCACCCCGGAAATCACGGAACACATCTATAAAAAGATAAAAGGTGAGATTCCCAAGGTATATCGTGACTATCAACTGATGGTGATAACAAACGGCATGACCATTGATGAACTGATCCCCAATCGTCTCTCCCAAAATGCCGACAAGTCAAGGTTATGGGGTGACATCGACTACGATGGTGAGCCGTGGGTAAAAAACATTTCCTCACCCGTGAAGGTGACACATGGACTACAAAACCGCCACATATCGCTATGGGCCAGTCATGGACGCTTCTATGATCAGGCCAGGGGATACTGGCGCTGGCAACGTCCTAACCTCTTTGCTACGACGGAAGATCTGTACACACAAACCATCGTCGTGCCCTACCTGATACCTATGCTGGAGAAAGCGGGAGCTATCGTCTTCACACCTCGTGAGCGCGACTGGCAGAAGCAAGAAATCATCGTGGATAATGATGGTTCAAAAGCTAATTATATTGAGGTAACCAAAGGTGACAAGTGGCAAACCAGCAAACAGCCAGGTTTCGCTTTCCATACGGGTACCTATACCGATGGTGAGAATCCGTTTGTAGCTGGTTCTGCACGTATGGTGAAGACCACCAGCAGCAAGTCACGTTATTCATTGGCCACTTATCAACCATATTTCCAGAAAGCGGGACGTTATGCGGTCTATGTGAGCTATCAGACACTGGAAAACAGTATTCCAGACGCCTTGTATACCGTATGGCATAAGGGAGAGCGTACACAATTCCACGTAAACCAACAAATGGGCGGTGGCACATGGGTTTATCTGGGCACATTCGACTTTGACGCTGGCTATAGCGAATTTAACCGCGTTACGGTCTCCAACCAAAGCAGTGAGAAAGGAATTGTTACTACTGATGCCATCCGCTTCGGTGGAGGTATGGGCAACATTGAACGTGACGGACTGACCAGTCAGCTGCCTCGCGCATTAGAAGGAGCACGTTATTGGTCACAATGGGCTGGTATGCCTTATACCGTCTATAGCAGTAAAGGGGGAACAAACGATTATGCTGATGATATCAACGTACGCTCACTGACGACCAATCGTCTGGGTGGAGGTTCATGCTATATGCCCACCATAGAAGGTTTGAAGGTGCCCATCGAATTATCGCTGGCTTTTCATAGTGATGCAGGTTATGCCAAAGATGGTGAGGGACTGATTGGCTCGTTGTCGATTTGTACCACCAATCATCATGAAGGAAAGCTGAATGCAGGAATATCACGTATGGCATCACGTGACCTGGCCGATGCACTACTCTCAAACGAGACACTGGACCTGAAACACAAATACGGACAGTGGAACCGTAGGGAACTCTTTGACCGCAACTACTCGGAGACCCGTCTGCCAGAGGTGCCCAGTGCCATCTTGGAAATGCTGTCACATCAGAACTTCCCAGATATGCGTTACGGACAAGATCCTAACTTCCGCTTCACGCTGGCACGTTCTATCTACAAAACCATCCTCCGCTATGTCAATGACCAACATGGCAGACCATTCGTGGTAACTCCTCTGGCACCAGACCACTTCCGCGTAGAACTGAAGAAAGGTGTGGCTTGCCTGAGTTGGGATGCCGTCAATGACCTCCAAGAACCTACAGCCAAGCCCACGGGCTATGTTGTATATACCGCCATTGGGGATGCCGATTTTGACAATGGAACATATGTGCGAGGAAAGACAGAACACGAGGTGGAACTGGAGCCCGGACAGTTGTACCATTTCAAGGTAGCTGCAGTCAATCGTGGTGGCGAGAGTTTCACGACAGAGGTATTGTCTGCCTGTTCAATGCCCAACGCCAACAAAACGGTTATGATTGTCAATGGTTTCCACCGTGTATCGTCACCAGCTATTCGTAACACACCCGCAGAGCAAGGCTTCGACCTTGACGAAGACCCTGGCGTGACTTATGGACCTACACTGGGGTGGTCTGGCCGACAAATCAACTTCGACCGCAAGCAGATGGGGGTAGAAGACGGTGGACTGGGTAACTCCGGCGAGGAACTGACAGGTATGCTCATTGCCGGTAACGACTTCAACTACGTCATGACACATGCCAAAGCAATAGCCTCAGCAAAACAATACAACATTGTGAGTTGTAGCAGTGAAGCTGTAGAAACGGGTAAAGTAAACTTGATAGGCTATGATGCTGTAGACCTGCTATTGGGATTGGAACGCCACGACGGACACAGCCTTAAGGCATACAAGACATTTACCACACACATGCAGGACGCTCTAAAACGTTATACCACCCATGGTGGCGCCCTATTGGTAAGTGGTGCCTATGTGGGTACAGATATGACACAGGATGCTGACCGACAGTTCCTGCAAAACGTACTGAAGAGTACGTGGGGCGGACGCTCCCAGACGAAAGACAACAAGGTGAAAGGACTGGGCACTGAGATGACCTATTGGAAAGCATTGAATGAAGAGCATTATGCTGCCACGTCAGCCGATATCCTACAACCCGTAAAACCTGCTTTTACCGCCATGCAGTATGCCGACGGTTATGGTGCAGCAATAGCTTATCGAAGCAACTGCCGTCTGTTTGTTATGGGATTCCCTTTTGAATGCATAGAGGGTGAACATAAACAGGCAAGCGTCATGAAAGGAATATTAAACTACTTATTAAAATAACCCTAACACCTATCTATTATGTACAAGATTCAAACCAATTCCAGCGGCACTCGCAGTATTGACATCAGCGAGGAACACCTGCAGACTATCGACGACTATCAGTTCTTTCGTGATTTGATAGATTCAAATGGCTACGTCGATGAACAAGTGCTTGACAAGTTGAAACTAAACATCCGTGCACTGCTGGAATCTGAGGCTGGAAAGGACAAACGACTGCTGGACCTCTGCCTCGACGTCATCTATCATAGTAACATGAAAGCGTATGGACTACAACAACTGGTCCTGCTCTTCATCAATTGGAAGAACCGCAGCAACGATGATCTGGGTATGACCAAACGTTCTATCCAGGGAACACCGTTTAATTAATAGTGGATGTGGTTTACCCACGCTCATTAGAATGGAATACAGACTAACAGATTTCTTACCGACAACAAAAAAAGAGTTGGAATTGCGGGGATGGGATGAGGTGGACGTCATCCTCTTCTCGGCAGATGCCTACGTTGACCACCCGTCGTTTGGTGCGGCTGTCATTGGTCGCACACTGGAGGCAGCAGGCTATCGTGTGGCCATTGTGCCCCAACCCGACTGGCATGGTGACTATCGAGACTTCAAGAAGCTGGGAAGACCCCGACTCTTCTTTGGCATCTCACCAGGGTGTATGGACTCGATGGTCAACAAATATACTGCTAACCGCAGGCTGCGTTCTGAGGATGCGTACTCACCGGATGGTCGTCATGACCTTCGTCCGGAATATCCCACCATTGTCTATAGTAAGATTCTCCGTGAGCTGTATCCAGATGTACCCATTGTCTTGGGCGGTATTGAGGCCTCGCTGCGTCGTTTGACACATTACGACTATTGGCAGGATAAATTACGTCCCTGCATTCTCTGTGATGCGCCTGCCGACATCATCATCTACGGCATGGGCGAAAAGCCCATTGTAGAACTAGCTCATCGTATGTCTGATGGTTTTGCTATTGGAGATATCCACGACATCCCACAGACGGTCTATCTCACCAAGGACATCAGTCCTAAGGAAGATGACATCGTCCTTCACAGTCACGAAGAGTGCCTGAAGAACAAACGCTCACAAGCTGAGAACTTCCGCCATATCGAGGAACAGTCGAACATGATGTATGCGCAGCGACTTATTCAGCCCCTGACATCCTCCACTACTCCCGACGGTTCTCCGTCGGGTGTGTGTGTCGTTGTCAATCCTCCCTACCCTCCAATGACCACTGCCGAGCTCGATGCCTCCTTTGACTTGCCCTACACCCGCGTACCTCATCCGAAATATAAAGGAAAGCGCATTCCTGCCTATGAGATGATTAAGTTCTCCGTGAATATCCATCGCGGATGCTTTGGTGGCTGTGCGTTCTGCACCATCTCAGCCCATCAGGGTAAGTTCATTGCCTGTCGTTCAAAGGAAAGCATCCTGAACGAGGTGAAACAGGTGGTACAGATGGATGGTTTCAAGGGCTATCTCAGTGACCTCGGTGGTCCCAGTGCCAACATGTATGGCATGCATGGTCGCAACCTCAAGGCCTGCGAGAAGTGTAAGCGTCCTTCGTGCATCCATCCTCAGATATGTCCGAATCTGGATACCAACCACAGCAAACTGCTGGAGGTATATCGTGCTGTCGATGCACTACCGGAAGTCAAGAAGAGTTTTATTGGCAGTGGTGTGCGCTACGACCTATTATTATATAGGAGTAAGGATGAAGCTGCCAACAAGTCAGCGATGGAATATACGCGTGAACTGATTACCCGTCATGTCAGCGGACGATTGAAGGTAGCACCAGAGCATACCAGCGACAAGGTGCTCTACCTGATGCGCAAACCATCGTTCTCACAGTTCTATGATTTCAAGCGCATCTTCGACCGCATCAATCGTGAGGAGCATCTCAACCAGCAAATCATCCCCTACTTCATCTCCAGTCATCCAGGTTGTACGGAGGCTGATATGGCGGAGTTAGCCATTACCACCAAGCGGCTGGATTTCCAGCTGGAGCAGGTGCAGGACTTCACACCTACCCCCATGACCGTCTCTACAGAGACCTGGTATACGGGCTATGACCCTTATACGCTGGAACCAGTGCAGAGTGCCAAGAGTCAGCGCGACAAGTTGGCCCAGCGTCAGTATTTCTTCTGGTACAAGCCCGAGGAACGTCGTAACATCGAACAGAGCCTGCGTCGCATAGGACGTCCGGACCTGATTAATGAACTTTGTCCACATGCAGATTATAGAAAAGAGCGTCGTCGCCAAGAACCCCAAGAAGAAAAGCGAGGACGGCATCGTCGTCACCGATGATTTCGTGGCTGTCATTGATGGCAGCACGTCAAAGAGCGACTACCGTCACAGTTGGTTACACAGCAATGGGCGCCATGCCATGATGCTGGTGTCGCGCTATATTCGTCGCATGCCGAAGACGACAAGCAGTGAGGAGTTCATGCGTGGCGTGACGGCATATATTCGTAAGCATTATAAAAAGTCAATGCTCCAGCGACTGGCAGAGCATCCGGAAGACCGTCTGACCTGTTCGGCAGTCATCTTCAGTCGGCTGAATAGGGAGGTATGGATGATTGGCGATTGTCAGTGTCTGATTAACGGAGAACTCTTTGACAACCCCAAACCTGCGGAGGCAGAACTGGCAGCTATGCGTGCCAAGGAGGTTCAGCGTCTGTTTGCTGAAGGAATGACTGTCGATGAACTGCTACGCAATGATATTGCCCGTCCCGTCATCATTCCCCACATGCTGGAAACCATGCGCCAGCAGAACATCACCTATAGTGTCATCGATGGTTTCCCCATTGATAGACACCACGTTCGCATCATCTCCCTTGATTTCCGTCCTTGGGAAATAGTGCTGGCCAGCGATGGCTACCCTGTGCTCTGTTCCACCCTTGCAGAAAGTGAACAGCAACTCCAGAAGCAACGTGAGGAAGACCCGTTGAACATCGGAACTTTCCAGGCCACAAAAGGCTTTCATCCCGACTTCAACTCATTCGATGACCGTAGTTACGTGCGATTGAAAGTGTAAACAGGCACCCAGCAATTATTTGCGCGACTGTTTGATAATACTGTAAGCTTGATAGAGTCCCAGTTCGCCAGCCTTTGAGAGGTCGGCAACACTCTCCTGTTGGTGTTTCAGAGCCAGATGTGCCAAGCCACGATTATAGTATGCCTCAGCCAGATTCTGGTCTAAGGCTATGGCTTTGGTATAGTCATCTATAGCATGGACATAGTCGGCACGCTGGGCATGTACATTGCCACGATTGTAATAGAGATAAGCTGACTCATCCAGACGGATAGCCTGACAGAGGTCAGCTAACACACGGGCTGTCTGCAGTTTGACATCAGTACCTTGTGAGGCATTGAACGCATTCAGACGCGACTGACAGACAGCTCGCTGCCAATAGGCAACAGCCGAGAGGGAATCGCTAAGAATGTACGTCGTGAGATCATCAATGGCCGCATCGTAGTTCTGGATAACACTATAGGCTATGGCACGCTGCAAAAGAATAATCAGCACCTGCTGCTCATTAGACTGTCGACCAATCTGTTGCGTCAGACTATCGATACGGTTGAAGTATCGACGCATGGAAGCCTCGCTCAGCGTACTCTGGTTGCAGATGATATTAATCTGACTGCCTACAGGCAGTTGGGCATTGAGCTTTTCAACCTGACGGTTGTAAGGCACATAATATTTGACGGCATGCTGATATTTCTCTGTTGACAGTGCATACATCGGCAGATAGTCCATCCCCACCTTGCGGTTCTGCACACGTCCACGATAGTCGCTCTGGTATTCGTGTTCCATCTCCTGCTCGTCAGCAACAGCCAGCTGGTTATACTTCTCGATATCCTCGTCGCTACGCTTACGCATGTGGTTCTTCGAAAGTCTAGGCTGTTTACCGAAGCGCTTGTTGATTTGTGCCTTTAGGATACGGAACTCATCCTGTTCAGCCTGCTTGGTCATACCCAGACTGCGATAGCATTGGGCACGCTGGTGCAGACCAGTCCAGAAATTCGGATATTCGTCAATGACCTTGCTATAGTCACGGATTGCCCCTCTGGGGTCACCCGTTTTCTCCAACAGTAAAGCACGGTTGTAGAGTGCCATCAGGTTGTCGGGTTCCATCTTCAATACAAAGTCGAAGTCAGTGATGGCACGGTTGTCGTCACCCACCTGTGCACGGAGCAGTCCACGGTTATAGTGTCCCAGAAAGTTGTTGGGTTCGAAGTCAAGAGCCATATCATAGTCGGCCATCGCACCACGCAGGTTATTCTGATTCACACGTGCCAAGGCGCGGTTGATATACAGGCCACCTTGCTTAGGCAGCAGGTGGATGGCTTTGTCGAGATAGCCCTCACTCTCTTTCCATTCCTCGCGGGCAAGACTAATCATCGAGCGCATAGCCCACGTATTACCATTATACGCATCCAACTCCAGACTCTTCTCTAACGAGGCAATGGCCTTGGTGGTGTCTTTCTGTAGGAGATAAGCCTCCGACTGCATGGCATAGACACGCGCATTGGTACTCCAGCGCTGAGCCATTGTATCAATTTCTGCCAGTGCCTTGTCGTAGTCCTTCTGCTGGATACGGCAGAGTGCACGGTTATGCCAGAGGTTCATACCCTCCGGTTCGTAGCGTAGTGCCTGGTTATAGTCTTTGATGGCATCCTCATAGTTCTTCTGCTGAATACGGCAGAGTCCACGCAACTCATAGATACCCACTACATAAGGATTACGGCGAATGGCCTCCGAACAGTCGTTCTCAGCCCCAGCATAGTCGTCGAGGTAATACTTGGCAATGGCTCGGTAGTACCAAGGTTCAAAGAGATAGGGCTTTGCAGAGATAGCTTGATTGAAGTACTGGATAGAAAGCACATAGTCTTCATAATAGAGTGCCGAGCGCCCTATCATCACCAGTCTGTCGGTATTGTACTGAGCCCATAACGACAGGGGGGAAAACAACAAAATGAAAACAATCTTTCTAACCATCAAGTAATCATTCTCTGTTTCGCCTTATTTGTGGGGAGCAGCTTTAGTCTTGTAGCCACAACGGTAACGACCCTGAAGCAGTGCCTTCAGCTTGTTCTTGATCAACTGCTTGCGCAGTGGAGAGACACGGTCTGTAAATACCTTACCCTCCAAGTGGTCGAACTCATGCTGCATGACACGGGCCAGATAACCCTCTACCCACTCATCATGAGGCTGCATCTTCTCGTCGAGCCACTGCACATGGATGCGCTTGGGACGCGTCACCTTCTCATGAATAGCAGGCAACGACAGACAACCTTCTTCTAAAGAGTCTGTCTCGCTATCGTCGTATTCAACAATATGTGGGTTAATATACACATGACGGAAGTCCTTGTATTCCGGCATATCATCGCTCAACACGTCGAGGTCGATGACAACCACACGGATAGACTTACCCACCTGAGGAGCAGCAAGACCAATACCTTCGCTCTCTGCCAGTGTGTCCCACATGTCTTTCAGAAACTCATCCAGATTGGGATAGTCGGCAGGAATATCTTCAGCCACTTTTCTCAATACAGGTTGTCCTAATATATAAATAGGTAAAATCATTTACTATTTGACAATTTACAATTTTACAATTTACGGGAACGCATATAGTCCTCCAGAATAATCGTCGCACTGATTTCATCGACCAGTGCCTTGTCCTGACGGACTTTCTTGCGCAAGCCTCCATCGATCATTGCCTGATGAGCCAACACAGATGTGAAGCGTTCATCATAGTATTCAATGGGAATCTGTGGCATCGCCTTACGCCAACGGTTGACAAACTGCTGTACACGTGCCAGATTCTCACTGGGCTGACCATTGGGCTGGCGCGGTTCACCAATCACAATGCGCTCAACGGGTTCCTTGTCAATATACTGCTTCAGATAGTCAAACAGCTCTGACGTGGAAACAGTAGCTAACCCACTGGCAATAATTTGCAGTGGGTCAGTAACTGCTAATCCCGTACGTTTCTTTCCGTAGTCTATTGATAAGATTCGGGCCACTATCAATTATTTTGCGTAAAGCAGCCAAGCACCAGGGTATTTCTCCTGCAGAGCATTACGGCTGGCAGCAGCCTCACCCTTGGTATCGAAGGTGGTAGCTACCACACGAT
This sequence comes from uncultured Prevotellaceae bacterium, assembly GCA_900316265.1. Taxonomy (GTDB): domain Bacteria; phylum Bacteroidota; class Bacteroidia; order Bacteroidales; family Bacteroidaceae; genus Prevotella. Next base: position 114,956 of record ONCH01000003.1, on the reverse strand, counting down.
ACATAGCGGGACTCACTTGGTTGTTGACAACAACCTGTGCGTTATAGCCCTGTGATTTCAGTGTCTGCTGCAAGCCCTCGGCGTTAGCCTTCAGAGAGAAAGAACCAACAACAACGCTGAAGTTCTTCAGACCAGCACCGGCAACAACAGAAACGGTCTCCTGACGAACAGGAACGTTGTCAGCATTGTCAACCACCTGGGTCTGGGTAACGGGTTTCTCTTCCATGGGAACAACAACGTTATTCTCTGCTTCTTGCTTAGCTGCTGCAGCCTGAGCCTCTGCTTCCTGCTTCTGCTGAAGTTCCTCCTGCTGCTTAGCTTTCAGATAAGCCTGCTTGTAGGCGCTCTCACTTGACTTACATCCTGTAAATAACATAGCTGCGCACAGCGCTGCACATAACAATGTGTACTTTTTCATACTTTCTTGAGTTGTATTACTTGTATTAAACTTGATTATTCTGAATAATTTTTTGCGAAATTACAAAATATCGCGCAAAATTGACTAAAAATCCTGCATAAAGTTTGTTAATTTCAAAAACTTTACGTATATTTGCCAGCAGAAAGACATTTTTTAATAATTAAAACGAAGTATTATGAGAAGTTTAGGTTTTTTAGGCGCATTCTTGGGCGGAGCTCTTGCTGGTGCCGTTATTGGTTTGCTGGTTGCCCCTGAAAAGGGTTCAGACACTCGTGAGAAAATTTCTGACACTGTAGAAGACTTCCTCAAGAAGCACAACATTAAGTTGAGTCGCAAGGAAGTAAACAACTTCGTTGACGATATTGAGGACGTAGCTCCTGAAGCATAACAATTCCCTACTACAATGTTGTCTAGCGACAAAAATGTAGCGTCTATCGCAGAGCTCGTCGAAGCGCTGAAACAATACGTTGGACTCCAGAAGGAATATCTGGAGCTCAACGTTATTGAGAAGATTGTCAAGTTAGTAACTGCCCTGACGGTGGCCATTGTCTTCGTCATCCTGGGCGTTGCCGTACTCTTCTACCTCACCTTCGCGCTGGTCTATTGGCTTGCTCCACTCACGGGGCATGGCCTGGCCTTCTTCCTGGTAGCATTGGTTTTCCTTTGCTTGCTCGTTCTTGTTTGCGTCTTCCGCAAACAGTGGATTGAGCAACCTCTGGTACGCTTTCTGGCTAACACCTTATTAAATTAATTGACAATCGCCATGCAAAATAATCAATACAACACCCTTGAAGATATTGCATTGCGCAAAGATGAGCTGAAGGCCCAGTTGAGCGATAATTCCGAGAAGATCGGAACGCTATGGCGCGACTTGTTCGTTCCCCAGAAAGCCAACTCCAAAGGAGAACTGATTGCCAACCTCATCGGCAATGCCATCACCGCTGTTGATGCGTTCCTATTGGTACGCAAACTGATGAACACCTATGGCTGGCTATTTGGCCGCCGCAAGAAAAAGAAGTAACCCTGTCGGTTACTTCATTGACAATTTATCAGATTTCTATCACTTGTCCGTCGTACGCCATCTGGATATCAGATGGCAAGGAGGCGTTGACCTCTGCATGACGACCGATGTCGTGACTGGAATGAATGAGCCACGTCTGACGGGCCCCTATCCTACGGGCAAAGGCAACAGCATCGTCGAGTGTCTGGTGTGAGTGGTGGGGCTTCTGACGTAGGGCATTGACAACGAGGGTGTTGCAACCTAAGATATAGGGGATCTCGCTTTCGTCGATGGTCTTCATGTCTGTAATGTAAGCCAGTGGACCGATGCGATAACCGAGGATAGGCAGGTCGTGGTGCATCACTTCGAAGGGAACGATGTCGAGGTCGCCAATGCGGAAGGCCTCGTGCTTATGAATCTCGTGCAACTGGATGGCAGGCACACCCGGATAGCGGTGCTCCGCAAAGCAGTATGGCAGCATCTGTAACATTCCCTGTCGAGCTATCGGGTCGGCATAGACATTAATTTCACCAAACTGGCAATATGGACGGATATCGTCCATGCCACCCATGTGGTCGTAGTGGGCGTGGGTGATGAGGATGCCGTCAATCTTGCGGAACGGCTGGGACATAATCTGCTGACGGAAATCTGGACCACAGTCTATCAGGATGCGCGTGGACTCCGTTTCTATCAGTGCCGAACAGCGCAGGCGCTTGTCGTGCGCATCCGTGCTGCTACACGTATAACACTGACAGCCGATAGTCGGCACGCCACACGATGTTCCCGTTCCTAAGAATGTCAGCTTCATATAATGTTCACTTCTGGATGGATATCAATACCGAAGCGCTCACGAACGTCGTTGCGGATAGCCTCGCAGAGGTCGACAATCTCCTGCCCCGTAGCACCGCCACGGTTGACGAGTACCAGAGCCTGCTTATCGTGTACACCGGCTCTGCCTAACGACTTTCCCTTCCAACCACACTGGTCAATCATCCAACCGGCAGGAATCTTCTCGTGCTGCTCATCTATATAATAATGTGGAATCTGCGGATACTGTGCCAGCAACGCTTCAAACTTCTCACGACTCACCACGGGGTTCATAAAGAAACTACCTGCATTACCCGTTACTTTCGGGTCTGGCAACTTCGCCTCGCGGATGGCAATGACCACCTCACGGAGCTCTGCCGCCGTAGGTGTCTGAATACCCCTACGGTCCAGTTCTGCACGGATATTACCATACTCCGTCGATGGCTGGGCATCATCCGTCTTCAGTCGATAGACAACATGCGTAATGAGATATTTATTCTTCCACTCATGCTTGAAACGACTGTCGCGATAGCCATACTGACACTCCTCACGAGAGAAGATGCACAGGCGACCTGTACCAATCTCCACAGCCTCGACAGACGCTATCAAGTCCTTCACCTCAGCACCATAGGCACCGATATTCTGAACAGCACTGGCACCTACCTCACCGGGTATCAGCGACAGATTCTCAGCACCATATAGACCGTGGCCTACACACCATGCCACGACCTCATCCCATGTTTCACCACTGCCGCAACGAATACGGCTATCAGACTGGTTTTCAATTCCTTTTACAGCAGAGTGAACCACCGTTCCATCAAAGTCACCCGTCAGTAACAGGTTGCTGCCAGCACCTATCAGCAGATAAGGTTCCTGCAGTTGTCGGGCTATCTCCTGTGCCTCTTCCACAGACACATATTCCAAGAACCGACGACACTTAGCGTCGATGCCAAACGTGTTGTGATGAAGCAAGCTATAATTAACTTCGTTAACCATTAACCAATAACCATTAACCGTTATGTAGTCAGTTTCGTCAGTTTCCAATCACCATTCTTGCGCTTGAAGGTCATTTCCAGTTCCAGACCATTGGCTATGCCACGCATCACGAAAACCTTAGAATCCCCCTCACGCTCAGGCTTACCATAAATAATATTGTATATCATCTTAGATGGCAACTGCGGTGCAAAGGCCTCCCACGTATCGGGTGTGATGATGCCCTCCATCATGTTGAAGTCGTCATCAGGATCAGGTCCCACAAACTGGACAGTACTAGCCAGACTCTTCTCCTGGAACGCCTTATCGCTAGCGAACTGATGATAGAACGTCAGGAACGAGGCATTGATATCGCGTGTGATAGGGATGGTACGCAACAGCGTCAGCATCCAAGCGCCATGCTTGCGGTCAAAGACAAACTGCTCTATCGACTGGGTGTCGAAATGGATTTTCTCCACCACCGCATGGTTCACCGATGTATCCTTCACAATCTCCATGTGCTTCTCGTTGTCGAAGAGCAACGTATAATAGCCCTGGCGCATGAAGAAATGCTCCGACTTCCAGTCCTTCTGGGACAGTTTCTGCGTTTTGCCGTCTTTCTGACAAGGCAGGGGGAAATGGATGCGCTCCATCTGTAACTTGTGGTTGACAACGAAGTTATAGACGAAGTCATCAAACAACTCGTCAGCTGCTTTGGGCATCGGATAGTCCTCAGCCATCAGCGAGTCATTACGGAGGGAGTCATTCAGTGCAGAGTCGGCAGGTACTTCCTCTGTTGCCTGTCCACTTTTGTTGCCGCCACATGATGTCAGAACGGCCAACAACACAACCGAAACAATAAGATTTAGTCTCATGAGTGAACTCATTTTTCTATCTTCTCTCAAAAATTTGCTGCAAAGTTACAAATAATCTTTAATTCTTAACTCTTAATTCTTAACTTTTTTGTACCTTTGCATCAAAATTTGAGAAATACATCAAAAAAGACTATGATACTTGATAAGATAGACGAACTTCTGAAAGAAGTACAGACACTAAGTGCAAAGAATGCTGAGGAAGTAGAGCAGCTACGTCTGAAGTACCTCAGTAAAAAAGGTGAGATTACCGCTCTGATGAACGATTTCCGCGAAGTTGCGGCAGATCAGAAGAAGACGGTAGGTATGAAGATTAATGAGTTGAAGACCCTGGCTACCGAGCGCATCAACCAGTTGCGCGAGGAGTGTGCTACCCAGGAGAGTGGCGACGAAGCCATCGACCTCACCCGCACGCCCTACCCCGCTCAGTTAGGTACGCGTCATCCGTTGACCATTGTCACCAACGAGATTATCGACATCTTCTCACGCATGGGCTTTGTCTTGGCTGACGGTCCTGAGGTAGAGGACGACCTGCACGTGTTTACCCGCATGAACTTTGCCGCCGACCATCCTGCCCGCGACATGCAAGATACATTCTTTGTTTCGCAGCATCCTAACGATGTTACCAAGAACATCCTGTTGCGCTCACATACCAGTAGTGTTCAGGCTCGCGTCATGGAGCAGATGCACACCGAGGATGGCAAGCTCACCGCTCCCATCCGCGTTATCTGTCCGGGACGTGTATATCGCAACGAGGCCATCACCGCCCGTGCTCACTGTTTCTTCCACCAGGTAGAAGGACTGTATATCGACAAGAACGTCTCGTTCACCGACCTGAAGCAGGTACTGCTGTCGTTTGCCCGTGAGATGTTCGGTGCCGACACAAAGATTCGCCTGCGTCCCAGCTACTTCCCCTTCACAGAACCCAGTGCCGAGATGGACATCTCGTGCTTCATCTGTGGCGGCGAGGGCTGCGGCTTCTGCAAGCACACCGGCTGGGTAGAGATTCTGGGATGCGGTATGGTTGACCCCAACGTGCTCGAGCAATGTGGCATCGACTCCACCATCTATAGCGGCTATGCCTTTGGTATGGGCGTAGAGCGTATCACCAACCTGAAATATCAGGTGAGCGACCTGCGCATGTTCTCAGAGAATGACGTGCGCTTCCTGAAAGAATTTGAAGCAGCCAATTGATGAAACTCGTATTGATGACCCAACCCACGTTTTTCGTGGAAGAAGACAAAATCCTCTCGTCGCTCTTCGAGGCGGGACTTGACGACTTGCACCTGTTCAAGCCAGGCTCGTCGCCCATGTATTCCGAGCGACTGCTGACGCTTTTGCCCGACGACTACAGAAAGCGCATCACCGTGCACGACAACTACTACCTGAAGGAGGAGTTCAAGTTGCGCGGCATCCACATCGACGACGAGACGACACCAGCACCCAACGGCTACAAGGGACATATCAGTCGTTCGTGCAGCCATCTGGACCTGCTGAAAGAAACCAAGAAGCATGCCGACTACGTGCTGCTGAAGTACATCTTCGACAGTCAGACGGAGCCTGATCGCAAAGCCACCTTCACACTGGAACAGTTACAGGAGGCTTCGCGCCGTGGACTCATCGACCGCCACGTCTATGCGTTGGGCGGCATGAATCTCGACACCATCAAGGCCGTACGTGACCTGGGCTTCGGAGGCATCGTCATCAGCGGCGACCTCTGGAACCGTTTCAATATCCATCAGGAGCTGGAGTATCAGGCGCTGATAGACCACTTCTGCAAGATTCGCAAGGCCATAGGTTCTTAAATCCTCAAATAGTAAATCGTCAAATAGTAAAATAGTCAAATTCCAAGATGAGCGTTAACAAAAATTACATGGTGTTCTCAGGTACTGCTACCAAGTATCTGGCTGAGAAAATCTGTCAAAGTCTAGGATGTCCATTGGGAAAGCTTCAGATTACGAAGTTCTCTGATGGCGAGTTTGCCGTTTCTTACGAGGAGAGTATTCGCGGACGCGATATCTTCCTGGTACAGAGCACATTCCCCAATTCTGACAATCTCATGGAACTGCTCCTGATGATTGACGCTGCCAAGCGCGCTTCGGCACGCACCATCAACGCCGTCATCCCCTACTTCGGTTGGGCACGTCAGGACCGCAAGGACAAGCCGCGTGTCAGCATCGGTGCCAAGCTGGTAGCCGACCTGCTGAGTGTAGCTGGTGTAGACCGTGTCATCACAATGGACCTGCACGCCGACCAGATTCAGGGCTTCTTCGATGTTCCCGTGGATCATCTCTATGCTTCTGGCGTCATCCTGCCCTACCTGCAGAGCCTGCACCTGGAAGACCTCGTCATCGCCTCTCCCGACGTTGGCGGTTCCAAGCGTGCCAACACCTATGCCAAGTACCTGGGTTGTCCGCTGGTGCTCTGCAACAAGACGCGTGCCCGTGCTAATGTGGTAGCCTCCATGCAGATTATCGGTGAGGTCGAGGGTAAGAATGTGGTCATCATCGACGATATGGTCGATACCGCTGGTACCATCACCAAGGCTGCCGACATCATGAAGGAGGCTGGTGCCAAGACCGTTCGCGCCTGTGCCTCACACTGTGTGATGAGTGGTCCTGCTAGCGAGCGTGTCCAGAACTCAGCGCTCGAAGAGATTGTCTTCACCGACTCCATCCCCTATTCACAGCGTTGCGCAAAGGTCAAGCAGCTCAGCGTGGCCGACATGTTTGCTGAAACCATCCGTAGAGTAGTCAACAATGAAAGCATTTCTGACCAGTATATCGTTTAGTCTCCTCGCCCTCCTCTTGGTTGGCTGTCAGTCGAACACCTACAAGCTGCAGGGAACTGCCGAGGGACTGGAGGACGGTGACACGCTGTTCCTGACCGACGACATGATTAATGGCACGCCCAGCGACACCATTATAATAGAGAAAGGTGCGTTCTCGTTCAAGGGTGAGGCCGACAAGGAAGCGGTGCTCTGCATGCTCTACAGCGCCAAGAGGAACGAAATTAACGCAGCCTTCATCCGTGAACCTGGAGAAATCAGCATCAAGCTGTCTGCTACCCCTGGTGCCTCGCGTGTCAGCGGTACGCCGTGCAACGACGAGTGGCAACGGCTGAACGACTCCGTCATGGTTATTGGCAAGGAGATCAACCGCATTGCCGAGAATATCTATGGTGACAACGTCACACAAGAGCAACAGCAGCAGGGCATGGAGCAGATAGACAAGCTTAACCAGCGCTTTGCCAAGGTTGTCGTTGAGACCACCGAGAAGAATATCGACAATGAGTTCGGCTACTTCCTGTTGACCTACTATCCTGAGGATCTTATCGACAATGACAACCGTCTGCGACTCATCGAGAAGTTGTCTGACGAGCGTCGCCAGCGTGATGCCATCAAGCAGATAGAGGGGAGCATCCGTCAGTCGGCAAAGACGGCCGAGGGTGCCACTATCCCCAACTTCGCACAGGCTACCCCTGAGGGTGACGAATTGAGTATCATGACGGAGGTCAGCAAGCACAAGGTAACTGTCATCGACTTCTGGGCTTCCTGGTGTGGTCCCTGTCGTCAGGAGATGCCGTTCATGCTGGCGCTCTATGAAAGTTTCAAGGACCGTGGCTTAGGCATCGTGGGTGTCTCTCTCGACAAAGACAAAGATGCCTGGATAGCCGCCATCAATACTTTGAAACTCCCCTGGCCACAGATGAGCGACCTGAAATACTGGGACAATGCCGCTGCCAAGTTGTTTAACATCAACTCCATCCCCCACACCATCGTCGTCGACCAGCAAGGCAAGATCTTGCGTCGCGGCCTGCGTGGTGAGGAACTCAAGAAGTTCATCGAGCAGCAGTTGGATTAGCACTCATAGTAAATCAAATACTTACAAACACAATTATGGCTCGATACTTTTCTATCGGTATCGAGCCATAATATTATTCTGCCCCGTAAACTAATAATTCTCCGCCTTAATCTGGAAATAACTTTGCGGGTGGTCACAGGTAGGACATACCTCCGGTGCCTTCTTGCCGATGACAATATGTCCGCAGTTGCTACACTGCCAGATGACGTCACCCTCACGAGAGAATACCACAGCATCCTCAATATTCTTCAGCAACTTGCGATAACGCTCCTCGTGATGCTTCTCGATAGCACCCACCAGCTCGAACTTCTCAGCAATCTCGTCAAAGCCCTCCTCGCGAGCCTCCTTGGCCATACGGGCATACATGTCCGTCCACTCGAAGTTCTCGCCATTGGCAGCATCCTCCAGGTTTGTCTTCGTATCACTCACACTACCCCCATTCAGGTACTTATACCACATCTTGGCGTGCTCCTTTTCGTTAGCCGCCGTCTCCTCAAAGATGGAGGCAATCTGCACAAAACCGTCCTTCTTGGCGCGCGAAGCAAAATACGTGTACTTGTTTCTCGCCATACTCTCACCAGCAAACGCCTCCTTGAGGTTCTGCTCGGTCTTTGTTCCTTTCAATTCTTTCATAAGTCTTAGTTGTTTTAGATGAATAACTCGATACCAATAAAAAAGTATCGAACCGTAATATTAAGCTATGCCGTATTCGCGTTTCAACCAAAGCTCAAACAGCGGATCCACGAAGGAGAACGTATCTCTGGTTTTCTCAACCAAGTCCTTTTCGACCAGAGTTTTTTTGTTCCTCGTGATGGTCTGAGACTGGCCAAGACGATATTTCTCTACTACACCTTTTGCATTAAAATGTGTTTCCCCCGATGCAATTGCCTTCAATAAAGCAATCTGTGAGGGGACTAGCTCATCGAGTTCATTTTGGAATGTTTCCGCATTCGTATCGATAACCATATCCAACTGTCGTTCAATATCCTCATTAGAAACGATTCCGTCTGTATGGGACCAAACAAAGAAACAGTATTGCTGGACATACCATGAATTATATTTCACCTTTTCGCACAACCTCTCTGCTTGTTCTTCTGTAATATGTTTACCTGTAGCTTTGAAGTTGTTGACAATGTATGGCAACCAATATTCTTTGGATATTCGCTTCAACTGCATCATCTGTCCGAACTTATAAAAGGGACTTCTGGAGTTATTGAAGATTTTCTTCATCATGTGCATCTTACTCCCATACAGACAATATGTCGTATGGTGCTGCAACTGCCATTCCGAACGCAGCATAGATTCAAGTCTCTCCCAATGAGGAATATTTGCCAACTGCTGAAACTCGTCAATACATACGATGACACGGATTCCCTTCTCGATAGCAATTTTCTCTGGAAGCTGAAGAATTGTTTCTGGATTTTCTTTCACAGGGTTTATCTTCAAATCCACCTCAATAGAGTTCATAGGATCACTCGCAATCGTTATGCTAGGTGTCAGACGGTTCACGAACCGCAGGAAATCACCCCATTTCTGCTCTAAGGTTGATGACACTCCTTGGATAATAGCCGATGCAAATTTATTGTAAAACTCTTCCTCAGTATGTATTTTATAAGCATCCAAGAAACAAACTTTGATATTCTTTTCTTCATCAACAAGTTCTTTCATGGATTCTTTCACCAACGACGACTTACCCCATCGTCTTGGGGATACCAATATAGTATTAATCCCATGACTCAGGAAATTCTTCAATTCCCGTCTGTCATCAAATCTATCAATGAAGCTTTCAGCTTCGGCTAGTCTGCCGTATTGAAAAGGGACTACCATCTTTATACAAACTTAAAATTTTATGCAAAGATAGAAAATTATACGTAAGCGTATAATACAACAGTGTATAATTTATTCTTTTTTAAGAATTATCAGCGTCTTTGCCCACTCAGGGCTATTATCGGTATATTGTTTGAACAGTTGACCATCGGTCAGTTGTACTCATTGTTTAGTAGGCTGCAGCAGCCTGTTAGTTTCAATATTAATTATTTTCCGTATTTCTCAACCGCCTCGTAATAAGTATCAAGACTTCCAATATCAAATCGTCCTGCACTCATTGGCCAAGCATGCATCGTGGTATGCTCCACCATATAATGTGCCAAGTTGCCCGGAGCATCCTTACCACAGCCATTCTCTACAGAGTGACGTACCAAGTCAAGGTCTTTCTTCAGATAGATATAGAACGGTGGTACAGCCCAGTGGCTCTTCGGCACCTGAGGTTTTTCCTCCATACCAAGTACCTTATTATTGGCATCCAGTTCCACGACTCCTGTCCTTTGCAGTTTCTCTATCGAAGGCTGCTCGTGGCACATGATGCAACTCGTCTGTTTCTCTTTCGCAAAGTCCACAAACTCTTGGAACGAGAAGAACAACAGATTGTCCGCTGCCACAACCAATAAGTCATCATCTATATGGAGCTTATCCATTGCAAACAACAAGTCACATACAGCACCAAGACGAGTTTCATTCGTCTCTGTACCATCATCTACAATGGTGATAGGCTTGCTATAATGCAAATCCTTCTTCCAATCTTCGAAGATGCTTGCAAACTTATGGTTTGTAATGATGATATGTTCATCTATCTCAGGAATCCTGTCGATATCATCCAACATTCTTCCTAAGATGGTATTTTCACCTATCTTCAACAATGGCTTCGGGAAGTTCTTCGTCAACTCTCCAAGTCTCGTGGCGTATCCCGCCGCTATTACAACACATTTCATATTTATCTTTTTAATTTGACCACGGATGACTCGGATTGAACGGATTATCTTTTTGTATTGATGACCATCTTGGTTAAGATGGCTTTGTTATGAACAAAGGTTTAATTTTGTTGGAAGATTGATTGAAAGCTAGCTTTCATAAAGTCTTCAACCAAATAAAACTTATCAGCAATATAAAAACATCTGTGTATATCCGTTAGATCTGTGTTCGATTAAACAACAATACGTTCTTTTTCCAATTCATCAGAGCATCCGAAGTTGAGTTGTAGAGTAAACCAAGCTTAAAGCCTGTGGCATGAAGGTAATTATAGACCTGAGAACGATGAGCGTCATCCAATGCGCTTACCGCCTTCAGTTCTATGATTATCTTTCCATAGCAGACAAAATCTGCTTTGTAAGTTTGTTTTAACTCAACACCATCGTAAGTTATCTTTAGTTCTTTCTCTCGCTCATACGGAATATTGCGTCTCTGGAATTCTATTTCCAGTGCTTCCTGATACACTGCTTCAAGGAAGCCGTGACCAAGCTTGTTGTAAACATGGAACGCAGCTCCGTTGATTGCATAAGTAAGGTCACAGTATAGCAACATATTTCTTTAATTGGAACACGGATGACTCGGATTGAACGGATGATCTTTTATATTGATGACAATCTTGGGAAAGATTGCTTTGTTATGAACAAAGGTTGATATTGTTTGGAGGTATTTTGAAAGTTCACTTTCAGAAGTACCTCAAAATAATCTCAACTTATCATCAATATAAAATACCTATTTCATATCTGTGTAAATCTGGGAGATCCGTGTTCGTTAAACAAAACGAGCTCCGTCATCAGGTTTTACCCAGAATACTTGGAATGTTTTTTCGTATTCAGGGAACTGCTCCAAATATTTCTCTGTGAGTACCTTCTGGATCTCCTCCTTATAAGCAGGATCCACGAGTGCGATACAAGCACCTTTGAAACCTGCTCCAGAGAAGCGACCACCATACACTCCAGGTAACTGGCGCATTATCTCATAGATAGCTATGAGCTCAGGTGAGCCACACTCGTAGTTGTGGATACTGCTCTCACACGAGTCGAACGACAGCTTACCAAACAGTTTCATATTTCCCGTTTCCCAAGCAGTCACTCCTTGACGCACACGGCGGTATTCACTATAGAAGTGCTCTGCACGACGAGCGAATCTTGCAGGCATGGCTATACGCGTCTTTTCAAATGTAGCCTTGGGAATATCCCTCAGGAACGTCTTATCAAACGTCTTCAGTGGTTGGTCAGTATAAGCCAACATATTCCATGCAGCCGTCTTACATTCATACACACGAAGGTTATAGTCTGAGTTCACAAGCGAACGAGTCAGGCCCGAAAAGAAAATACCAATTTCAAACTCAGGCATCTCAGGATTACGCTTGATGATGCGCCAATCATTCGAGTCACAGTCGAGGAACAATAGACCATCTTTCTTGCCCAATGCAATACAAGCCTGGTCAAGAAGACCATTATTCAGTCCAATGTACTCCCGTTCTGCCTCAGATGCAATTTTCACCACCTCAAACGGTTGAAGAGTGATATCGTTCGCCTTAGCAAACGCCATCACATATGCAATCAGAACAGCTGCCGATGACGACAGTCCACCCACTGGCAACGAGCCCTGTATCACACCCGTGATACCTCTCCGGAGTTCAAAGCGCTTGCGCAATGCATACTTCGCACCACGAGCATAGTCTCCCCAGTGATGCTCGCGAACTTGAGAAGGTGCATCAATATCAAAATCCACCGTTCCTTCAAATGTCCTCGACTCCAGGTGCACATGAGGATCACATCTGCCATCAGCCATCTTACTTCTTACATCGAAGTAAAGGTCAACACCTTTGTCAATCGCAAATCCCGTCACCAGACCATGTTGGTGGTCAACGTGTGCTCCTAATGGGCAAACACGATATGGGCTAAAAATATTATATTGGTATTCTTTCATCGTGTCCACAAAGACTTACAGTTCTCTATCCTAAAAATTATAGCGTTTCTCAATAACCTCCCAGTCGATAATCTGCCAGAGGGCTGAGAGATGAGCAGCTCGGCGGTTCTGATAGTCCAGATAATAGGCATGCTCCCAGACATCGAAGGTCAGCAGTGGCTTCAGACCCTTCACCACCGGATTGGATGCCCCTTGCTCCTGCGTGATTACCAAGTTGCCATCAGCATCAGCCGACAGCCAAACCCAGCCAGAGCCAAACAGTCCAACACCTTTTGCTTCGAACTCAGCCTTGAAAGCCTCCACACTACCCCACTGCTTCTCTATCTGTGCAGCGAGTGCCCCCTTAGGACCTTGAGCGGCCTCTCCGACAGGTTTAAACTGCAAGAAATACAACTCGTGGTTCAGTATCTGTCCCGCATTATTGAATACCGCCCCAGCCGGAGCCTTTCGCACAATCTCCTCCAGCGTCTCTATTTCTCCCAAGCTCCCCTCGCCTATAGGAGAGGGGTCTGGGGGTGAGGCTAATTTGTTGAGATTATCCACATACGCCTGCAGATGTTTCCCATGATGGAAACCAATTGTCTCTTTACTAATCACCGGTTCCAATGCCTCCGGTGCATACGGCAATGCCATCAATTCAAACTCTCCCATACTACATCTATTTTAGTTATTCTTTACGGTGCAAAGATAGGAATTAATATGACGCCACAATACTATTCGCCATTTATTTATAGTATTTTATGAATCCGGCTCCCAAAAGTGCCACTTAATTGACCATTTAATTGACCATTTGACAGAAGATTATTTATTATTCAGCAAAGCCTTCCCCATCTCCGTCAGGTAATACTTCTGCGTCGGACTCTTGGGCGAGTCTGGTTGTGTCATAGCTACCAACCCACCTTCTATGAGGGTATCTATTATAGTCGTCTTAAAATATGTAGCATCCTTCTGTCCACAGAAATCACGCATCTCCTTTGCAGACATAGGTTCAACCATTTTTTTAGCAAGTCTCCTATCGTGGGGATACTTAGTGACTACTTGGTGACTACTTAGTGACAGCTTGCTCCCTACTTAGTGACATTACCTGTATCTTTACCTGTATCTTTACCTGTATCTATATAATCTACAGAGTAAATCACAGTCATAAACTGCGCCATAGACGACTTAAACACAGGCTTCTTCTCCTCCTTATACGACTTTGGTTTCTTCTCCTCCAGAGCTTCCTTATAGTCGTATACCGTACATTCGGCTATTAGAGTCTGAAACTCCGTCGATTTCTGTATCTTCTTTATAGTCATATCGTATTCTCTTTCAATAGGGTATCACAATCTGTAACATCCATTTTTGTCGTATCCATCAGTCCGTAAGTGTTCCTTACCACCTGATTCAATCTCTGATAACATCAAAATTGTACCTTGAATGGTGAACCATCTATTTCCAGTCTTGGCATTGCTCAACTATTGATTATTACTGACTTAGTTTTTCTGTGAAACAAGTATCTGCCCCCGTCCTTTTAATCCTTATGCCATTTCTTAAAACCGACAAACGGTCATATCACTATTGGATGTTCTTCGACTAGCGAAGCGAGCAGAGCTCGAATTCTCTCAAACCAATAGTTCCATGACCGACTTATCAGTAGCTTATACGAACATTGGTTCGCTACTTTACATCATACATATTAACATTAGACATCACTTGCTCTATCTTCTCTAAACTAACTGCGCCTCCCAACATCCTATAGACATAAAGAGGGGTTACACACCCAAAGTCCATAGAACAAGACTAAGTTTCATTCTCTATGAATCTCTTTCGCGCTCTACTAAATCCAAATTAATCATATAGAACTTGGTTTCAGCAAATGATTCTTTATTCCACTCCAAAGCGCACTACGCATACTTTCTTTATAACACAACTTGTGCTTCCATGAATTCGCCTTCCAACGTCGGTATTTGAATACTACTCGTGGCAAGAGCAATGATGGTGTTTTACCTGAAGTTTCAGGCTCTAATATTTCATTCTTTACCCTATCCTTTAGATAAGGACTGAATTGAATACGGGGGAACAATTGCGAACTAAAGCCCAACTCTTCCACACAGATAGCATTCAAAATATCATACAGTGGCATCATGCCAAAGTCTTCCAGTTTCTCTTCCAACCACTGCCAATCCAATTCCTTGTGACGATTCTTCACAAAGAACGCCCAGTCTAACAACTGACGCAAAGTCATCTTGGTTGTGGCAAAGTGATTCATAGTATGCCGCAACAGGAACAATGCGTGAAGGTTCGGACTTGGCAGATATACAGTTTCACCATAGACTTCTACACTGTGTGTATCATCCTGTCCTAACTCCTTGAAAACTGCTTCCAACTCCAAATTGCTCTTATGGTGGTGTACATTGATAAAATCATAGTGGTTCTCCACCATAAAATCCCGCCAGTAAAAGACAGAGTGATGATGATGCGAGTTGTCAATCTTTATTCCCTTCTCATTTTTCAACAACGTGTCCGCTTCTGTCTGTTTGCCAAACAGCCAGATATCAATGTCCCCTACAGGGCGATGTGCAGGCGTTGGCCAATCCAAGCAACAGGCATAGCCTTTGAGAAGCATCATTTTAATGCCATGTTCCCGATAGAATGCAGCCATCTCTGCATGAGCACGTTTATATAGCTCATACCTATACTCATACCCTTGCAGTGTATCCCCTATCCATTGCAATAGCAATGCCTTGGGTGGGCGCAATTCATCAGGTAAGTTTTCTATCCCATCCAGCAAAACAGCACCAAGTCCCTGCTTATCTGCAAGTGCTCTTATGTCATCCCATTCTAACGATTCAGGCCATTGATGGTACCGAACTATACGCGAAGCATCATCATTTCCAATTCCCAGCCTTACCAGCGTCAGAAACGCGTTCTTAATATCCTGTTTCAATTTATATTCGCCTCTATTGAGTGTTTAGATGTTCTTGATTATATCCACATAATTGGAAATTACATACTCCACGTCCTCATCTGTCAATCGTGTATGCAAAGGCAATGTCACCTCATTCTCAAACAGATGATAAGCATTCGGATAATCCTTGATGTCAAACCCAAGAGCCTTATATGCCGTCATCATAGGCAGTGGTTTGTAGTGCACGTTGCAGGCAATGCCACGCTCTGCCATCTGCTCAATCACCTTGTTGGCATCCTCTCGAGTCTTGCCCAGCAGACGCACAATGTAAAGGTGGTGTGACGAACAATGATCTGCATCCTTATGATTCAGAACTGCCACAGGCAGATCCTTCAACGCCTCATTGTATTTAGCCACAATCTCCTGACGACGTTTCAACAAGCCTTCATAGCGCTCCATCTGCACCAGTCCAAGTGCTGCCATTATATCTGTCATATTGCACTTATACCAAGGACCTATGATGTCATACTCCCAAGCTCCAAGCTTAGTCTTAGCCAATGCGTCCTTGTTCTGGCCGTGAAGAGAGAATAACTGAGAAATGCGATACAGCATTTCATTCCAAGTCTCGCCCTCTTTTTTAGGCACTGTTGGCATATAGTCCACATCTGTAGGAACCACTTCGTTTCCAAACGGCAGCTTCCATGTCATAGCGCCACCTTCAGCCGTAGTAAAATTCTTCACGGCATGGAAACTGAATGACGAGAAATCAGCAATCTCACCGGCCATTTTTCCCTTATGGTTTGCACCAAAGGAATGGGCACAGTCAGCAGAAACAACGATACGTCCAATCTTTGCTTGCAAAGCGTTGTTGGGATGGAACAGCGCCTTTTTGCGTTCAACTATTTCAAATACCTTTTCATAGTCAGCCACTACACCTGCAATATCCACGGGCACAATTACCTTGGTCTTCTCAGTGATAGCTTTCTCCAGCTGGTCATAATCCATCTCAACACAAACCTTCTGGCTATCCACCATCACCAGCTTGCAACCCACATGTTGCGTAACAGAGGCTGTTGCGGTATAGGTATATGCAGGAACTATGACCTCATCCTCTGGCTTCAAATCCAGAAGGTGAAGCACCATCTCCATAGCAGCCGTAGCGGAGTTTAAGCACACGGACTTCTCCGTATGCACAAACTCAGATATCTGCTGCTCCAAGTTCTTTGTACGGGGGCCAGTAGTGATCCAGCCTGAAAGTATAGCCTCCCTAACTTCTTTTGCTTCTGCCTCCGTCATATCCGGCGGAGAGAAAGGAATATTCCTAAGTTTCATGTTCATATTTTAATATTGGATTGTAATTCAATTACTTGGATGCCAATTCGCACCTGCTTTTGTAACGTCGATTGGCTTGAAACCCATTTTTCTTGCCAAACGCTTTGATTTAAATCTAAAATCTCCTTTTTCGGGATTCCTTAAACGTGGGTCATTATTAGTATATGTGAAGCCCCTTCTATCCATCCAATTCTCAAATGATTCACCATTAACAGTAAGAGCCTGACCATTTACAGCATAAAAACAATTGTCCTTAAAGATAAATTTTCCACTATTAACAACTCTCCCCGATATGGCATCACCTTTTGAAATCAAAAAAACATTATTTTCTAATATTAGCTGCACATCTTCGGGCTTCTTTACAGCAGAAATCTCCAAATTATACTTTTCACCATAAGCAAAGATGTTATTTCTCACAATATTATTCGACCCATAATGCTGATGAAAGCCTCCCCCTTTACAATTATAAGCCACATTATTCTCAATTAATATATCAGATGACCCTTCATCCGTATAAATTCCCATAGCACCACCGCCTCTTGGTTTGATGTCATATATCAAGTTGTTGTTAATAATTGTGCCGGGAGAAATACCAAGTGTATATATTCCAGCAAAATCATTCAGCATACCTTGACCTAAATTTGAAATTCTATTGTATGAAATCTTGTTGTCATGTGTAGGACTTTCACCGTATCCCCAACTGAATCCCACAGAGATTCCGGTATAATAACCATCGGAAATATCATTATGTGAAATATCACAATGATGTGCATACGTAAGTATTACACCAGCAACACCCGGATAATCTCTTCCTATTCTGCGAATGATATTATTGCTTGCGTTTATGTCACGACAAGCGTATTTCTCTTTAATATTCAGACCACCAATTTTTATCCCCCCTCCAGCAATGTCATGGATATAATTGCCACTGATTTGACAACCCTCACACTTTTCCATTATCCATACTGCATAGCCGCCAATACCTCTGAACTCGCAATTCACAATATTAACGTTATTCGCATATTTTGACCGAACTGCACCATCAAGAGTATATGCTGATTGATAGGGTGCTATACCCGTTTCATTCTCTTTGACCCCGCAACCTTCAAAAATGATATTTTGAAAAGTCACATTTCCAGCAACGGAACTGGATGAGCCTAAGATTGTTACAAGGTTGTAAAGTTTTGGATAACTTATCTTTAAATCATTCACACTCTCTCCTTCTCGTGGCATATAATAGACATATCCATCTTTGTCCTGATACCATTCCCCAGGCGAATCAAGTGCTGCGAAATAATTCTCTAATATGAATCCTGTATTATTACTGGGTTTGAAAAAAGAATAGGTGTATAGCTCTGTGTAGGTAAGTGAACGATCCTCAATGTTATAACTCTGGATATATGACTTTGAGTGTGTAAAAAGCCTAAATAGATTTATTACAGGCTTTTCATGCTCTTGTATTGATTTCAACTCATCTTCAAGACCTTCCGGCATAACTGCTTTATAGGTCACATTACTTCCGTCTCTTACTATCAAATCACCATCTTGCAGGTAATAAACACCGTTATTAGGCGATTTGGCCCTCTGCATAATACACCCGTCAATGTTCAACTGATATATTCTGTCATCTATAGCTATTTTTGTACGCCAGAATCCATTGGGCAGGACTTCCCAGTCGTTCAGAGATCGGTCACCCGATACGATTACTTTTCCTTTTCCAATTATTTTGATAGGTACACGATGTTCCGCATTAAAACGTAAAGGTTTGTTGAGATAATAGATACCTTGGGATAGATTGACAACAATATCATCTTCAGTATTATTTTTCAGACCATCAATAAAAGCTGATAAATCTTCAGATGGTTTTAAATTATATTTCTTAGTTGCATTCAGAGTAACAACTACGCCCATAAATAAAAGGCATAGAACAATTTTGCGCATCACAGGCATTACACTCAAGCGTCTTAGATTATAAGGCTATTACTATTTTACCGCTAACGGTTGATTAATGACCGTTCCATACGGGGTCTCAAAAACAACCTTACAAAAATACTGATTATAATTTGTCAATGGCTCCAATTCCACCCTTCCACTTACAATATCTGCCTCCGTAAAGGGATGGAAGAGGTAAGGCGAGCCATCCTTGCCACATAATACACAATACTTTGCTTTTCCCATATCACAAGAAAAAAAGATGATGTGAGCACCCTGGTTTTTAACGGTAACAATGGGCTTTGCAACTACAAACGACACAGGATTGGAAGTAACCCTTCTGTTTGTCAAAAAAGCTTTATACTCACCTGCCGCAAGAGTGCCTAAATTAACGATAGAATTTGTATCATATTTTATTTGCTTACCTTCCGAATCTTCAATAATCAAAGAGTCGAAGGTCAAATCAAAAACATTAATCACGACTTCTTCGTTCGTTCTATAGACAGATTTATCACCCCTGTCAGGACAAAGCGCATTGTTGTATTCAGGAGTGGCAAGAAGTTCATTTCCTACAGAGACATACTCGCTGGGGACATACTCGCTCACCTCGTTGATTTTTTTATAGCGGTAAAATTTCAGCCCGTCCTTCCCTCTGCGGTTTTCCAATCCTTTTTGGGTCTGGCGATAAATCTTACAAAGTTTTCCAGACGACTCAAACAAGTAGATGGCTGATATATTGCCCTCCTTATTATATTCCATCTTATATACCATGAGAACATGTCCGGGATTATGCAGTATATCACCCGGTTTGAGATTACTGATGCTTTGGTCTTCTAAGAGTTCAAAATCAGGGAGTTTTACCAACTGGTCAGCAGTGTAAGGGATAGTAATACCCAAGGCATATTCAACACATGTGCTGCAAACACCACCATAATAAGTGGAACAGTTTTTCCCATAATAAGGGGCTTTAGATAGGTTTTCTGAGTATAGTACACTATAAGGATTATGGACAGCCGTCATAAATGTATGGAACGACACATCTAATCCTATATACTTATTAATTTGTTTGGTGGATGAATAAGGGATGCCTACTACTGTTTTTCCTGCTTGAAAAACATCTACATTATTGGGGATATCGCTGATAGGTGTCCATTGTATCTTGGCCAACTGGGCTGCCCTCTTCAACACATTTTCCACCCCTTTAGATTCAGCATAATCAAACGATTCAATGGATTCAATTTCTACCTCCAACGGTGAACATCTCGTAAAAAAGGCCAATGCAAGAAGCGTCAACAAGATGTATAAACCCTTTTCCTTTACCATCTATTTTTCAAATGACTTGATTACGTTGACATACTTTTGAGTACCCACACTCTTGGTCAAGTTCTCCATGATAAACTTGCGTCCATTACGGCCATACTCTTTGCATAGATCTTTATTGTTATACAACTTCAGTATTGCATCTGTGAAAGCGACTTTATCACCTGCCTTGGTAAAAATGCCGCAATTGTTATCTTCAACAATGCTCTTCAGTTCATTCTCATCAAAGTTAGCAAGCACTGGCCTTGACGCTGACATAATGCTCCATGTCTTTGAGGGAACGGAATTAGCTCCTACACCAGGCTTTGATATCACAAGACTTACATCACCTAAAGAGAATACATGAGATATTTCTTCGTATGGTTGGAATGGCAGGAGGGTGACGTTAACAAGGTGCCTATCTTTTATTATCTGTTTAACTTGTTCCAAATAAGCGCCATTGCCAACCAAAACAAACTGGATGTCCTCGTTGGGTTCTAATGCTTTCGCCACCTCCATCAGCATATCCATATTTTGAGTAAGACCAATGTTACCATTATAAGTAATATAGAACTTATTCCTGTCCAACCCATAACGGTCAAAGAGAACATTCTTTTCCCTTGGTATATCCACCACAGCCTCTTCGTCTACCCAGTTATAGATAACAACAATCTTCTCTTCGGGCACCCCTTTGGCCATAATGTTCTTTTTGAAGTCTTCACTGATAACGATAATCTTATCCGCATTGCGGTAAGTGAAGTTTTCTATCACTCGGCCAATTTTCCACAACAGACCGCCTTTTTTAGCGAGGCCGGTTCCCGCAAGAGAATCGGGGAAAATATCTTGAAGGCAATATATAAACTTTTTATGGCTGAATGCCTTTACCAGAGAACCTAATATGCCCTGAATAGGAGGTGTACTCGACAGAAACACCAAATCAGCACTCCTGGCATCGCTACAAAAAACAGCCCTATTAAAATGCTTAACTAATTGTAGTGAATATCGGAATGCTCGCATAATAGGATTCTTTCCCTCTTTGAACAGGCCAAAACGATGAACAGTCATTTTGCCACCATACATCTGTTCCACCTTCTTCGCAGAATACTCCTGACGTACTGTTTCTGACACCCCTCTTGTAGGGGTTGGTGCATATACCACCATGTCAAACCCTTCTCGTTGGTACGCTTCAAAGCGGTTGACTCCAAGATATGAACTTGCAGCTTGCTCGGGATAAAAATAAGCAGGCAAAAAGAGAATCTTCATCTATTTTCTATTCGTTACAAAACCATCATATATCTCATCAAAGGTATCCCAGATGATCATTTCTTCACCATTTATATTCTTAACAGAAACCTTCTCTCTAATACGCTTCAATATATTCATCAAATCATCCATATTTAAAGATGATACCATAATACGGGCAAACAGCTGATCAAGTGTATTAACGTGTTTAGGTAATATCTCATCTCCTTCACTATAATAGCGAGTCAAATCAATAACTCCAGGATATTGGCTAACTTCGTCAAACCCCGTCACCTTAGCAATCTTTCCTATTCTGAGCGGGAATGCCATCGTAGAAGCCACTTTTCCATTAAAGGCAGCATCAATCATCTTCTCATCTTCTTCTTCGCACATAGTGCCTGTTGCTCCATAGTGGATAAGCATCTTCAGTGTGTTGTTGCCACTTGTGGCTTCGGTCATGTTGTATATCATGCCGCCACTCACACG
Organism: uncultured Prevotellaceae bacterium; assembly: GCA_900316265.1. GTDB lineage: Bacteria > Bacteroidota > Bacteroidia > Bacteroidales > Bacteroidaceae > Prevotella. The sequence goes on along the minus strand of ONCH01000003.1, from coordinate 93,106 downwards.
AAGCCCCATCTCATAAATATAAATCTTGTCACCATCAGGTATGGCTTGGAAGAAGAAAGCACCATTCATCAAGCCAATAGCCTTGAAAGCCTTGGCTACATATGGGTCAACCTGTTCCATGAAAGCCCCTCGGTACTTTGAAGGATAGAAACTGATGGCTGTAATCAAGCCACCATTCAGCACATGGCGGTCACCAATGGCCTCCAAATGGAAACGTCCATCCACCACAACATATTTGGCATCAATGGTAATACCACCATTATTGATGTATTTTTCTACCAATATTTTTCCAGCCTTGGAAGCTGCTAATGCTGCTTTTTGGGCTGCAGCATACTCCTCTTGATTATGGCAAATATTGATACCACGGGATGAGCAGCCGTCAACTGGCTTCACAATTACGGGAAAATCCTTGTCTGTAAGCACGTCATCCACAGAGTATTCCGGAACACCCGGAAGTCCATACTGCTTGCAGAAATCCTTAAAATGTCGTTTATCCTGACAAATATCCCATTGTTCTTTGTTGCAGTAGAACGGTAGTCCTGCCATTTTGCTCACTGTCATGGCATTGACAATATTGAACTCACCTGGACCAGTTAAAATCCCATCAATATGATGCTCCCTAACAAAAGCCAACAGTGCTTCATGATCATTGGTACTGATGACAACTGCTTCGTCTGCAACCTGTTTGGCCGGACCTTTCTCTGTCTTCTCGTCAGCCACATATACGTATGCCCCCATTTCCTTTGCAAAACGGGTCACATGTACGCATGGTGCTGTACCACCAAGTATAAGTATTTTCTTTCCTTTAAGACTTTTCATAGATAATCAAATGGTTTATAATTCAACACTTGCCCTGCGAGGTTCAAAACAACAACACGGTCTTAATGCTACAATTCGCACACCGCTGGCTCGCTGTGGGCCAATCTTGGCGAACGTGGCTAAAACGCCATGTTTGCCACCCAGGCCAAGAGGACCAACATTTGCATCATTCACCTTATCAGTGATACGTTTCTCAAAATCGCTTTGTACTCCAAAATCTCCTTTTGTCATCGCTTCCATCATCAGACTGGTAGCCTCGAACTGACTACGCCCAATACCAATGGCCAATGTACAAGGTGAACAGCCCAGCTGACTAACAGCAGGTATCGCTCGGTTCACAATTTCCTCTACCACCACATCAACGCTATGCTTATGAAATACCCGTTGAGTTATCCCACGAATGGCAGGACCTCCACCAAGCATCAGTACGGTGAGACGTATCACATCTTCATCTACAGACTTTATTAAAATAGGCGAAGCATCCAATGCACCACTATCTTCATTCAATCCTCCACTCTGATCAATGCGTGCATAGTCGTCACCCTTAATAGCCATAGGACGACCAGGAAGCTGTCTCAAACCTTGACGAACACCTTCCTTAATCTCTTCAAGCAGTTCTCCTGTCACGGCACGATTTTTTCCTACTTCAAGGAACAGATGAGGAATACCCGTATCATCACATAAGGGGCTACGACGTTCTTCAGCCACAAGTGCATTATCCAGCACCTGCTTCATCACCCAGCAAGAACTTTCCATCTTCTCGTCAGCTATTGCTTTGCGATATGCCTCCTTCTGGTCTTCACGAAAGGTGGAGCCTGCTCTTACTAGGCAATCTGCTACTTTATCAATAATGTTACTCATAGATACTCTCTCCTTTCGCTGCGGCAATGATTGCCTGATAGTTCTTTACTTTGATTCTGTATAATGCTTCCATGCCAAGCTCGGGCCATGCTACACATTCACGTTCCAGGGTCTGGCTTTCTAAGAGTGCTGTCACTGGCGGTATAATAGCAAATACAGCATTATTATCTGCCAGCATCTTCACGGTTTCTGGCTTGATAGCTCCCTTACCCAAATGCATCTTGATACCACCCAACTTTGAAAGCACCTCAAAACTGCCTTCTATTTCCAGTTTGTTACTCGACGTTGGCCCTACTCCTGCAGGGCTAACAGCAGTATGAAAAATCACTCCTCCCTGCAAATCAATTCCTCGTTTTGCCCAAGAGCCAGCCTCTAACTCCTTGCAGATTCGAGGCAATACAGCATCACGGCCACAAAAAATATCCCCTGAAATAGAAACCACATCACCCACTTTCAACTGGGAGATCGCTTCCTCACTAAAGGGTGTTGTTAATTCAATCATAGCTATTTTTTTAATGTTTCCATCAAATCTTTCTTCACTGCCTTGTGGTCGATACCCAACTTAGGCATATCGGTACGAATACCTTGGCGCACATGCACATCAATAAATAGAGGCATCTCGCCTTTCTGATACTCACGTATAATGCTTTGCAGTTCTTCCTTAGTCTCGACGGCATGTCCTGATGTGCGATAACCACAAGCCTCAGCCACACCAGTTAAGTTCACTACATAACCAGCAGAAGGCTGTCCGCCAACTGATTCATTCACGCCGTTATTCAATACGATATGAATCATGTTACCTGCCTTATAGCGGCAATTTGTCGCCAAGGCTCCCATGTGCATCACAGCGGCCGCATCACCATCAAATACCACAATCTTCTTTTCAGGACAAGCAATAGCTAATCCAAGACCTACAGATGAAACATGTCCCATAGAACCCACATTCTGCCACTCATGACCAGCATCTATGTTATGTAGTTTCAATTGCTCATGAACTTCACGTGTTGCACGGCCTGTAGTACCCAGATAAATTGCATCATCACCAAGTATATCTACCACAGCAGCAACCGATTCTTCACGGTTCATCAACGGACTATCTGCATACACTTGTTTCTTTTCCTTCTGTGTAAGAATGGCTTTCTTGGCAATCAAGGCTACAGGGGAAGATATCTCACGTGCTTTGTCAGCTGCCCACTGGAACTTCTCAATTACGGTATTCTCATCATCCAGTATCTCATAAGGAATATCCATATCCTTCATCAATACGGGAGTCAGTTCACCTTGTTTCTTATGCTGCGCATGGTCGTTGATGGCAGGATCTCCACGCCAGCCGATCACCAGCAGCATGGGAATACCATACACACAGTCGTGTGTCAATGACAGCAGTGGGTTGGTAGCATTACCAATACCAGAGTTCTGCATATACACTAAAGGCAGTTTGCCTGTTGCCATATAATGACCAGCCGCAATAGCAATGGCATTACCTTCATTTGCCGCCATTATATGTTGCTCTGCCGTCATATTATTGGACATATAGAGGCAGAAATCATTCAATAAGGAATCGGGCACTCCAGTGAAGAAGTCCACACCCATTGCTTCCAATGCCTCAAACAATTCTTTCTGATTAACCATATATTATAGTTTTTCTATTAGTTCCTCTACTCTTGCATCCTGCTCATTTACTTTCGTATAAATGGCATCAGACACCTCTTTCTTCACGCAGCAGTAGGCCATCAAAGCATCGTAACGAGTTTTAAATTCTTCTTCGTTTAACGGATTCTCTGGTTCACCTTTCGGGAAGTCTACACGCTCAGAATATGTCTTACCATTTGACTCTATAGTCAATACCGCAGACTGTTTATCAGGGAAGATACTACTTAACTTCTCATCTGCCACAACCTCCACTTTTTTAGTCAAAGCTTTAACAGTGTCATTCTCTAACACATCCTCACTAAACTCCTGCAATCCAGCCTTGCCATAAATCAAGGCAACCGCTGTACTATACGGTGTACTCATCTTTGCAGAATAGGCTCCTTGTATATCCGTATGGTCGTGACCAGATACTGCCAAGTTATAAGTTTCCACTTTTATATTATCAACCATATCGGGTGTAATGCCATGTTGATTGCGAAGATGGATAGCTGCCTCCACAGGAGGATGTGTATAACGGCACGAAGCATACGGTTTGGTATAGCTTTTCATAATGGCATACGTTCCATTCAAAAGCGTAGGTTTCAATTCTGTGTTCTCGTCACCTGTCATCATTTTCAGAAAACCACGATAACCGCCCAATGGGTCTGGATGACCTTTGAAACCAGACTTTGCCAGTTGTAAACTCGTCAGAGACAACAATGCAGTTTTGGCCACATTATAAGGTTTTAGTTCAGAACCATCATCTAATACCTTCAACATTCCCGATGCTGCTACACTCGCAGTCGCGAAAGCCTCAAATCTCTCTTCATCAGAGAATCCCAGCATATAAGAAGAAGCTAACGTTGCACCAAGCATTCCGCAAGTTCCAGTTGCATGAAAACCTAATGCTTTATGTTTAGGTTGTACAGATACCGCCATCGTATAAGATGCCTCATAACCTATTACAGCCGCACGAAGCATATCCTCAACACTAATATGATAGCGTTGAGCTAACGGTATCAACAATGAAAAAATTGGAGAGCCAAGGTGAATAATGCCAGAGTTCGTTCCGTCATCAAAGTCCAATGCATGACCATTTAAGCCATTCAAGAAGACAGATTCTTTTAAAGCAAGCTTCTTACCTGTACCAATCGCCTTAAATGCGCCTGCCTCGGGTTGTGAGAAATCAAAGTAACCTTTCAACTTTTCTTTCTGAAACTCAGCTCCAGCACAAGTTACGGCCATATAGTCCAGCAAAGAACGTCTCGCCCTTGCCATCACCTCAGCTGGAATATCAAGATGTGCAATCTTGTCAATCTCAGCAAAATAGGCTTCCGATACATTCATCTGTGTAATCCGTGAAATCTGTGTGACATTATATAAACTTGAAATAAGCGGGGCTATCAGGCTTTGCTATCTCCCATGCGTCATCCATCGCATCCAGAATAGATTGTGGTAGTTCACCTTTCTTGGCAGCTTCCATATTCTGTTCCATTTGGGTTATCTTAGAGGCACCAAGCAAAATACCGTCACCCTTGCTGGCATTCATCATAGAATGGTTACTCAGCCAACGATAGGCAGCTTCCACCATCGGAATGTCCTCAGCCTCACAAGCCTTTCGGATTTCATCCACAGCATCAAAGTAGCTTTGCTTCCAATAGCGGTCACGATAGCTCTTCAAACGGGCAAAACGTCCAGGTTCGGGCGCATCCTCAAAATGCTGATGCTTGCCGGTAAGCATACCACCTGCCAGTGGATTGAAAGCATAAAAGCGCATACCCAAAGCACGAATAGCAGGAAACAGTTCCGGCTCTACGTTGCGACAGAGCGCATTATACATACCTTGGTAAACACTTGGTTTTGGGCAACCATGCTTCTCACACTTATGCCAGATGTCAACCACCTGCCAAGCAGGATAGTTGCTAAGCCCCAGTTCCTTCACTTTACCCTGTTCATAGAGTTCTGCAACGGTTTCCAAAGCCTCATCAATGGGCGTTTTACCGTCAGGGAAATGGAAGTAAAGCAAGTCCACTTTGTCACGGTTCATTCGCTTCAAAGACTCATTAAACTCCATTAGGATAGTTTCTCTATCAAGCTTTCCTGTGATTCTGGGATGAACCTTTGTGGCCAAATAGTAGCCAGAGAGATTCGGGAGTATATCTCCCAAATACCTCTCTGTGTCGCCACCATTATAAACGTAGGCCGTATCCAGTTCGTTAAAACCAGTATTCAGAAAACTTTGGGTCATCACGCGGCTGGCTTCCATGTCCAACTGCGGACCGAAGTTCATAGTGCCTAATACGATTTTCATACTTATTCGTTTTTGCCAAGGACAAGGTTCAGTACCGAGTCCTCATTCTTCACAACACCATATACATTGGCACGACGAACAATCTTCTCAGCCCAACGATGATGCGGTCCTATCTCATTCATCTTGCCACCACCCTCGCTCTTGATAACACCGCCACTGGTGTTCAGTATCTGGATGGCATCGTTATACTCTTCCTCTACCACCGTGAACATAGCATTCACGAACTTCGCATGAGTAGGATGGATAATCGTCTTTCCAACAAAACCATTGGCACGGTCGAGCAGCACCTCCTTCAGCAAGCCATCAATAGCAGGATTTACAATATCCTGTCCCTTAATGAGTGCATTGTGGAAATTACGCTTAATCACATCGTCGATATCATCATCCTTGTAGGCACGGAAATACTCCCATACAGCAGCTGATACACAATAGTCATTGAAACGATTGAAAGCGTTCAGCACATCAGACAGTGCATCGCGTACAGGCATAATATCATATACTGTTGAATTAATACCACGACGCACGCCAAATAGTGATGACATATCTGTACCACCCACACGAATATTCAGAATCAGTTCTTTGTAAGGTTCCAGAATATTTCTTAATAACAACAGTTCCTGATTGCGGCTCTCGCGGAAAGCTATTTCTTCACCTTCCAAGATAGGCATGCCATAAAGAGTCACGCCTAAACGTGCGTTCGTCTCAACAAGTGTACGCAAAACCCCTAAAGCATTCTTGCTGTTAAATTTCGGGAAATTAAAACCCGTCAAAATATCACCCTGACGCTTGGTCATGCGGGCAGCAAAACTCTTGAACTGCTCCGGATTGCGCACGCGCATAAAAATCAAGGGGATATCATCCTGTGTTATTCTTCCCGCTTCAATCTGGTCGGCAAAGTAATCCATCGTATCAAGGATATTTTGCTCTGCTGCGGGCAAATCCTCTTCCTTGATAGCATCCTCACAGCACATCACAAATGATGTGACGGGCAACTCATGGTTAATAACCTTCTCACGTATGTCTTTCGTACCAGGCATATATAGCGTAGCACCAAGGCAATACTGCAAGGTGTCACGTTCTGTACTCTTGTTAAACTCCATCGGGGCCTTCACAAAGTTAAAGCCCGAATTATACATATGGTGTCTCATTTATCCAATTGAAAAATGATAATTGATAATTTAAAATTATTATTTTGGCGAAACAACAGCATCTGGATAATACTCATCAATTACCCTTTTCACCAGCATCACCTGCTTAGCACGCTGTCTTGCTTCCTTCTCTGTTGTATCATAACTATGGTTTGCTGCCACACTACCTCCTGTCTTCAGATACACTGGTGCAGCCACACGGATAAAGTCGGGCACCTCGTAATGGCGAATAAAACCACCAGAAGACTTAGGGTTCTCAGTGTGCAAATCAATAGGCACATCAATAGCAGCACGCATTGAGGCCAGCATCTGAACCTGGATGTCACGCACAGGATTGATACTGTCTGCTCCCAACGCCTCCAACACGTGGGCAGAGCAGGGATTGCCATGACCGCTATGAGCACTTACCTTGAAGTGGCAGTCTGCGGGAATGTAACCTTTCTTTCTGGCTTCACCCAAAGCCCAAAGCAGACCTTCATCATAGATTAGGAAACCACGCACACCCAAACGGGCACCACGCTTGATTTCCTCTATACCACGAGCAATCTGCTCCTCACCACGAAGGCGGTAACCCATACGCTGACCTTCCTCTGTCTTTACAGATGCTGAAGTATCTGTCGTTGCTCTTGGTCCACAAGCCAAAATCAACTGTACATCCCATTTCTTTGCATATTCCACCATCTGTTTGATCTCATCATCAGTCAGGAACATAATACCCTTGGTCTGGGTCACTCGGTGAATCTTCACACCAAATTCATCTAAAGCCTCCAACAAAGCTTTCATAGGGCCAGGTCCTTGGATGCCTGGCACCTCAAAGCGGTATTGACCGCCATCAGGGAAACGTTTCTCAGAAGTGGGCAGGTCGTAAAGATCACCACCCGGCATACCTATGCTCTCTAAAAAGTCACGGGTATCTTTCATTGTGTAATACTTCATAAACTATCGGATTTAAATTATTCTATCGTAATCTTTATCGTTTTCATTGCTTTCTCACAAGCCGCTACGGCATCTTCTGGCGTTGTGCCTTGCGCAATCACAAAACCTATACGGTCATTACTACACTGGATAGGTGTGGACTCTTCACCAACTTCCTTTGTGAAAGTAATCTGCTTTACACCTGGGATTTGCTTGGCAATTTCCACATTCTCAATAGCCTTAATGGTTCCAAAAGGCACATCAAAGTAACGAATAGCAGAACCACAATGGAGCGTTGGAGTAATGTCAGGTTCTTCACCGAGAGCGACCTTGATAGTGCTGCCAACCATATCAATGCCTGTGGATAAAGGCACAAGATGTGTGGTTATATTGTCACCTCCCATTCGCGCACCCAATTCGATCATTACCGGTCCTCGCTTCGTTACCTTCATTTCCACATGTGCAGGGCCTTTGTCGATGCCTATGGAAAGACATGCAGCAGTAGCCACTTGACGAATGGCATCCTGTGTTGGAACAGGTAGTCGAGACGGCTGTGTATGCCCCATCTCCACAAAGTGAGGTGCTTCTGTAGTAATCTTGTCGGTTATCTGAAGGATATTCACTTTTCCATTCACTACCATCACCTCAACAGAGACTTCTGGACCATCTAAGAACTCCTCCACTATCACCTTCCCGTGACGGCTACAAGAGTGGGCGTAGTCGTAATTTTCAATCAATTCTTGAAAAGAATACACTTTTGCCACGCCATGACTTCCGGCATTGTCCGTGGGTTTTATAATACACGGGAAAGTCACATCAGTCTCGTGAGCTTTCAATTCTTCTAAAGTATCCACCACGAAGTACCAAGGCGAAGGAACATCGTGTTCCTTGAAGGCCTTAATCATATCGTACTTGTCGGTAGCTTTTACTGCCGTCTCGTAGTTAATACTATGCAGATGGAGTTTGTCGGAAGTCTTAGCCACACCCCTCATAGGCATATCCGTGGCCAGCGTCATGATACCGTCCGGATGATAGTCCTCTGCAGCAGCAAGTACTGCATCCTCATCCATTGTTGATGCATTATAATACTCATCAGCGTAGGGAATTCCTATGGCTTGTGGATTGAAATCTACAACCGCCACACGCAAACCCATCTCCTTCGCTTTCAGGATGGCAGGAAGTTGGAGCACTGATGCGCCCACTATCATTAGTTTCTTCATAATTCAACCTTGACATTAACCTTAACCTTGACGGTCTCGGATTTTTGAAATTAAACCATTTAACTGACGTTCAATAGAAGACAGTTTAAAGATAAGCTCTTGATAACGTTCATCATCCAAATAACCTACATTTTTTGAAATAAGCAATTGAGTTTCCACTTCGAATGCTGAGCCCAATGCGAAATCTAGGAAATGAGCGAAGTCCGAATCAGAATTTCTAGCAGCGCCTTCAGCAATATTTGAGCCAATAGAAACCACTGCTCGCTGTAGTTGATCACAAAGTCCCTTCTTTTCGAACCACGGCATCTTTTCTGTAATATTATATACAAGAGTTGCCAACTCAACAGCCTCCTTCCATACCGAATAATCCCTGAAATTTCGAGCGCCAGCCATAGTTAAGGTTAAGGTTAACGTTATCGTTATCGTTGCTTGTAGCTCTGCTCTGTATTGATATTCTTGCGTGCAATCACAGAAATTACGGTTTGCCAAACGATTTTGACATCCATCCAAAAACTGATATGGTCAGCATAATAGGCATCCCAATAGAATTTCTCGTCCTGTGTGATACTATTGCGGTAATATGCTTGGGCATAACCTGTAATACCAGGTTTCACGGAATAACTTTTGCGATAGGTGTCCGTCATGTCTTCAAGTTTTCTTTCAGGATTATACAGCTTCGGTCTTGGTCCTATAAAACTCATATCACCAAGCAAAATATTAAGGAACTGAGGTACTTCATCCAAACTGGTTTTGCGCATAATCTTTCCTATCGGAGTCACACGCGGGTCGTTGTCACTGTTGAATGTAGATCCATCTGCGTTCTTTAAGTCAGGGCTATTCACATACATCGAGCGGAGCTTGAACATTTTGAACGGTTTATAATCCTTCCCTGCTCTATTTGCATTATAAAACACTGGTCCTTTGTCTGTGAACCAGATAAACGGAGCTAGGATAATTATCTCCAACAGCACAAAGGGCAGCAGAATTATTGCTCCAATAATGTCAATGACTCGTTTGAAAAAATGCTTATACATAGTTATTCTTTTTTATCTTATTTTTATATATTTCTTGATTCTGCTATAGAACGGCAGCTTCTTAAGTTCGCTGCGGGTACTGCGCGGTACAACTATCGAAAGATCTTTATTCCATTTGTATTCAAGATTCACATCCTCTTCTGCCTTATCAAATTTGCCCAATACTATTTTATGGGGGGTACTATTTGCTTTATTAAGTACAATGTTCTTACCTTTAACACAGCCATTGCCTGACTTATTACTACCCTCAAACTTATACCGTCCTTCAACAATATTGTACTCTATTACGTTGTTGGTGTTTGTGGGCAGGTCTGCTGAAGGTACCAAACGGGAGTCGATGAAGTTGCTATTTAAATCTCCAGTAATAATGTTGCCATAAAGAGTAAAGCCATACGCACCGTCATCACAATAGATACCACGGTTAGAGTGTGCTCCTGTGTAATTATGGACACGGTTGTAACGTACTACTGTTCCATCGTTTTTCGTATAGAGATAGATAGCTCCGCCATCTATTAACGAACTTTTCTTAGCAGTTTCAGCATACTCGTCGGTGAAATACAGCACATTGTCTTCCACAATGCCGTTCCCTTCGTCTTCATCCGTAACACCCGTGCCAACTGCAATTCCACCTTGTCCGAAATTAACTAGCGTATTGTTGGCCACATAAAAGTCCTTGCACTGGCAGTGAATGGAGAACGTGCTCTTCAGTCCTTTGCCTGTATTAAGAAAGTAGTTGTCCTTTATACGCGTGTTCTTAACCTTAGAGATGGCCAGAAGCACATGATCGTAGCAATCCTCAAAGCGGCAATTGGTGATAGTGGTGTTATTGGTCTGCATCATATATACTGCCACAGACTTGATACCATGAAACTCGCAGTGGTGGATATTGATACCCTCACTCACACGGGCACCCAACAGTCGCAACAGCATGCTCTTTCCCGCATTCCCGTAGAAACGGATGCCGGAAATGTCTATCTTTTTGAAGTCCGTACCATAGATTTGCAGGAATGTTGAGCTCTGACATTCATAGAAATCCCTAGCGACAGGCGTCCCTTCTTCGATGTTTAATGCGGCTGTAGCGTCACTCATATTACAAACCCTGAAACGGGGATACTTTTTCACCACCGTATAATCATAGTTCACATTATAGTTACCGTATGCAGCCAATCCTGGTTTCAAGTCACTCGCAGTGAAATACACATATTGCCCCTCAACCCTCTCAATTTTGTAAGTACCGCTCATGTACCATTCTGTAAGCTGAAGCCAAGCATTAGGAACCACTTTCTCTGCATCCAGATTGAACTCAGAAGAATGGACACGGCACAACTTCGCCCCTTCGTCCACAATGTCCACCATCCTGTCTGCCTGGTACATCTGCCCCCAGATGAAGAGGTCGTTCAATTTAGAGTCTAACCAAACATATTTGGTGGAAAAACCGCCTTCGTAGAGGTCTCCCTTGCGATATTGCCGCCCAGCTGAAATAATCTTTGTCTTGTTGCCTTTGAACTGTAGCGTCACATCCTTGCCATAAACATCACGAAGCAGTACATGGTCATCTTTGTAATAATACGGGCCGCGGCCAAACGTTACGACAATATCCTTATCCCCTGCTTTGATGGCTTTTTCTATCTTGCTTTGCAGCAAGTCGAAGTCATGCTGGTCCACGATAGTGATAACACCTGCCTGTACATTCCACGTCAGGCACAACGTCACCATCAAAAGCAAAATGTTTTTTAATCTAAGCACTTACGAATTGTTTAACAGCCCCGTAAAACTCATTATAGTCATTTATGAAGTCACTGAGAAGGGAATTACAGCGTTCACAATATGCCGCATAGTCCTGCTTCAAGAAATCTTTCAATTTGCCAGCAAGTCCCTCTGTGGTCTCCAATGCGAGCCCCACTCCATAACGTTCTGCATAGTCGCCTTGCGTGGTGTCCTTAGTAACAATCATCGGTTTGCGGTATATCAATGAATTGTAGAACCGGTTCGACAAGGCTGTGTCGTGGGTGATAATGCGAGGATAGAAGATATTCATGAAAGTTGCGCTCTTCACATAACCAGCCTCTTCATGCTTCTGGTAGAACCCTGTAAACTTCACATTCTCTATACCCTCTTTCTTACAGTATTCCGCAATTCTTTCTGCGGCACTTCCTTTCCCCACAAAGCTGACCGTGATACCCTCTTTATTACCCAAAGCCTTCACCACCTCGATGTTGGAACTATAATCACGTATGGCTCCGATAGTGAGAACCTCTATTTCTTTCCCCGTCTCAAAAGAGCCCACTACCTTTTCTTCAAAAGCTGCCTTCACAGCATTGATGTCGAAATTATGAGACAGGTAGTAGTCCCTCTTGGGTAGACAACGCTTAAAGCCTGGTGACGAAATAACATTGGCCTTGCTGAACTTCAACATCACAGCAAAGAGCTGTTTGAATCCTGCTTTCTGCTCAATGGACAAGTCGCGATAATCAATCATATACCGCCCTCGGAAATGCAGAAGAAGATAGGCACTGAGCATACATGTCATCTGCGGCCCAAACACGATGATACGTTCAAAACCTTGCTCTTTTATAGTTTTCTTTATAAACTTGATATACCCCTTATATGCCTTCCACCCGGCAGAGCCATGCCCCTTTGCACAAGGCACGTTATACTGGAATCCTTCGGGCTTATCATCCCCTTCCCTATTCCACGATATGATTGCATAATCAGTGTGGAGCTCATCTAATATCTTGGTATATATTCTCACGTAAGGAGCGTACCAAATGGAACCAGGCAGCACTAATGCGATTTTCATAAGCTACAATAGTTATAAAGACATTGCTGCCCTAAGTTTCCACACTGGAGAGACTACATACACCTCTCGAAAACATACTTGTATCCAACTACATGGATGGGGTAGTATTTTTAGCATTATAATTACTGATTTTATAGCATTTGATATTGAGTGAAAGCATCTCATAATACAGATCATCAGGAAACTAAAACTGTACTTGGCCGGTGCGATAAGACTCTTCATTTGGGTAAAATCATCATCTTCATAGTAACGCAGTTTGATGTTAAAGCTAACTGTGTTCTCATTTGAAACTTTAAGAAGGGTCTCAATACAAGACAGCATCATGACACTTACACAGATACGTTCCCAGCTTGTACGAGGGAATTATTATGGCTATTGGAAGCATTTCTTTCTGCTTGAAGATTCAAAGATGCTGTTATCAACAAGAAAAATAATGCTATATACTCTTGGTCAACGAACACGGCTTCCGTATTGAAACTTACCAATAAAACACAGAGTGCAACAAAAGACAAAGGTAGTTTTAAGAATCTCAAATGACTTATCACCGATAAATAGAACAATAGTAAAAACATTAACCCTATCACTCCTATTTCAGCAAGATAAGTGAGATAAGTATTGTGCATACCTATATAGTATGGCACATTCAACTTATACTGAATTATCTTCTCTGGGAATACGTTACCAATACCGACTCCGAAATAGTCAGAATTCATAATCAGACGGACAGCTTCGTTATTTAAATCATCTCTACCAGTCGTAACATCAGATTGATTTTTTTCCATTCGGTCCTTCAATGGTTCAAACACTCCTTGCTGATTTAAAACAAGCAACGATGCTATAACAACTATTATGAAACCTACTTTCTTTGAAAAAGATAGGGATTTCAGCTTTTTAACAATATGTATTCCTATATACATCAGCCAAATGAGCAAAGAACCACGACTAACAGTAAACAACAAGGTTACTGTTATTAAGAGAAACAAGGCGTATAGTTTTATTTTGCCCATTTTATAATAAGCAGTAATGATACAACCCAACATAAGTATGACAATAGCGGAACCAGTAGCAGCTCCTACTGTTGTAGAAATTCTCATAATACCACCTGTCTCATATAGTCCATCCGTCAAATCATCTCCTTCAGCAGTTGTGTATGCTAAAATACCTAAACTGTACAAAAGGACCTCCCCGCATAATATCAACAACGATATTATGAGTGAAATTTTGATTTTATCGAAACCATCTTTTCTTAATGGCCAATTTATGTATATGAACGGGATATAGATAAAACTGAAACTACTTAAAATTAAGTTTGATTTATATGTAGAATCTCCATCTGCGAATAGCATATGGAATAATACATAGGCATAAGTAAATCCTAAGAAAGCCATAGCCATCTTCCTATTATTAAATATACTACTTTTACCTTTGTAACTTAAAATATATACAAAATACAGTAAATCCGGTAAAAACATATATATTCCCCATATACACATATACAACCTGTTTTCAATTGAAACAGGAAGCAACCATCGTAAAATAATGGGTAAAACCAATAGATTGGGATGTATAAAAGAAGTAATCTTTCTTTGTCTCATTGTATTGTCTTTCAAGTAAATTAGAAATGCACTCTAAATACTTAAATACTTTTCCACTACGTAATCCATTGTCATAGACTTCAAATAACACTCAACTTTGTGTATCTCTTTGTTCTCATAGTCAGCATAGAGTCTATTTATTTCATCATAAATAGAATCGACGTCATTAACTGCTGCGAAATATGATACTTGCTTTTCTTTATAGAGATCATTTAATATTCCGACTTGTGGTGACACAGCAAAAATCGGGATAGACATTTGCAAGAAATCAGATACTTTGGTGGGTAAGAAAATACCCTCCTCACAATCAGCCTCAATAATAACAGCTATATCGTAAGCAGAAAGCTTCTGCAAACTCTCCTTGTATTCGACAGGTGACACATAATATACATATTGTTCTAATTTCAATTCTGATATTAAATTGTTTACTGATGCATCGCAATGCCCCATAATTGTGAACGAGATTCTTGCATCAGGCTTCTTGTCAATAAAACGTCTAAAGGCTCGTAAAAAAGTATTTGGATTCCTTGGATTTTCCAAATTACCAGAATGGATTAGTCTGAGGCTATCACCATAGATATGTTTAACACCACCCTCAGTTGGTGGGATAATAACATGAGGTATTACCACACATTTACTCTCGTCCACATGAAGGTATTTATTCATGTAATCTCGAATACGCGGATTGGGGAAGATATGAACATCCGCCTCCTGCATTTTTGCAATTATCTTTTTATGCATTTTTGATAATTTAGCATCAAGTCCTTTGCCATAAGGTTTGGGGTACATAATCCAAGGACATGGGTCGTTCCATGTCGCAACCCACTTAATTCCAAAACGTTTTTTCAAGTAGTAACCTAACAGTAAAGAAGGGACGTCTTTTGTCAAAACATAATCATAGTGGTTCTTTTTTATCTTCTTATGAACAATCTTCCATGCCGGATATGCCCAGTGATAACCCCTATACAATATCCCAAACTTTAAATAGGTAAAAAGGTTTTGTAAAATAGTTTTAATATTGATAACATTATCAACCTCAACTATTTCAAGACTATCCAGTCTTATCCCAAAACTCTCCAAAGTATCTGAGGGATATTTTGCCCACTTCCATCTCCTTGAAATAAGATCTATACTAAACTGTTGTGAGTCAGATAATGTTTTCAACAGTTTTATATTCACTATTGCCTCAGCTCCAATAACTGGATAGCTACTTGGAGAAATCATTAAAACCTTCTTCATATTACTTTTGTTTCTCTAATTTCAGATAAATAAACTGATATACAGTATGTATAAAATAAGATAGAAGCAAGGCGCAAGATATGCCTATTGACCCCATGCCTCTATTGATAAACAACCAAGAGAAGAATATAAACATCAACGCCCAAATGGAATTAAAAAGCAATCCCATCCACATCTTTCCTTTGCTTACAATAGCATTACCTACTACATTTGAGGCTACGCTAAAGATTGTAGAACTAACTAGAATTATCAACACAAAATAGCTATCTCTGTAACCATCACCGTAAGAGGCCATTAGAAAAGGACTTAATATAGCAACTCCTAATACAAGAATAGATGTTATACCTGTATTAAGATATAAATTTAAATTTAGCACTTTCCAAAACTTGTTTTTATCATCTTTAGATATGCTAGATAATATTGGAAGAATAATTTGTGAAACAGCAGCTGGTAAGAAAAGAATAATTGTATTCCAATAGTTTGCCGCTTCATAAATGGCAAGTTCAGAAAAACCATCAGAACGGACTAAAAGTGTTCGTGATACCCAATATGCAGGGCCTACAAGAACAGATGAAAGAGCCGCAGGAATGCTAAACTTATATAAAAGAGGAAGATCTGTCTTTCTAATATGAAGTAATTCTTTAGATATTCCAAAACGTGTCAAGTCCCTTCTAATAGCAAATAAATTACACAAATAAAGAACGATATAACCTAACCCATATCCTAATACCGCACCGAACACTCCATAAAAATACGCTCCCAATAGCATAAAAAGTGCCTCAGCAATACTCCCCAGTAATGTATTAACAGCTCTCGCTTTAAAATTTTCGAAACCTAAAAGGACACCGTTTTGTGCCCCATTCATAACTGTCACAAAGAGCAGCAAGGCTCCAATTCTGACTGAATTAACAAGATGAGGGGCATTTAATGTAACACTCGCCAGATAATTGGAAAGGGCAAGAATTAGTATTGTAGTAATAAGACCTGTAATAACAGCGAACCCATTGGTAAGACAATATATACTCCCTACCCTGTATTTCTGTGTATTCTTAAATTCCGCTATATACTTGGTTGCAGTCATCCCCAGACCTGCTGTTCCAAAGATAATAAACATATTTATGGTTGACCTCACCATTCCGAACTCACCATATTCTTTCTGAGAAAGAATGTGAGCACAGATTATTCCTGCAACTAATACAATTACTTTAGCTACGGCATTGCCCGAGAATGACCAAAATGCTCCAGAAGCCATTCTCCTACCTATATCGGAATTCTGTATTTTTGTAATTATGTTTGATAACTTTCTATTCATTTTCTGTAAGTTGCAAAATACAACTTATGACATATGAAGGAAAGAATTACCCACTTGATCATGTTCTTGAAAAGAATCCTCTTTTGTTTTAAAAGGAATGTTAGTCTTTTCTAAACCCTGTTTCAAATCAATTATCTCTTCTTCGTATGTTGGTTCAAGTTTTTGAATATAATAAATGTACTAATGTAGTTGTATTCATATTATCTTCCAGTACTGAAAGCATTTATCCATAAAACAAAACAGCCGTTCTACCTTTGGAAATTCGGCCTGTAAAGATCTATCAATATTTCTTTCTTGAACTATATTAATAGTAACTATTAAAACTCAACGCGCAGCTAATAATTTTGTGATTGCTCGAGCACTTCGTACCTATCTACGGCCTCGCCATTGAGAGCACGTACAATACGGTTGCATGCCATACCGTCACCGTAAGGATTCACGGCTTTGCTCATTTTCTCGTATGCAACTGCATCGTCAAGAAGAGTTGAGACTTCGCTGACGATGAGGTCGTGGTTGGTACCAACCAAATGGACTGTGCCGCTCTTCAGAGCCTCAGGGCGTTCAGTGGTGTCACGCATCACAAGGACTGGCTTACCCAAGCCAGGGGCTTCTTCCTGAATACCACCAGAGTCGGTGAGCACAACCGTGCTTTTCTCCATCAAGTAAACAAACTCCAGATACTGGAGGGGTTCTATAAAGAAAAAATTGGGGCGTGTCAAGTCTTCACCAAACACCTCGTGAATAGGCTTACGCACATTGGGATTTAGGTGCATAGGGTACACGAAATCAACCTCAGGGTACTTTTCGCTGAGGTCTTTCATAGCAGTAACCATGCTGATGAAACCGTCACCAAAGTTCTCTCTGCGGTGACCGGTAATCAAAACTAACTTCTTACCTCCATCAAGGCGAGTCACATCATAGCCTGCGTTCTTCAGTACATTGATTTGCTCGTCAGCAAGTTTCTGGTCAGTCTTGAGCTTATCAACAACCATGTGAAGCGCGTCAATAACGGTATTGCCTGTTACGAAAATCTGGCCATGAGCCTTTTCTTCCTTCAGGTTACTCTCGCTGAGTGGTGTTGGAGAGAAGTTATAGGTAGCAATACGGCCTGTGATTTGACGGTTCATCTCCTCGGGCCAGGGACTGTAAATATTGTGGGTGCGCAGACCTGCTTCTACATGTCCTACAGGAATCTGCTGGTAGAAAGCGGCTAAAGCAGCAGCCGTTGAGGTGGTGGTATCACCATGTACCAGTACTACGTCAGGTTTGCACTCCTTGAATACATCTCGCATACCAGTAAGTACACGGGCTGTCACATCGTACAGGTCCTGCCCCTGCTTCATAATATTCAAGTCGTAATCGGGCTTGACATCGAATATAGTGAGTACTTGATCCAGCATCTCGCGATGCTGTCCCGTAACGCATACTATGGTTTCGAACTCATCGGGGTGTTTCTGGAACTCCTTGACCAGTGGGCACATCTTAATAGCTTCGGGTCTCGTGCCAAAGACCAGCATTACTTTTTTCATTGAATTTGTTGTTAAATTACATTATGCTCTGACTGGCAGTATCGAACTGCATCGCTGTGCGACCAATCTGTGCAGTCAGAATCCGTTATTCAGTTATTAAAGTGAGGTATCTTTCTTTTGTTGAGTATCCACCATTAAATACTTTTCTTTTACTAGAACGCCATAACTCCTTGTATATTTAATGCAGTCTTCACATAGAGTCGTAAGATAAGTTGTGTCAGCATTCTCTTCTTTTACCACATGAACTGCATGAATCTCATTATCATTATAAAGACCATCGCAAAATTGATTCCAACACTTAGCTTTTATAAGCATATGGTCTTCCCATCTTTGCAAGTCCTCACTATCAGCCACACCTTTAATTTCAATATTAGCTTCACTCATCTTATTCTACAGTTACTGATTTTGCCAAATTTCTTGGCATATCCACATTCAATCCCTTGCGTACTGCCACATGATAGGCCAGCATCTGGAGAGGGATGACACTAAGCAATGGTGCCAGGAAGTTTAACGTCTGTGGCACCTTAATAATCCAATCGGCAATGGCACGAACCTGCTCATCGTCTTCTGTTACCACTGCTATGATACGGCCTCCACGAGCCTTGACTTCCTCCATATTAGAGACAATCTTCTGATACTGCTGGTGGTGGGTGGCCACAAACAGCACTGGCATATCTGCATCAATCAGAGCAATTGGGCCATGTTTCATTTCTGCAGCAGGATAGCCCTCGGCATGAATATAACTGATTTCCTTCAGCTTTAGGGCACCCTCCAATGCAACAGGGAAATTCCAACCACGTCCAAGATACATAAAGTTATGGGCGTATGTAAAGGTTTTGGCTATCTCAGCAATATGATCGTTCTGCTTCAGCACCTGTTCAATCATGGATGGTATCTTAGAGAGTTCCTCTGTATAATGAGAGAAATCTTTGTCAGACAAAAATCCTTTCTTATGTCCCAGAGTGAGTGCCAGCATGGTGAGAACCGTCAACTGACCAGTGAATGCCTTAGTGGAGGCCACACCAATTTCTGGGCCTACATGGATATAGGTGCCAGTATCGGTATTGCGGGCAATACTGCTGCCTACGGCATTGACAATGCCAAAGACAAAGGCTCCTTTGCTACGCGCCAACTCAATAGCAGCAAGCGTATCTGCCGTTTCACCACTCTGCGAGATGGCAAAGACCACATCATCAGGGTTGATAACAGGATTCCTATATCGGAACTCTGAAGCATACTCAACCTGCACTGGCATCTGGCAGAAGGTTTCAAAGATTTGCTTGCCTATCAAGCCTGCATGCCAACTGGTGCCACAGGCCACAATAATAAACCTATGGGCTTTCAGCAGCCTATCGCCATAGAGATTGACAGCTGATAGGTTTATGCCATACTGGATATTCTCCGGCTCAATCTTTAGGCGCTTGTCCATAGCCTCCAAGCGACCTCGCATACAGTCTTCAAGACACTTGGGCTGGTCGAAGATCTCCTTGAGCATGAAGTGAGGGAAGCCTCCCTTGTCGAGCATATTCAAATCGACATCAATCTCTGTGACATCGACATCAACATGTTCTGCCTGAAGGTTGGAAATTTCCATCTCCTTACCTCGCTCTATCTTCACAATCTGCTCATCGTCGATATACACCACATGACTGGTGTATTCTGCAATAGGCGTTGCATCTGAGGCAACAAAGAACTCTTGATTGTCTTCGCCAATACCCACGACCAATGGGCTGCTCTTACGAGCTGCAATCAGCGTGTCAGGCTGGCGTCTGTCAATGAGCACAATAGCATATGCACCAATGACCTTGTTGAGCGCATAACGCACTGCCGATATTACATCACAATGATGCTTGTGCTCATAGTATTCAATAAGCTGCACCAGCACTTCTGTGTCTGTGGCGCTTTTGAAAGTATAGCCTTTGGTATTGAGCTGGTCGCGAAGAATAGAGAAGTTCTCGATAATACCATTGTGCACCAAAGCAAAGTTGCCACTCTCGGAAAGATGGGGGTGCGCATTGATGACTGAAGGTTCTCCATGTGTAGCCCATCGAGTATGAGCAATACCAATAGAGCCACTGCAATTTTTATCCTTTGCCACCTCTTCCAAAGCAGACACCTTGCCTTTGGCCTTATATACGGATATCTGCTGCTGGCATTCGCCCAACAGAGCAACACCAGCAGAATCATATCCACGATATTCAAGTCTGTGAAGGCCTGAAATCAGTATGGGATACGCTTCACGCGTTCCTACATATCCTACTATTCCACACATAAATCAAAATGCCTTATTTGCTTGGATATATGCTTGATGCACCGCATCAATAATTATCTTTATATCATCATAACCATTTTCATCAAGGCAATCCAAACCATTCTGACTCAGGCCTTCTGATACCTTATAACATATTGGAGAAGAAAAGCCATCAATTTTTATGGATATCATAACGTCATCAGAATACTGTTCATCATCAATACAGATATTGATGCGTTTGTCGTTGACTATGCGCTGATAACCTAAGTTAAGAGCCAACTGGTTATGAAATCTATCTTTGTCGAACATAATGTCCTTGTAAAGGTTAAAGGTTAAAGGGTACAGGTTAAAGGGTACAGATTAAAGGGTAAAGGTTAAAGGGTAAAGGTTAAAGCTGCTTCTGCGACGTATTCCTTAGACCTGAGAGCATCTTTGCTACCTCTGTAAATTGCGGACGTAAAGCATCCAACTTTTCTAATTTTATATAATTGAGATCACAGGCTGTCTGTAATTCACAAAAAACTTCGGCCATTGACCCAAAAGCTATTTCAATAAAATGTATCTTCTCCTTGATGGACTCTCGCCCACTACCTTCAGCAATATTTGCTGTTATCGACGTTGCAGCACGACGTACCTGATCGCCTAAAGCATAACGCTCCTCTTTCGGAAAAGTATTCTGTAATAGATACACATCCTTTACTAGTTCCCGCGCCAACTGATAAACCTTTAGGTTTTCGAAAGAAAACATCTCTTTAACCTTTAACCGTTAAACTTTACCCCTTATCTAAATAAGGGGGCAGGATGAACAGCACTTGTAGGACATACTGAGCAGAGCCCGCCCACTGCCTCACGGCAGTTTCTTTATATCAAACAGGGCTATTAACCTTCCAAACTCTGTTTATACCATTCAAAAAGTTTCTGAACGCCCTCGTCAATTTCTACTTTATGCGTCCAACCAAGTGAATGCAGTTTGCTCACGTCTATCAGCTTACGCATGGTGCCATCGGGCTTGGAGGCATCGAAGGCTACTTCGCCCTCAAAGCCTACGGCCTTGACAACAAGCTGGGAGAGCTCACGGATGGTCAGTTCCTTGCCAGTGCCCACATTGATGTGGCAGTTGCGAATCTCGCCCAGGCTGGGGATATAGCCGCCACGACCGGTACTGTGGTTGCGATCAACCACTCCGTCAGCAGCCACACCATAGTGCACGCTGGAGTATTTCTCTATGCCGATGATATCACTGAAGTCCACATTCAAAAGTACATGGACCGAAGCATCAGCCATATCCTCACTCCAGAGGAATTCCCTGAGCGGTGTTCCTGTACCCCAAAGAGTCACCTTATTGTCTTCTATGCCATACCAAGCAAGAATCTTACGGATGAGTGCCTCATCGCTGTTGCCGTCAATCACATAGCGCACCTGCTCACCGTTCTCCTTGATATTCGCACCCACGGGACGGATAGTGAGGTCTCGACGGATCTTCTGCCAGTCACCCTCGTGCAGCAGCTTGGCCAAGTAAATCTTGCGCATCATAGCAGGCATCACATGACTGTTCTCCAGATGGAAGTTATCATTGGGGCCATAAAGGTTGGTGGGCATCACTGCAATATAGTTCGTACCATACTGCAAATTATAGCTCTCGCACATCTTCAGACCTGCAATCTTAGCGATGGCGTACTCCTCGTTGGTGTACTCCAGCGGACTGGTCAATAGACAATCCTCCTTCATAGGCTGAGGCGCATTCTTGGGATATATACAGGTGCTACCTAAAAAGAGGAGTTTTTTTACACCATGGGCGTATGCTTCGCTAATGACATTACACTGAATCTTCATGTTCATCATAATGAAGTCGGCACGATAGAGCATGTTGGCCATGATGCCGCCAACAAAGGCAGCAGCCAGAACCACAGCGTCAGGCTGTTCTTCATCGAAGAACTTCTTGACAGCTACTTGATCTGTCAGGTCCAACTCTTTGTGAGAACGACCTATAAGGTTGTTATACCCCCTACTCTTTAAATTGTTCCATATAGCAGAGCCAACAAGGCCGTTGTGGCCTGCAACGTATATCTTTGAATTCTTATCTAACATAAATTCAATTAGTTTAAAGTTGAGTGTTTAAAGTTTAGAGTCAGTTGTGAGCTTTGCTCAATAGTGTAGAGTGTAAAGTTGAGAGCTTAGAGTCAGTTCGTAAGTTTAAAGGTTAATCTGTTTACTTTCCCACTATCAACTGGCGCACTGCGCCTGCTGTCTCTCAACTATCGACTATCAACTTTCGCCCTTATAGGTCTTTTGAAGACCAGATAAGAGACGGGCCACTTCTTCAATCAACTGATCCATACTGAGTCTTTCTTCAGCTGTGATGTATCCTAGTTCTTCTGCTATTTCGAACTGAGAAGAAACCTCCATCAGTGAACCATAAGACATCTCAATAAAATGAGACTTATCTTTCACTGAGTAGCGATTTATTCCCTCAGCAATATTAGATGTTATCGAGACAGATGCCCTTCTGAGTTGATCACTCATAGCATAGCGTTCTTCTGCTGGAAACTTTTTCAGAAGTTTGTATGTGTGTTTTACCACCTCTTTTGCCTTCTGATAACCTATCAACTTACGATAACCAAATACTTCCATATCTTTCTTTTAGTTTAAAGTTTTGAGTGTAGTGTTTAGAGTCAGTTTTTGAAGTGTAGAGTTTACCTAGTCTACTTTCCACTATCAACTACTGCGGCCTGACCACACACTGTCTCTCAACCATCAACTTTCAACTCTAAACTTTATAGTCTGTCTCTAAACTCTCAACTATCGACTCTCAACTTTTTATTTAACAATTCCCTTTTCGAGGTATTCAGCGAGATTGGTGCGAACCTTAGCAGCGGCGCCTTCGGCAGCTACTTTAGCGATGTCGTGTTCGACCATGAGTTTAACCAGATCTTCGAAACTCGTTTTATTCGGATTCCACTTCAATTTGGCCTTTGCTTTAGTGGGGTCGCCCCAAAGGTTGACGACATCGGTGGGACGATAGAAGTCCTCGCTGACAGCGACCAAGGTCTTTCCAATGAGGTTCTCAGGACCTGCTACGCAGATGCCCTTCTCATTGATACCCTCACCTTCGAATTTGAGGGAGATGCCTGCGTGCTTGAAAGCTAAGTCGGTGAACTCGCGCACTGAGTGCTGCACACCAGTAGCGATGACAAAGTCCTCAGGCTTATCCTGCTGGAGGATAAGCCACATGCACTCTACGTAGTCCTTGGCATAGCCCCAGTCGCGCAGGCTATCCATATTGCCTAAGTACAGGCAATCCTGCAAGCCTTGGCTGATACGAGCTGCTGCCAGCGTAATCTTACGGGTAACGAAGGTTTCACCACGACGTTCAGACTCATGGTTGAACAGGATACCAGAACAGCAATACATATTGTATGCCTCACGATATTCCTTGACAATCCAGAAACCATACTGCTTGGCAACTGCATACGGGCTATAGGGATGGAAAGGTGTATTCTCGTTCTGAGGGACCTCTTCAACCTTGCCATAAAGCTCTGAGGTAGATGCCTGATAGATACGGCAGGTCTCAGTCATACCAAGCTGGCGAACTGCCTCCAAAATACGGAGCACACCCACTGCATCAACATCAGCGGTGAACTCAGGAGAGTCAAAGCTCACCTGCACATGACTCTGTGCTGCCAGGTTATATATCTCGTCTGGGCGCACCTTACCAATCACGCCCAGCACACTCATAGAGTCGCCCAAGTCTGCATAGTGCAGATGGAAATGGGGCTTGCCCTCCAAATGTGCTATACGCTCACGAAAGTCCACAGAACTACGACGAATAGTTCCATGCACATCGTATCCTTTTTCTAATAAGAACTCAGCCAAGTATGATCCGTCTTGGCCAGTAATTCCAGTAATTAATGCTGTTTTCATTATTCTAATTTCTATTTTATTTCTTCATTTGTATGTGGTTCCACCTTGCTAAACTCATGACAAGAGACAGGTTCTTTCTGGGTTCACTTCAATACGTGTCATATGGATACTTGTCATAGGCAAAACATTGTTTATGAGGTGCCTGGCGGATTCGAACCACCGTAGATTATTATCCAGAAGATTGCGGTTAGATACGGCAGAGCCACTCGGTTTGTGCAACGCACCTACCAAGCTGCTCGGGAAGAATCCTGTTACAACCATAATCTTTTGCAAAGATACGAAGTATTTTTCAATTATGAACAATTTATACACGTATTCTAGAAATAAAGTGTAAAACACCATGTATAGACACCAAATATTATGCCTCGGAGAGATAATTAAGCGAACACGAAATATAATTTATACGAACACGAATCGAACGAATAGACACGAATAATCTTTACGCTATATTTGATTATTTCTTAATATTACGAACACGAATCGAACGAATATAACGAATCTTATTTTAGAGTCAAGAATTGGAGAATTTGAGAATTAATATTTTTTGAACACGGATTAAACGGATAACACGGAAAGTATTTAAGCGAACACGGATGGAACGAATCGAACGGATAATAAGATGTCTGAGGGCTGAAGTAGGATGAATGATGTATTATGTTATTATACTCCTTTGTAACTTCCAGCTGCGGACGAAGAAGTTCAACTATCATATCCATATAGCGCTTTTCATCACAAGAAACTTTGCTCATCACGAACTCACACAGGATAGCATTGATAGTTGCATCTTTTATCGCATCGCTATAACCAAAAGGCTTCAGCCATGCCCGCATCTCCTCTATCGTATGAACATGATCATTTAGTATCTCCTCTTTCAATGGTTCCGTCGTGTAAGTACATTATGGAATAATATACTTAGAATCATCTTCTCTTGGAAGAAAAAATCCCTTAATACAGTTTGGATTAATAATCGCTATCTGGATATGATTTTTTTCTCTAAACCCTGCTCCTGGGTATAACTCTCCTCCTTCCCAAAAGACCCCACGAACAGAATCAAAAGCAGGTAAATTCGCTTTACGTGTTAGTTCGTGCAGTGTGTTAATTACGGCACAATCTAATTTCCTTAAAATTCTATCTCTTGAATGAACTGTCAAAGGATCTTTATTGACTGGCATTTCCAATCCTGCGAGCGAAAATGAGTCCTTTAATGTATTGTAGGGGATCTTCAATAACTGAAGACTAGCAGAGTCGGTTAAATCTAAACAATTCCCCAAATCTAGATAAGCTCCTAACACTCCAGGAGTCTTTATCGAAGAATTTTTCAACTTAGAATTCTCTTTGGCCCATTGTTCTGCTCTGTCTACATTATTCTCCCAGAAATATATACCATGTCCTAACCAGTCATAGTCATGATCACTTTCTTTCAGCATGGTTTTACCTAACACTACTTGTTCTGCAAGAGCCGCATCACAACCATGAAAGCCAAGGACCAATTGAGATCGGTGAGAATACAATTGTTTCATTATTTATACTTAGGAGAAAGATTTCCTTTTGAGGTCATAATACCTGCCGACTTCAGAAACATGCATGCAGATTCACGAGAATGTACAACTTGCCTTGCAGCTTCTTTAATTTGCTGCTGAGATTTTTTGTTAATACACATGTTTATATACTTTTTTATTTAATTGAATTATAATAAACTCTATGCAATCATTAAGATGGAAAAGGAACGAGACTTTTGTTGGATAATACAATCCATAGGTGAAAGGTGACTCAGATATAATTTGAAGTGAACCCCAAAGTTTGGACGGTTAAACAATCGAAGCTGTCAGCACCTGCCTTTAAACAAACTGGTGACATGCTGTTTATATCAGTTCTTTAACTCTTCCCTCTCAGATAGATTATCCTCAAAGATAACTAGTTTAATTTTTTCTTTTTTGCAACACTCTATTGCATCCTGCAATAATGTTTGAGGAACAATATTCTGTTCAAAGATATTTTTGAGCTCTGTTAATTCACTATATTGAGAATTGTTAAGTGCTTTTAAATAGGAGGTTAACACATGTTCTTTATTAAATGTAGATGTTTCTTCAGACAACGTCTTACATAAATCAATAGTAGATTTAATTACATCTCTTTTATATGCTCTTGAAAATATTGCATAATAATAATTGTCAAAGTCTTGCGATATCTCATAATCTTTTAAAGCATTATAAAAAAAGTGTTGATAAAATAACACCATAAAATGCTCACTATAATCATTCACAACATTCTCTTGCATCGGTTCTCCCAGCATCTTTCTCATTTTGAGATATGCAGCCCTTAACTTTTCATATCCTTTTTCGTCTATATCTCGTGCACATAATATAGTACAGAGATTATCAATGTCTTGAGGTTCTAAAATGAGCCGTTCCAAAAGAGCATTTTGTTTCTTCATTGCGAAGATCTTTATACAGGCCAGACAAATCATTATGAATCTTTTTATCTAAATCTTCTGTTGCTTTGGCAATAATATCTACTTTTTCTTTTTTCTCATCAACGGTTTTTGCAAGTTGTTCCACTGTCATTTTCTTTGATTCAACAGTGGCAGCCATCATTTCTATTTGTTGCTTCTTTTTCGCAATATAAAACCCCAACCAAATTCCAATAATAGCCACAATTACTGCAACTAAAGCAAGAAGATTATTTGCTGCAGACAACTGATTGCTCACACCGTCATTAGAAGTTTCAACAACATTTAACAGGAATTCTGTCTTCCCCTGAAGAGCATCTAGTTTTCCTTGTAGCAAGTCAACTTTGCTCTGTAAGCTGTCCGCATGGGCTTCAAGGGCTTTCGCCCAAATAGAATCGTTGTGAGGCATTGTTTATTGTGTCAGTTTTTTATTTGCTGAACCAAACAGATCAGGGGACTCTTGATCACCTTATCTGCCCTTGTTTAACTTGTTTATTACTCCATAAGTCACACCTGTAAGGCGGGATAACTGTCTTAATCCTGTACCTATCTCCAGGCAACTTACTATTATCTCGTTTCGCTTTTTCTTTTCAAACTTCTGAACTTTGATGGAGTCTGCTATGCCATAACGTTCATGAGGATGTTAACTTCGTTGACTTCACTCACGCTCGGGATAGTGAGCAAGCTCCTTCTCCTCTCGCTTACTCTCAAAGTTCGAGGTTGACGGGGCATTTACTTTGGCATGTCGCCAGACCAGCCGTGACCAAGGTCCCAGTGATGGTCATAGACGAACTCGAAATAAGGCAGAGAGAACTCCCGCTCCAACAGTTCGGTGAGCTCATCCTGGATGGGCTCTGCCCACTTGCCGACCAACACAATAAACTTATTAACGTTCCAGGCTACACGACCACGAGGCACCTGGGTGTAGTCGCCCTCGAACTTTGTACGTTCACCTTTCGCCTGGGCCTTAAAATACTCACGCGCCCATATCTGCCGGTGCAGCTTAGGATAGTTGATGAAAGGCACACCCTTCTCGGCCGCCTCTTCCACCATCCTTGGCGTGATTTCCTTTTTATGCACGCCAAAGAAGCTGTGCTCCTGAGGGTCGTACCAGAAGATTCCGATGCACGGCATCTGCTCGTCAAACGACGCCATATCCGCCATCTGGGCGTTATGTTCTTTATCTGATAGTTGTGTCATAATCGTATTATAAAATTTCCCTGCTTAGGAGATTAGAGATCAAGGGACGGTCTTTTCAACTTCTCTCGGATTTTCTCAGTACAGGCCACGCTCGGTGAAAACTTTGGTTGGATTGCGGTTCATTGCTGAAACATTTGTGGTCGAAATTTTCGACCGCAATTCAAGTACCTCGCTCTTGTTCAGCACAAACATATAACTGGCAGGAAACTTATCTGGGTTGTTTTTGACGGCCTCGTTGATACGCTTGGTCTCTACTCCATACAACTCTGCAACGTCTGCATCGGCAATCACTTCTAAATTACGGATGATTGCTATTTTGTCTTTTACCTTTTGGATGTTAATTGCCAAAACTGTATCATTCTTCTTCACCAAATTTCCCATATCGTATATCGTATATTGTATATTTCGCCATTATCATTTTTGTCCATCTTTCAGCATCGTATATTAAGAACTATACATGTCATCAAAGTAGCAATAGTGCTCATCCTCCACAAAGTGCTTCACCATCGATTGCAACATTTGGAAACTGACCTTCGGCCGAGCCTGCTCACGCTCGGAAGTGTCTGAACATGTTCACACTTCACTCGCTCAATCGCAGCCTTCAGCGTAACAGCTTGCTTATACAGCCCAGCATCCAGTGCCTCCTTGATGAAATCCGCCTCGACATTCATCGGTAAGATGTATGATGTTTGATGAATGATGGAAGATGTGATTCATCTTGAATGGCGTTTCGTATCGTGGATTAATCTGGATCATATACTTATCAATAGTTTTTGCATGAGACCCTATGCTTTCCCACTAGCCAGAGCGAACTCAATGCCCAAACGTATTGTGCGCCTTATGTTAGGAGTTGTGTGAATGAAATTGATTCGTTCATAAAATTTTTCAGCATCCATGGACTTGTAAAGTGTACCAAATATCAGTTTTGCACAATTTGTACCCATTGTTTGCACATTTTCAAAATCTACGACTATGTTGTCAGATTCCAAAACAGTCTGTATATTATGCAATATCTCTGCTGCTTTTTCTTCGCTCCCTATGCTTGGTGCATAGCCTGATAGGCTAATTACTTTACTCATGAAAAATTTATTTTTATGTTGTTATCATACTGAGGCTCTATATCATCAATGGTAATAGCCTGTAAAAGTGGGATATTTATACTAATTAGAGTGCCTTCCCATCTAGATATTTGAGTTATACTCAACTTGCCATGTTGGTTTTGAAGCATCATATTATCTGTATATATAGACATTTGTCCATTCAGTCTAGATACAACTTCATTTACATAAAACAGTCCATATCCCAAATGATTGCTACCTTCAAAATCCTTAGATGTAACTCCACGTTCTAAGACCTTACAAAACAATTTATCTGTTTTAAGAGATGAATACTTACTATTTTTCCTTAGCGAATTAACAATACCAATACCATTATCTGCACATGCTAATTCTATTTTTTTCTTGTTACCATGAACAACTATAACTGACAAATCATCTTTTTCGGCATGTGATATAAAGTTCTGGAAAATTTCAGAAAACAATTGCAATATCATTGTAGACATGTCATTGTTACCATAATAATTCACGATCTGCTTTAAGGCATTTTCTTTCTGCGATGTGGAATCCTCATCTTTTATCATTGCCACTGGTGCCAAAATGAAATCCTCTGTCACTTGAGTCGTCAGATTCTTATAATACTGCTCCTTGGTTTTGTTATCCATCAACTTTGTTATCAGATTTGAGAAGCCAAATTTCTCAATCATTTGCTCCAAATTCTTATTTTGTAGAAGATTGAAACGCGGATTCTTATAACAATTATGATTCAACGAAAATTCCAAGAACTTATAAAGAACAAGGACTCCTGTAATATCAATACTTCTAACGTTATCGAAATTTAAGAATATGTCTGTTATGTTGCGGCCAGCAGAATCGAAGATATGACTTAGCTTACCTAGGACCTCAGGTATATTGGTTCTATCCATTCGAGAGGGCAGGTGGTGCATTTTATACTTACTAGCCATGGAATGCTTCTATATATTTCTTTTTTAACTTTATCTCTTTACTAATATTCTTTTTACGGAAATCCCCAGCTATTTCAGTAAAATAATTCAAAATACTATCAATAGATTCATATACTTTGTCATCGAAAAACAATCTACTTTCATTGAGTTCATCTCGAATAGAATTGACTGATTGAATTAGCTGTGGGCATTCTTCTCTGGTATAATCAGAAAGAGCATCCACTTTTTTGAATATCTCTTTTTCAATATTAATCGACTGTTCAAAAATCAACTTCCTTCTCTGTAGAAGAGCTGCCTGCCTTGCATGCTGTCTATCAAGATAATACTTTATGATTGTCACTGCAATATTTGCCAAAAGAACTATTAGGAGAAGCCATAAAAACTTATGCAATGCATTTAGCTGTCCCTCCAAATTTTGTGTTTGCTCCGTAAAACTCTTTAGTACATTACTAACAAAATTCATGTTTATGTCCATAGTCTAAAGGTTTTCCTTTATGTTTCACATTCTAGCTATCTTTCCTCGACCAAATATCTTTCAGGTCTTTAGTAGAGAACTTCATTGCGTCTTTCAAACGCAGACTTTTCGGTCTGCCATACCAATCCACTATTTTATCAATAGCTTCCTGTGGCATACCTAGAGTACGACAATAATCAATAACTTCCTGATTATTAATCACCACTCCCATCTTATCCAATGCACGAGCAGCGCACTTCACCTTGTTTTCATCATTCGGATGGTCAAAGCCTGCATTTGGAAATGCAATAGAATTTATCCAATCCAATGATGCTTTCAACATTTTATCCATATTATTATTTGTTCTGACTGGCAGTATCGAACGAAAGATGTTAGATGGAAGAAGGAAGATGTTTGTTTTCCTTTCTTTTGAATCTTTGACTTCTTATAATTCTCATGAGCAGCTACTGCCAGTGCCAGCAGGTAGTCATTGAGATTCTTTAGGGTTTCGAACTGAGCAAAGAGATTGTCTCAGTGAACTCTGCGATTATGGCACTGAGGTCTGTAAAGAACTGATAGCAGCCCGGACTTACCTCGCTCACCTCATAAGAGGATGATTCATTGATTGCCTGAATAGAGAGTTGGTTCATAACGTTACCACATAATTGGCTTTCAAACCAGTACGCTCCTCGTAGGCTTGTTTCATTTTCTGTTCAAGAGCTGCAACAGCATCCTTCTTAGTTTGCTTAGCTGCCTTGAAACGGCGAATTGCTTCTTCTTTCGTCATTGTATTTATGTCTATTGTTATAATTCCGAAGATGGTGGAAGACAGGACTAACGTGTGCCAGGCATGTCGCCGCTCCAGCCGTGACCAAGGTCCCAGTGATGGTCATAGACGAACTCGAAATAAGGCAGAGAGAACTCCTGTTCCAGCAATTCGGTGAGCTGCTCTTGAATTGGCTCTGCCCACTTGCCTACCAACACAATAAACTTATTAACGTTCCAGGCTACACGGCCGCAAGCACTCCGCTTGATGTCAGATGGCTGATGTAAGAAGGAAGATGTTGAATAATCCATATAATGTATGCCCTTCTCGGCGGCCTCTTCCACCATCTGAGGCGTCAGTTCCTTCTTGCCAACGCCAAACAGACTGTGATCATTAGGGTCGTACCAGAAAATGCCTATTGAGGGCATCTCTTCGTCGAACGACGCCATATCTGCCATCTGTGCAGCGTGATCTTTATCATTGAGTTGAGTCATTTATACTACTTTTTAATTCCGAAAGTATCCGAAAGAGACGAAATAGACGAAAATCATTTTCAGATGACAATCTTGTTGGAAAGATTGCTTTGCATTTAGCAAAGGTTGAGATTGTTTTGAAGCATCTTGAAAGTGAGCTTTCAGAATTGCTTCCAAACAAAATCAACTTATCATCTGGAAATTGTATTCATTGTGTTTTGGGGTGTTTTCCTATTTTCGGGAGTGTTCGGAATCTATCTATGCAGGTTCGAGTTGAGTACTCTTACGGGCTCCATATAGAGTTCGTTAAAGTTGCACAAGATACCGAGCTCATAGTTGGTTATCGTCAGATAATTACGTACTTGAGCCTTATGAGTGTCGGTAAGTTCGCTCACAGCTTTCAGTTCTACAATGATTTTATCGTAACAGACAAAGTCTGCGATGTACTGTGCATCCAGTTTTTCGTCCCGGTAATATACGTCAAAGCGCTTTTCTCTTTCGAACGGAATGTTGCGGTGTTTAAGTTCAATGGCCAAAGCCTCTTGATAGACTTTTTCAAGGAGTCCCACGCCGAGGCGCTTGTGTACCTCGAATATTGCTCCGATAATCTTGGATGACTCCTCTTTATATACTATCATATTTTAATTTTATTCCGAATGCAACCGAAAAGGACGGAATGGACGAAAATCTTTTTCAGATGACAATCTTGTTGGAAAGATTGCTTTGCATTTAGCAAAGGTTGAGATTGTTTTGAAGCATCTTGAAAGTGAACTTTCAGAATTGCTTCCAAACAAAATCAGCTTATCATCTGGAAAATGTACTCATCGTATTTTGGGGAAGTTTCGTTTTTTCGGGAGTGTTCGGGATGTAAAGGAGGTTACTGCTTGTGGAGGGTGCAGCGCTTGATGTCGACTTTAACCTTGACGTTGCCGAGGCGGCCGAGGGCGAAGCAAAGGAAGTGGTTGTCGGCGTCTTGGACGTAGTTGCCGTAGAGGCCGGCGAGTTCACCGTCGCGGACTTCGATGACGGAGTCGGAGGTGAGGGATTCCTTGGTGAGTTCGATGTCGTCCTCGCTGACGATGCCGGCGATAGCCTGACGGAGTCGCTGGATGTCGCGGTCGGGAACCTGGGCGAGTTTCAGACGGCCGGCAGTGGTGCGCGGCATAGCTCGCTCTGGCAGGAAGAGCTCAATGTAGGGATTGTGACGGACGTGCTCGTAGGCTACATTCTCGTCCATACCGCTGATGAAGAGCATGCGGGGGATGAAGTAGCGGTCGACCATCCGCTTGGTGCGGTTGGGGTAGACGTGGAGCACTTTCTTGCGGGGGATGTAGGTTTCCCACGTGGCTGTGGCGGGGTTCTTGCTGAGGTAGTCGACACAGGTGTCGGTGTATTTCTGATGGGTCAGCAGTGCCACAAACCATTTGCGGTCGGGTACGGCAGAGCCACTCGGTTTGTGCACCTCAGCACCTACCGAACCACTTGGAGAAATCTTCGCTTCGTCCATAATTCCGTGCAAAGGTACAAAGAAAATTTCATATAACGAGGCAAAGAATGAATAATTTTGGGATAAAACGTCAATTATTTATAAAAAAGGTGGATTACCACAGATAATCCTCGACTTCGGAGTCGAATTGGAGGGGCTGCGTCCAACCGTAGCGCTGACAGACGGTCTGGATAACCTGCAGGACGTCGGGGGGTATGGGGCACTTGGCGCTATGGTATTGGTAATACTTGTAACGGCCATAGTGGTTGATGAGTGCACCTTTGATGGAGAGCTCCGTATGATGAGGCATGTCATAATAGAAGTGTTCACGCATACCAAGGGGCATTCTGACGACCTGATCCTCACGATAGCTGTCACACTCGCCCTGGGCAATCTTGCGGTTCCTGGGGTTCATGGACATGATGGCGACCTCGTCAGCATCCACATATTGTCCAACCTCCCAGCGCAAACAAGTCTCGTGCAGCGGACACTGATCGGCAAAACAGACAAAGTAATGTTTGGCTTTTTCGGTAAAAATGGCTTCTTTTTGTTTCATAATCGTATATTTTTGGTGCAAATATACGAAAAAATGTGTTTAACACCAAGAAAATTTCCTGAGAAAATTTGAAGAAAAATGGCATAAACCATCACAATTTAGTCTATTATGCTGATATACAAGAAGTTAAGTAGTGACGGTTATAATATAACCGCATAGTAAACATACACTAATCGAGGAAATTTTGTTGATAATTATCAAAATATATGTATAATAGACTGATTACTAATGTGTTTGAAAATATATAGATGATGTCAAACAGAGTGTTTGCACCCTAAAACAGAGTGTTTGAAGAATAAAACACTCTGTTTGGAGATTGATATAATAAGGACAAACAAAGTGTTTGAAAAATGGCATTTTTTGTCAAATTTAGGTCAAAAATAGAGAATTAGTGTAGGTTAGTATTGTCATAATTTTTAAACATACACTGCGATACATCCTTTATATATCGGCATTTCAGAAAATGAGTGATGGTTTGAGATACTTTTTGCAAATTTTTCTCGGAAAATTTTCACGGGAAATGTTGCAGATATTGGCGAATTTTTGTATTTTTGCAGGGCAAAGGGGGAAGGGTTCAAAAGTTCAAGAGTTTAAGAGTTTAAGGATTAAAGAAGATGAAGGAGATTACGATGATTAAGAGACAGCGGGGTGGCGAAGCGCTGCGGACGCTGGAGATAGAGACGGTGGTGGATATGATGCGTAAGGGAGATTACCAGAAGGAGGTCGATCTGCTACGCACCTACTACCCTATTATAGATAAGGAGCGCAACGAGGACGGCACACTCGTTGGCGGTGAGGAGTATGTCAAGAAGTTGCCGATGCTGTGCTTTGCCCAACAGTTGGAGAACCGCAACCACCAGCGCATCAGCAAGGGCTACACCCAGCTGGTGTTGTTGGAGGTGAACCATCTGCAGAACTATGAGGAGGCCGTCGCCATCCGTAATGGTGCCGCCCTGATGCCCCAGACGCTGTTGGCCTTTGTGGGTGCCAGCGGGCGGAGTGTGAAGATAGTGTGCTGTGGAACCTACCCCCTACCCCTCCCGACGGGAGGGGAGTCTGGGAAGATGGAAGAGGGAAGAAGTCAGAAGGAAGAGGAGGAACGGGTGTTTCATGAGAGGCTGTATGAGATGGCACGGATGGCGTATAACGCGCAACTGGGTGTGACCATCGAGAAGTTGGAGCCGAGGATGGATCGCGTGTGCTATATGAGCTACGACCCTGAGGCGTTCTATAATCCGCTGGCTGTGGCGTTCTATGTCGATACGACGACTATCGTGAAGCCTGTCAGCACTACTATTGAACCCAAGGAGACGGCGCCTGGTCTGGACCGTTACCTGACGTTACATAAGATTTATGAGTTCAACCTCATGAAGGCCTACGACGAGATGGCGACCGTCGAGGAACAGGACGTCAGCGACGATGCGGAGTACACCCACCTACTGACCATCCGACTGGCTGACCGTTGTCAGGAGACGGGCATCCCACAGGGTATCGCCCTGAGGATGACCATCAACCGCAACCCCTTCCGTCAGGACCCGTTGATGGTGCGTCTGACGTTCGAGAACGCCTATCGTCAGGCTAATGAGAAGAAATATCAGCGTAGGAAGGGCGACAAGCAACGCCTGAAGAACATCGCACCAGAGACCCTGCTGACGATGAAGATTGACATTTTCCTGCGTGAGCACTACGAACTGCGGAAGAACGTGATGCGTGGTGTAGCAGAATACCGCCAGCGGAGAGGACTGGGCTTCTCGTTCCAGGACCTCACCGAGGAGGCTCGCAACTCCATGACGATGCGTGCCTTGGAGCAGGGCATCCGTTGTTGGGACAAGGACATCCGGCGCTTTGTCAACTCCGACGACATCGAACTGTATGACCCCATCAACGACTGGCTGGAACACCTGCCCAAGTGGGACGGAGTGGACCGTGTGACGTCCCTGGCCCAGCGTGTGAAGACCGACTATGAGGAGTGGACGCATCTGTTCCACCTGTGGATGCGCTCGATGGTGGCCATGTGGCAAGGTAAGGGACAGCTGACGGGTAACGCCCTCGTACCTTTATTAATAGGTCGCCAAGGCTGTGGCAAGTCGAGCTTCTGTCGCATCCTGTTGCCTCGCGACCAGCGTGAATACTATAACGACCGCATCAATTTCAAGAACGAGTCCGATCTGAACCTCGGCCTGACGTCGTTTGCCCTTATCAACCTCGACGAGTTCGACAAGATTACCCAGCGCCAGCAGATTGTACTGAAATACCTCGTATCGACGGCAGACCTGAAATACCGTCCGCCGTATGGCAAGGCTTATAGTAGTCATCGACGCTATGCGTCGTTCATTGGCACCACCAACGACCAGACGCCCCTCGTTGACCCCAGCGGTTCGCGCCGTTTCATCTGTGTGGTGGCTGAGGGTAACATCGACTTCCAGACGCCCATCGACTACCCGCAGCTCTATGCGCAGCTGGTAGCTGAGGTGGCGCGTGGCGAGCGCTACTGGTTGACGAAGGATGAGGAGCAGGCGCTGATGCACCATAACCTGCAATACCAACGACTGAACGGACTGGGCGAGATGTTGCTGTCGCTCTACCAGAGGCCCGAAAACGAGAGCGAGGGTAAATGGCTATCGCTGAAGGCCATCTCGAAGCAGTTGAAACAAGCCTTCAAGGGTGCCTATAAGGAGGAAGCCGGCACCTTCGAGAAAATTGGTAACTTCCTGAACCGGCCGGAAAACAAATTCCGGAGTCGCAGGCGCAACTCCGGAAGTGAGTATTTTGTGAAGGAGTTGCCATAAAATGGCAACAGACAGGACAATTGACGGCGGGAAAACCGCCTAACACAGAGCTTTTAGCCCATGCCGAGGAGGGGCTTCAGGTCGTCCTCTTTGTAGAGGGCGTAGGCCGTAGTGCCCAGGAAGGCCAGGAACAAGAAGATGATGCACATCTTCGCACGGGCAGGACCGGCCTTGCGAACAGGTACCGTGGCAGGCTCCAACACCGTGAAGGCTGGTGTCTCTTTCTGCACGTCCATCTCTGCCTGCTGCAACTGGGCAGAAGCCTGTGAATAAATCTGCGACTGAATCTGCAACTCCTGACTCAGTTTGGACTGTTCACTGCGATAAGCTTCCAAGAACAGACGCCGGTTAGCATCTGTATAGTTCGCATAACGACGGCGAGCTTCCTCATAGCGCTGTTGAGCTTTGGTGTATGCCTTCCTGCTGAACTCCAAATCCACTCGGGCCTTCTTGGTATGGTAGTCGGTGATGAAGTCCTGCAGGCGCTGTTGCACAGAGTCTGCCATGACGGCAGCAATCAACGGGTCTTGATCAATCACATCAATCGTAATTACCATCGTCTTATTATCCACATCACAGACGATACGTTTCTTCATTGACTTGACGATAGCCGTCTGCTTCTTGGTCAGGCGGAAAGGATTCACCTTTGTTGGTTCCTCTTTTTTTTCAGTAAAAAGACTGAAGATAGCCCCTTTCGTAGCACCGATGGCCTGCGACCACCAAGGCGATTTCTGCTCATTCAGCAAGTAATCGTAGTAGGTCATCATCTTATCATCCTTGTCACGATGAATCTTAATGGGAAACAGCGTGGTATGAAATGCCACACTATTCATCAAGTCCGGATAGAGTGTGGGGAAGAGGGCCTCTGTGGTATTTCCAGCTGCTCCTCGGAGATTCACACCAAACATACTCGCCATACTCGCCAGAGAATTACTACTACGTCGGCTATTCAGCTCTGGACTCAGCTTCACCGTCACCTGATAATAATTAGGTAGGCTCAAGGTGTAGATGACAGCCACCACTGCAGTGATTCCCAACACCTTATAATAAAGCTTCTTATACTTTAACAGGTCTTTAAATATCTTCATGAAGTCGATAGAAGAAGTTTCTTCTACCGACTCTTGATTCTTAATAATTTCTTCCATATCCTTAGACATAAAGACATCTTACAGTTTAGTGAGTGCAATTACCAATGTGGCCAGAGAGGCAAGAGATGTTCCCATAGTAGCGATATTACCCAAAGCTATAGGATTCTTATGTTTCTTTGACGGTACGATGATTTCGCATCCAGGCTCAGGCTTAGCACCTTTCTTAGGCAAACCAACAGTTCCATTCTGATAAACGATGAAGGTCTTGGACTTTTTTGCCCTATTGCCAAAGCCACCAGCCATCTCGACATAATGCTTATATCCCTTGTTTTTCTCAAAGAACACCGTGTTGGGGAAAAATACGTCGCCTGAGATTTTTACAATGGGGTCGTATTCAGGAACGAAGATACGATCGCCCTCACGGAGCAAGATATCGGCATCACTACCTGGATTCTTCAAGGCTTCCTCAAGGTTAATACCTACGAGATAGTTGTTTTCCAAATCCAATTTCTGCCATGAAACAGAGTCACCTCGTTCAGTCAGAATCTCTCGAACAGCCTGCATGGTCGCACGCATGCGCACACGTTCCTCATCATTCGTACGACGCACCAAACGGGCACCACGAAGATTGGCATCAGACGTTACACCACCAGCAAGGCGAACAGCATCGGAAAGGCGCATGTTCTTGTTCTCCAAGGTATGGTTACCCTCGTAGTTTACCTCACCCGTCACAGAGATGTTACGAGCAGTGCTGAAAGCCGGACTACGACGAACGTGCACCACATCGTAAGGTTCGAGTATAAACTGGTGATCAGCATCGATGGGTAGTCCATCCTTGAGTTCGAAGGTGAAAGTCTTGGCAATCTCGCGTGATTTCTCGGTAGCATTCGGATTGAGAATTCGACGTGACACATCGACTTTTGCTAATGAAGCCTGATCACGGAGACCACCAGCTATGACAATAAGATCCTCAATAGTCATGTTATCAGAAAAATCATAGGTTCCTGGAGACATCACCTCACCCGTAATGGTCAGCGTACGTTCCTGACGCAGATCTTTTTGAGTCATGATATAAAGCACATCCTCGTTCTGCAGTTGAATGTCCGCTTCTGTACCATTCATAATTCCCCCAAGATTGAATGAGAGAATCTCAGACGTGCGGTTGGGGTTCAATCGACGTATCACAGCACGGTCTGTCATTGCCTCAGGAGCCAGTCCTTGTGCACGCTCCACCAAACTTTTCACACTATAGACCTTGTCGCCAAGCTGGTACATACCTGGGCGAGCAACAGCACCAGTAATCCGCACCATGTTCTCAAACAACTCGGAAATAGCTTCCACTGTGACAGCATCACCATTGTGAACCTTGAAAGAAGAGAAGTCGAACTCATCGACATTGAACACATTCCTCATCTTATCCGAATTGCGGAATACACGAACCGTCTCCTTATGCGCAGTACTGGTGAAGCCGCCACAATATTTTAATAAGGTGGAAAGACTCTCATTTTCACGTAACTCATAGGTCATAGGACGCTTGACATATCCGGAGATGTTCACCAGACAGTCGTAGGTATCCACCTGGATGACATCATTGTCCTGCAAGGGCACATTACCTGCCAGACGACCGTTGAAGATAAACTCATAGACATCGACGACGGTCACCAGCTTGCCCTGGCGATAGAGCTTGATGTTACGAAGCGTACCTAAATTGCTGATACCGCCGGCACGATAGAGAGCGTGGTAAACCGTAGAGAGGGAACTCAAAGTATAAGTACCTGGCACACGAACCTCACCCAGCACGTTGACCTGGATAGAGCGTGTCTGACCTAACGTGATACGGATGTCGGAACTCTGGAAGAACTTGCCCAGACGCTGACGGATGCGGTTCTGGGCGGCACGAATCTGCAGGCCACTGACCTGAATAGGTCCGTACTCAGGGACATAGACGTCACCCTCCGGGCTGACCGTCAAGCGCTGACTCTCCTGCGAACCGCCATAGACATCAACGACCAGCACATCGCCAGGACCCAGTACATAGTTCTGCGGTGTGGCGATATTCATATTGGGAGCGAATGTCAGGTTACGGTTATTGAAAATGTTACGTCCGAAAACCTGGCGGCTATAACGACCACGTCTTCTGGAAGCTCTCGCTCCGTCATCAGAGTCATCGCCATCGGCATCTACATCCATATCACCGTCGCCATCACCTGTACCATCTTCCATAGAGGCATCATCACCAGTCTGTTCAGCAGGTGCATCATTAGCCTCGTTATTGGTACGTGAGCGGTCAATTGCATCGCGAAGACCATTATCAACAGCATTATCCATACCTGCCTTTCTGATCTGGTCAGCATGTTGATTACGCAGACGCTGCAACTGCTGGGGTGTAGCCCCCTGCTGGAGCAACTGGTTGGCAATCTGAGCCTCCGATGCACCAGCACGCTTCTGACTGGCAGCACTACGAATGACCTGACCATCACTAATACCACCACTACTGGTACCTGTCGTCGCTGTACCACCAGCACCACCGGCACCACCACCTGTGTTCTGTGCGTAGTTCACTACTGTGCAACATACGAACAGCATTAAGATTAGATATATCCTCTTCATATTATTTATTATAATAAATACACTATTTATGTTTTTTCTACATCTGTAAGCGCGATGTGTAATATTGCACATCCCAACATGCTTAGTCGAATACCCAAGTATTGCTCTTCAGAGCCTTTGAGTTCGACAACCTCACCTTCTAAACCTTTCAAATCACCACGAATGATACGGATGTTATCACCTTTTTTGAGAGGAGCTGCGACGAACTGCACAGGACTGTCAGCATTATAGAGCATGAACTGCAGCATTTTTATCTGTTGGTCAGGAATGACAGCTACGGGCCGTAGACCGAATTTGTTGGCTTTGGCTGCTTTGTCGACTAAGAATGAGCGGATATAGGGAAGATTGACTATCTCTTTGCGCTCTTGCTCGGTGCAATGGATGAAAAGCAGTTGGGTGATGACCACCTTTTCTACTTTCTTGAGTTTAGCATTTTTCCAACAGTGGATTTCATTCTGAGTTGCCACGTATGCTTCATAACCTAAACGAAGCAAACGATCACGACAACGCTTCTCAGCATTTGACCCAACGAATGCCACATACCAATAACGATTTGGTATGCCTACGGCATCACTAACACCCACCGCTACCGCACTATCTATAGTAGGCATATTATACACATATCATTGTTCCCTAAAAGGGTAGGTCGTCGGCACTACCCTCTCCTGCAGGCTCCTGAGCTGGAGGAAAGGGAGAAGTAGCATCCTGAGGGGCAGCAGCAGGCTGAGCGAAGGGAGCGCCCTGCACGGGAGCAGCCACGGCGGGAGCAACACCACGAACGACGTTGAAAGCACGAATCTCGTTGAACCAACGACCATTATATTCGTGTGCATCGATATCGAAAGACACCGTGATATCCTCACCCATCTGAATGTTGAACTGCTTGATACGATCCTCACCAAAGATTCTGAACATACATTTGCGAGGATACTGTCCCGGAACCTCGATGACATACTCCTGAGACATCCATGCATTTCCGGTGCGCTGAGAGACACCACTGTTTGCCGGAAGAACGGCAATAACTTTACCTGATAATTCCATAATTATTTGTTGTTTTTTTACGTTTTTTCTGTTTCAGACTGCGAAATTACGGAAAATATTTTTAAAATAATCATTTTTCCGACAATATTTTTGCATTTGACCAACTTATTTTGTATTTTTGTGGTCAATTTACGCTTATTAGCACATAAACGAACAAAACTAAAAATATAAATACGCATGAGATTTACAGTTTCCAGCACTGCGCTTAGCAGCAAACTCAACGCTCTTTCGAGAGTCATCAACAGTAAGAATTCACTGCCCATTTTGGCCGATTTCCTGTTCGACGTACAGGACAACATGCTCTATCTGACCGCTTCAGACAGCGAGAACGTCATGAAGACCCAGTTGGAGTTGAACGAATCAGACGGCAACGGTCGCTTTGCCATTGGCAACCACGACCTGTTGGAAGCCGTGAAGGGTTTCTCCGAGCAGCCCATCACCTTTGACGTGGACCAGACGGCCAATATCGCCAAGATTTCGTACCAGAACGGTCTTTTCTCACTGCCCGTAGAGAATGCTGACGAATATCCACAGGCTCAGGGTATCACGGATGGTGCTAACGAGATTGTCATCAGCAATGCCCTGTTGGCAGAGAACATCAACCGCTCACTGTTTGCCACCGCCCAGGATGAATTGCGCCCCGTGATGAACGGTATCTACTTCGACCTGACTCCAGAGTGCTTGGCTATCGTTGCCAGCGACGGTCATAAGCTGGTGCGCAACAAGGTGCTGAGCATCCAGAGCGAGCAGCCTGCCGCCTTCATCCTGCCTAAGAAGCCTGCATCGCTGTTGAAGGCCCTGCTGGGTAAGGACGGTGGTGATGTGACCATCCGCTTCGATGAGCGCAATGCCCAGATCAGTTATGGCGATGGCGAGATTATCTGTCGACTGATTGAGGGTCGCTATCCTAACTATAACAGCGTGATTCCACAGAACAACCCCAACCAGTTGACTGTTGACCGCCAGACGCTGTTGGCAGCGCTGCGCCGCGTGCAGCCCTTCGCCAACGACTCCAGCAACCTGATTCGCTTCCACGTAGAAGGAGGTACCCTGCAGTTGGATGCTGAGGACTACGACTTCTCGAAGACCGCTACCGAGCGTATGTCGTGCTCGTATAATGGTCAGCCGATGAGCATTGGCTTCAAGGGCTCGTCATTCATCGAGATACTCAGCAACTTCGACTGTCAGGATGTTATCCTGCAGTTGGCAGACCCCAGTCGTGCAGGTCTCGTACTGCCCTCTGAGCAGCCTGAGAACCAGGATGTGCTGATGCTGATGATGCCGATGCTGATCAACGATTAACTGGGGAGTTAACGAAGTTAAAGAAGTTAAGGAAGTTAAAGAAGTTAAAGAAGTTAAGGAAGTTAAAGAATAAATGAAACTGAACTTACAGAAACCACTGGTGATTTTTGACTTGGAGACCACGGGCCTTGACATTGTCAAGGAACGTGTCATCCAGTTATCATATATTAAGGTGTACCCCGACGGTCGAGAAGAGAGAGGTAATGAGATTATCAATCCAGAGAAGCCTATTCCCGACGAGGTCGTGGCGCTGACGGGCATCTCCAATGAGGATGTCAAGGACAAGCCCACCTTCAAGCAGTTGGCGAGCAAGATTTGCGAGGTGTTTACCGGTTCGGATATTGCCGGCTATAACAGCAACCACTTCGACGTGCCCCTGTTGGCTGAGGAGTTCCTGAGGGCAGGCATTGACTTCGACTTCAGCAAGTGTCGTCTGATAGATGTGCAGACCATCTACCATAAGATGGAGCGCAGAAATCTGGCTGCTGCGTATAAGTTCTATTGTGGCAGAAAGATGGAGGACGACTTCGAGGCTCACCGTGCCGACCAGGACACCGAGGCGACCTATCGTGTACTGATGGGAGAGTTGGACTGCTATACGGAGGAGCACCAGCGCGCCATTGGCGAAGACCCCACAGAGCGCACCCTACCCAACGATATGCAGGCCCTGGCAGACTTCTCGAAGGTCAATGACAATGTGGACTTTGCCGGACGTATTATATGGGCAGAGGTGAAGGGAAAGCGCACAGAGGTGTTTAACTTCGGTAAGTACAAGGGACTGCCCGTGACCGACGTACTGCGCATGGATCCTGGCTACTATAGCTGGATACTGAATGGAGACTTTACGAATAACAC
Organism: uncultured Prevotellaceae bacterium; assembly: GCA_900316265.1. Lineage (GTDB taxonomy): Bacteria > Bacteroidota > Bacteroidia > Bacteroidales > Bacteroidaceae > Prevotella. The sequence goes on along the minus strand of ONCH01000003.1, from coordinate 49,430 downwards.
CAAGCAGGCGCTGACGAGGATTCGTTTGCGCGAAGCGCAAAAGTAGCAGTTAAAGGAGTTAAAGAAGTTAAAGGAGTTAAGGAAATTAGAGGTAATGCTTAAGGGGAAGAAGATTGTACTGGGTATTACGGGAAGCATAGCCGCGTATAAGGCGTGTCTGATTATCCGTGGACTGGTGAAGGCTGGTGCTGAGGTACAGGTGGTTATTACCCCTGCGGGGAAGGAGTTTATCACCCCGATAACGCTGTCGGCACTGACCCACAAGCCCGTGATTAGCGAGTTCTTTGCCCAAAGGGATGGTACGTGGAACTCGCATGTGGATCTGGGACTGTGGGCCGACGCCATGCTTATTGCACCCTGTACGGCCTCGACCCTTGGCAAGATGGCCAATGGTATTGCCGACAACATGCTCATCACCACCTATCTCTCTATGAAGGCCCCCGTGTTTATTGCGCCAGCCATGGATCTGGATATGTATAAGCACCCCAGCACGCAGGAGAATATGCAACGGCTCGTCAGCTTTGGAAATCATATCATCGAGCCCGCATCAGGGTTCCTGGCATCTGGACTGGAAGGAAAAGGAAGAATGGAGGAGCCAGAAAGGATTGTGGCCATACTGGAGGAAAGCCTGGGGGAAGCCCCCTCAAAAATGAGGGGGAGTAGTTGCTTGGAAAAGGCATGGCAAAACCATGCCCTACAGGAAAGCATGGAAGCGCAAAAGGCATGGCAAAACCATGCCCAACAAGAAAGCCCGGAAGGAGGGATGAGGGGAAAGAAGGTGCTGATTACCGCTGGACCGACGTATGAGAAGATAGACCCGGTGCGGTTTATCGGAAACTATAGCAGTGGGAAGATGGGCTTCGCGCTAGCTGAAGAGTGCGCACAAAGAGGGGCTGAGGTGACACTGGTCGCTGGCCCTGTCAGTATGGAGTGCTCTGAGGCTATCCACCGTATTGATGTGGAGAGCTGTGAGGAGATGTACCAGGCTGCGACTGCCGCTTTCAAGGAGAGTGATGCAGCGATACTATGTGCAGCTGTGGCAGACTTCCGTCCAGAGCAACAGGCGAAGGAGAAGATAAAGAGGGAAACCCACCCCCAACCCCTCCCCACTGGGAAGGGAGAGTCTGGACTGACGCTGAGGCTGGTGCCCAACCCCGATATTGCGGCAGCTTTGGGAAAGATGAAGACAGAGAAGCAGGTGCTGGTGGGATTTGCCTTGGAGACCAATGATGAAGAGGTGAATGCCAAGAAGAAGCTGGAGAAGAAGAATCTCGACTTCATCGTCTTGAACTCGCTGCAGAACAAAGGAACGTGCTTCCAGTCGGATGAGAACCAGATAAGCATCATCTCCAAGGAAGGTCAGCGAGACTATGAGAAGAAATCGAAGCAGGCGGTGGCGAGAGACATCGTAGATGAAATCGAGAAAAGGGTTAAAGGTTAATGGTTAGAAAAGGGATTCTTACATTATTATATATACTACTTGCGGCAAGTGTCGGAGCGCAGGAGTTGCAGGTGAAGGTGAACATCAATAGTTCGCAGGTGGAGGGTACTGATAAGAGTGTCTTTGAGAACCTGCAGCAGACCTTGGAACAGTGGATGAACGACAAGCAGTGGACTGAATTGCAGTTCCAGAAGGATGAGCGCATCAACGTCAACTTCAACATTACTGTACAGAAGTATGACAAGGCCAACAACCGCTTTGAGTGTTCAGCCATGATTCAGGCCAACCGCCCGGTGTACAACTCTGCCTACACCACCACCTTATATAATAATAAGGATGGTGACTTCAACTTCGACTTTGCGCAGTTTGACCAGCTGAACTTCATGGAAGAGAATATCGACAATCAGCTGACAGCCTTGATGGCGTACTATGCCTTTCTGATTATCGGTCTGGATCTCGACAGCTTTGGTCCGATGGCAGGTACAGAGGTGTTGCAGCGTTGTATGAATCTGACGAATAACGCCCAAGATATGGGGTTCCCCGGTTGGAAAGCCTTTGAAGACTCGCGTAATCGTTTTGCCATTATCAACGACTACTTGGATGAGGCGATGAAGCCCTTCCGTCAGATGCAGTACGACTATTACCGCAAGGGTCTGGACGAGATGAGCAACAATGCAGAACGAGGACGCACGAATATCTCTGAGGCCCTGGAACTGCTGAAGCAGGCCCACCAGGACAAGCCACTGAGTCTGTTGCCACAGATATGGACTGACTACAAGCGTGACGAGTTGGCGAATATCTACAAGGGTAAGGGTACGCAGAAAGAAAAAGAGAACGTGTACAACATCTTGTTTAACCTCAATGCGTCGCAGAGCGAGGCGTGGAATAAGATAAAAGAATAATACCCACCCCCAGCCCCTCCCCGGCTGGGAGGGGAGTGAAGAATGAAGAAGTAAGATGCTGAAGAAATTATATATCAAGAACTATGCGCTGATAGACCTGCTGGATATTGAGTTGTATCCAGGGTTCTCGGTGTTGACTGGTGAGACTGGTGCGGGAAAGAGTATTATCCTGGGGGCTATCGGTCTGTTGCTGGGTCAACGTGCTGATTCTAAGAGTATTAAGACTGGGGCTGACAGATGTACCATCGAGGCCCATTTCGATTTGTCGAGATATGATTTGCAACCGTTCTTTACGGACAACGATATAGACTACGATGCGGAAGATACCATTATCCGCAGAGAGATCACGGCCACAAAGAGTCGTGCATTTATCAATGACACCCCTGTGGCACTGTCGATGCTGAAAGAACTCGGTGAGCAACTGGTGGATATCCATTCACAACACCAGAACCTGTTGCTGAACAAGCAAGACTTCCAGTTGAGTGTGGTGGATATCATTGCCCAAAACCAGACCCTGTTAGCTGACTATCAGGAAATCTATAGTCAATTGCAAGCCGCCAACAACCAATTGCAAGCACTGAAGGATGACATTGAGCAGAACCGTCAGCAGGCAGATTTTATGCAGTTCCAGTTTGAAGAACTCACTCAGGCACAGTTGGTTAGCGGTGAACAGGAAGAGTTGGAGCAACAGAGCGATATGCTATCGCATGCAGAAGATATCAAGGGAGCGTTGTATGAGGCTGATGGTCATTTGAATAGCGAGCAACAAGGTGCCGTGGACAACGTCAGACAGTCGTACCAGACCCTGCGGAACATCTCCCGTGTGTTGCCTGCAGCCAGTGAGTTGGCAGAGCGCCTGGAGAGTTGTCATATTGAACTGAAAGACATTGCCGATGAGGTCAGCAGGCTGTTAGAACGCACCGATTTCGATCCCGCAGAACTAGACCGTCTGAACAATCGTCTGGACCTGCTCTACGACCTGGAGAAGAAATACCACGTGGATAGCGTGGACGAACTCATTGCCCAACGTGACCAATTGGATAAACAACTCAATGCCATTGAAAACAGCGATGAAGCTGTGGCAGAGCTGGAGGCGAAATGTCAACAGTTGACAGCCCAGTGTCAACAGCTGGCCGACAAGTTGACTGCCCAGCGCCAGAAAGCCGCGAAAGCCATTGAAAAACAGATGCAACAGCGCTTGGTACCCCTGGGTATGCCCCATGTACGTTTTGAGGTGACTATCAATAGTCAGCCATTAGGCCGTCATGGTCAGGACAACGTCAGTTTCCTGTTCTCCGCGAACACCTCCACCCCACTCCAACCCGTCAGTCAGGTAGCCTCCGGTGGTGAGATTGCCCGTGTCATGTTATCGCTGAAGGCCATGATTAGCGGTGCCGTGAAACTGCCCACCATCATCTTCGACGAGATAGATACCGGTGTCAGTGGAAAGATTGCCGAAAAGATGGCGGAGATGATGCGTGAGATGGGACAAGCCGAGCGTCAGGTAATCAGCATCACCCACCTGCCACAGATTGCCGCCATGGGTAGTCACCACTATCGTGTCTCGAAGGAAGAGACGCCACAGGGTACCACCAGCAGCATGCACCTGCTCAATGATGACGAACGCGTCAAGGAGATTGCGCAGATGGTCAGCGGTAGCGACGTGTCAGAAGCAGCAATCGCCAATGCGAAAGCGCTGTTGAAACAATAAGGGAAGCAGCGGGAAACCCGCTGCCTACTAAACAAAAGGGAACCTTTGTTAGAAGGGGACGGAGCCAGGGGCATCACCGGGTTCGAAGGGTGACGCATTAGGATCTGCCGGCATACCACCATTCATCTTACTACCCAGAATCTCGCCACCACCATCATCCGTATGCTTGGTGCTGCGCAGTTGTTTGTCTTCTGGATTCTCGAAGCGCGTAAACTCACCACGGAATGTCAGCAGCACATCGCCCGTCGCACCCTTACGGTGCTTGGCAATGATAATCTGTGCCATGCCGTGCAGGTCGCGACCCTTATCATCCTCAAAGATATGGTAGTACTCCGGACGGTGCACGAACAGCACCATGTCCGCATCCTGCTCAATGGCTCCCGACTCACGCAGGTCGCTCAACTGCGGACGCTTACCTTCCAATCCGTCACGACTCTCCACACCACGGTTCAGCTGCGACAGTGCGAGGATAGGAATATCCAACTCCTTCGCCAAGCCCTTCAGTGAACGTGAGATAACGCTCACCTCCTCCTGACGCGACGAGAAGCGCATACCGTTGGCATTCATCAGCTGCAGGTAGTCAATCATGATGATTTTCACCCCGTGCTCACGTACCAGACGACGTGCCTTGGTGCGCAGTTCAAACACCGACAGACCCGGCGTATCATCCACATACAACGGTGCACCCAGCAGGTTGTTCACACGCTTGTCCAGGCGATCCCACTCGTCGGGCTGCAGCTGACCATTCAGGATCTTCGAACCCTGAATTTCACAGACATTCGATATCAGACGGTTTACCAGCTGCACATTCGACATCTCTAACGAGAAGAATGCCATTGGCACCTGATAGTCTGCTGCGATATTCTTCGCCATACTCAGCGCAAACGACGTCTTACCCATGGCCGGACGTCCAGCGATAATCACGAGGTCGCTGGGTTGCCAACCAGAAGTGATATCATCTAACTTATGATATCCCGTAGGCACACCTGTCAAGCCGTCCTTATTAGCTGCCGCCTTCTGAATGACATCCACCGCATTCTTGATGACCGGGTCTATCTGCGTGTAGTCCTTCTTCATGTTACGCTGTCCCAGTTCGAACAGCGAACCCTCCGCCTCCTGCATCAGGTCATCTACATCCACCGTCTCATCGAACGCCTTGGTCTGGATGTTGCTGGAGAACGATATCAGTTGGCGCGCCAACGACTTCTGGGCGATGATACGCGCATGATACTCGATATTGGCTGACGAAGCCACACGCGACGACAGTTCCGTGATGTATCCCGGACCACCCACCATTTCCAGGTCGCCCTGTTTGGCCAGCTGTTCCGTCACCGTCCAGATGTCCACGGGACGCTCCTTCAGTGACAGTTCCATGATGGCCTGATAGACCTTCTGGTTGCGGGGTTCATAGAAGCTCTCCGGCAACAGTGTCTCACAAACGACGGCATAGGCGTCCTTGTCAATCATCAAGGCGCCCAGCACGGCCCGTTCTATCTCTGTTGCCTGGGGTTGTACGTGTGCGTAAGTGTTATCCACAGGTTGCTGCCTGCGTCTGGTATTGTTTTTCTGTTCAGCCATAATCAGTCTTTTCTGTCTTTTAGGAAATCATCTAAAGAGGTTCGTGGATGATGGTTCATATAAGTCGCTGCCTCGTCCACATAGTCGTTGTCGAACACCTGTTTCTGCATCAGTCGGTTCACTGTCCACATGATGCGTCCCATGTGCTTGTCGCGGTTTGTCTGTTCTTGTCCTTTGGGCAAAGGATAGATGCTCAGCAGATAGAAACTCAGACAGTCGGGCACAATCATGTCGCGTTGCATCTGTTCGCGTTCCTGCTCGCTGTAGTGGTCCACATAGAACGGATAGTCGGCACCGAGGTACTTGTCGAGGCTGACACCCAACGAACCACCCGACACGATGATGCTCTGATCAAAAGAACCAATCTGCGTATATACCGTCGGCACAGGCATGTCTGGCAGTTCGTCCTTCAGCCGCTTGAATGCCAACGACAAATGTTCATCGACATCATCCATGTTGGCGTACTGCTGTTGCACGTCGTTGAGCATCTGCTGCAGCGTGGAGTCCTGAAAGAAGAACAGGAACTTCGTATTGATGGCCGGGTCGTCGACCTGTCCCAGGTGCAGCATATCCTCAATCAGCATGCGCGTCTCCGTAGGGAAATAGGTGTTCATCTGTTGTAACGCAGAATAGTCGCCCGTAGTGAGATAGAGCATCTCGATACGGTCAAAACGCTGGATACCGATACGCTTGCCTGCAGCATCCGTCTCAGCAGGTTTCAAGTGCCACTGACAACCGACGCAGACCAACATCAGCACGACCAATATTCCGTATATTTTCTGCACGTTACTAACAGGAAAAACATTAATTTTATTAAAAATACGATGCAAAATTACTAAAAAATATTTTTAATAGCAAATTTTTTGCTAAAAAGATAAAAAATGGTGCGAGAAATGAGTATATTTGTAGCTGGTATCAACTATCCATAGCATGAAAAGTACGATTTCCCTCTGGCTGTTGACATGTGCAACACTGCCCTTGATGGCTCAAAAAACCGTCGAGGTAAGTGTCGTCAATCCGTCGTCGCAAGTACGGAACGACCAGCCTGTTGTCCTCCAGTTGGAGCGCTATGGACAGGATATCCGTTCGGCACTGGTCATGTGCGAGGGACAGGAGATTCCTTGTCAGTTGGATGACCTAAATCAGGACGACAATTTCGACGAGCTGTGTTTTCTGGCTGACCTTGGCAAGAAGGAGCAGAAGCACTATACGGTGACGCTCTATACAGAAGGAGCGCCACGTCCCTACCCTGCCCGCGTCTATGCTGAGATGGTGATGGCCAACACGAAGGACAAGACACTGAAGAAAAACCAGCAGAACAATTATATCGAGTCGCTCACAGCTCGTGGCGACGCGGCCTATACCTATAACGTACAGCACCACCATGGCGTGGCCTTCGAAAGCGAGCTCAACGGTATCCGCATCTACTTTGACGCCCGCCAGACGCTGGACTTATATGGAAAATTCAACAAACAACTGGAACTGAAAGAAACTCAGTTCTATACAGATGCCGACCAGAAGGCTCGCGGCTATGGCGACGACGTGCTGTGGGTGGGTAAAACCTTCGGACTTGGTGCCTTCCGTGGTTGGGACGGCAAACAGCCCACACTCGTGGAACCCGTTCGCAGTCGTACCCAGCGCATTATCAGCTACGGACCGCTGCGCACCATCGTCGAACTGGTGGACAGAGGTTGGCAAGCACCATCGGCCATCAGCCATCAGCCATCTCCCATCAATATGACCCTGCGCTACACCCAGTATGCGGGTCACAGGGATACCGATGTCGATGTGCTGTTCAATAAGGACGTTAGCGACTACCGTTTCTCCACGGGCATCATCAATGTGAAAGGTTCTGAGGAGTTTACCGACAAGAAAGGCCTGCGTGCCTGCTGGGGTACCGACTATCCTTCGACCGATACACTGAAGTGGAAGCGCGAGACCGTCGGTCTGGCTGTGCTGGTGCCACAGCAGAACATTGTCAGCGAGGAGCCTGCCAACAAGGACAACTACGCATATATAATAAAGGTGGCGGGCAACCGGATGCACTACAAGGTGAACTACACCTCTGCCAACGAGACCTTCGGTTACCACTCAGCCAAAGAGTGGTTCGACTACCTGAAGGCGTGGAGGCGAGAAGTGGAAGAACCACTTCAAGTAAGAGTTAAGAGTTATCGGCTCGCCGATTATGAATTAAGAATTAACGAGAATAATATTTCTAACAATTAAACATTTACTTTACAAACAAGATTAACATGAACAATGTACCTGTAATTAAGATCGGCATCGTGGCTGTTAGCCGCGACTGTTTCCCCGAGTCACTGGCCGTTAACCGCCGCAAGGCCGTTATCGCCGAGTACGAGAAGAAGTTCGGTAAGGAAGGCATCTACGAGTGCCCCATCTGCATCGTTGAGAGCGAGATTCACGCTAAGCAGGCTCTCGAGGATATTACGAAGGCTGGCTGTAACGCACTGTGCGTATACCTCGGCAACTTCGGTCCTGAGATTTCTGAGACCATGCTGGCTGACTGGTTCCAGGGTCCCGCTATGTTCTGCGCTGCTGCTGAGGAGACACAGAACAACCTGATTGATGGTCGTGGTGATGCTTACTGCGGTATGCTGAACGCCAGCCAGGCCCTCTCTCTGCGCAAGACCCGCGCTTACATCCCCGAGGAGCCCGTTGGTGACGCTGCTCAGTGCGCTGAAATGATTCACGAGTTCCTGCCCATCGCCCGCGCTATCGTAGGTCTGCAGAACCTGAAGATTATCAGCTTCGGTCCCCGTCCAAACAACTTCCTGGCTTGTAACGCTCCTATCCGCGCCCTCTATGATCTGGACGTTGAGATCGAGGAGAACTCAGAGCTCGACCTGTTCGAAGCTTTCCAGAAGCACGCTAACGACCCACGCATCGACGAGGTTGCAGCTGACATGGCCAAGGAGCTCGGTCACGGCAACAAGATTCCTCAGGTGCTGCCTAAGCTCGCTCAGTATGAGCTGACACTGCTCGACTGGATTGAGGCTCACAAGGGTTCGCGTCAGTTCGTTGCTATGGCTAACAAGTGCTGGCCTGCCTTCCAGACTCAGTTCGGTTTCGTTCCCTGCTATGTCAACAGCCGTCTGACCAGCCGTGGCATCCCCGTAGCTTGTGAGGTTGACATCTATGGTGCACTGTCTGAGTACATCGGAACCTGCATCAGCCAGGATGCCGTTACGCTGCTCGACATCAACAACACCGTTCCTAACGACATGTACGAGGAGAGCATCAAGGGCAAGAAGTTTGCTTGCGACACCTATACCGACAAGGAAATCTTCATGGGCTTCCACTGCGGTAACACTGCTTCTTCTAAGGTTTGCAACTGCCAGATGTGCTTCCAGCGCATTATGGCTCGCGCCCTGCCTGTTGAGGTTACCAACGGTACCCTGGAGGGTGACATCCAGCCCGGTCTGGCTACTGTTTATCGTCTGCAGTCTACTGCCGACACCAAGCTCCGCGCTTACATCGCTCAGGGCGAGGTTATTCCTGTAGCTACCCGCTCATTCGGTTCTATCGGTATCTTCGGTATCAAGAACATGAACCGCTTCTATCGTCACGTCCTCATTGAGAAGCACTACCCACACCACTGCGCCGTTATGTTCGGCCACCAGGGTAAGTACCTGTGGGAGGTTCTGAAGTACATGGGTATCCCCGTGGACGAGATTGACTACAACTTCCCGAAGGGTGACTTCTATCCCACCGAGAATCCATTCGCATAATCTGCGACAGACTTCAATAGCTACGAGCCGTAACCCAGAAAGTTACGGCTCTCGCTATTTTTAGAGGAGTTTCTTTGTCATTTAGAAATATTTTTTGTACCTTTGCGCCGTTATTGTGAAAAGAAAACGTTGAGAGCGTGATAGAGAAGCACATAGTACTAGAGGACATTGATCCCGTGGTGTTCTACGGGACTGGTAATCAGCACCTCCAGATGATTCGCGCCTTGTACCCGAAGCTGCGCATCGTGGCCCGCGACAATGTCATCCGCGTCTTGGGCGATGAAGAACAGATGGCAGCTTTCGAGGAGAGCACGGAGCGCATGCGTCAGCACGTGCTGAAATTCAATTCCCTCAACGAAGAAAATATCCTAGACATTGTGAAAGGTCGTCGCACTACCGACGATATCCCCGACGACGTGGTGTGCTACTCCATGTCGGGCCGCGCCATCAAGGCTCGCAGCCAGAACCAGCAACAGCTCATCGATGCCTACCAGCAGAACGACATGGTGTTTGCCGTGGGACCTGCCGGTACAGGTAAGACCTACCTGTCGATAGCCCTGGCCGTGAAAGCACTGAAGGATAAGACGGCGAAGAAGATTATCCTCTCGCGCCCTGCTGTGGAGGCTGGCGAGAAGCTCGGTTTCCTGCCTGGCGACATGAAGGAAAAGATAGACCCCTATCTGCAGCCGCTCTACGACGCTCTGGAGGATATGCTGCCACAGGTGAAGCTGCAGGACATGATGGAGAAAAACATCATCCAGATAGCTCCGCTGGCCTTTATGCGTGGTCGCACGCTGAGTGATGCCGTAGTCATTCTGGACGAGGCGCAGAATACCACACCCGCCCAAATCCGCATGTTCCTGACACGTATGGGATGGAACACAAAGATGATTATCACGGGCGACATGACACAGATAGACCTGCCGAAATCGCAGAAAAGCGGTCTCGTGGAGGCCTTGCATATATTAAATAATGTGGAGGGCATCGGCATCGTCAATCTGACGGGTAAGGACATTGTGCGCCACAAGCTGGTGACTCGCATTGTCAACGCTTACGAACGTTTTGACAAGGAAGTTAAAGAAGTTAAGGAAGTTAAAGAAGTTAAGGAAGTTAAAGAAGATAACAATGAAAGCATTAACAAAGACTGATTTCCACTTTGAGGGACAGAAGAGCGTGTACCACGGAAAGGTACGCGATGTGTACAACATCAACGACGACCTGATGGTGATGGTAGCTACCGACCGCATCTCCGCTTTCGACGTCGTACTGCCGAAGGGTATTCCCTTCAAGGGTCAGGTACTGAACCAGATTGCTGCGAAGTTCCTGGATGCCACTACCGACATCTGTCCGAACTGGAAGCTGGCCACCCCCGACCCCATGGTCACTGTAGGTCTGAAGTGTGAGGGCTTCCGTGTGGAGATGATTATCCGCTCTATCCTCACCGGCTCTGCCTGGCGAGAGTACAAGAACGGTTGTCGCGAGCTCTGCGGTGTGAAACTGCCCGACGGCATGAAGGAAAACGAGCGTTTCCCTGAGCCTATCATCACCCCAACTACCAAGGCTGACGAGGGTCACGACATGAACATCTCGAAGGAAGAGATTATTGCTCAGGGTATCGTCTCTGCAGAGGACTATGCCATCATGGAGGACTACACCCGCAAGATTTTTGCTCGTGGTCAGGAGATTGCTGCCAAGCGCGGTCTCATCCTCGTGGATACGAAGTACGAGTTTGGTAAGCGCGACGGTAAGGTGTACCTCATCGATGAGATTCACACGCCAGACTCCAGCCGTTATTTCTATGCCGACGGCTATGAGGAGAAGTTGGCCAAGGGTGAGCCCCAGCGTCAGCTCTCTAAGGAGTTTGTGCGCCAGTGGCTCATTGAGCACGACTTCATGAACGAGCCCGGACAGGTGATGCCCGAAATCACCGATGAATATGCCGAGAGCGTTTCAGACCGCTATATCGAGCTCTACGAGCACATCGTTGGCGAGAAGTTCGACAAAGCTACGGAGGAAGGCGACATTGCCCAGCGCATTGAGAAGAATGTGAGCGCATGGCTTACCAGCAGGAACAAATAAACCCATATACCTGCGGAGATAAGGCACAGCAGGTGGAGGCGATGTTCGACAACATTGCCCCTACCTATGACACGCTCAACCATCGACTATCCTGGAACATCGACAAGGGGTGGCGCCGCAAGGCCATCAAGGCTCTGGCACCCTATCAGCCCCAGTCGCTGCTCGACATTGCCACCGGTACAGGCGATTTTGCTATCATGGCAGCCCAGATGCTAAATCCCCAGCGACTGGTCGGTGCAGACATCAGCGAGGGTATGATGCAGATTGGTCGTGAGAAGGTGAAAGCCCTCGGACTCGACAACGTTGTAACGTTCGAGAAAGAAGACTGCACACACCTATCGTATCCTAGCGACACCTTTGACGCTGTGACTGCAGCCTTCGGCATCCGCAACTTTGCCGACCTAGACGCAGGACTCCGCGAGATGTGTCGCGTGCTCCGTCCCGGTGGACACCTCAGCATCGTAGAACTGACGACACCCGTCTCGTTCCCCATGCGCCAGCTGTTCCACATCTACTCACACACGGTGCTGCCCGTCTACGGACGACTCATCTCCAAGGACACCAGCGCCTACTCTTACCTCACCAAGACCATCGAGGCGTTCCCACAGGGCGAGCGCATGGTAGATATTCTGATGAAGGCAGGCTTCGCCGAGGCATCGTTCAAGCGACTCACCTTCGGCATCTGCACGATGTATTTAGCAACAAAATAGGTAATAAAAATGGAAAAGTACGGACTTATCGGTTACCCATTGGGTCACTCATTCTCCATCAGCTACTTCAACCAGCGATTCCAGGATGAGGGCATCGATGCTGTGTATGAGAACTACGAGATTCCTTCCATCGAGGCGCTCGACGAGGTGCTGGGTGCCAATCCCGAACTGAAAGGACTCAACGTGACTATCCCCTACAAGGAAAAGGTCATTCCCTATCTCGACAGCATCACACCAGAGGCCAGAGCCATTGGTGCCGTCAACGTCATCAAGGTCATTCACGAGGGTAGAAATATCAAGTTGAAGGGTTTCAACAGCGACGTCATCGGTTTCACCAAGAGTATCGAACCTATGCTCGACAAGAAGTGGCACAAGAAGGCACTCATCCTCGGTACGGGTGGTGCGTCGAAGGCTATCAACTTCGGACTGCACCATTTGGGACTGGAGACCGTCTTTGTCAGTCGTTACGAACGTCCCGACACTATCCAGTATCCCAACATTACCCCAGAAGTCATCAAGGAGTACAACGTCATTGTGAACTGCACGCCGCTGGGCATGTATCCGAATACCGAGGAGTGTCCGCTGCTACCCTATGAGGCTATGGATAGTCATACCATCCTCTATGACCTTATCTACAATCCCGACGAGACGCTCTTCATGAAGCGCGGCGCACAGTACGGTGCACAGACCAAGAATGGTCTGGAGATGCTGTTGCTGCAGGCCTTCGCCTCTTGGGAATTCTGGCATGAGAAATAAGCTATGGAAGAATACAAAATATCACTCGACCAACTGACCAAGCAATACAACCAGGCCATCCAAGCCTTGGAGAATGCCTTTGAGTTGGAGAAGGGACAGGTTGGCAGAGTTAACAAACTCAAAGAGCAGTACTCCGGACGCTACACGCAGCTGGTGCAAGAATACAAGATAAAGCGCCAAGCCATCGTTAAGGAGTATAAGGAGACGCACCCCGAATGGACGAAGGCCCGCAAGATGTGGGGCTGGTTTTTCGTGGTGGGCATCCTGACGGCCATGACCTGTTGCACGATGTCGCTGCCCGACAGTCCCGAGCCTATGGCTGCCACGGAGACCATTGAAGGCACCGCCAGTGCACTCAGCGGTTCTGCCGCTGAGACCACAGAGATTACCTATTGGAATGCCGACAACATCCCCATTCCTTACCTACAGGACTCTACGCAGTACGTTTCCAATCCTGACAGAGTTCTCTCCCAACAAACCGTTGATAACATGAACGTTACATTACAACGGTTAAACCTTGACTTAGGCGTACAGTCGGTAGTCATCGTGGTCAACCATATCGAAAACGACGACCCCTTCCGCTTGGCGCAGGATGTGGGTAACAAATACGGTGTTGGCTATGGCGACCGCGGACTCATGGTCGTTTGCGGTTATCAGGACCACTCGCTCAATATCTCACCGGGACGCTCCTTAGAGGGTGATCTCACCGATGTGGAGTGCCGTCGTCTGGAGCAGCAATATGCCATCCCGTTCATGAAGCGTGAGCAGCCCGACAGTGCCATGTATTATCTCACCGAGGCCATCTACTCCACGCTGGAGAAGAAGCAGTTGCCTGTGGCATCGTCGCTGATGGCTGAAGAAGCAGCGGACGACGAAGCTGCAACGGTGGTCTTCACTACCTTCATGGCCATTATCGCCTGGTGCATCTTCTTCCTCTACAAGAATCGTAAGTACCACTGGCTAGGACTCGTCGGCATGGTGCCTCTGTTGACCAATCCGTTCTATGTCGCACCGCGCAGCAGCGGTTCGTCAGGTTTCGGAGGCTTTGGTGGGGGCGGTCATAGCAGCGGAGGTGGCTTCAGTGGCGGTTCCTTCGGAGGCGGAAGCTTCGGTGGCGGTGGTGCCACATCGAGATGGTAACAACATCGTCGTGATAACGAAATAACGTGATAACGTAATAACGAAAAATTATAAATTATGAAACTGAGTAAATCTACAATCGGAATCATCGCAGCCGTTGTCATCATCTGCATGTGGGCTGCCAGTGCTTACAATTCAATGGTCAGCGAACAGGAGAAGGCTACCACAGCGTTCGCTAATGTTCAGTCGGCCTACCAGCGTCGTGCCGACCTCATCCCCAACCTGGTAGAGGTTGTCAAGGGCTATGCCGCTCACGAGAAGGAGACTTTTGAAAGCGTTGTTGCCGCACGTGCCAAGGCTACACAGATTACTGTTGACCCATCAAACCTCACCGCTGACAAGCTGAAGGAGTTCCAGAAGGCTCAGGGCGAACTGGGTAGCGCACTCGGTCGTCTGCTTGCCGTACAGGAGAACTATCCTGAACTGAAGGCCAACGAGAACTTCCGTGACCTGCAGTCACAGCTGGAGGGTACTGAGAACCGCATCAACGAGGCTCGTAACAAGTTCAATGGTGTTGTTCAGCAGTACAACATCGTCATCCGCAAGTTCCCAAAGAACATCCTCGCTGGCATCTTTGGCTTCAACACCATGGATAAGTTCGAGGCTGAGGCAGGTGCAGAGAACGCACCCAAGGTGAAGTTCTAAGTCTAGTATGTCGCTATGGCATAGCGACAAACATAACAATGATTATGAATAACCGTTATATGCAACGCGGCGTTAGTGCCGCCAAAGAAGACGTTCACGCAGCCATCAAGAACATCGACAAGGGTATCTTCCCGCAGGCTTTCTGCAAGATTATCCCCGACATTCTCGGTGGTGACCCGGAGTATTGCAACATCATGCATGCCGACGGTGCTGGCACCAAGTCCAGCCTGGCCTACATGTATTGGAAAGAGACAGGTGACCTCTCCGTATGGAAAGGTATTGCGCAGGACGCCATCGTCATGAATACCGACGACCTGCTCTGCGTGGGTGCTGTGGATAACATCCTCGTTTCCAGCACCATCGGTCGTAACAAGATGCTCGTACCAGGTGAGGTCATCTCCGCCATCATCAATGGCACCGACGAGTTGCTTGCCGAGCTCCGCGAGATGGGTATCGGCATCTGGCCTACGGGTGGTGAGACTGCCGACGTGGGCGACCTTGTGCGCACCATCATCGTTGACTCTACCGTCACCTGCCGCATGAAGCGCAGCGACGTCATCGACAATGCCAACATCCGTCCGGGTGACGTCATCGTGGGTCTGTCCTCAACAGGTCAGGCTACTTACGAGAAATGCTACAACGGCGGTATGGGCTCTAACGGACTGACTTCCGCCCGTCACGACGTCTTCTCCAAGTATCTTGCCGAGAAGTACCCCGAAAGTTTCGACCACGCTGTCCCCGACGAGTTGGTGTACAGCGGCAAGTTCAAGCTGACAGACGCGGTTCCATATGCTGCGACAGAATCGCAGCCCACAGTACTGCCAGACATGGGGCAGCTCGTGCTCTCACCTACCCGCACCTATGCACCCGTCATCAAGAAACTGCTCGACGAGTTGCGCCCCGAGATTCACGGTATGGTACACTGCACAGGTGGTGCGCAGACCAAGGTGCTCCACTTCGTCAACGACAACTGCAAGGTAGTCAAGGACAACATGTTCCCTGTTCCTCCCCTGTTCCATGCCATCCACGAGTGTTCCGGTACCGACTGGAAGGAGATGTACCAGGTGTTCAATATGGGTCACCGCATGGAGATTTACGTGCGTCCCGAAGTTGCCCAGCAGGTTATCGACCTCTCGAAGTCGTTCAATATCGATGCACAGGTGGTGGGACACATCGAAGAAGGTCCCAAGAGCCTAACTATCAAGAGCCAGTTCGGCGAATTCAATTATTAATACGATATTATCTTCATTTAAGAGGGAAGTCAGAAAGGCTTCCCTCTTTTATATTTTTATATATACAACTATAAATATGTCATTTTGTTAATTTTGTCAGTATTTTCACAATTCAACCGTTAATTTCTAACAGCCGTTAAGCAAGGTGGCAGAAGTGTTAAATTGCGACAAAAAGATACGACAAAATGACAGAATACGGAAAAATGCACCTATATTTGCACCGTCAAACAACAACAAAAGCGAACAATAACAACATTAATTAAACTGATAAAAGATTATGAAAAAGATTGTAAAGACCCTGATGCCTGCCATGTATCTCATGGTCATCGCATTCTCTGCAGCCTCGTGCAACAAGACACAGGCCGCTCCCGCAACAGCTGCTGTTGCTCCAGGACAACCCGTCGACCTCACGTATGCGGCCGAAAAGTCGCTGCCCGCAGTGGTATATATCAAGTCGGTCACCAATTCAAAGGTACAGACCGTAGAGTACTCTGATCCATTTGAGGACTTCTTCTCAGACCCGTTTGGTGGTTTCTTCGGACGTGGTCAGGGACAGGGCAACGGTGGTGGCCGCAAGCGTCAGGTGCAGACTCCGAAGCGCGCTGCTGCTGGTAGTGGTGTCATCATCTCAGCAGATGGATATATCGTTACCAACAACCACGTAGTAGATGGTGCTGACGAGTTGACAGTAACCCTGAACGAGAACTCAAAGGAGTACTCAGCCCGCATCATCGGTGCCGACAAGGCTACCGACCTGGCACTCATCAAGATTGATGCCAAGGACCTGCCTGCCATCGTCATTGCCAACAGCGACGACGTGAAGGTTGGCGAGTGGGTGCTGGCCGTAGGTAACCCCTTAGGTCTGAACAACACCGTTACAGCTGGTATCGTCAGTGCCAAGGCCCGCACCATGGGCCAGGGCGTCAGCTCTATGATTCAGACCGACGCCGCCATCAACCAGGGTAACTCTGGTGGTGCATTGGTGAACACGCGTGGTGAACTGATTGGTATCAACGCTATGCTGTACTCACAGACGGGTTCAAACATCGGTTACGGTTTCGCCATTCCTACTACCATCGTCCAGAAAGCTATCGACGACTTCAAGAAGTTCGGTACCTACCAGCGTGCTATGATTGGTATCAAGGGTAGCGACGTGAGCAACTATGTGGACGTGGAGAAGGAGAAGGGCAACGAGGTTGACCTGGGCACTATGGAAGGCATCTACATTGCTGAGGTTGTTGAGGACGGTGCCGCTGCTGACGCTGGTCTGCAGAAGGGCGACGTGATTACAACCATTGACGGCAAGAAGGTGAAGCAGTTTGGTGAACTGCAGGGTATCATCGCCCAGAAGCGTCCTGGCGACAAGGTGGTGGTGAAGTACCTGCGCAACAAGAAGGAGAAGACCGCTACGCTGACGCTGAAGAACGAGCAGGGCAACACGAAGGTGGTGAAGAATGCTGACGTTGACGTGCTGGGCATTGATGTACGTCCTGTCACCGACAGTCAGAAGAAGCAGCTCGAAATCTCATATGGCCTTGAGGTTCTGAAGGTTAACGGTGGCAAGATGAAGGATGCCGGAGTACCTAAGGGCTTCATCATCCAGGTAGTGAACGACCAGCCCATGCGTTCGTTCGATGACCTGCAGGAGGTGGTGAAGGAAGCCAAAGACCAGATGCTTGTCATCAAGGGAATCTTCCCAACAGGCAAGCGCGGCGGCTTCGTAGTTTATCTGCAAAACGAATAAGGTAAAAAGATAAACAGGAAAAAAACAGAAAAAGTAGGGCATTTTTTTGGTTATTCCAGAAAAATGCCTTACTTTTGCAAAAAATTGCGAGGACGGGCTGCACCTCAGCAAAGAACAAGTTCTTTGCATTCGGTTTGCACCGTCCTTGGCAGTCAGCTATAAAAATACGACTAAATGAGACAACTAAAAATCACCAAATCCATTACGAATCGCGAAAGTGAGTCGCTGGAAAAATACTTACAGGAGATAGGCCATGAGGAGTTGCTGTCTACCGACGAAGAGGTGGAACTGGCACAACGTATCCGAAAGGGCGACCGTAAAGCATTAGACAAGCTCACGAAAGCGAATCTGCGATTTGTGGTTTCCGTTGCCAAACAGTACCAGAATCAGGGGTTGTCACTCTCCGACCTCATCAACGAAGGTAACCTGGGACTGATCAAGGCGGCAGAGAAGTTTGACGAGACACGCGGCTTTAAGTTCATTTCTTATGCCGTGTGGTGGATTCGTCAGGCTATCCTGCAGGCCATTGCCGAACAGAGTCGTATTGTCCGTCTGCCCCTGAACCAGGTAGGGTCTGTGAACAAGATTAACCGTCTGCTCAACAAGTTTGAACAGGAGAATGAGCGTCGTCCGTCGGTTGACGAGATATCGGAACAGATAGACCTGCCAGAGGACAAGGTCGGCGAGGCCATGCTGGCAAACACCCGCCACGTATCGGTCGACGCGCCTTTCATCGATGGTGAGGACAACTCATTGCTCGACGTACTGGTGAACGACGATGCGCCGATGGCCGACCGCCAGCTGGTATTGGAGTCGTTGCGCGAGGAAATCTCCAACGTGCTGAATACGCTGAGCGACCGTGAGCGCTGCGTCATCAAAGCATTCTACGGCATCGGTGAACCAGAGATGACGCTAGAGGAGATTGGCAACAAGTACGGACTGACGCGCGAGCGTGTGCGCCAAATCAAGGAAAAGGCCATCCGCCATCTGCGTAGCAATACGAAGAATAAGTTATTAAAAGCATATTTAGGACAATGAAATATTTAAAATATATAGTACTGACGCTGCTTGTCTGCGTCGCCATGGGAGCCGAGGCTAAGACCATAAAGGCTCGCCATATGTATGTATTTGGATTTGCGGCATCTTTCAAAGATTCTGTCGTCTATATGACGGAGATACAGGACGTGCAGGGTGCCATGTATGATACGAAGACTAAATTCCTGCTGGGTCGTGACAGCTACTCCGACCAGCTGAAGACGTATTTCAGAGAGACGATGCAGATGCCCAACCGCGTGTGCATGGTGATGTTCTCCACCTCCAAGAAGAAAGCCGAGAAGCAATACCTGAAGTTACGCAGCAAATATCTAAGCGACAAAAAACACACCTCATCGTATGAGGTGCGTTATGTGACCATGCAGGACTTCAAATTCGAGCCTGTTGGGTTGGATGAGTAATAGTGACGGCGGCTAAAACCGCCGTCCACTTTTTTTAGGGATTGTTCTGCTCGAAGATAGCCATGCGCTCCTCCAGTTGGGCATACTGATGATCTTCGATGAACGATGTGCAGACGCGCAGACCTTCCTGATGCGAACCTGTGGTTATCAGACAGATAGCCGATACACCGTAGTACATCAACTCCTTGGCCAGCTCACCGCTGGTCATTTGCTTGTAACCGATGGTGAAATAGAAACCGTCGGCAACAGGTTCGTCAAGGTCTTTGTCATAGACCACGTGGAAGCCGTGACGACAGAAAATCTCCTTCAGTTTGTGGGCACGCTCGCCATAGACGCTGATCTCCTTGCGGAAATCGTAGTCGCCGTCAGTAGCAGCTTTAAGCATAGCCGCCATTGCGTACTGTGCAGAGTGGCTGGTACCTGATGACAAGGCATAAAGCATGCGTGTCGAGAAGACCAGACCGAAGGGCAGCCCCTGATAGCGCTGTGCCAGTTGGTCGAAATGGCGGTGGAACAGTTTGTCGCTGATACACACCACACCAATACGCTCGCCGGCATACGAGAAAGCCTTCGAACCACTAATAAGCAGCATGTAGTTGTCTGTATAGCGGCCAACAGTAGGCTGATAAGGTGGCTGGAACGGTACGCTAAGGTCTTTACGGAAGTCCATGGCGAAGTAGGCCAAGTCTTCCATCACCACACAGTCGTACTTTGTGGCCAAGGTACCGATAGCCTGCAGTTCCTGTTCGTTCAGACAGATCCATGCGGGGTTATTGGGATTGGAGTAGACGATGGCGCAGATGTTGCCATTCTTCAGATATGACTCCAGCTTCGGTCCGAGTTTCTCGCCACGGAAGTCATAGACGTCGAACGTCTCATACTTCACGCCCATCACCTGCAGTTGCATCTTCTGCACAGGGAATCCTGGGTCGATAAACAATACGGTATCCTTGCCCTGCTGTGCCTGTGAACAGGTCAGGAACGAGGCATATGTACCCTGCATAGATCCTGTCACAGGTACGCAGCCTTCGGCAGCAACATCCACTCCGATGAATGCCTTGACGAAGCGTGATGCCTCCTTTTTCAGTTCAGGATAGCCCTGAATATCGGGATATGAGTGGGCAATACCATCCTGCAACGCCTTCACCTGTGCATCAACACCCACCTGGGCGGCAGGCAGTCCGGGAATACCCATCTCCATCTTGATAAACTCTACCCCACTCGCCTTCTCTGCCTGGGCAGCCACCTGCTTCACTTCGCGGATGGTAGCCTTAGCAAAGTCAGTAATGCCGAGGTCGCTGATGAGCTTATCAACCAGTTCTTTCTTAATTGGTGTCTCCATTACTTTCGTTATTACGTTATATCGTTATTACGACTTTATTTCTGTGCCTCTCGGCCTATTGCCAACGCCTTGATATTTGCCTCGACAATAGCCTCACCCTTACGTCCGAAAACGCGACGGATAGCATCCTCCAGTTTCTCGTACTCGATTCCTAAAGCTTTCTGGGCAGCACCCAGCAGGATAACGTTAGCCGAACGAGGCACACCAGCGTCCTTTGCCTTCTCCTCGATGTCGAGCATGATAACGTTAGGCAACTTCTGCAGGTCGGCCTTGATGACCTCGATGTCAGGATAGTTGGGAATGTTGACAAACGGCGTGCTACTGGTGATAATCCAGCCGTTCTTCGAGAGATACGGCAGATAGCGCAATGCCTCCATAGGTTCCATGGAGATGATTACATCTGCACCACCCTTCGGAATCAGGTCGCTGGCAATGGGATTGCTGCTGATGCGCAGGTTTGACTGCACATCGCCGCCACGCTGTGACATTCCATGTACCTCGGCCTGCTTGATATATAGGTTCTCGTTCATGGCGGCTTCGCCAATGATGGTAGCGATAGAGAGGATACCCTGTCCGCCTACGCCACACAATATGATATCGGTCTTCATGATTTACCTTTTTACATTTTACATTTTTACTTTTTCTCAGCCGCTTTCTTTTGTTTCAAATGACGTTGCAGGGTCTGCATACATTCACGACGTGGAATGATGACACTGGTACCCTTGTAGTTTATCTCATCGCGGATAATCTGTGTAATCTCCGGCATGTTCTTCGGCAGAGGAACAACTACCTTCAAGTGTTCGTCAGAGAGTCCCAGACCGCGACAGATAGCCTCAAACTTGTTGGTACCTGCCGAGTCCTGTCCACCCGTCATACCTGTTGTCAGGTTGTCGGAAATAATAACGGTAATATTAGCGTTCTCGTTGATGGCATCCAGCAGACCCGTCATACCGCTATGCGTAAATGTCGAGTCACCGATGATAGCGACAGCAGGCCATTGACCAGCGTCGGCAGCACCCTTGGCCATCGTAATGGATGCACCCATATCCACACATGAGTGGATGGCGCGGAACGGAGGCAGGAAGCCCAGCGTATAGCAGCCAATATCACCAAAGACACGTGGATTGTCGTATTCCTTGAGCACCTCATTGAGGGCAGCATAGACGTCGCGGTGACCACAACCCTGACAGAGTGCAGGAGGACGTGGAGCGACATCAGCACATGGGTCGAAGCACTCGCCGATCTCCATGCCCAGGGCTTTCTTCACCACGTCGGGTGTCAGTTCGCCTGTACGGGGCAATGTACCGTCGAGCTTACCGTGAATATTCTTCAGGTCGGCAACACCGCGAACGATATCCTCGATGAACGGCTGTCCCTCCTCAACGATGAGCACTTCGTCGCACTCGTCCAACAGACGGCGCACCAGTTTCTTCGGCAATGGGTACTGCGAAATCTTCAGAATAGGATAAGGACTGCCCTGTGGGAAGCACTCATTGACATAGTTGAAGCCGATACCACTGGCCAGAATACCCAACTTGCGGTCGTGACCTTCTATATATATATTATAGGTGGAACCTGCGGCATCTTCCTCCAACTGCGCCTGCTGAGCGGTAACGGCATCGTTACGTTTCTTGGCATTGGCGGGCAGCAGCACCCAGTTGGCTGCCTTTGCGTCATAGTTCAGCGTATTCTGCTCGCGTGGACTGTCGGCCAACTCAACAACCGCACGACTGTGAGCCATACGGGTGGTAACGCGCATCAGCACGGGCAGACATTTCTTCTCGGAGTAGTCAAAGGCAGCAGCCATCATGTCGTAGGCCTCCTGCTGGCTTGACGGCTCGAAGGTAGGAATCATAGCAAACTTACCATAGAAACGCGAGTCCTGCTCGTCCTGACTGGAGTGCATCGACGGGTCGTCGGCAACAAGTACCACAACACCACCGTTGACACCCGTCATTCCGCTATTCACAAACGGGTCAGCACAGACGTTCAGTCCCACATGTTTCATACACACCAGCGCACGCTTGCCCATGAACGACATGCCCAGCGCGGCCTCCATAGCCGTCTTCTCGTTGGTCGACCAGCGGCTGTGAACGCCACGCTCCTTGGCCAGGGGCGACATCTGGATATACTCTGTAATCTCGGTAGAGGGAGTGCCCGGATAGGCATAGACACCACTCAGTCCTGCATCGAGTGCACCCTGAGCAATAGCCTCGTCTCCTAATAACAGTTTCTTCATATTTATAGATATATTGGTTATTTCTAATAACTTGCACGCAAAGATACAAATTTAATTTCAAATCAACAAAAAAAAGAGCCGCAATCTTTCAATTGCAGCTCTTTTTTATTACTTTGCTTACTCGATGTGTCTCTTACTTCACTTTGGCAACGATAGCCTTGAAAGCCTCAGGGTTGTTCAGAGCCAGGTCGGCGAGCACCTTACGGTTGATCTCGATACCAGCCTTAGCCAGCTTACCCATGAGTACAGAATAGCTCATACCCTCCTGACGAGCGGCAGCGTTGATACGCTGAATCCACAGGGCACGGAAGTTGCGCTTCTTGTTCTTACGATCGCGATAAGCGTAGGTAAGACCCTTCTCCCA
This sequence comes from uncultured Prevotellaceae bacterium, assembly GCA_900316265.1. Lineage (GTDB taxonomy): Bacteria > Bacteroidota > Bacteroidia > Bacteroidales > Bacteroidaceae > Prevotella. The sequence continues at coordinate 26,344 of ONCH01000003.1, read as the reverse complement.
AGTGTTCTTGGCTACTGTCCAAACATTCTTGCGGGCACCGTGATTGACTGATCTTGGCATAGTTTTCTAATACTTTTAATGTTTGACAATAGGTGAATTAACGGAGACACAACAGGTCACGAACCTGCTTCATGTTTGAGTTGTCGACGAGTGTAGAACCGCAGAGGTTGCGCTTCTGCTTCTTGGTCTTTTTAGTCAGAATGTGACTGTGGTAAGCATGGTGTCTCTTGATCTTACCTGTACCGGTAAATGAGAATCTCTTCTTAGCACCGGAATTTGTCTTTACTTTTGGCATTGTTTTTTAAATATTTAAATTGTTATTAATAATCGGCAGCTACGCATATACCGGGCGCGCCACCTTTTCTTTATTCTTCTGTCTCTGTCAGCTTCTTCAGCGCATCAGCACTAATTTTAGCGTTGGCAAACAGACCACCGTTCGCGGGAGTCTCTGCATCCACCTCCTTAGGCTGATTCTGACGAGCGTTCTCCTTGGCCTCAGCCTCTGCAGCCTCACGGTCGCGTGCCTGCTGGCTCTTCTTCTGAGCACCGGCCTTCTTTGGAGCTAAGTAAAGGAACATCTTCTTTCCTTCCAGCGAGGGCATTCCCTCTACCTTACCAAACTCCTCCAGGTCGTTGGCGAAACGCAGCAACAGTACTTCTCCCTGTTCCTTGAAGAGGATGGAACGTCCACGGAAGAACACATACGCGCGTACCTTATTACCTTCTTCCAGGAATTCCTTGGCGTGCTTCAGCTTGAACTGATAGTCGTGCTCGTCGGTCTGAGGTCCGAAACGGATTTCCTTCACCTCTACCTTCACCTGCTTGGCCTTCATTTCCTTCTGGCGTTTCTTCTGCTGGTAAAGGAATTTCGAGTAGTCGATGAGACGACATACGGGAGGATTGGCATTGGGAGAAATCTCCACCAGGTCGACGCCTTGATCACGAGCCATATCCAATGCCTGACGTGTAGGAACAACCGTGCTTCCACCGTCGCCTACTATGCGCACTTCACGTACTCTGATCTGCTCGTTTACACGATACTGATTCTTAATGTTGTCGTTCTTCATCAACTCTTTTTTACGAAATCGGCTGCAAAGGTACTAAAAATCGCACAAACTACAAAGAATTTTTCCATTTATTTTTTACATGTGCAATACTTTTTGTTTTCTGTTTGTCGGAATAATTGTCTTTTTCACTTTTCCCATAAAAAATTGCACATTTTTTTTGCGAATGTGCAGAAAAAGCATTACCTTTGCACAAAATTTTGAAAATTGTGCAATGAACGACATACCGAGTTTCAATTCTTATATTGAACAAACCATCAAAGACAACTGGTTGCTCGATGCATTGACAGACTACAAGGGCATTACCTTGCAGTACCATGATGTGGCCCGAAAGATAGAGAAGCTTCACATCATGATGGAGGCAGCCGGTATTCAGAAAGGAGACAGGATAGCCGTGTGCGGTCGCAATTCCGCACACTGGGCCGTAGCATTCTTGGCCACCATCACCTATGGTGCCGTCATCGTGCCCATTCTTCACGAGTTTAACGCTGAGCAGATACATAATATCGTCAACCACTCCGAGTCGCGCCTGCTGTTTGTAGGCGACTACGTGGCAACGATTATCAATCCCGACGAGATGCCCGCTTTGGAGGGTATCTTCAATCTGCCCGACTTCTCGCTCCACACATCGCGTAGTGAGAAACTTACCGATGCCCGCGAGCGTTTGAACGAGCTGTTTGGCCACCGCTTCCCCAATGCCTATCGCAAGGAAGACATCCACTGGTACAAGGACTCTGCCGAAGAGCTCTGCATGATTAACTACACCAGCGGCACGACGGGTTTCTCCAAGGGCGTTATGCTACCCTACCGTGCCATTTGGGGCAACGTGGACTTCTGCCAGAAAAACCTGGCCAACCGCATGCCTAAGTTCAGTAACATGCTGAACATCCTGCCTATGGCCCACATGTACGGCATGGCCATCGAGTTCCTCTTCCCCTTCTGTACGGGTTACCACCTGCACTTCCTCACGCGTCTGCCCTCGCCAGCCATCATTGCCGAGGCCTTCCAGGAAGTCAAGCCCGACGTCGTCGTTGCAGTACCCCTGATTATCGAGAAGATTATCCGCAAGCGCGTGTTCCCCAAGATACAGTCTAACGCCATCAAGATTATGCTGCAGATGCCTGTGGTCTCCAAGAAGGTCAAGGAGCGCATCTGCCAGGAGGTCTACAACGCCTTTGGCGGACGTGCCTACGAGATTATCATTGGCGGTGCACCCCTCAACCAGGAAATCGAACAGTTCCTCAAGAGCATCGATTTCCCCTTCACGGTGGGTTACGGCACTACTGAGTGTGCACCACTCATCTCGTATAGCGACTATCACGTCTTCGAGCCAGGCTCCTGCGGACAGCCCTTGCCCAATATGGAGGTTCGCATTGCGTCGTCAGACCCTCAGAACATCGAGGGCGAAATCATCACCCGTGGCCCCAACGTCATGCTGGGCTACTACAAGAATCAGGAGGCCACCTACCAGGCCATCGACCGCGATGGCTGGTATCATACGGGCGACCTTGCCACCATGTCCAGCGATGGCCACATCTTCATCCGCGGACGTCTGAAGAATATGCTGCTGGGTGCCAACGGTCAGAACGTCTATCCAGAGGAGATTGAGGACAAGCTCAACTCCATGGCACTGGTCAGCGAGAGTCTGATAGTACAGCGTGGCGACCACCTCGTCGCACTGGTTCACCCCGACATGGACGAGGTCAAGTCTATGGGCTTCGGACAGGAGGAACTGGAGCAGGTCATGGAGCAGAACCGTCAGCAGCTCAACGCCCAGCTGCCCGTCTATAGCAAACTACAAGCCTTCGAACTGCAAGAGGAAGAGTTCCAGAAGACACCAAAGAAGAGCATCAAACGTTACTTATATAAATAAGGTAATATTATGGAAAACGTACCTAGTTTTAACCAACTAATACAGGAGAGCATCATCAATAACTGGGACCTTGATGCACTCACCGACTACAAAGGAGCCACCCTGCAATTCCACGATGTGGCCCGCAAGATAGAGAAGCTGCACATCCTGTTCGAGAACAGCGGCGTGGTGAAGGGCGACAAGATTGCCCTCTGCGGACGCAACAGCAGCCAGTGGGCTGTAGCCTTCCTGGCTACGCTGACCTACGGCGCCGTGGCTGTACCCATCCTGCATGAGTTCATGGCTGAGCAGATTCACAATATCGTGAACCACTCCGACGCTAAGCTCCTGTTCGTTGGCGACCATGTGGCCACACAGATAGACCCCATGCAGATGCCCCATCTGGAGGGTATCATCAACAACCCCGACTACTCACTGATGATTAGTCGCACCGACAAGCTGACCTACGCCCGCGAGCACCTCAACGAGCTCTACGGCAAGAAGTTCCCCAAATACTTCCGCAAGGAACACGTCAACTACTACAAGGAAGCCAATGGCGAAGAGATGGCCATGATTAACTACACCAGCGGAACGACAGGTTTCTCCAAGGGCGTCATGATTCCCTATCGCGCCCTGTGGTCTAACTACGACTTCGCCGACCACGTGCTGGGTAAAATTATCGGTCGTGGCGACCGCATCATCTCCATTCTGCCCATGGCCCACATGTACGGCATGGCTTTCGAGTTCCTCTTCGAGTTCCTGCACGGCTGTCATGTGTACTATCTGAACCGCATCCCCTCGCCAGCCATCATCGCACAGGCCTTCGCCGACATCAAGCCGAAGGTGATTATCGCCGTGCCGCTGGTTATTGAGAAGATTATCCGCAAGAAGGTATTCCCCAAGATACAGAACAACCGTATGCGCCTGCTGCTCTCCATGCCCGTCATCTCCAAGAAGGTGCGCGAGAAGATTTGCCAGGAGGTCATCAAAGCCTTCGGTGGCGAGCTCTACGAGGTCATCATTGGTGGAGCAGCCTTCAATCAGGAGGTCGAGTCGTTCCTCAAGCGTATCGAGTTCCCCTATACCGTGGGCTATGGCGCCACCGAGTGTGCCCCCATCATCTGCTACCGCGACTGGAAGACCTTTGTACAGGGCTCTTGCGGACAGGCCGCCTACCACATGGAAGTCAAGATCAACTCACCGCGTCCCTCTGAGATTCCTGGCGAAATCATGGCCCGCGGCCTCAACACCATGCTGGGCTACTACAAGAATGAGGAGGCTACCGCCGAGACTCTCGACCGCGAGGGCTGGTACCATACCGGCGACCTGGGTACGATGGACTACGACGGCAACGTCTTCATCAACGGCCGCTCCAAGAATATGCTCCTCGGTCCCAGCGGTCAGAACATCTATCCCGAGGAGATTGAGGACAAGCTCAACTCCATGACGATGGTTGTAGAAAGCGTCGTCGTACAGCGCGACAACAAGCTCGTCGGACTGGTCTATCCCGACTACGACGAAGCCAAGAACATGCGCTTCAACGACGATGACATCAAAAACATCATGGAGCAGAACCGCCTGCAACTCAACGAGCTCCTGCCCGCCTACGAGAAGCTGGCAGAGATAGAAATCCGCACCGAAGAGTTCGAGAAAACGCCCAAGCGCAGCATCAAGCGCTTCCTATATACGTAATAATGAAAAGCCCCTCCAATCCGGAGGGGTTTTCTGATTCACCTACATTATCAGCCTAATAAGTATGCATTATTAGCCTAATACGAGTGTGTATTAGGCTAATACAGCTCCGTATTAGCGTGATACGGGAGTGTGGAGGGGCCAGGTGACTTGGCGGAAGAGGAGGTAGTCGTTGAGCAACGTGCGACGTGGATGGGGCGTAATGCCTTGATAGCGCTCGCCACGGACGGTGAAGTGGTAACGCGACTCGTTGCCCTGATAGTCACGCAGAATATAGGTAAGGTGGTAGGGGCGCTCCTCAGAGAAACAGACGATGCCCTGTTCGAAATTGGTATGGAGGATGGGCAGTCGCATACCTGGTTCGCGGAATGACTTCATATACCATACGCGGGTACGGCGCCAATGGTCGTAGTCGCCCCAGAGATTGACCTCCAGCTGACACGAGATGGGAATGCTGTCAACATCCGAGCGGAACACCTCGCGGCCATCGACCAGCAGGCGGGTATAGCGGATGCCATAGTGGTTGTAGGTGGCCTCCGAATAGTCGTCAGCCCAGAGTGCAAAGCCTACCCTGCCCCACGCCGTCAGCTCGCGCTGGAGCGTAAATTCCGAGTGTTGCACCTTCGTCTCAGGAGCACCAAAGCCAATGGTCTGTTTGGTGAATCCGCCATTGAACACACCCTCGCCATCCATCGGATAAGCCATGAAGGAGTGTGCCTGCGGAGCCACCGTATCGGCGATGATACAGGCTAGCTTCATCAAGGGGTCTCGCAACACCCACGTGTCGGTATCGTGCAGTTCCAGGTGCAGATGAGGGCCCGTAGAGTGACCCGTATTGCCGCTGATGGCGATATGGTCGCCAGCCTTAACGGGGAACTTATCCGCAGGGAAAACCACCGACAGCGTATCCTTAGAACCCATGCGCTGCAACTGGTCTTCATACTGGTCGGCAAAGCGCTTCAGGTGGCAATAGACGCTGGTCTTGCCGTCAGGGTGGCTGACATAGATAGCGTTGCCGAAGCCATACTTGTTGACCGTCAGGCGCGATACGTAGCCGTCGGCAATGGTGAAGATGTCCTTACCCTCCACATTACCCGTCTTAACATCGATACCTCCATGGAAATGGAACGGTCGCGGTTCACCGAAGTTGCCCGCCAGCGTGATGTCGTAATCGACGGGACTTTCATAGGCGACATCATGAATGCCGACAGACTCGGATTCATCAGAACCGCAGCCTGTCAGCAATAGCACACAGCATGTAAGAAATGTGAGTCTCAGCATGCCTTGCACTTCGTGCGAGCCTGCTCCCATTCGGCAGAGGCCAAATAAATTTGGCTCTGCTCTCATTAACTCGCAGCCTTGAAAGACATATCAAGGCCCTTCACTGAATGCGTCAAGGCACCCACAGAGATGAAATCGACACCTTGTTCAGCATAGTCACGGATGGTATCGAAGGTGATGCCGCCAGAAGACTCCGTCTCGTAGCGGCCAGCGATGATGTCAACAGCCTTCTTGGTGTCGGGCACAGAGAAGTTGTCGAGCATGATGCGGTCCACACCACCGTGGTCGAGCACCTGCTGCAGCTCGTCGAACGAGCGCACCTCAATCTCAATCTTCAGGTCGAGCCCCTTCTCCTTCAGATAAGCGTGGCAACGGTCAATAGCATTCACGATGCCACCAGCGAAGTCCACGTGGTTGTCCTTCAAGAGAATCATGTCGAACAGTCCGATGCGATGGTTACAGCCGCCACCAATCTTCACAGCCTGCTTCTCCAGCATGCGCATGCCAGGAGTGGTCTTGCGAGTGTCGAGCACACGGGTCTTGGTGCCCTTCAGGTGCTGTACATACTTATCGGTCATGGTTGCAATGCCACTCATGCGCTGCATGATGTTCAGCATCAGGCGCTCAGTCTGCAACAGGGAACGCGTCTTACCCGTCACTATCATGGCAATGTCGCCTTTCTTGACGCGGGCGCCATCCTGCATGAGAACCTCAACCTCCATGGTGGGGTCGAAGCGGTGGAACACCTCTTTGGCAACTTCTACACCAGCCAGGATGCCATCTTCCTTGATGAGTAGGTGCGACTTGCCCATCGCATCCTCAGGAATACAGCACAAAGTGGTGTGGTCACCATCGCCAATATCTTCTGCAAACGACAGATCAATGAGTCTGTCAACCAACTCCTTGACATCCATGTCGTAGTTGGGCCTATAAAAATCGATACTTAACATAAGCCTTTATTTATTGAGTTTTTTAGATTCATTGTTATACCAAAGTCCAAAGCAGACGGCAGCCACGCCGAGACAGCAAAGACCAATGATATAGCCGGTATCGCCCAATCCAAACATCTGCTTTGACACAAAAGCATAGGTGGAGCAGACGGTGGTCATGAAGAGTGCGGGAATGAGCGTTATCCAGTAACATCTCTTGTTGCGCACCAGATAGACCGTTACCGTCCACAACGTGAAGACCGACAGGGTCTGGTTAGACCAGCCAAAGTACTGCCAAATGGTGTTGAAGCCATCGGGATTCTCTATCTGCCAAACAAGCATGGCGATAGACAATGCAAACATCGGAACACAAATCATCAGGCGCTTGGCAATGGGACGCTGGTTTGCCTTCAACCACTCGGCAACAATCAGTCGAGCAGAGCGGAAAGCCGTATCACCACTGGTAATCGGGGCTGCTACCACTCCCAACATGGCGAGGATGGCTCCAACAACACCCAGCCAGTCGTTGCACACGAGGTTGACAACAGCAGGGGCAGAGGTATAGAAGCCCTTCTCAGCACCTGCAATCAACTCGTAGCCTGGCGTGGGCGCATCATAGAAGAACCACATGGAAACAGTAGCCCAGATGAGTGCTACCATACCCTCGGTAATCATGGCACCATAGAAAATGGGACGGCCCATCTTCTCACTCTTCACGCAACGAGCCATCAGAGGACTCTGCGTAGCGTGGAAACCAGAAATAGCACCACAAGCAATGGTGATGAAGAGGGCTGGGAAGATGGCATCGGTCCACTTCTCTGGCTGTGCCTCCTTACCCATATTATAGAAGTTCGTCCACAGTTCAGGCAGATGCGGCATCTTGACGAAGAGCACAATCATCAGCGCTGCAGCCATGAAAAGCAGCGAGAAAGCAAACAGCGGATATATCTTACCGATAATCTTGTCAATGGGCAGCATGGTGGCGATGATATAGTAGACGAAGATGATGCCTACCCACATCATGGTCTCACCACCGATGGTGTGTAATATCTCGGCAGGTGAATAAACGAATACCGTACCTGTCATAATGAGTAATAACACCGTGAATACCAGCATGATAGCCCTTGGAGCCTTACCTAAATATGCACCCACCAATTCAGGCAGGCTGGCACCCCCATGACGCATGGAGAGCATACCACAGAGATAGTCGTGGGTGGCACCTGCGAAGATGCATCCAAAGACAATCCACAGGTAAGCAACCGGTCCGAACTTGGCACCCATAATAGCACCAAAGATGGGGCCTGTACCCGCGATATTCAGAAACTGAATCATAAACACCTTCCAGTTAGGAAGTACGATGTAGTCCATCCCGTCGGCCTTAGCCACAGCGGGTGTCACACGGTCATCGGGGCCGAATATGTGTGCTACAAAACGGCCATAGAACAGATAACCCAAAATAAGAGCCAGAAAGCTCAGCGAAAATGTAATCATTTTTAGTCTTGATAAATATTTCCGACTGCAAAAGTATATAAAAATTATGAATTATGCATTATGCATTATGAATTATTTTGTACCTTTGCAGCCAAAAAGTTGAAATTGAAGCGAATTCTATCCATAATCCTGCTATTCTGCGCACTTTCCATCGCCGCACAACCCAAATATGAGGTGCGAGCCGTTTGGCTCACCACGCTGGGCGGTCTGGACTGGCCGAAGAGTTATGCGCACGATGGCATGGGCATACTGAAGCAGCAGGAAGACCTCTGCAACATGCTGGACCAGTTGCAGGCCATCAACGTCAATACCGTACTTTTTCAGACGCGCGTTCGTGCCACTACCGCCTACCCTTCCGAGTTGGAACCGTGGGAAGGCAGTTTGTCGGGCGTTCCTGGCAAGACGCCTGGCTGGGACCCTCTGCAGTTCGCCATCGACGAGTGTCATCGTCGCGGAATGGAGCTGCATGCGTGGGTGGTTGCCATCCCTATCGGAAAGTGGAATACCATTGGCTGCAAGACGATGCGTAAGTGGTATCCGTCACTGGTGAAGCGCATCGGCGATGAGGGCTACATGAATCCGGAAGCCTACGGCACGGCAGACTATATCGCCAATATCTGCGAGGAGATTACCACGCGCTACGATATCGACGGCATCCATCTGGACTACATCCGCTATCCGGAAACGTGGAAAGGACGCAAATATCACGAGAACATCACGCGTATTGTACGTAGCGTCAACCAACGGGTAAAGCGCCACAAACCGTGGGTGAAGATGAGTTGTTCGCCCATTGGCAAGTATGGCAACCTGTCGCGCTATCGTTCTGGTGGTTGGGATGCCTACAACCGTGTGGCACAGGACGCCCAGGGATGGTTGCGCGAGGGACTGATGGACCAGCTCTACCCGATGATGTACTTCTCGGGCAACAATTTCTACCCCTTTGCCATCGACTGGCAGGAGCAGAGCTACGGACGTACCATTGTATCGGGCTTGGGCACTTACATGTTGCACCCTTATGAGCGCAACTGGCCATTATCGGAGGTGAAACGCCAGCTAAGCGTCACCCGCGAATTGGGCATCGGCCATTGCCACTTCCGCACAAAGTTCCTGTTAGACAACGTGAAGGGAGTCTATGACCTCATGCGTCAAACCGACCGTCATCCGGCACTCATCCCGCCCATGACGTGGGCACAGCGCATAGCACCTTCAGCCCCCACCCGACTGAACGTAGAGCGCACCGCAGGTGGCGACAACCTCTCGTGGAGCGGCGCACAGGACCGCAGCAACGGCCCATACCTATTATATAATATATATGCCTCGACAGAAGAGCCCGTTGACATCTCCCGTGCGGAGAACCTCATCGCCACACGTCGCACAGCCACCACGCTGAGCATTCGTCGCAAGGCCGACAAGCCCATGCTGCACTATGCGGTGACAGCCCTCGACCGCTATGGCAACGAGAGTCAACCTATCCGTTCTGTGGATAATAGCCCAGCACCCGTTATTGTTACCGCTCTGTTATCCAACGACGGCAAGATGCTGACTGTTCCTCTGCGCAACACCTTCGATGCCGACCTGCTGGTGGTCTGCGACCTGAAAGGACGCAAGCTGCGCAACTATATCAACCGTCCACAAATCAACATCAGTCAGCTACCGGAAGGTATGTATCTGCTGAAGTCGCTGGACAAGAAAAGGCGCATGCATCGCTTAGGCATATTCAGCATCAAGCGATAATTTTTGAAATAGAATTTGGTAGTTCCACTAAATTGCATTACCTTTGCCAACGTAATGGAAAAAGTGATACTGGGCATAGACCCTGGAACGAACATCATGGGATATGGCGTCATCAAGGTCGTAGACAACAAAGCGGAGATGGTGACAATGGGTGTCATCGACCTGCGTAAGTTTGGCGACGGATACCTGAAACTGGGTCATATCTTCGAGCGTGTAACGGGTATCATCGAGGGGTATCTGCCCGACGAGATGGCTATCGAGGCGCCATTCCTGCAGAAGAACGTGCAGACGACCTTGAAACTGGGACGCGCCCAGGGAACAGCCATCGCTGCTGCCATCCAGCGCGGAGTGCCCGTCCACGAGTATGCGCCCATGAAAATCAAGATGGCCATTACGGGCAACGGTGCCGCCTCAAAAGAACAGGTCGCAGGGATGTTGCAACGGCTGCTGAAGTTCGACAAGGAGGCGTTGTCGAAGTTTATGGATGCGACCGACGCCTTAGGTGCTGCCTACTGTCACTTCATGCAGATGAACCGCCCGGAATCGCAGGCTCATTATAAGGGTTGGAAGGACTTTATCACTAAAAATAAGGAAAAAGTTAGCAAGACATGTCAAAAATAACCGCCATAGCAGGACGTAACGGTAGCGGAAAGACGCTATACGTGGACCAGCTGAGAAAACAGTTGGCCTCTGACCGTGTGCGTTATATTGCCTTCACGGACTCCTATGGTGTGAACGTCGACGGACAGTACTACCTGCAGTTGCGCTGGAACCAGCACGACATAGACCACGAGACACCTACCGTAGGAGAATTGCTGCAACGAGCCTACCTGCTGGCTGGCGAGGATACAGAGGAGCGCCGACAGTTGCGCAATCAGCTATATGCGCTGTTCCACATGGAGGAGTTTCTAGACAAATATATCATCACCCTGTCGAGTGGTGAGTTGCGCAAGTTCCAGTTGACGAAGACACTCTTCGCCGACCCGAAACTGCTCATCATGGACAACCCGTTCATCGGACTGGATGCAGAGACGCGCGACCAGCTGAGAGATTTGCTGAAGCTGTTGGCAGAGGAACGGGATATGGAAATCGTACTCGTCATGTCGAAGACGGACGATATTCCTTCGTTTGTCAGCGAGGTGAAATGGATGGGTGAACAGGAGCCCGTACCTGCCCACGTGCTGAGCAACGAGAAGCGGGAAGCAATTCTGTCGCTTCCATATACAAACAGCGACTACGACTGCCAACGTGTCATAGACATGAAGCAGGTCAGCATCCGCTATGGCGAGCGGACCATCCTGAAAGACTTGGACTGGACGGTGATGAACGGCGAGCGCTGGGCGCTGTCAGGACAAAATGGCAGCGGTAAGTCGACGCTACTGTCATTGGTCTGTGCCGACAACCCACAGAGCTACGCCTGCGACATCACACTCTTCGACCGTCCACGCGGTTCTGGCGAGAGCATCTGGGACATCAAGAAGCACATCGGCTACGTGTCACCAGAGATGCACCGCTCGTATAAGCGTAACCTGCCGGCTATCCGCATCGTAGCCAGCGGACTGATGGACTCGATCGGACTCTACGCCATTCCCAATGCAGAGGACTACGACAAGTGCCGCTGGTGGCTCGACATCTTCGGCATCGGAGACCTGGCAGACAAGCCATTCCTGCAACTCTCCAGCGGTGAACAGCGACTGGTACTGCTGGCACGTGCCTTCGTAAAAGACCCGCAACTGCTGATTCTCGATGAACCACTACACGGGCTTGATCTCTGGAACCGCCGACTGACAAAGGATGTCATTGAGACATTCTGTCAGCGCAAGGGCAAGACACTCATTATGGTAACACACTACCAAGAGGAGTTGCCTAACATCATTACGAACCATTTATTCTTAAAGAAACAGATATGAAGAAAGTAATATTATTCGCATTGCTGGCCATTGCTACCAGCATGCAGGCTCAGGAGGCCTACAACGAACTGCGTCAGAAGGCGAAGACTACCGTCAACGACCCAAAGACCAATGCCGTCGTAAAGCAAATCAGCCAGTTCAAGCTTGACGCCCTGAACTACATGGCTATCAAGATGCAGGAGGAGATGCCCGACTCCAGCGCGACATTCCTCGACAAGCAGGCCATTGCGATGGACAACTTCGTGAATTTCTACGTAGAAAAACTCATCGAGTCAACCAAGTTGCCCAACGTGCAACAGGTGAAGATGATTAAGATGTTCATGGATGCCAGCTACTCTAATCCGCTGTTCAACGATAAGGACACAGAACTGGTGCTGAGCTACTACAACTCGGCACAGAGCATGACACGCTTCTCGCTGGACACCGACTGGCGCAAGGCGGTAGCGGCCATAGCCTACTTATACAAGATAGAGTGATTGTTGGCACGATGTTTGCAATCTCGTAAAACGTAAATAGTAAAATAGTACATTATAGTGACCAGCCAATTTTCATCCAAGGTATCTGAAATCCTCGCCTTCTCGCGTGAGGAAGCCACCCGACTGGCCAGTCGTAGCGTGGGTCCGGAGCATCTGCTCTTGGGACTGATGCGTAGCAAGGACGGGCCCATCCTCAACGTGTTCCAGCGACTCAACGTCAATCCGCTATCTGTCAAGACGGAGCTGGAGAGTCGTGTGCGCGAGGATGAACTGGGAATGCCCATCACTACCTCGGAACTGGTTCTTAACGAGAAAGCAAGCAACATTCTGAAACTGGCTGTCCTCGAAGCACGCCTGCAACGTTCTACGAGGGTTGACGAGCAACATCTGTTGCTGGCCATTTTGCACGACCAGGCAGAGAATGGTGCCAAACAAGTATTGGAATTCAACAACATGAACTACGAAGACGTATTGACGCTACTGAGCGTGAAAGATAATGTAACCAGCGGTATCGGTATGCCCGAAGAGGACTACGAAGAAGAGGAAAGTCCTGCAGGCAACGATAGTGCATCCAGCGGTTCTGCCACTGGCAAGTCCACCACCACCCAACAGCAGAAGACCAAGTCGAAGACGCCTGTCCTCGACAACTTTGGCACGAACCTGACGGAGAGTGCTGCGCTGGGTAAGCTCGACCCGTGTATCGGCCGTGAGAACGAGATACAGCGAGTCATCGAGATATTAGGTCGTCGAAAGAAGAACAACCCCATCCTCATTGGTGAGCCCGGTGTGGGTAAGAGTGCCATTGTGGAGGGACTGGCAGAGATGATTGTCATGCACCGCTGTTCGCCCACCTTATATAATAAGCGCATCTACACGCTCGATATGACGGGTGTGGTAGCCGGCACAAAATATCGCGGACAGTTTGAGGAACGCATGAAGATGCTGGTGAAGGAGTTGGAACAGAACCCCGACATCATTGTGTTCATCGACGAGATACACACGCTCATCGGTGCTGGTTCGACACCCGGTAGCATGGATGCTGCCAACATTCTGAAACCTGCTTTGGCACGTGGTACCATCCAGTGCATCGGAGCTACCACACTCGACGAATACCGTAACAGCATCGAGAAAGACGGAGCCCTGGAGCGCCGCTTCCAGAAGGTACAGGTGGAACCCACCACGAATGAACAGACGCTGGAGATATTGCGCAATATCCGCGGGCGCTACGAGTATTTCCACCACGTGAACTATACCGACGAGGCGCTGGCAGCTTGTGTCAAACTGACAGACCGCTACGTATCAGACCGCTTTATGCCCGACAAGGCCATTGATGCACTCGACGAGGTAGGCTCGCGTGTTCACCTGCGGACAGCCAACATTCCACCTGAGATTACTGACAAAGAATCAGAGATCAAGGATGTCAAGGAAAAGAAAGAGGCCGCCGTTGGCAATCAGAACTTCGAGTTGGCTGCCAGTTATCGTGACCGCCAGACCGTTCTGGAACGTGAGTTGCAGGAGCTGAACAAGAAGTGGCAGGATGGCGACGTTGATGTTCGCCAGACAATCACCGAACAAGAGGTTGCTGAAGTGGTATCAATGATGACTGGTATCCCCGTACAGCGCATGGCGCAGGAAGAAGGTATCCGTCTGAAGGGCATGGCACAAGAACTGAAACAACACGTCATCGCCCAGGAGAAAGCTATCGACAAGATGGTCAAGGCCATCCAGCGCAACCGCGTAGGACTGAAAGACCCCAACCATCCTATTGGTGCCTTTATGTTCCTTGGTCCTACAGGCGTGGGTAAGACGTATCTCGCCAAGAAACTGGCGGAGTTTATGTTTGGCTCGACGGATGCATTGATACGTATCGACATGTCGGAATATACAGAATCATTCAACGTCAGCCGACTGATTGGTGCGCCTCCAGGATATGTGGGTTACGAGGAAGGTGGACAGTTAACAGAACGAGTACGCCGTCACCCCTACTCGATTGTATTGCTCGACGAGATAGAGAAAGCTCACGGCAACGTCTTCAACCTGTTGTTGCAGGTACTCGACGAAGGTCGTCTGACCGATGGCAACGGCCGCTTCGTGGACTTCCGTAATACCGTCATCATCATGACTTCGAACGCTGGTACACGTCAGCTGAAGGACTTCGGACGGGGCGTAGGTTTCAATGCAGGTTCTACGTCAGCGCTGATGCTCAACGAACAAGATAAGGAACACGCGCGACAGATTGTACAGAAGGCGCTGTCGAAGCAGTTCTCACCAGAGTTTCTGAATCGCCTGGACGAGATCATCACTTTCGATCAGCTCGACCTCACAGCTATCAAGCAGATTATCGATGTAGAACTGAAAGGACTCTACAAGCGCATTACCGATATGGGATATACCATCGACCTCTCTGACGAGGCAAAGGCATTTGTTGCGGAGAAGGGCTACGACGTACAATTTGGTGCCCGTCCGCTGAAGCGAGCCATTCAGACATATATCGAAGATGGCGTCTCCGAACTCATTGTCAACGGAGACCTACAACCAGGAAGTACCATACATATAAATAAGGTACAGGAAAAAGAGGAATTGTCGTTCACTACCGAGTGATCGACAATTTTTTTGTTATCGGACACACCGAAAGGCATATTTCTTTGTTATCGTGCACAACAAAACGGGGCCGTTTTGCCATATTCTCTTGATTTAAATCAATTAAATGACAAAACGTAAGATTTTCAATAAAAAAAGTAACGAAATGTTTGGTAGTTCTCTGTTTTTGCTTTAATTTTGCAACCGAAATCAAGAAATTAATTGTTTTCAATAGTATAATAACTCAAAAAAAGTAAAAAGATTATGAATGCAGCAAAAGTTGTAGAGGATCTGAAACAGAGATTTCCCAACGAGCCGGAGTACATCCAGGCCGTAAGTCAGGTACTTCCCACTATCGAGGAAGAGTACAACAAGCACCCTGAGTTCGAGAAGGCTAACCTTATCGAGCGTCTGTGTATCCCCGATCGTGTTTGCGAGTTCCGCATCACTTGGGTAGATGACAAGGGTAACGTTCAAACCAACATGGGTTATCGTATCCAGCACAACAACGCTATTGGCCCGTACAAAGGCGGTCTGCGTTATCACAAGAGTGTAAACCTGGGTATTCTGAAGTTCTTGGCTTTCGAGCAGACCTTCAAGAACTCTCTGACAACACTTCCGATGGGTGGTGCTAAGGGTGGTTCAGACTTCTCTCCCCGTGGTAAGAGCGACGCTGAGGTAATGCGTTTCTGCCAGGCATTCATGAACGAACTGTATCGCGTTATCGGTCCTGATGAGGACGTTCCCGCTGGTGATATCGGTGTAGGTGGCCGTGAGGTTGGTTACCTCTTCGGACAGTACAAGAAGCTCACCCACCAGTTCCAGGGCGTACTGACAGGTAAGGGACTCAGCTTCGGTGGTTCACTCATCCGTCCTGAGGCTACCGGTTACGGCTGCGTATACTTCCTGACTTCTATGCTCGCTACTCGTGGTATCGAACTGAAGGGTAAGAAGGTGCTGATTTCTGGTTCAGGTAACGTAGCTCAGTATGCTACTGAGAAGTGTCTGCAGCTGGGTGCTATCCCCTTGACTCTCTCTGACTCAGATGGTTACATCTACGATCCAGATGGTATCACATTCGAGAAGCTCGAGTATGTTAAGGAGCTGAAGAACGTTGAGCGCGGACGTATTAAGGAATATGCTGAGGAGTATCCTAACGCTGTATATCACGCTGGTGAGCGTCCTTGGCACGAGAAGGCTGACATCGCTCTGCCTTGCGCTACCCAGAACGAGATCAACGGTGAGCAGGCTCAGGCGAGGCTATCAAGATCTTCCAGGATGCCAAGATTCTCTATGCTCCTGGTAAGGCTTCTAACGCTGGTGGTGTATCAGTATCTGGTCTTGAGATGTCACAGAACTCAGAGCGTCTGAGCTGGACTTCTGAGGAAGTTGACAACTACCTGAAGCGCATCATGAACGACATTCACGAGAACTGCGTGAAGTACGGTACTCAGGCTGATGGTTACATCAACTACGTGAAGGGTGCTAACGTAGCCGGCTTCATGAAGGTTGCTAATGCCATGATGGCTCAGGGCATTGTGTAAGCTCGACGAAGTCAAGGTGATAACAATGATGTCATAGGCATCGTATAAGTAATAGCTTGACACAAAAACAACTATTATTATAGTAAAGATGCGATTTTCTTTGGGAAGTCGCATCTTTTTATAATAATTTTTACTACCTTTGCAAGCAAAAACTTAAAAAAGAAGATTATGCTTACATTGAAGCTCATTACTGAGGAGACTGACCGCGTCATTCGCGGCTTGGAGAAGAAACATTTCAAGAACGCCAAAGAGGCCATTGACGAAGTGCTGGCCGTTGACAAAAAGCGCCGTGAGGCCCAGCAGCAGCTGGACAAGAATCTAAGCGAGGCCAAGAAGATGGCTGCGCAGATTGGCGGTCTGATAAAGGAAGGCAAGAAGGCCGAAGCAGATGCCGTCAAAGCTCAGGTATCTGAGATGAAGGAAACCAACAAGCAGTTGGAAGAAACCATGAATCAGGCTCAGGAGGAGATGACTCGTCTGCTCTGCCAGATTCCTAATATTCCTTACGACGAGGTACCTGAAGGTGCTGTCGCTGAGGACAACCGCGTTGTGAAGAGCAACCTGAAGGAGTGCACCGCTAACGATACCGTAGGCAACTGGGACGTGAACCCCAAGCTGGGTATCGCCAATCCCCTGCCCCACTGGGAGCTCGCCAAGAAATACAACCTCATCGACTTCGATCTGGGTGTTAAGATTACAGGCGCTGGTTTCCCCGTATATATCGGCAAGGGTGCCCGTTTGCAGCGTGCCCTCATCAACTTCTTCCTCGATGAAGCCCGCAAGAGCGGCTACACGGAGATTATGCCTCCTACAGTCGTAAACGCCGCCTCTGGCTACGGTACAGGTCAGTTGCCTGACAAGGAAGGCCAGATGTACCACTGCGAGGTAGATGATTTCTATCTGATTCCCACCGCCGAGGTTCCCGTAACGAATATCTATCGCGACGTGATTCTCGACGAGAAGGATCTGCCCATCAAGAATTGTGCTTACACAGAGTGCTTCCGTCGTGAAGCTGGTTCATACGGTAAGGACGTTCGTGGTCTGAACCGTCTGCATGAGTTCTCGAAGATTGAGATTGTACGCATCGACAAACCTGAGCACTCTAAGGAGAGCCACAAGGAGATGCTGGAGCACGTAGAGGGTCTGTTGAAGAAACTGGAGCTTCCCTACCGCATTCTGTTACTTTGCGGTGGCGACCAGTCATTCACCTCTTCTATCTGCTACGACTTCGAAGTCTATTCTGAGGCTCAAGGTCGCTGGTTGGAAGTATCGTCTGTATCAAACTTTGACACCTATCAGGCTAACCGTCTGAAGTGTCGCTATCGCAATGCCGAGACCAAGAAGACCGAGCTCTGTCACACGCTGAACGGCTCTGCCCTTGCTCTGCCACGCATCGTGGCTGCTCTGTTGGAGAACAACCAGACGGAGAATGGCATTAAGATTCCTGCAGCCCTCGTTCCATATATGGGTTGCGATATCATTGACTAAAAAACAACAAACAAATACTTATGAACAAAATTGTAAGGAAAGAACAATTTTCTGAGAAGGTTTTCCTTTTCGAGATTGAGGCTCCATTGATTGCTAAAAGCCGTAAGGCAGGCAATTTCGTCATCGTACGTGTTGACCAGCGTGGTGAGCGTATGCCGTTGACCATTGCCGGTGCAGACATAGATAAGGGCACTATCACATTGGTTGTCCAGATGGTGGGTCTCTCTTCCAAAAAGTTGTGTGCATTGAACGTTGGCGACTTCGTAGCTGACGTAGTAGGTCCCTTGGGTAATCCTACAAAGATTGAGAAATACGGAACGGTGGTTTGTGCCGGTGGTGGACTGGGCGTAGCCCCTATGTTGCCCATCATCCAGGCGTTGAAAACTGCTGGCAACCGCGTACTCAGCGTCATGGCTGGTCGCTCTAAGGAACTGATTATTCTTGAAGATAAGGTTCGTGAATCATCAGACGAAGTGATTATCATGACCGACGATGGTTCATATGGCGAGAAAGGTGTCGTAACTGTTGGTATCGAGAAATTCGTTGAGCAGGAACATGTCGACAAGATTTTTGCCATTGGTCCTCCCATTATGATGAAGTTCTCTAACCTCACCGCTCAAAAGCATAATATTCCTTGCGAAGTCAGCCTGAACACCATCATGGTAGATGGTACGGGTATGTGCGGTGCTTGCCGTCTGACCATTGGTGGCAAGACGAAGTTCGTCTGCATTGACGGTCCTGAGTTTGATGGCGCCCTCGTCGATTGGGACGAGATGTTCAAGCGCATGGGTACCTTCAAGCGTGCTGAGCAGGAAGAACTGGAACATTACGAGGAGCACTTAGGCGCCATTAGCGCATCCGATGGTTCAGCCATCGGAAAAGGTACCGACGTCAAAATGGACACCGATCCCACCAATGATCCCATCGAAGTACTGACAGACCGCGATGCAGAGTGGCGTAAGGAACTGCGTGCTTCTATGAAGCCCAAAGAACGCACCGCTATCGAGCGTGTCAAGATGCCTGAGCTCGACCCCGTCTATCGTGCTACTACCCGTACAGAAGAAGTCAATATCGGTCTGACCAAAGAGATGGCAATGACAGAGGCCAAGCGTTGTCTCGACTGCGCCAAGCCAACCTGCGTAGAAGGCTGTCCCGTCAATATCAATATTCCCTCGTTTGTCAAGAATATCGAGCGCGGACAGTTCCTTGCTGCAGCTAAGGTACTGAAGAACACCTCTGCCCTGCCTGCTGTCTGTGGTCGTGTGTGTCCACAGGAGAAACAGTGTGAGAGCAAGTGTATCCACCTAAAGATGAACGAGCCTGCTGTGGCCATCGGCTATCTGGAGCGCTTTGCAGCCGACTACGAGCGTGAGAGTGGCAACATCAGCTTGCCCGAGATTGCACCTGCCAACGGTATCAAGATTGCTGTTGTGGGTTCCGGCCCTGCTGGTCTGTCATTCGCTGGCGATATGGTGAAGAAGGGCTACGACGTCTATGTCTTCGAGGCACTTCACGAAATCGGTGGTGTGCTGAAGTATGGCATCCCAGAGTTCCGTTTGCCCAACAAGATTGTTGATGTGGAAATCGAGAACCTCGCCAAGATGGGTGTTCACTTCCAAGCTGACGTCATCGTAGGTAAGACCATCAGCGTCGAACAACTGGAGGCTCAAGGCTTCAAAGGAATCTTCGTAGGTTCTGGTGCTGGTCTTCCTAACTTCATGAATATTCCTGGTGAGAATGCCATCAACATCATGTCAAGTAATGAGTACCTGACACGTGTAAACCTGATGGATGCAGCCAATCCAACAACTGATACTCCTATCAACTTGGGTAAGAACGTGCTTGTCGTAGGTGGTGGTAATACCGCTATGGACTCATGCCGTACAGCCAAGCGTCTGGGTGGTAATGTTACACTGGTTTATCGCCGTTCTGAACAGGAGATGCCAGCCCGTCTGGAGGAGGTGAAGCACGCCAAGGAAGAGGGAATCAACTTCCTGACACTCCACAACCCCATCGAGTATCTTGCCGACGAGAATGGCGCCGTGAAAGCAGCTATTCTTCAAGTCATGGAGCTTGGTGAGCCCGATGCATCAGGTCGTCGCAGTCCCGTTCCCGTTGAGGGTAAGACCGTAACACTCGATATCGATCAGGTCATCGTAGCTGTCGGTGTATCTCCTAACCCACTGGTACCCAAGTCAATTGAAGGATTAGAGCTGGGTCGCAAAAACACCATCGTTGTGAACGAAGGCATGCAGTCTGCTCGCTCAGAGATTTTCGCTGGTGGCGATATCGTGCGTGGTGGTGCTACTGTTATCCTGGCTATGGGTGACGGTCGCCGTGCTGCCCAGCACATGGACGAATACCTCCAGAAAAAATAGTACGCTTTGTGGTTCTGCCACAAAGAAAATATTATGAACGGACTCTATACCATCATACTGCTCATACTAAGCAACGTCTTTATGACGCTGGCTTGGTATGGGCATTTGAAACTTCAGGAGAACGGGGTTTCTAACAACTGGCCCCTATTGGGCGTCATCGCTTTCTCGTGGGGCATCGCCTTCTTTGAATACTGCTGTCAGGTGCCAGCCAACCGTATTGGCTTCGTAGAAAATGGAGGTCCCTTCAACCTCATTCAACTGAAGGTCATCCAGGAATGCATCTCGCTGGCCGTGTTCTGTATCATTGCCAACATCATGTTCCAAGGCACTCACCTACACTGGAACCACATCTTGGCATTCTTTCTCATCATCTGTGCCGTTTATCTGGTATTTATGGACAAATGACACTCGAAGAACGACTTTGGAAGACATTCAATAAAGCGCTGGGACAATACCAGCTTATCGACGAGGACGACAAAATCCTCGTCGGTTTGTCTGGTGGCAAAGACTCGCTCCTGCTGTTGGAGTTCCTTGCCCGTCGTTCCAAGGTTCACGTTCCCCACTTCACCGTCGAGGCCCTGCATGTCCGCATGGAAAATATTCATTACGAGACAGACACCACCTACCTCCAGTCGTTCTGCGACCGCCTTGGCGTTCCTCTCCACGTCATTACCGCCAGCATAGCATCCAGCAGTTCTCTCGCAGGAGAAGTCACCACCCCCGACGCTTCTCCGTCAAGCAAACAGAAGCCCGCTTGCTTCCTCTGCTCCTGGCAGCGACGCAAGCAGCTCTTCAATCTTGCTCAGGAGCTCGGCTGCACAAAGATTGCCTTGGGTCATCACCAGGACGACCTTATCCATACTGCCCTGATGAACCTTACTTTCCAAGGACAGTTTTCTACGATGCCTGCCAAACTGAAGATGAAGAAGATGCCGCTCACCATCATCCGCCCGCTCTGCTTGTGTCAGGAAGCTGACATCCGACAATATGCTGAGCAACAAGGTTATGAAAAACAACTCAAGCTGTGTCCCTATGAAAAGGACACAAATCGCACGACAGCAGAGGCCCTTTTCCTGCAGATGGAACAGATGAACAAAGAGGCGCGCTATTCACTGTGGCACGCGCTGGAGAGTGCTGACAAGCTGATAGAATATTAAATATCCTTAATTGTAGGCTACAAATTGATGGTCATTTAAGGTTTTTTCGTATCTTTGCCTATTATATAACCTATCAAATGCGCTGATGAACATACGACTGATTGTAGTTCTCTATATCATGCTGTTGACCATTCCTGCGCAAGGACAACGCAGGCATGTGCAAAAGGCACAACGTGTAAAGAAGATTTCTCCTGAAGAGCAAGAGCGTCTGGAGAAACTGGAGCGCATGAAGTCGGCCATGCAGAAAGTCATGATTATCGACAGCATGGTGGTCGACAAAGACGGTTTTCTGAAGTACTATCATCTAAGCCCAGAGACAGGTACCATCAAGGATGGCGATGATTTCACGCACGAGAAACGGCACGACGGTTATTTCGTGTATCTCAACGAGATAGGCAACAAGTTCTTTTTTTCCAAACAAGAGACCGACTCGACAAGTAATCTCTATTATCGTGAGTCTGACAATGTCAAATGGTCAGAACCCATACGGTTGGTAGGCATCAATGACGAACATCAGTTCCGTCACGTTAACTATCCATATATGATGGGCGACGGTACGACTTTCTACTTTGCTGCTGACGGTGGTAAAGAAGGATTGGGAGGCTACGATATCTATATGACGACCTATGATGAGGAAGAAAACCGTTTCCTGCGTCCTGTTAATATCGGTCTGCCCTTCAATTCCCCAGCCAACGACTACCTATATGTCATCGACGAATACGCTAATCTAGGTTGGTTTGCCACCGACCGCAACCAAGAAGATGGCAAGGTGTGCATCTACGTCTTCGTACCTTCTGAGAAGCGTATCACCTATAACATTGAAGACTATACACCCGAAGAAATCAACGGTTATGCACAAATTAGCAGCATCTCTGATACATGGGACGACAAAGAGTTGTTGAGTCAGGCGCTTCAACGCTTGGAAGAGGTTCGCAAATCACAAAAACCTCAAGACCACTCTTCCGACTTCTCGTTTATTATTAACGATGATATCACCTATCGTCAACTCTCCGACTTTAAATTGCGCGAGAACGTCATACGTTATCAGCAACTCTCCGCATTGAGAAACCGTCAGGCTAACCTCAATCAGTCACTCGAGAGGACACGCGACGCCTATGCTACCGCCAGCAGAAAAAAACGCAGAGCCATGATGGAAGACATTCTCTCTGACGAGCAAGAGGTGCTTATGCTGCATCAAGAAACCCACAATCTGGAAAAAGCTATCAGAAATTCAGAAAACACTTTTCTAACTAAAAACAAGTAATACTATGGCAAAAAAACATTTCCCCGAATCCGAGCTCATCATCAATGGTGACGGCTCATGTTTCCACCTTCATCTGAAGCCAGAATTCTTGGCAGACAAGGTTATCCTCGTAGGCGACCCCGCTCGTGTAAACACTGTTGCTGCCCACTTCGACAGCATCGAACACGAGGTTTCTTCTCGTGAGTTCCACACCATTACGGGTATGTATAAAGGAAAGCGTATCACCTGCCAGTCTCACGGCATCGGTTGTGACAACATCGACATCGTGGTCAACGAACTCGACACCCTCGCCAATATCGATTACAACACGCGTGAGGAGAAACCCGAACACCGTTCACTCACTATGGTACGTATCGGTACCTGCGGTGGTCTGCAACCCTTCACGCCAACAGGTTCATTCATCGCCTCTGTCAAGAGCATTGGCTTTGATGGCCTCTTGAACTTCTATGCCGGCCGCAACGACGTCTGCGACCTGAAGATGGAGGAAGTATTCAAGAAGCACATGGACTGGAACCCCATCAAGGGTGCTCCCTATGTAGCTGTTGCCGACCGCGAGCTCATCGACCGCATTGCCGCTGACGACATGGTTAAGGGCTATACCGTTGCCTGTGGTGGTTTCTATGGTCCTCAGGGCCGTCAATTGCGTGCTGCTGTAGGCGATCCTGAACAAAATAAGAAGATTGAAGCCTTCGAATATGAGGGCATGAAGATTTGTAACTTCGAAATGGAATCCTCAGCTCTTGCCGGTCTTGCTTCTCTCCTGGGCCACCATGCCATGACCTGCTGTATGGTCATTGCCAACCGCTATGCTCAGAAGATGAATACCGACTACAAGAGTTCTATCGACACAATTATTCAAAAGGTTCTCGACCGTATTTAATGAACGAAACAATCTGTGCTTTAGCCACCGCACCAGGTGGCGCATTAGGAATCATCAGAATCTCAGGTGCTCAGGCACTTGAGATTCTTTCACATATCTTCAGCAAAAACCTTACGAATGCCCAAGCAAACACCATTCACTATGGTCACATCAAGGATAGTAAGGATATCGTCGACGAGGTAGTGGTCAGTATCTTCCGCGCTCCCCACAGCTATACCGGCGAAGACTGTGCGGAAGTCAGTTGTCATGGTTCACGATATATATTAAATAAGGTGTTAGAGCTGCTCATCCAGCATGGATGCCGGATGGCTCTTCCTGGCGAGTATACCCAGCGTGCATATCTCAACGGTAAGATGGACCTCTCGCAGGCTGAGGCGGTAGCCGACTTGATAGCCTCAACCAACAAAGCCACCCACGATATGGCTATGAGCCAGCTCCGAGGACATTTCTCATCGTTGCTCACCCAACTCCGCGAACAACTTCTTAAGCTCACCTCACTATTAGAACTCGAACTTGACTTCTCTGATCATGAAGATCTAGAGTTTGCAGACCGTACAGAGCTATCCACCATTGCGAATAAAATTAACAAACACATCACTCAACTCGCCCACTCTTTCGAGATGGGCAATGCCCTCAAGCAAGGCATTCCTGTAGCCATCGTCGGTAAGACCAATGTGGGTAAATCCACCCTGCTCAATCGCCTCTTGAAGGACGACCGCGCCATCGTCTCTGACGTTCATGGCACCACACGCGATACCATCGAGGACACCATCGATATCAAGGGAATCACCTTCCGCTTTATCGATACCGCAGGCATCCGACAGACCACCGATCAAGTGGAACAGATAGGTATAGAACGTACTTTTCAAGCTATCCAGAAGGCTCGCATCGTCCTTTGGCTCATTGACCAGCAACCCTCAATGAAAGAAATCAATGAACTATCAAAACAAACTGGAAACAAGAAACTTATCACGGTAATAAACAAGACAGACAAGACCGATAACAAATGTTATAATTTGTTAAGTCAGCCAATTGTAGCTATCAGCGCCAAATTTGGTACTGGCATAGACGAGTTGGAGCAGGCCATATACGATGCTGCAGACATCCCCACCCTTTCCGACTCCGATTTCATCGTCACCAATGCCCGCCACTACGATGCTCTCACTCGTTCTCACGACTGCATTCAGCGCGTCATTGACGGACTCCAAATACAACTCAGCGGAGACCTCCTCAGTGAAAATCTCCGCCAAGCCTTAGACACCCTTGCCGAAATCACCGGAGGACTGCGTGGGAAAATAGGTTGTAACTCGTTGATTATTAGATAGTTATAATGTTTTATTAGAGTATTTTAACAAATACGATAACTATCTAATTATCAGCTATTTGCAAAAATCTGCAAATAAAAATTAGCACATTTTGTGGCGAATTTCGTTAGAAGTGACCCTAAAAATCTGCAAATATCCGATACTCATTTTGTGGGTAGTTGTCACCTGATATTTGCAGATTTTTGTAGATGTTTGCATTGCACCGATTTCATTATATTATCATGCCTGCACTAAAGCAGGTTTTGATAATATGATATACAATAATAAGAAACACTTCTACGATCCTTACGATAGTTTGGACGCAGAATGGAAAGCAAAAATCTCCCATGAGATGCTTTCCGTAAGAGAAGCGGCTCGCCTATCTGGATTCAGCCGCCAGTACATTAACAAACTCATTGCAAGCGGCATCATTGATGCAAAGAAAAACAACGATGGGAACTATGTGATTGCTTGGAAAAAGTTCGTCAGATGGTTTTCGGCTCTTCCAACTACGCCAACCTCCCCTATCGGTTATGCCAGTTACTCTTTGAAAGAGCTGATGCGCTACACGGGCATGAGCAGATGCTGGTTACTTAAGTTTGCAACACGTAATTCTATCCCTTCATACTATGTTGGTTTGTATCGACGTTTCTGCAAGTCTGCCTGTGAAGAAGCATGGAGACGTGAGTCTATTGCGTTGAAGCGTTGGCTGACCATAAATGAAGCCTGTTTCCTCTTCGATGTTGACGAAGAAGTCATCTATGCTCTTGCTGCCCTTCATAGGACAAGGGTGAAAAGACAGAACAAAAGCCTGGTCTATAACAAGACAGATATACTGTCCGTCGTGAAGAAAGGAGGTAAATTATGTCACGAGTGATTCTAAAGTACAGGAACATTGCACAGGGTAAAATGAAATCCATCTACCTGGAGTTCAATCCTGCGATTCATGACATCAAGGGCAATAGCGTGAGGTACGAATGCTTGAACTTGGAGATATACACTAACCCAGAAAATAGTCAGCAGCTAAAACATAACAGAGCTGTGGAAGAGATAGCAGAGACGATTAGATGTGAAAGGTATCTACAGTTGGTCCGTCACGACTACAGTTTCTTGGCTAAGGCCAGGCTTGACGAAGATTTCTTGGAGTATTTCAGAATGAACGGTGATTGTCATGGTGCAAAATACCAAAGCAGCCGACTTCATTTTGAGAGATTTTGTAAAGGACAATGCAAGTTTAGGGACATCAATGCGAGCCTATGCGAACGGTTCCGTCTTTACCTGCTTCGTGCCAAGGGGCTGCAGCACACCAAGAAAAAGCTA
>ONCH01000040.1 GCA_900316265.1 uncultured Prevotellaceae bacterium | reverse complement strand
ACCCATCGTGAGGATTCCTACTGTTGAGCCTGGGTTCTGCTCCTTCAGGCGAAGGGCCTGCTCCAGGGCATTCAAATCTTCTGGATTGAAGATGGCGGGCAGGGCAGCACGGTTGACAGTGCCTTCAGCAGTCATGGCGTCCTTACCCACATTTCTTGTGTCGGGTACCTGCTTAGCAAGTACTACAATTTTTAATGCCATATTATTATAATAATGTGTAAAAATGATATCCTTTTTGCAAATCGGCTGCAAAGGTAGCACTTTTTGCGCACACAGCCAAATAAAAATGCACAAAAACAGCCTGAATGTGCACACATCGGCTGTTTTGTGCAATGAATATGTAACAAATATCCGCTTATTTCTTGTCGTAGGCGTGATGTGGGTAGTCTGTAGTGAAGTGCAGACCACGACACTCCTTGCGCTCCAGCGCCCAACGAGTGATGAGATAACCCACGTTGATCATGTTGCGCAATTCGCAGATGTCGCGACTGGCCTTGACGCGTTTGAACAGGCGTTCCGTCTCCTCGTAAAGCATATCCAGACGGTCCCAGGCTCGATGCAGGCGCAGGTCGGAGCGAACGATGCCCACATAGTTAGACATAATCTGGTTGACCTCTTTGACCGACTGTGTGATGAGCACCTTCTCTTCGTTGGTCATCGTACCCTCATCGTTCCATTCCGGCACGCGCTCGTTATAGTCGTACTGGTCAACATGCTCCAAGGAGTGGCGAGCAGCTGTCTCGGCATAGACCACCGCCTCGATGAGCGAGTTGGACGCCAGACGATTACCACCATGCAGACCTGTGCAAGAGCATTCACCGAGGGCATAGAGGCGCTCGATGGAAGACTGTCCGTTGAGGTCCACCTTGATACCGCCACACATGTAGTGAGCCGCAGGGCGCACAGGGATGTAGTCGGTGGTGATATCGATGCCCATAGACAGACACTTCTGATAGATATTGGGGAAGTGGTGGCGCGTCTCTTCCGGATCTTTATGGGTGACATCCAGACAGACGTGGTCCAAGCCATGAATCTTCATCTCCTTATCGATGGCACGAGCCACAATATCACGTGGAGCCAACGACAGACGCTCGTCGTATTTCTCCATAAACGTCTCGCCATTAGGCAATTTCAATACGCCACCATAGCCACGCATGGCCTCTGTGATAAGGTAGGCAGGATGCGTCTCGTTGGGGTTGTGCAACACGGTGGGATGGAACTGTACGAACTCCATATCAGCCACCGTACCCTTGGCGCGATAGACCATCGCAATGCCGTCGCCAGTAGCAATGACAGGGTTCGAGGTCGTCAAATAGACAGCACCACAACCACCCGTACACATCACTGTCACCTTACTTAGATAGGTGTCCACCTTCTGTGTCTTGGGATTCAGCACGTAGGCACCATAGCACTGGATATTCGGCGAACGACGCGTGACACGCACACCCAAGTGGTGCTGCGTGATAATCTCGACAGCGAAGTGGTTCTCCTTGATGTCAATATCGGGATTGTTGCGAACAGCCTCCATCAGTCCACGCTGAATCTCGGCACCCGTATCGTCGGCATGATGCAGGATGCGAAACTCCGAGTGTCCGCCCTCACGATGCAGGTCGAAGTCACCATCTTCCTTACGGTCGAAGTTAACCCCCCACCCCGTCAGTTCCTTAATCTGCTCAGGAGCCATACGCACCACCTGCTCAACGGCCTTGCGGTCGCTGATGAAGTCGCCAGCAATAATGGTATCGGCAATATGCTTGTCGAAGGTATCCAGCTTCAGATTGGTCACTGAAGCCACACCACCCTGTGCAAACGACGTATTGGCCTCATCGAGACCAGCCTTGCAAATCATACACACCTTACCTTTCTTAGCGCGTGCCACCTTTAGCGCATAACTCATACCGGCCACACCAGCACCAATAATCAGGAAATCGTATTTATAAACCATCGTTTTTTGTTATATAACGCTGCAAAAGTACTCATTCTTCTCCAATTGACAAAGAAAATAGGGGTAAAAATGGCTATTTAGCCCTTAAACACCATCATTTCAGCCGACAGCAGAGAGGAGAATTTCGCTCAACGTAGGATGGATGTGCACCATATCGCGCAACTGTTGAATAGTCGTATCACGACACATCAGCACACTCACCTCCTGTACGATATCGGCACTATGGGCACCGTATGCATGACAGCCGAGGATGCGACCATCAGCAGCAGAGAAGAGCTTCAGCATACCCTCCGTCTCGTTCATCGTGAGCGCCTTACCGTTGGCGCGCCAGAAGGCCTTGTGGCAGGTGTAGTCAGCGGGCAAGCCACTGGCCACAGAGGCAGCCTTCAACTGGTCTTCAGTAGGGCCAACGCAAGCGGCCTCAGGTTCAGTGAAGATAGCGGCTGGCATGATGTCGAAGCGGATATTATCCTTCTTGCCGATGATGTGGTTCATGGCTCGGATGGCCTGCATCTCAGCAGCATGGGCGAGCATCTGAAGGCCGTTGGCGTCGCCAATGGCATAGATATCGGCGTCAGATTGCGGAACTACACTTTGACCATCGGTCAAAGAACCACTAATCACATGGAAATTGTCGTCAACAGGGATGGCGCCATTCTTTTCAAACATAATGCCGAGTGTCTCAAGACCCAAGCCTTCGGTACGAGGCTTGCGACCAGTAGCCATCAGGATGACGTCGGCATCAATATCGGCGATATCCTCTACAGCAGTCTTCATTTTGAAGTTGATGCCCTGTTTCTCCAGGTACTTACGCAGACGCTTGGCGATGTCGCTATCAAGGGCAGGCAGGCACTCCTTCAGGAACTCAATGACAGTAACCTCGGAGCCAAAGCGATGAAACACAGAGGCGAACTCCATACCGATGACGCCAGCACCGATAATGGCAAGACGCTTGGGCAGGGTATCGAGGTTCAAAAGGCCTGTAGAATCAACCACACGAGGGTCGTCCTTACCCTTGATAGGGAGCCACTTGGTCTCTGAGCCTGTGGCGATGATGATATTCCTTGCGGTGATGGTATCGCCGCACGCGGAACATGCAACAGTATGGGTATCAACTAAAGAGGCACGGTCGCGCACCAGTGTGATATTGGGATGCGAGAGGATGGTCTCTACACCCTGACGGAGCAGGGGCACCACCGTAGCCATCCGTTCGCGAGCCTCAGCAAAGGAAGTGCTATGCACATAGGCCTTCGTGGGGATGCAACCAACGTTCAGGCAGGTGCCACCGACCTCAGCCTGTTCGATAATGACTACCTTCAAGCCCTGCTCAGCGGCATATTCAGCGGCACGATAGCCACCAGGACCTGCACCGATGATGATAATGTCAGCGGGAGAAGCGCTGATCACTTGGTCATTGCTCATTTTTCATCTGTTTATAAGTGGTAATAGGATGCTTAGCGGCAAGGACATCGTCCACACGACCAATAGGCGTAGTGTGGGGGGCCGTCTTCACCAGTTCCGGATCGGTCTTTGCCTCTTCGGCAATCTTGCGCATCACGTCAATGAAACCATCCAACGTCTCCTTCGACTCGTTCTCCGTGGGCTCAATCATCAGACTCTCGTGGAACAGCAAGGGGAAGTAGATGGTGGGAGCATGATAGCCGTAATCGAGCAGTCGCTTGGCAACATCCATCGTGGTGACACCTGTGCTCTTATCCTTGAGTCCGTCGAAAACAAACTCATGCTTGCAGAGGCCCTCGATAGGCAACTCATAGACATCCTTCAGCGACTCCTTGATATAGTTGGCATTGAGCGTAGCAAGCGGACCAACCATCTTGATATTCTCACGACCCAGCGAGAGGATGTAGGTATAGGCCTTGACCATCACGCCGAAGTTGCCAAAGAAAGCACCAATACTACCGAGAGAAGAGTCAGACTGTTCTCCATCAGGAGAAGGGACAACTGCAAAGGAGCCATCATCAGCCATCATGACACGAGGCGTGGGTAGGAAGGGTTCCAAACCGGCACGAACACCAACAGGACCACTGCCCGGACCACCACCGCCATGGGGTGTCGAGAACGTCTTATGGAGGTTAATATGCATCACATCGAAGCCCATATCGCCTGGACGACAAGCACCCAGCATGGGGTTCAGGTTAGCACCGTCGTAATACATCAGGGCACCACAGTCGTGGACGAGAGCAGTAATTTCAGGAATGGCGTGCTCGAAGATGCCCAAAGTATTGGGATTGGTCATCATCATAGCGGCAATACTGTCGCCACATACGGAACAGAGGCGTTGCAGGTCGTCGAAATCCACCTGACCATTAGGCAATGATTTCACCTCAACGACCTCCAGACCACAGACAGCAGCAGAGGCCGGATTAGTACCATGGGCAGAGTCTGGGATAAGTACTTTAGTGCGCTGGTGGTCGCCACGACTTTCATGATAAGCACGAATGACCATCAAACCCGTCAGTTCGCCATGAGCGCCGGCACAAGGATTCAACGTGAACTCGCTAAGGCCAGTCAGTTCGGCCAACGACTCCTGTAAACGGAAGTAGAGTTCCAAGGCATGCTGACACGTCTCGACAGGCTGTAAGGGATGCAAACCTGCGAACATCTTCATAGCAGCAATCTCCTCGTTGATGATGGGGTTATACTTCATGGTACACGAGCCCAACGGATAGAAACCATCGTTGACACCGAAGTTGTTGTGACTCAGATTGGTATAGTGGCGCACCACCGTCAGTTCATCACACTCCGGCAGTTCAGCTTCCTGCTGACGAAGTAATGTAGCAGGCAGGTCGCTGGTAGCGTAATGATAAGGATTCTGTGGCAGTGAGTATCCTTTGCGCCCAGACTTCGACAGTTCGAAGATGAGATTTCCGTATAATCTGTTATTCATAGGACGAATGGGGTTAATGGGACGAATAGGTAGTAATGAGGTCTACGAGTTCATCTATCTCGTCTTTAGAGCGTTGTTCAGTGACAGCAAACATGATGGTATGGTCGTCAATCTTAACACCGGCCATAAAGCCTGCATCTGTACACTCTCTCTGCAAAGCATCGACATCACCGTCGTAGATGACGCAGAACTCGTTGAAGAACGGTTGCTGATACTTCAGTTGGAAATGGCCAGTCTTCAGCAACTCATCACACATATAATGGGCTCCGGCATACGACAGTTCGCCAGCCTCCTTCAGTCCTTGTTTACCCATCAACGACAGATAAACGGTCACCCACAAGGCCATGAGCGACTGGTTACTACATATATTAGATGTAGCCTTCTGGCGACGGATATGCTGTTCACGCGCCTGCAGTGTCAGCACGAAGGCACGCTGGTCACGATTATCCTTGGTGAGACCGACAATACGCCCAGGCATCTTACGGATGAGTTTCTCCGTGCAGCACATATAACCCACGCCAGGTCCGCCAAACGACATCGGGATGCCCAACGACTGACCATCGCCCACAGCGATATCAGCCCCCCACTCACCAGGAGTCTTCAACACTGCAAGGTCTGCAGCAATGCTATTGACGATGAACAGCGCCTTCTGTTCATGAATGATATCAGCAAAACCTGTATAATCCTCAACTACGCCGTAATAGTTAGGTTGCTGTACAATAACGCCAGCGACACCTCCTTGCAGAAGACGTGCTTCAAGGTTCGCCTTTGAAGTAACACCGTTCTCATCTGAAATCAGCTCGATACAAATACCGTGATACTTGGCATAAGTCTCAACGACACGACGCACCTTGGGGTCAAGCGTACTACTCAGCAATACGGTGTCAGCCTTCTTGGCATTGGCAAAGGCCATCATAGCAGCCTCAGCAGTAGCGGTAGCGCCGTCATACATGGAAGCATTACTAATGTCCATGCCCGTCAGCTCTGCCATCATCGACTGGTACTCGAAGATGTAGTGCAACGTACCCTGAGAGATTTCAGCCTGATAAGGTGTATAACTGGTCAGGAACTCTGAGCGTTCAATGATGTTCTGTACGACAGAAGGAGAATAGTGGTCATAGATGCCTGCACCTGCAAAAACCGTCAACGGCCCACCAACGGCATAATTGGCGATGGTGTCGAAGAGTCGACGAATCTCCACCTCGCTAAGTGCCTCAGGAAGGTTATAGTCGCGACGAAAACGGATGGCCTCAGGGATGTCTGAGTAAAGGTCATCGACAGAATCGATGCCTACTCTATTGAGCATGACCTGCAGGTCTTCCTCGGTATGGGGAAAATACTTATACATAGTTAAGCGTTGAAAGATGAGAGTTGAGCGTTATTTCTCACAGAAAGCGGCGTAAGCCTTAGCATCCATGAGATTGTCAAGATCACTCATGTCCGACAGCTCAACCTTAATAATCCAATTGGCATACGGGTCGACATTGATTAACTCTGGCTGGTCCTCCAAAGCCTCGTTAACCTCAACGACAACACCTGTCACAGGAGAGATAAGGTCACTAGCGGCCTTGACACTCTCTACGGCGCCAAATTCCTCACCCGCAGATACCTCGTCGTCAACTTCCGGCATGTCGACATACACTACATTACCCAAGGCATGCTGAGCATAGTCAGAGATACCGATGAAACCTGTGTTACCTTCTACGCGAACATACTCGTGTGACTCACTGTAGTAGAGTCCTTCCATTACTTTTGCCATAGTATTATTTTTTATAGTTTTTGTT
The DNA here is from genome assembly GCA_900316265.1 of uncultured Prevotellaceae bacterium. Lineage (GTDB taxonomy): Bacteria > Bacteroidota > Bacteroidia > Bacteroidales > Bacteroidaceae > Prevotella. The sequence continues at coordinate 10,853 of ONCH01000040.1, read as the reverse complement.
ATAGAATTGTTTCTTTACAACCTTTCCAGCGAACACTTTCTTGCGAATCTGAATCTGTACTTCAGTATCCAACTTGGCGTATTGAGCATCAACCAATGCCATACATACGCTCTTGTCTGTCGATAAAGTGTGATAGCCTGTTGTCACCTCACCGATGGGCTCGCTATCCACATTCAGCACGGTATATCCATGACGGGGGATAGCCTTATCTGCAAGTTCAATGCCCACGAGTTTCTTAGCAGGACCTTCAGCCTTCTGCTTGGCCAATGCTTCCTTACCGATAAACTCATCCTTATCCAACTTAACAAACATACCCAAGCCAGCCATAATGGGGGTGATGTTCTCTGAAAGTTCATCGCCATAGAGGGGCAAGCCTACCTCGAAACGCAACGTGTCGCGACAACCCAAGCCACAGGCCTGCACACCAGCAGCAATCAGTTTATCCCAACACTCACGGATATAGTCATGGGAAGCATAAATCTCAAAGCCATCCTCACCTGTATAGCCTGTACGACTAATTATCACATCGTCAATCGTTTTACAAGTATAAAACGCCAGTTCAGCGCAAGGCAGACCTAATAGCGTTTCGACGATGTGCTCACTCTCTGGACCCTGAACAGCTATCTGCCCATAATCGTCAGAGCGATTCTGCAAGTCAATATCGAATCCTTTGGCATTCGCCTGCATCCATTCCCAGTCCTTATCAATATTAGCAGCATTGATGACGAGGAAGAAGTCATTGTCGCCCATTTTATATACTAACAGGTCATCAACAGTACCGCCATTCTCGTAGCACATCATACCGTAAAAAATCTTACCAATAGGAGCATCAGAAATATCGTTGGTAAAAATGTGTTGCACATAGCGTTCGGCATCACGACCGCGTACAGTCACCTCTCCCATGTGGCTAACATCAAAGAGTCCTACTTTTTCACGCACAGCCATATGTTCAGGCGCTATGCCCGCATATTGTATAGGCATCACGAAACCACCAAAAGGCGACATTAAAGCCCCCAGCTCCACATGCTTATCATAGAGACAGGTCTGCTTGTCTTTCTTCTCTTGTTCTTTTGATATCATTTTATTTTACTATTTGATTGTTTTCTAATTCTTCAATAGTGCAAACATCTGCATCCGTCAATCGGTACTCCTTGTCGCAGAGTGTCTTGATGATGAGTGTCTTGATTTCCTCTAAGTTCAGTGAGGTATAGTCTTTCAGGAGGGTGATACGCTGACGCACACTCTCCACGCCATTTTTCGCCAGTTTCTCGTGACTGGGTGTGATGGCCTGGAGCATATGCTGCATATTGGTATCGTAGAGCATCGTACTATGGACAATACATCCGTAAGGCGTCATTCTACAAGCAGTGCCACAGACCTTTTTCTCACCAATCAGAATATCGTTATGGCGGGTACCAGTTGCGTCAATGTCCATCTTGTGCAGGACGAGCAATAGCATATTGACAAAACGGTTGAAGGCGAAGCCCACCTGTTGCTCTTTAGTAACAAACGACAGCATCAGATTGTCGCGGTCAGCATAGACACAGCCTCCCCCACTCTTCCGTTGATATATTTGAATACCATGTTTATGACAATAGTCGAGATTGATCTCATTATCTACCACCTGATTACGCCCATAGATAACACTGGGGTCCACCTGCCAAAGGAAGAAAGCATCGTCAGCTAACTGCTGGCGAACGACAAAATTCTCCATTGCAAGAAAGAACGATAGTCTTCTTGCAACATGATTGTCAGGTAAGGTGATATTTGTCATAAATATTCAGGTCAGTAGCTTCAAATGTTTGTGCAAATATATGAAGTTTTTATGTAATGTGCAAGAATTTTTGATTTTATTTTGCTATTTGCACGATTTGTTGTAACTTTGCGGTCTATAAAAGAAGTAAATACTATTTTGGAAACACAGAATAATGGGTTATTAGCCCAAATACAGTATCCTGCTGACCTACGCAAGTTAAGCGTAGACCAATTGCCGGACGTGTGCCAGGAACTTCGCGAGGACATCGTGAAGGAGCTCTCCGTAAATCCTGGTCATTTGGCATCCAGTCTGGGGGTTGCAGAGATTACAGTAGCCTTACACTATGTTTACGACACTCCAGATGATCGTATTGTCTGGGATGTCGGTCATCAAGCATATGGTCACAAAATACTGACAGGACGCCGTGAACAATTCTGCACCAATCGCAAGTTAGGTGGTATCCGTCCATTCCCGTCACCAGAAGAGAGTGAATACGACACCTTTGCCTGCGGACATGCCTCGAACAGCATCTCTGCAGCATTGGGCATGGCTGTTGCCGCTAAGATGGAAGGCAAGGACCGTCATGTGGTAGCAGTGATTGGCGATGGTGCGCTGAGTGGAGGTCTGGCTTTTGAAGGACTAAACAATGTTTCGTCGAGTCCCAACGACCTGCTGATTATCCTGAACGACAACGACATGTCGATAGACCGTAGTGTGGGTGGAATGCAGAAATATCTGCTGGGACTGAACACGCACAGAACCTATAATGCCATCAAATTCAAGACCACACAATGGTTGCGCAGCAAAGGATTGATGAATGACGACCGCAAAAATGGCATCCAACGCCTGTCAAATGCTATCAAGAGTGCCATTGCTCACCAGCAGAACATCTTCGATGGCATGAATATCCGTTACTTTGGTCCGTTCGATGGTCACGATGTCAAAGAGTTGGTGCGCATACTCAGTGCTATCAAGGACATGAAAGGTCCAAAGTTGTTGCACCTGCATACTCAGAAAGGACATGGCTATGCACCAGCCGAAAAGGACGTAACAACGTGGCACGCGCCAGGTAAGTTCAACCCCGATACAGGTGAGCGTATCGTTGACGACGACCCGACAAAGCCACAGAAGTATCAGGACGTGTTTGGCCATACACTACTAGAGCTGGCACAACAGAACCCGAAGATTGTAGGTGTAACACCAGCAATGCCCAGCGGCTGTTCGATGAATATCATGATGGCAGAGATGCCAGAAAGAACCTTCGACGTAGGAATTGCCGAAGGACATGCCGTCACCTTCTCAGGCGGTATGGCCAAAGACGGTCTGCTCCCTTTCTGCAACATTTATAGCGCTTTTGCCCAAAGAGCCTTCGACAACATCATCCACGATGTGGCACTGCTGAACCTGAACGTGGTGTTCTGCTTCGATCGTGCAGGACTGGTGGGAGAAGACGGTCCTACGCACCATGGTGCCTTTGATCTGGCCGCACTGAGACCTATACCCAATCTGACTATCTGTTCACCCATGGACGAGCATGAATTGCGCCGTCTGATGTATACAGCACAACTACCCAATAAGGGACCATTTGTTATCCGTTATCCGCGAGGCGGCGGCGAGTTGCAAGACTGGCGTTGTCCATTCGAGGAGGTGAAAGTGGGCACAGGTCGCAAGCTGAAAGAAGGCACAGATGTGGCGGTTTTGAGTATTGGTCCGATAGGCAATAACGTAACAAGGGCTATTGCCGAACTTGGTGACAGCGTAAGCGTCGCCCATTACGACATGCGATTCCTGAAACCACTCGACGAGTCTATCCTCGACGAGGTGGGTCGCAAGTTTAAACGTATCATTACCGTAGAGAACGGTGTGCGCAATGGCGGTATGGGCTCCGCTGTGACGGAATGGATGAGCGATCATGGCTATGAACCTCACATCAAGCGATTGGGACTACCTGACAGATTTGTTCAACACGGAAAAGTCAGTGAACTACAGGCTATTGTGGGCATTGACAAGGACGGCATTATCAAAGCAATACAAGAACTGACATGAAGATTATCATTGGCGGGGCAGGCGCAGTAGGTACACACCTGTCGAAACTACTGTCCAAGGATCACCAAGACTGTGTCCTGATAGATGACAACATAGACCGTCTGACTGGTCTGGAGAGTCGTTATGACATCATGACGCTCCACGGTTCGCCAAACAGTATTCAGACCTTGAAGGAAGCAGGCGTGGAACATGCCGACCTCTTCGTAGGTGTGACACCTGACGAGAGCCGTAACATGAATGCCTGCATGATAGCCCACGCCTTAGGAGCCAAGAAAACCGTTGCGCGCATTGACAACTACGAGTATCTAGCACCAAATCTGAAGTCTTTCTTTGAGACGATGGGTATCAACTCACTCATCTACCCAGAGGTGCTTGCCGCACATGACATCACTAATGGCTTGAAGATGTCGTGGGTACGCCAGCGCTGGGATGTTCATGACGGTGCACTCATTATGCTTGGTATCAAACTGCGTGAGACTTGCGAGATTCTGAACCAGCCACTACGTACGCTCTGCGGTCCTGATGACCCTTACCATATTGTCGCCATCAAGCGTGCTGACGAAACGCTGATTCCTGGTGGTAACGACGAGTTGCGCGTCAACGATATCGCTTACTTCATGACTACCCGTGAATATATACCCTATATCCGCAAGATTTCTGGTAAGGAGCACTATGCAGACGTGAAGAACGTCATAATTATGGGTGGTAGCAAGACTGCTGTACGCGTAGCACTGACCACCCCAGACTACATGAACGTCAAAATCATTGAGATGGACGAGCAACGCTGTGAGCGCCTCAACGAGTTGCTCAACGAAGTCGACACGATGATTATCCACGGTGATGGCCGAGACATTGGCCTGTTGCAGGATGAAGGTATTCAGAACACGCAGGCTTTCGTAGCGCTGACCGACAATGCCGAGACCAACATTCTGGCTTGTCTGACAGCCAAACGTCTAGGCGTTAGAAAGACTGTAGCGATGGTGGAGAATCTGGATTATGTAGAGATGGCCGAGAGTCTGGACATCGGTACTATCATTAATAAGAAAACACTGGCGGCAGGACACATCTACCAGATGATGCTTGATGCAGATGTCACTAATGTTCGTTCGTTGATGATGGTTGATAGTGATGTTGCTGAATTTGTAGCCGCTGAGGGTTCGCGCGTCACGAAGAAAGCCGTCAAGGACTTGGGACTACCGTTTGGTGTCACCATTGGCGGTCTGGTACGTCATGAGCAAGGCATCCTTGTCAACGGTAACACACAGATAGAAGCCGGCGACTCCGTCATGGTGTTCTGTCACGAGCAAAATCTGAAAAAAGTAGAGAAATATTTTAAAGCCAACGTGCTATGGTAAATCTACAGCTGATATACAAGATTATCGGTTCACTGCTTTTCCTATTAGGCACCCTGCTTCTCATTTGTGCAGGTGTGTCACTCTATTACAAGGAAGACGACCTGGTAGCCTTTCTCATTTCAGCTATCTTTACTATCTGTTGTGGCTTCGTACTGAAATATTTTGGAAGTGACGCTAACAATAACCTCAGTCGCCGCGACTCCTACCTACTGGTCACAGCCACTTGGGTAATATTCAGTCTCTTCGGCATGCTGCCCTTTATCATTAGCGGTTATATCCCCAATATCACCGATGCCTTCTTTGAAACGATGTCGGGCTTCTCTACGACAGGAGCTACTATCCTTGACGACGTAGAATCAATGCCTCATGCTACCCTCTATTGGCGCACACAGACGCAATGGATTGGCGGTTTAGGAATCGTATTCTTCACCATCGCTATTCTTCCCTCTATGGTAGGTAGTGGTAGTGTGAAAGTATTTGCCGCCGAAGCCACAGGACCATTGCGTGCAAAGATGCATCCACGCTTGTCGACGATGGCCAAATGGATTTGGACAGTCTATCTGGGATTAACCCTTGCTTGTATATTGGCTTTCTATGCTGCTGGCATGGACTGGTTCAACAGCATCAACTACGCGATGACAACCACCGCTACAGGAGGTTTTGCTACCCATAACGAATCGATACTCTACTACAATACTGCTACCATCGATTATATCTGTGTACTCTTCCAGTTCCTGGCAGGCATTAACTTCATGATGCTCTACATGAGTATCTGCAAGCTACGTCCTGGCGTCCTCTTCAAGAGTTCAGAGTTCAAGTTGTATATCTTCATCATCATAGCAGCAACCTGCTGGATTATGTATCTGCTGATGACACGCAACGGATATGGTCTGGAGAATGCACTACGTTCTGCCTTGTTCCAAGTGGTGTCATTCCTAACGACCACAGGACTCTTCAACGACGATGCGGCACGTTGGCCACACATCACCTGGGTTATTCTGGGTTGCATGATGTTTGTGGGCGCCTGCTCAGGTTCTACTACTGGCGGATTCAAATGTGTCCGTGCCGTAATGATTATGAAAGTACTACGTAATGAGTTCCACAAACTACTACATCCCAACGCAGTACTTCCTGTCAAGATCAACGGTGTACCCGTACCCCACAGCCAGCTCAATACCCTGCTGGCGTTCTTTGCCATCTTCACTATTATGGTGATACTGACTGCCACGCTGATGATTGCGGCAGGCATCGACAACACCAATGCTGTCACTATCTCACTGAGTTGTATCAGTAATGTAGGTCCGACACTAGGCACACAGATAGGTCCAGAGATGTCGTGGAGCGCCCTACCCGCTCATGTCAAGTGGATATGTTCTTTCTTGATGCTGGTTGGTCGTTTGGAGATTATGTCTGTACTGGTGCTGTTCACCCCAGGATTCTGGAAAGACAATTAAGCAAGAATAGAAAAACGCATATATAAAACAAGAAACACTAATGATGAACTACTACAAATTTACACCCCTGCCAAAAAATCTCATTTGGGGAACAGAAATCTGGCAGATTTCCGGTGTCCCTGGCAGTGAGACCATGTGCGAGGGACAAAACATCAATGATATTGTCAAGAAAGAGAAGGCTCGTCTGGTAGGCGAAGCCAACTATAAGCGTTTTGGCGATGAATTCCCTCTGCTCATCAAATTTATCGATGCACACCAAGACCTATCCATACAGGTACACCCCACCGACGAAGTTGCTCATCGTCAGGGAAAGCCCCGTGGTAAGACGGAGATGTGGTACCTGCTTGACTCTAAACCAGGTGCCGCCCTATACAACGGATTAAAGGAGCAGCTCACCCCTGAGCAATACGAGGAAATGGTCAACAAGAAGACCATCTGTGATGCATTGGCAAAATACGAGGTCAAGGATGGCGACTGCTTCTTCATCCCCGCAGGCCGCATCCACGCCATCCTCAGCGGTTGTTATTTGGTGGAGATACAGCAGACTTCCGATGTCACCTATCGTATCTACGATTATGACCGCCGCGACAAGGACGGTAAGCCACGCCAGTTACACACCAAGGAGGCAGCAGAGTCCATCGACTATACAGTATATGCTGACTATCAGACACATTATACGCCACGAAAGAATGAAAGCGTTGTACTGGTAGAGTGTCCCCACTTCACCACCGCTGTCTATGACTTGACAGAGCCGATGACTATCGACTATTCGGAGTTAGACTCCTTTGTAGCGCTCATTGGCTTAAAAGGAGAAGGAACGCTCAATATTGACGGCGATGAGGTAGTGCTCCATGCGGGTGAAACCATTCTGATTCCTGCCTATATCAAGGAGGTAGAGATTAATAGTACCATTAAGTTCCTGGAGACTTACGTAAGATAGTTTTCAATATCCTGCTGAATCTGACGGAACTGTTCTGACATAAGATAGCCCATATTCTTTTTCAGCGTCTGACGGATGTCAAGTAACGAATGTTCGTAGCATGACATCTCGTTCTGTCGCTGCATATGATGCTGTGCTGTACGGGCTATCTCTTCTTGACGTTCCATACGAAGGCGGTTACACACCTTATTTAATATAGGAATGATGACCGTATCGAAAAGATGGTGACCCTGTATATAAAGATAGGCGGTTTGTGGAGTGACTCCTAAAGCCAGGATACTCTCCTTAGTACGCAAATATTCCTCCTTGTTATTTGGGAATTCGTGTTGCAGTTGATGCACCTTGGTATTAATCTTCTTGCGCAGATGAGTGAGCGAAGGTAGCGGATTGAAGACATCGAAGCCTCCTGGGTCTGCCACGCGATTGAAGTCAGAAAGCGAGAACTTATTGTGACATCCTGAACGATAAGCCCATACCGACCAAATAAATAGTGGGAACACCGCCTCAGAATACTGAGTAAGATAGTCTTCAAAGTCGAAGATGCGATGATCGTTCAGCGTAATAGCCACACAGACATTATGCAGCGAAGGAGCATAACATTGGAGACTCTCAATGGAGTAGGCATAGGTATGAAAGACATAAGGACTTTCCAACACTTTACGCGACTGTTGTGTGGCTCCTTGTAGCAAGTAGTCATAGTCGGCATCAACACAGGCTATCATTGCTTCGCCTAAGCCAGCCATCAGAGCAGCCTTCTTACCACGTTCCAACTTCTTATGAGATGGCAGCATCACTTCAAAGTAGCGTTTTTCGTTCTCGAAGCGCGACAATACTGTACGCCAGAAGAAGATATCGTCGTAGCTCTCGACATAAACTACGATTCTACGCCGCGACTGCTTCGGTTTCAAATGGTTGGCAGCCTCGAAGTACTGACTGTTGAGGTTATCTTTTAGATTGGTAGGCATAGGCAGACCAGATTATCGAGTGATACTAAATGGTAATATCGCTCACTTCTGTCACCTTGTCAAGCCACCCATTCATAATGACTGCCGGTGAATGGGTTGTAAGGATAATCTGCACGTTAGGATTCAGCTCAACGATAAGATCTATCAGGCGTTTCTGCCATTCTATATGCAGGCTCACCTCCGGCTCGTCCATGAAGAGCACATAGGATTGCTGGTCTTCCACCAACACAGTCAGCAGAATAGCAAGCATTTGTTTCTCACCCGATGAAAGCTGGTAAGGAACCAACGTCTCACCTATTTGTGAGAAACGTATTTCGTTCTCTGTACGAACAATCTTCTTGCCCGTTTCTTCAAAGAGCTCGTCGACAATATCTTGGAAACGCGTCTTGGGTTTCGACAATTCCTGTGCAGCATCGGCATGTCCTGCCTGTAGCTGTTCGATAATGCGGTTGCCGATGTTCACCTGATAATCCAGGTACTTTCGCTGCAAATGATAGATTTGGAAATCAAGCACGGAAGAAATACGCGAATCTACCAGATTCATCGTCTCGTTGTCGAGTATGGGTGAATCCATTGAACGAATAATATCGTAGTGAATATGTGTAGCATCTTCAGGTTCTACCGTCAGATGCACACCTTTGAGCAGATGATTCTGCAAATCGCCATTGGTATTGACACTACGAAACACCTTGTTCAATATGGTCGACTTTCCCACACCATTGATACCACTAAGGATATTCACATGCGGGTCAAGATTCCACACGATGTGTTTCTTGCCACTCCATAGTGAGTCGATTTCAATAATCCGGATATAATCTGCGTATTTCATAGGCTTGAAAAATTGGTGGGTATTACTCTCTGTCCCCCTGTGTCTTTTGCCAGAAGTCTTCCAGACGCAGGTCAAAGACAAGTGTACTATAGGCGGGTATGGAGCTTCTGGCTGTACCACCATAGCCCAACTGGTAAGGGATATAGATACGCCAGTAGTCGCCACGATGCATACGCATCAATGCCGTAGAGAAGCCTTTTACAACATTAAGAACCGACAACTTGGTCGGCGTAGCCAATTCTGGGTCAAAATTGCCCACATAGCTACGGTCAAAGACCAGACCTTGCGGATAACTGGTTGAAGGCAGCAAATGACCCACATAGTGAACCTTCACAGAGTCTGTCAGCAGGGGTGACGTTGTGCCACTCCCCTGCTCCAGTTTCTCTGCTACGATATTATCATAATAATTCAGCGTATAGCCTACTGTTGGCATCGTATAGCAAGGAATTACTACCCATGTATTCTGCGTTGAAGCAGAGCCACTCTTCTCCGACACCAAGCGGCTAAAGAACGCGTCGTTGTTCTCCTGCCAGTTAGCATACTCCTCCACAGCGTCGTCCTCTTCCTTACAAGAAGCAAGTGCCAACACTGCCATCAGGCCCAAGATGATATTTCTGAACTTCATTGTTTATTACTGTAATTTCTTCAACAGGCTTGCGATGCTCACCTTGTCCTCAATGATTGAGTTCAAGTCACTGATCTTCACACGCTCCTGCTCCATGGTGTCACGGAAACGCAGCGTAACGCAACCATCGTTCAGTGTATCGTGGTCAACGGTAACGCAGTATGGCGTACCGATAGCGTCCTGACGGCGATAGCGCTTACCGATAGAGTCCTTCTCGTCATACTGGCAGTTGAAGTGGAACTTCAGCTGGTCAATGATTTCACGAGCCTTCTCGGGCAGACCATCCTTCTTCACCAAAGGCATCACAGCACACTTGACAGGAGCCAGTGCTGCGGGCAACTTCAGTACTACGCGAGTTTCGCCGTTCTCCAACTTCTCCTCCTCGTAAGCATGACACATGATAGAGAGGAACATACGGTCAACACCAATAGATGTCTCGATGACATACGGCGTGTAGCTCTCGTTAGTCTGTGGGTCGAAGTACTTGATGCTCTTGCCAGAGTATTTCTCATGCTGTGAGAGGTCGAAGTTGGTACGAGAGTGGATACCCTCTACCTCCTTGAAGCCAAATGGCATCTTAAACTCGATATCGGTAGCGGCGTTAGCATAGTGAGCCAACTTGTCGTGGTCGTGGAAACGATAGTTCTCAGCACCGAAGCCCAGTGCCTGGTGCCATTTCATACGGGTCTCCTTCCACTTGGGGAACCACTCCAGCTCCGTACCAGGCTGTACGAAGAACTGCATCTCCATCTGCTCAAATTCACGCATGCGGAAGATGAACTGGCGAGCCACAATCTCGTTACGGAAAGCCTTACCAATCTGGGCGATACCGAAAGGAATCTTCATACGGCCCGTCTTCTGTACGTTCAGGTAGTTCACGAAG
>ONCH01000011.1 GCA_900316265.1 uncultured Prevotellaceae bacterium | reverse complement strand
TCTGTGGTCTTTGTTCGTTTGAGAGCCTTTGCGCTAATGGCGACTTCATCAAGATTGATACTTTTCGGAACAAGAAAGATAGTTTGCAAGTCGGCTGTTGTCTTAGAGATGCTCTTTGTCTCGTAGCAGATATGAGACAACCGCATCTGTGCTGCTTCGTTTGGAATGGCAATCATCCCTTTTTCGTCCGTATAGCCACCAGTGTCATTTCCGAAATATACACTCACAAACGGTATTGGCTCATTGGTGATGCTGTCCTTGACAATTACCGTCTGTGCCATTCCAAATGTCGCTGCTTTCAGCATAGCCAGCAGGAGCAGGAATCGTCTGTTGTGTATCTGTTGTTTCATTTTACTATGATTTTCGTCATTCCGAGCTACAAAGTTACAGAAAGTCCCACGAAAAAGCCCCCGACATGACCGAAAATCGGATGCCGAGGGTGCAGGTCTTAAACTAGTTAAAGAGTTTTGCCCTATTTTTGTACTTCGAACGTGATTGACTTGCGAATCGTGCTCAGATAGTTTGGGGTGATGCAGAGGAACGAGGCGAGGTCTTGTAAGTCAAGATGCTCAACAATGCCGGGGCAACGCTGCAGCAGTAACTCATAGCGTTCGCGGGCTGTGGCACGATGAAAGTCTTGATAGCGTGCCTTGAACTGGTTGAGCATGTGCTCGCCTATAACAGCACGCAGTTCCATGTTCTTGATGCTCTGACGGAAGAAGCCAAACAACTCCTCACCGCTAACCCTCCATACACGGCAGGACATCATGGCTTCGATGGTAGCCTGGGAAGGTTGGCCTGACAGGACGCAAGGATAATCAGCCACGAATTCGCCCTCAAACGAGAACCAGGTGAGATGATTGCGCTCGTCGCTGATGCCTCGCGTGATGTACTTGAAGCACCCTTCGGTGACGAAGCCGAACCATCGTGCGGGGTCGCCCTCGTGCTCCAGCTGTTCGCCCTTGCGGTAAGTCACCTCCTTGCCCTCGCGCTCGCAAAACTCGCACAGCGCCTCAATGTCGATACTATTTTTCCCGAATTTCTGTTCCATCGTCAGTGCTTGTTTGGCTGCAAAGTTACTAAATTTCCCACAAAAGCGTTCATAGCGAGACAAGATACAGGATTATGCAGAATGGGAGGAAGTAAACATAGCGTGTAATACATCACAGTGATTCGAAATACCTGTCAACATCTTCGTGAGTCTTCAGGGACACGCCCTTTCCTTCCTTATACTCCTTCCTGGCTTTCTCTATTTTGGCAGCCATAGCGGGAGTAATAGTCAGGTCATCGTCATCTACAGCCACGATAGCATACATTTTCTTGCTACCCCTGTTGATGAACACATGCTCGCCAGCGTCAACAAGGTCAAACGAACTGGCCATATTCTTTCTGAAATCGCTAAATGTAAGTGCTGTCATAATTCAATCTCTTTTGTTCTTTGGCGCAAAGTTACGATATTTATTTCAATCATCCAAATAATTATGTACCTTTTTATGTACAATTTGATTTCCGTAACATCCTACCGCTGTTTCCTTCCAATACCTGCATTTGCTGGATGGCAATCTGGTTGAGTCAAACTCTTGTCAGTGACCTGTCACTTGCCATCAATTCTATCGGTGACGGAACTCGGCGCAGGTGATGGCGGTAGCGATGGCGACGTTGAGGCTCTCGGCCGTCTCGCTGGATGGGTTGTAGTTGGGAATGAGCAGCTTGTGGGTGATAAGCTGGCGAATGGCTGGGGAGATGCCATTGCCCTCGTTGCCCATAACGATGATTCCTTCGCTAGAGAGCTCCTGCTGGTAGATGTTCTGACCGTCGAGCAGGGTGCCGTAGATGGGGCAGTGGGCGGACTGGAGCAGCGCTTCAAGGTTGGTATATACAATATGTACATGCGCAAGGGAACCCATCGTGGCCTGCACCACCTTGGGGTTGTAGCAGTCAGCCGTGTCCTCAGAACAGTAGATGGTCTCGATGCCAAACCAGTCAGCAATGCGGATGATGGTGCCTAAGTTGCCTGGGTCCTGCACGCCATCGAGGGCGAGGGAGAGACTTGAATTAAGAGTTAAGAGTTTAGAATTAAGAGTTGTCGCTTCGCAATTAGGAATTGAGAATTGAGAGGTTTTGGGAATCTCGAAGACGGCCAGCACTTCCTGTGGATGTTGCAGAAAGCTGAGCTTGCGCAGTTCGTCGTCCGTGATGAGTTGGGCATTTGGGCGCTCGGTGGTAGAGAAAAGGGCACGGGCCACGTAGCCGGCACGTTGCAGGTCGCCAACAACCTTAGGACCTTCGGCCACGAAAAGACCTTCCTTCTTGCGATTTTTCTTCAGCTCCAGTGAGTGTACCCACTTTATTTGATTCTTTGATAGCATATTTTCTTGTTTTGAGTGCAAAGATAAAAAATAATTCATAATTCATAACGCATAATTGATAATTATTTGGTAAATTTGCACCAAAATGCGAGAGAGAATCCTTTTTTATGTGCTTTTAGCACTCCTAATTACCAGCTGTGCAGAGACGAAATACGTCCCTGACGGACAGTATCTGCTTGACAGAGCTGACCTGCGCTGCGATGAACCAGCACGCTATATCAGTCTGAGTGACATGCGTGCCTTTATCCGTCAGCAGGGTAATTCGCGATGGTTCTCTGCCGCCAAACTGCCTTTAAAGACCTATTCGCTGTCTGGTCGTGATAGCACGAAGTGGATTAACCGCATGTTGCGTAGCATGGGTGAAGCACCAGAGCTGTATGACTCCATACAAACCCTGCAGTCGCTGCAGTCGTTACAGTCACAGATGCAGAACCAGGGCTATTTGCGCGCTTCTGCCGACGTGTCTATCCAGAAAAAAGGCAAGAAACTACGTACGCTCTACACATTGCATCCAGGTGTGCCCTACTTCTTGCGTAGTGTGAGCTATGACATTCAGGATACCGCTATTGCTCGTCTGTTGGATGGGATAGACCCCGCACGCCGCGTATTGCAGAAAGGTATGGTGTTCAATGCCGACAATCTGGATAGTGAGCGCTCGCGCATTACGCAGTATCTCGTCAATCTGGGCTACTACCGCTTCAACAAAGACTTTATTACCTATCGGGCTGACTCCATTGAGGGCTCTAACCAGATAGACCTTACGCTGGTGTTGCATCCCTATCAGGACAATAAGACGGCTGCCCGTCCCCACGAAATATATACGATTGGGCGCATCAACTACCTTAGTGGCGACCCTGATAATCCTGTTATACCCCTGCGCGAGAAGGTCCTGAAGCGTAATACCTTCCTCACGGAAGGCGACATCTATTCGGCTCGTGACCTGCGTAACACCTACAACCACTTCGGTCGTCTGGGTATCGTGCGCTATACCAGCATCAACTTCCACGAGGTAGAAGACGAACCAGTGCTCGACTGTGATATCAACTTGAGCATGAACAAGTCGTCAACCATCTCCTTCCAGCCAGAAGGCACAAACACCTCTGGTGACCTTGGCGCTGCCGTCACCGTCACCTTCCAGAACCGTAACCTATTTCGTGGTTCTGAGACCTTCTCTATCGACCTGCGTGGAGCCTATGAGGCCATCAGAGGACTGGAAGAATATGGCAATGGCAACTTTATAGAATATAGCATTGGTTCGCGTCTGACTTTTCCACGATTCATCGCACCTTTCCTCTCCAGTAGTTTCCGTCGTCGTATCAATGCCACCTCCGAGTTGGCTACTAACTACGACTTGCAGGACCGTCCTGAGTTCCATCGCCGTGTGTTCTCTGTGGGGTGGAGGTATAAGTGGAACGACCAGGGACACCACGACCGCTACCAGGTGGACTTGCTGGATTTGAACTATATCTACATGCCGTGGATCAGTTCTACCTTCGAGAGTGAGTATCTGGACAATACCACATCGCGCAACTCCATTCTGCGCTACAACTACGAGAACCTCTTTATTATGCGAACGGGCTTTGGCTACTCGTACAACAACAACCGCTGGGCTATCAAGGCTAATGTGGAAACGGCGGGCAACCTGCTGGACTTGTTTGCGCATACCTTGAATTTCCACAAGAACGAAGAGGACCAATACACTTTCCTCGATATTGCCTATGCGCAGTATGCCAGAGGAACGTTTGACTTCACGCGGAATATCAACCTCAGCTTCAATAACCAGCTGGTGTTCCACGTTGGCTTCGGTATTGCTTATCCTTATGGTAACAGCACTATCCTGCCTTTCGAGAAACGTTTCTTCTCAGGAGGTGCCAATAGTGTCAGAGGATGGAGCGTGCGCTCGCTGGGACCTGGAAAGTTTGTAGGGACTGACGGCCGTATCGACTTCATTAACCAGACGGGCGATATGAAGCTCGACCTAAATATGGAGTATCGTGCCAAGCTGTTCTGGAAATTCAGTGGCGCACTATTTATTGATGCAGGAAATATCTGGACGTTGCGCGACTACGAAGACCAGCCAGGAGGACAGTTCCAGTTCTCTGAGTTCCTGTCACAGTTGGCCGCCAGCTACGGCTTGGGTATCCGTCTGAACTTCGATTTCTTCTTGGTGCGTTTCGATATGGGTATGAAGGCGGTCAATCCTGCCTATGATGACCACATAGGCCACTTCCCGCTACTCCATCCGAAATTCAGTCGCGACTTTGCTTTTCACTTCGCGGTAGGCTTGCCATTCTAACCAGCCAACTGCCGTTGCGCTTGACGACGGTGGTACGGAACATAGCCTTTTCAATTTGTGAGGGTTGCTCGCCGGCAATGGTGGGTTTTACGCTATTGCGAACCGCCAGCTCCACCACGCGCAGGGTGTCATTGGCTTCAGGGAAGAAGTCGGTAGCTTCTACCTCTGCAGCATGCTGTTTCAGCAGGTCGAGGTCTTGCTGTGTGGTATTGGAGGCGGCAAACTGCAACCAGCGACGACTATCTGGTGTGGATAATGCCTCAGCAGCGTGGTAGTCGCAGTTGAAAAAGGCCTCGCCCCATTCAATGGCAATAGCCGTTGCCTGATCGTCGTCATTCTGCATCATATTGCATGCCGTCAGCGCTAAAGTTAGCGAGAGTATTAGGTATTTCTTCATCGTTTACGGTTTATTTTGCCTGCAAAGATACAAAATAATGCATAATTCTTTGCAAGCAAAGCGATATTTTTATCGATGACATAATGCATAATTCATAATTATTTTGTAATTTTGCACGCAAATTACGAAAAAAACATGCTGAAGTTTATCTCTTTTGGCAGTGGAAGCAGTGGAAACTGCTACTTGTTGGCCACCAAGACCGACGCATTGCTCATAGATATAGGAGTAGGGCTGAGAGGCTTGAAGAAAGACTGTCGCGACTATGGCGTCAGCCTGTCCAGCGTGCGTCATGTGCTCATTACGCACGATCATGCTGACCATATTAAGTCGGTAGGAGCCTTCAGCAACGAATACAACGTGCCTGTCTATGCTACGCAAGAGGTACACGATGGTATTAATCGCAACTACTGTGTAGTGAAAAAGGTGCCTGCTGAATTGGTAGGCTTGGTGGAGAAAGGGAAAACCATCCAGTTGGGCGACTTCACCGTAACTCCCTTTACTGTACCCCACGACAGTGCCGATAATGTGGGCTACTTCATCGAGGCTGACGGTACGAACTTCTGTCTGATTACTGATGCGGGCAGTGTTACCGACGAGATGAAAGAGTATATCAGCAAGGCACGTCATCTGGTCATTGAGGCCAACCACGACATTGAGATGGTGAAGGGTGGCCCCTATCCACAGTTCTTGAAGGACCGTATCCTCTCTGGTACGGGTCATCTGAACAACCACGATTGTGGCATTGCCATTATTGAGAATATGTCAGAGCAGTTGAAAAATGTGTGGCTCTGTCATCTTAGCGAGGAGAACAATCATCCTGAACTGGCACGTAAGACGGTGGAGAGCATTTTGCGCGACTATGGTGTCATTGCTGGTGTGGACCTTCGTTTGGAGGTACTCAAGCGCACCACTCCCACAGGTCCCTTTGAGTTGGATTAGTCAAACTGCATAGCTTTGACGGGCTGGATGTGCGATACCAGATAGCTGGGCGCAATCAGTACGAAGACGGAGATAAGCAGGGTGGCTACGTTGAGAATGACGATGATGGGAATGTTCAGCTCCATAGGTGCCGTATCAACGTAGTAGCTCGAAGGGTCGAGGTGGATAATACCCGTCTGTTGTTGCAGTACCACCAGACCAATACCAATCACATCGCCCAACAGTAATCCCTGACTGATGATGAAAGCCGCAAACCACAGGAACGTGTGGCGCACCGTGCTGTTGCGTGCTCCTAAAGCTTTCAGAATGCCAATCATCTGTGTGCGTTCGAGAATGATGATAAGCAAACCGCTAATCATGGTGAAACCAGCCACACAAATCATTAGCGCCAGAATAATCCAGACGTTGACGTCAAGCAGTGAGAGCCACGAGAATATCTGCGGATAGGCTTCGAAGATGGTCTGTGAAGCGAGTGTCTCGCCATAGCGGTCGGTATTATTCTTGATGAGGTCGATGATCTGCAAATTGGTCTCGTCGATACGCTCGAAATCCTTGACGAGTATTTCTGCACCGCTATACTGGTCTGGTTCCCAGTCGTTCAGCTTGTTGGTGGTGCGCAAGTCTGTAAGGCAGAGCACATCGTCAAACTGTTTCATATTGCTCTGATAGATGGCGCTGACGGTAAAGCGGCGGGCACGCACATCGTCGTAGGCAATGAAGTAGGCAAAGACTTTGTCACCAACGTGCAACTGCAGCTTGTCGGCCATCTTGCGTGAGATAACTAACTGGTTGCTGCTCTTCTTGCTACTGAATGTGGGCAGAGTGCCTTCCTGCAGATTCTGGCGGATGAACGACAGGTCGTAATCTTCACCAACGCCCTTGAAAGCAACACCGAGGAAGTCGCTGTCGGTCTTCAGGATGCCCTGCGTCATCGTGTAGCACTCCACGTGTTGGATGTTAGGAATCTTCTTGAGCTTGCGCGTCAGCGTGTCGTTGATGGCAATAGGTGCAGGTACCGCCGTCTGTTGGGTGATGAAGTTGGTAATCTGTATGTGACTGCCAAAGCCCACCATCTTGTCGCGGATGGTATGCTTGAAACCTAAGATGACGCTCACCGTTATAATCATCACGGCAAGACCTATCGCCACACCAACGGTAGCGATACGGATAGCAGGACGGCTCACCTCGTGGCGGTCGCCCTCAGAGAAATAGATGCGGCGTGAAAGAAAAAACGGAAGATTCAAAACTTCTTAACTCTTAACTCTCAACTTTCCCAGGATAAGCTTCCAAAGCCTTCTGCAGTACGACCAGCGCACGCTCCAAGTCTTCCTTCTTCAGCACGTAGGCGATACGCACCTGATTAATACCTGCACCTGGGGTGGTGTAGAAACCTGCAGCTGGAGCCATCATGACGGTGGCACCCTCATACTCAAACTCAGAAAGACACCAACGACAGAATCTCTCAGCGTCATCGACAGGCAACTTGGCAACGGTATAGAAGGCACCCATAGGAATGGGTGAATAGACACCTGGAATGCGGTTCAGTCCGTCGATGAGGCACTTACGGCGCTCAACATACTCGTCATAAACGTCGCGGTAGTACTCCTCAGGCGCATCAAGTGAGGCCTCGGCCACAATCTGACCAATAAGGGGAGGAGAGAGACGGGCTTGACAGAACTTCATGACCGCCTTGCGTACTTCCTGATTCTTGGTGATGAGTGCTCCGATACGAATACCACACTCTGAATAGCGCTTCGACACAGAGTCGATGAGGATAACGTTCTGCTCAATGCCTTCCAAATGGCAGGCAGAAATATAAGGTGAACCCGTATAGATGTACTCACGATACACCTCATCAGAGAAGAGGTACAGGTCGTACTTCTTCACGAGGTCGCGAATCTGGTTCATCTCACGGCGAGTATACAGATAACCCGTCGGGTTGTTGGGATTACAAATCATGATGGCACGTGTGCGGTCGTTGATGAGCTCCTCGAACTTTTCCACCTTGGGCAGTGAGAAACCTTCATCAATCGTCGTCGCAATGGTGCGAATCTTAGCACCTGCACTAATGGCAAAGGCCATATAGTTGGCGTAGGCAGGTTCCGGCACGATAATCTCGTCGCCAGGATTCAGACACGACAGAAAGGCAAACAGTACCGCCTCACTACCACCACTGGTGATGATGATATCGTCGGCCGTTACGTTGATGTTGTACTTGGCATAATAGCTGACTAACTTCTCGCGATAGCTGAGATAGCCTTGCGAGGGCGAATATTCGAGGATGTCACGGTCAATGGTTTTCAACGCATCAAGACCCACCTGTGGCGTGGGCAGATCGGGCTGTCCAATGTTCAGATGATACACGTGCGTTCCACGTTTTTTGGCTGCTGCAGCCAGAGGTGCGAGTTTCCTGATAGGTGACTCTGGCATCTCCAGTCCGCGTACTGATATTTCTGGCATGTTGTCTAATTTACGTAAATCGGTTGCAAAGGTACGAAATAATTCATAATTAATAATGCATTATTCATATTTTTTTTGTACTTTTGTGCCCTGAAAAACAAATATGCAAGTATGAACTACGAAGAAATGCTCGCTGCAAAAAACGATGGAAGGCTGAATAAGACCCTCCTGCCCATCGGTGAATACTACCGTGTACAGATTGATGGGAAATACCGTGCTGTGGTCGATATTCGTCCGGAAATGAACAGCAGTATCGCCTTCTCTGGGGCTTTGAAAAAGGAGTGTGAGCGCAACAAGACACTGGTGAACCGCTATCAGTTGCACTATACTCCCGTTATAGATGAGAACGGAGAAATACAGCAGTTGGAAGTGGAGTCGGGCGTGTTTCTCTCGATGGAACAGTTGCTCAACGAGAATCCTGCCATCGTAGCCGAAAAGGGGTTTGTTGACAACACACTGCAGGCTTTGGTGGATATCACAACTTATCTGCATGGTCAGGGCATCAAGCATGTGTGCTATTCGCCAAAGAGCGTATTGGTGCGCAAGGGCGATCATTCTGTTATGCTGCTCTCTCATGGTTCTTTCTATCTGGATATGGACGATCAGCGTAGCCTTTATGGCGACGATGCAGCTTTCGTAGCTCCTGAGGTGTTGGAACACGGAACGATTGATGACCGCTGCGATGTCTATTCTATTGGTAAGTTCATGGAAACTATCTTCCAGCGTGCTGATATGTCGATGGAATACCGTAAGGCCCTGAAGAAAGCCACCAGCGAGAAGCCGGAGGACCGCTATGAGTCACCGCAAGCCCTGTTGAAGGCGGTACAAAAGCGTCGTAGCATGATGCATTCGGCACTGATGTTGCTGGCAGCAGTCATCATTGCTCTTATTGTCTATGAAATATATTCGGAACTGATACCCGAACCTGTACAGGTGGAGTATGTGAAGCCCGCACCGCGTCAGGCGACAGACGATTTGTTGGATGATGGCTTCAAACCTGAGGACTTGGGTGTGGTCAGTGCTGATTCGCTGACGGAAGTAGACCAAGAGGCGCAGCGTGTCTATCAGGCTAAAGCCGAAGAAATTTTCCGTAAGAACTATGAGAAGGAGGCCGATCGCATCCTCTCGAAGATATATAATAAAGATTATATGAACGCTACGGAGAAGCAGTTTGCGGCACAGAGTCAGTCAACTATTGAGGAACTGATGAAGACACAGCAGAAAATGGGGGCTGAGGCCAGTCTCACGCCTGAGCGTTCACAACTTATTGCTAGCGAGATAATTGACCGTATCACCAACGAGAAAAAGAAACAATTGAAGAATAATAAATAAGGATAATATGAGATCAAGAACAGCAATTTGGTTTGAGTGCAAGATCGCCTATGAAAAAGTGATGGACGACGGCTTGCAGAAGAAGGTGACAGAAAGCTATGTAGTTGATGCCCTGAGTTTTACAGAGGCCGAGAAGCGCATCATGGAAGAGATGTCAAGCTATATCAGTGGTGAGTTCACTGTTAAAGATATCAAGATAGCCCCCTATGGCGAGATATTCTTCTCTGACGAGGAGATGGCCGACCGTTGGTATAAGTGCAAGTTGCAGTTTATCACCATCGACGAGAAGACAGAGAAGGAGAAACGTTCCAATGTCAACTATCTGGTACAAGCTGGTACGTTGAATGGTGCTGTTAGGAATATTGACGAGGTGATGGGTGGCACGATGATTGACTATGTTATCGCATCCGTTGCTGAGACGACCCTGATGGACGTCTTCGAATATGGCAAGGAAAAGCACGACGACAAGCCTGAATACGAAGGATAATGTACGACGTAAAAGGACAGTTGCATCACGTGCTTGACGCACTCCCTGAAGGGGTACGTCTGGTTGCTATCTCCAAGTATCACCCCAACGAGTATATCGAGGCGGCCTACGAGGAGGGACAGCGCATCTTCGGCGAGAGTCATGAGCAGGAGTTGCGCCAAAAGCATGAGACGCTTCCTAAGGATATCGAGTGGCATTTCATTGGTCATCTGCAAACCAACAAAGTGAAGTATATCGCTCCTTACGTCACGATGGTGGAAGCCGTTGACTCATTAAAGCTACTTAAGGAGATTGATAAGCAAGCTGCTAAGTGTGAGCGTGTTATCGATGTTTTGTTAGAACTGCATATCGCTGAGGAAGAGACAAAATACGGACTGACGCCAGAAGCGTGCCGTCAATTGTTGGCTGACGGCGAATGGCGACAGCTCAACCATGTACGCATCTGCGGACTGATGATGATGGCCTCGTATGTTGACGACGAGCAGCAGATACGTAGTGAGTTCCGCCTGGCACATAGCCTTTTTGACGAAATCAAAGAACGCTATTTTGCAGACGCGCCCTGGTTCTGTGAGCGTTCATGGGGCATGAGCCACGACTATCCGATAGCCGTGGAAGAAGGATCGACGATGGTGCGTGTGGGGACCTCTATTTTTGGTCCCCGCGTTTATTGAAGTAATACTGGTCGCGCTTTCTCGTGATGCTACCGTAGTTGATGGCATGAACGGGACAGTAATGGTAACAGGCAAGACAACAGGTACACCTTCCATTGTGTAACCACGTGGGTGGTGTACCTTTGATATTGTCCACAGGACATACCTTGCTGCATTTGCCGCAATGGGTACATATGTCAGCATCTACGGAAAATTTCTTGTCAGTAACCATTTTCTTGTTGAAGTAGGCGCCAATGACGTAGGAGTAGAGTCGTGGAGTGACCCCTTTTTCCAGTTCCACAATGCCGCGTTTGCAGTCTTTGATGATGCTGATGATATGGTGCAGTTGATGTCTGGCATTTTCTATCTTCCAATGCTCTTTGTCTATCGGGTCGGTCTTCATAAATGGCAGACAGACATACGACTCCGGCATAATCACCGAAAACAATGTTTCTGCTTGCAGAGGATTGCCGTTTTCTGATTGCAGGGCTTTGTTGGCAGCTAGTTCCTTGTTGAATATTGTCATTGCTTCCCCCATGTTGTCGCCGCACGTTGTCAGTGCCCAGCAGAAATGGGAATGTTGACCAACAAGTATTAGTTGTCTGATGAATTGACGTACAATTCTTGGCGGTTGCCACCCGTGTGTAGGAAAGCAGAAACCAATCTTTTCGTTCTCTTCCAATTTGAACTCAAAGCGTTTCTCCCTCAATAGATCTGGGATGCATAATAGCTCCTCACCGATGGCTTCTGCTATCTGTTGAGCGACCCATCGAGTGTTGCCTGTTCCAGAGAAATAGAATATCATATATGTTAAGAATTTTAGTGTTGTAAATAGCCGTATTTTGCTATAAATCATAAATTTTCTACAAAAATAATCATTTTTTTGGTAAATACTAACAATTGTATTATTTTTTTTTGTATATTTGCAGTTGAAATGTATAAATAAATTCTTCACAGGGTATGGCAAAGTATAATATTACTGAGAAAAAAGCTAAAGAGGCTGTTTATCGCAGTCTCGTCAGCCCTAAGTTGATGGATGAGATGAAGGAGAAGATCCTGAACATCATCGTGATGGAGAAGAAGTATAAGGATAAGGATTATTCAGCCAAGAAACTTGCCGAAGATTTAGGAACCAATACGCGTTATATCTCTGCGGTGGTGAATGTCCGTTTCCACATGAACTACACTTCTTTCGTCAACAAGTTCCGAATAGAAGAAGCAATGGCCATTCTCGTAGACCGCAGATATCAGGATCTGCGCATGGAGGAGGTTAGTGACATGGTAGGTTTTGCCAACCGTCAGTCTTTCTATGCTTCGTTCTACAAGTTGATGCAAATGACGCCGCGTGAGTATCGTCTGCAGCATCTGGCGCAACACCCTGCTGAGAAGGTTAAACACGAGAAAAAGACGCATTAGACACACAATGAACTATTTGGAACGCTTTGCGGACATTCAATTGCTCAGATACCGTTTGAACGGATTTGAGCAATTGTCTTTGTTACAGAAAAAATTGGTTTATTACCTTTCGAAAGCGACGCTCTACGGGCGTGATATCACTTTCGATCAGTTTGGACGCTATAACCTCCGCATTCGAAAGATGCTGGAGGCAGTATATACCGCCCCTTCCCTTAATCATGAGACCGATGATTTTCGTGCTTTGGAGGTTTATCTCAAGCGTGTTTGGTTCTCAAATGGTATCTATCACCACTATGGTACGGAGAAATTCCAGCCCGATTTTACAGCCGACTATCTGCGTAGCCTGCTACAACAGGTGGATGCTAGGAAGTTGCCGTTACGTGATGGCGAGACGCTTGATGCGCTGTGTGACGAATTATTTCCAGTCATCTTTGATCCCACAGTGTTACCCAAGCGTGTCAACAAAGCGGATGGTGAAGACCTCTTGCTGACGTCTGCCTGCAACTTTTATGAAGGGCTGACGCAACAAGAGGCGGAGGAGTTTTATGCCCAGCGGAAGGCTGACGATGAAAAGAATTCACGTCCGCTGTCTCATGGACTGAATGCAACGCTTGTCAAGCGCAATGGTGTTATCGAGGAAGACGTATGGAAAATTGATGGTCGCTACGGCAATGCTATTCAGCATATTGTCTATTGGTTGAAAAAGGCACATGGTGTTGCTGAGAATACTCGCCAGCAACGTGTCATCGAACTTCTCATCAGCTATTACGAGACGGGTAATCTGCAGTGTTTCAATGACTATTGCATTGAGTGGGTTGGTGAACACGAGGGTAGGATAGACTTTGTCAATGGTTTCATTGAGGTCTATGGCGATCCGTTGGGACTAAAAGGCTCGTGGGAAGGTATTGTGGAGTACAAGGACTTGGAGGCTACCAAACGTACACAGACTATCAGTCAGAATGCACAGTGGTTTGAAGACCATTCACCAGTAGATCCCCGTTTCCGAAAACCTCATGTCAAGGGTGTTACGGCCAATGCTATCTGTGCCGCTATGTTGGGTGGTGACGAGTATCCCTCGACGGCTATCGGCATTAATCTGCCCAATGCCGACTGGATACGTGCAGAGCATGGTTCGAAGAGCATCACCATCTCGAATATTACGGAGGCTTACAACAAGTCTGCTCACGGCAATGGCTTCAAGGAGGAGTTTGTCATTGATCAGGAGACGTTGGCAATCATTGAGAAATATGGTGATAAATGTGACGACCTGCATACTGACCTGCATGAGTGTCTGGGACACGGTAGCGGGCAATTGTTGCCAGGTACCGATCCTGATGCATTGAAGGCATACGGCAATACCATTGAAGAGGCGCGTGCCGATCTCTTTGGACTCTACTATATTGCTGACCATAAACTCGTTGAACTGGGACTGTTACCCGATGATAATGCCTATCAGGCTCAATACTACAGTTATATCATGAATGGTCTCATGACACAGCTCATTCGTATTGAACCAGGTCACCAGATAGAAGAGGCACACATGCGCAACCGTTCGCTGATAGCCCATTGGTGTTATGAACAGGGCAATGGAGTTGTCACCATAGAACGACACGAGGGCAAAACTTTTGTGCGCATCAACGACTACAAGGCATTGCGTGCTCTCTTTGCCCGTCTGTTGGCTGAGATACAGCGCATCAAGAGTGAGGGTGACTATGAGGCTGCCCGTCAACTGGTGGAGCGTTATGCTGTGAAAGTTGCCCCGCAGTTGCACCAAGAGGTATTGGAGCGCTACAAGCGTCTCAACCTTGCACCCTATAAGGGTTTTATCAATCCAGTACTGAAGCCTGTTCTTGATGCTCAAGGCGAAATCTGTGACATACAGGTTGATTATACAGAGAGTTATGTTCACCAAATGCTACGCTATGGACAAGAGTACGGTACCCTCTAAGATAAAGGAAATCAAACAGTCGTTTCGTCAGATGATGGACGGCTCGGTGGCTCAGTCGATGCGCGACAAGGGATTGAACTATCACCTCAACTGGGGTGCTACATTACCACGCCTGAAGGCTAAAGCTGAGGAATTTGGACCTGACTATGATTTGGCGATAGCCTTGTGGAAAGAGAATGTCCGTGAGTGTAAGATACTGGCTACCATGCTGATGCCTGCCGACAAGATACTGCCAGAGGTCGTTGACATTTGGATGGAGCAGATTCCTTCACAGGAGATTGCCGAACAAGCTGCCTTTAATCTGTTTCAGTATCTGCCGTATGCTCCTGAGAAAGCCTACCAGTGGATAGCCTCTGATAAGGAGTACGATCAGATATGTGGTTTCCATGTGTTGACACGTCTGTTTATGAATAAACAGGAACCCAATGAACGGGGCATCAACGAGTTTATAGATCAAGCTTTAGCAGCGCTGCAAGGACCATTCCCTTCTGTCCGTAAGGCGGCCATGCAGAGTGTTTATCGCTTTGCTGAACTGGGTCTGATGTATGAGCGACTAGCAAAAAGTGCAACGAAATCTATCAATTTAGAAATTTTTTAAATAATTGTTGCCTTAATCTCCAAAATAATTCGTAATTTTGTGCGGTTTTTAACCACTATGACCACATAAAATGAGAGAAAACGTTAAGGCAACGGTCAAGAATATCTTGACCAGCTATCTGGAATTGAACAAGCGCAGGAAGACGCCAGAGCGCTTTACCATCCTCGATGCGGTGTATAGCATCACAGGGCATTTCACCCTGGAGGAGCTTGGCGACAAACTGGCTGACGACTACAATTTCCCTGTAAGTCGTGCCACGCTTTACAATACGCTGCGCCTGTTTGTTGAGTTGCGCCTTGTGGTACGTCATCGCTTTCAGTCCACGACGAAATACGAGGCCTGCTACGATAACAACAGCCATTGCCATCAGATATGTACCATGTGTGGAAAGGTGACCGAGGTGAAATCACATCAGGTGAGTGAGGCTATCAACAGCATGCCTACACGACGCTTCCATAAGGATGGTTTTATGTTATATGTCTATGGTGTCTGCAGTTCGTGTCAAGCAAAGATGAGGCGTCATTCGGAGAAAAAACAGAATACAAAAATAATAAATAAGTAAAGACAATGAATCAAGGTAAAGTAGATGTCCTGCTCGGTTTGCAGTGGGGCGACGAAGGAAAGGGTAAGGTAGTCGACGTGTTGACTCCCCAGTACGATGTTGTTGCCCGTTTTCAGGGCGGTCCCAATGCCGGTCATACGCTGGAGTTTGAGGGGCAGAAGTATGTGTTGCGCTCTATCCCCTCTGGTATCTTCCAGGGTGGTAAGGTAAACATCATTGGTAATGGCGTAGTGCTGGCTCCTGACCTCTTCATGGAGGAAGCCAAGGCACTGGAGGCCAGTGGTCATGCGCTGAAGGAACGTTTGCACATTTCTAAGAAGGCTCACCTGATTATGCCTACCCACCGTGTGCTCGATGCTGCTTACGAGGCTCAGAAGGGTAAGAATAAGGTAGGTACAACGGGTAAGGGTATTGGCCCGACCTATACTGATAAGGTTAGCCGTACTGGTCTGCGTGTAGGTGATATCCTCGACAATTTCGAGGAGAAGTATGCTGCTGCCAAAGCACGTCATGAGGCTATCCTGAAGTCACTGAATTTCGAATATGAGATCAGAGAGGTTGAGAAAAAGTGGCTAGAAGGTGTGGAGTATCTGCGCCAGTTCCCCATCGTGGATAGTGAGCACGAGATTAACGGTTTGCTGCGTAATGGTAAGAGCGTATTGTGTGAAGGTGCCCAGGGTACGATGCTTGATGTAGACTTTGGTAGCTATCCTTTCGTAACCTCTTCAAACACTATCTGTGCTGGTGCTTGCACAGGCTTGGGTATTGGTCCCAACAAGATTGGCGAGGTGTTTGGCATCATGAAGGCTTACTGCACCCGTGTTGGTGCTGGTCCTTTCCCCACAGAACTCTTCGACGAGACAGGTAAGAAGATTCGCGACCTCGGTCATGAGTATGGTGCTGTCACAGGTCGTGAGCGCCGTTGTGGTTGGATAGACCTCGTAGCCCTTCGCTACAGCATCATGGTGAATGGTGTCACGCAGCTCATCATGATGAAGAGCGATGTGCTCGACGGCTTTGACACTATCAAGGCTTGCACCTCATATAAGGTCAATGGCGTTGAGACACGTGATTTCCCATACGACATTGAAAAGGGTATTGAACCCATCTACAAGGAATTGCCCGGTTGGAAGACTGATATGACCAAATTTACTGACGAGTCACAGTTCCCCAAGGAGTTCTCAGATTATATCAAGTTCCTGGAGAAGGAATTAGAGACTCCTATCAAAATTATCTCTATCGGTCCAGATAGAGCGCAAACAATTGTTCGTAAATAAATGGCACAGAAACCCAGTATACCTAAAGGAACGCGCGACTTTGGCCCTGTAGAGATGGCCAAGCGCAACTATATCTTTAATACTATCCGTAGTGTTTATGAACTCTACGGATTCCAGCAGATTGAAACACCCGCCCAAGAGACCCTGCAGACGCTGATGGGTAAGTATGGCGAGGAGGGTGACAAACTGCTTTTCAAGATTCTGAACTCTGGTGACTATCTGTCGAAGATTGAGGATAGTGAACTCACTGAGCGTAACACCTTGCGTCTGGCTTCAAAGATTTGTGAGAAAGGCCTGCGCTATGATCTCACTGTGCCTTTCGCTCGCTATGTGGTGATGCACCGTGAGGAACTGCAGTTACCCTTCAAACGCTATCAGGTGCAGCCAGTCTGGCGTGCTGACCGTCCACAGAAAGGCCGCTATCGTGAGTTCTATCAGTTTGATGGTGACGTCGTCGGCTCTGACTCACTGCTTAATGAGGTGGAGCTGATGCAGATAGTGGACACTGTCTTTACACGTTTTGGCGTACGTGTTCAGATAAAGATTAACAACCGCAAGATTCTGACGGGCATTGCCGAGGTGATTGGTGCTGCGGATAAGATTGTTGACATCACCGTTGCTATCGATAAGCTTGACAAGATTGGTATTGATAACGTTAATCAGGAACTCCGCGAGGACGGTCTCAGCGAAGAGCAGATTCAGAAACTACAGCCTATCATCATGCTGGAAGGTTCTAATGAGGAGAAACTGAACACCATCGCTGAGGTACTTGCCAGCAGTGAGACAGGTTTGAAGGGTGTGGAGGAGACCCGCTATATCCTTGGATTCCTGACAGCGCTGAATAATGATATTCAGCTTGACCTAACGCTAGCTCGTGGTTTGAGCTATTATACAGGAGCCATCTTTGAGGTGAAGGCACTCGATACACCAATGGGATCTATCTCTGGTGGTGGCCGTTACGACAACCTCACGGGTATCTTCGGTATGCCAGGTCTCTCTGGCGTTGGTATTTCGTTTGGTGTAGACCGCATCTACGACGTGCTGAATGCCCTCGACCTCTATCCTAAGGATTCACTGAACACTACGCAGGTGCTTTTCATCAATTTCGGTGAACAGGAGACTGCTTACTGCCTGCCTATAATTAATAAGGTACGCGCGAGCGGCATCCGTGCTGAGATTTATCCTGACGCAACGAAGATGAAGAAGCAGATGTCGTATGCCAACGCCAAGCAGATACCTTTCGTCGTCTTGGCTGGTGAGAGCGAGATGGCTGCGCAGAAGGTGACGCTGAAGAATATGGAGACGGGTGAGCAGCAGCTCGTAACGACAGAAGAACTCATTAACGCTATACAATGAAACAAATCAAACTACTTGCAGTATTGATGGCCTTGGTGCTTTTGTGCACCTCGGCCACCAAACAGAAAACTACTACTATCTTTATCATTGGTGATTCGACAGCAGCAAAGAAGGATCTCTCTAAAGGTTCTCCTGAGCGTGGGTGGGGTATGGCTCTGCAGTGTTACTTCGATGACTCCTTCATCCATGTCGATAATCACGCTGTCAACGGACGCTCATCGAAAAGTTTTATCGACGAAGGCCGCTGGCAGAAGGTACTCGACAAAATGCAGCCTGGTGACTATGTCATCATCCAGTTTGGTCATAATGACGAGAAACCACAGCCAGCACGCCATACTGAGCCAGGTTCGACGTTTGATGCCAATCTGGCAAAGTTCGTCAACGAGACACGTGCCAAGGGAGGTATTCCTATTCTGATGAATCCTGTGGTGCGTCGTAATTTTGCCGTTAAGGCAGTTAAGAACGATGATGATGAGGCATTGCGCAACACTACCTTCAAGGATGGTGCCAATATCAAGGAGGGCAATGTGCTGGTTGATACCCACGGGCTCTATGCTGTCGCTCCAAGGAATGTTGCTGACAGTTTGCATGTTCTCTTTGTTGATGCTACCCAGATTACCCATGATTTGGAGCAGGGCTTGGGTGTTGAGGATTCCAAGAAGTTGCATATGTGGTATAAACCAGGGGAGCATCCTGCCATTCCTGATGGTAAACAGGACAATACCCATTACAATATTTACGGTGCGCATCAGGTGGCTCGTCTGTTGGCTGATGCCCTATGCGAGGAGATTCCTTTATTTTCGAAGTATCGCACCAACGACAAACCCTGCAAGATGGAACAGTAAAAGACTGTTGTAAATCTTTCTGTTGAAAATAATTCCTGCAAAATACTTGCAGGAATCATTTTTTCTTCGTATCTTTGCAAAAGTGATATTATTAACTAACCAAACAAATACTGATTAATTATGAAGAAAAAGTTCATTTGCGCCGTTTGTGGATATATCTATGAAGGCGATGCTGCTCCTGAGAAGTGTCCTATCTGTAAGGCTCCTGCCTCTAAGTTCTCTGAACTGAAGGACGAGGGTGAGACTACCTATGCTACCGTTCACCGCATTGGCGACGGCAAGCCTGAGGGTGTTTCCCAGGAAATGATTGACGACCTGCGTAACCACTTCAATGGTGAGTGTGGCGAGGTAGGTATGTACTTGGCTATGGCTCGTCAGGCAGATCGTGAGGGCTATCCTGAGATTGCCGAGGCTTTCAAGCGCTATGCTTTCGAGGAGGCTGACCATGCTTCTCGCTTTGCTGAGCTGCTGGGCGAGTGCGTATGGGATACCAAGACCAATCTGGAGAAGCGCGCTGCTGCTGAGGCTGGTGCTTGCGAGGACAAGTTCCGCATTGCCAAGAATGCCAAGGCTGCTGGCTTCGATGCTATCCACGATACCGTTCACGAGATGGCTAAGGACGAGGCCCGTCATGGTGCTGGTTTCGCAGGTCTGCTGAAGCGTTATTTCGGCAAGTAATATCAGAAAGGGTAAGCCTTTCTGCACAATAAAATGGAAGAAAAGTCGTTTTATGTTTATATGAAACGGCTTTTCTTTTTTATAATAATTGGTGTGATGTTGCTGGTGTCATGCAGCGATAATGACTCATTCTCTACGGATGCTAGTCATCGTCTGACGTTCACTTGCGACACTGTACGCATGGATACCCTCTTTGCCAAGGTGCCCTCTTCCACCTACTCTTTCTGGGTGCACAACCAGTCGGGCGATGGTCTGCGCCTGCGTACCGTTCGTTTGGAACGTGCCGGACAGTCTGGTTTCCGTGCTAATGTTGACGGTACTTTTCTTAATCCTGTTGTCAACGATTTGGAGATTCGCAAGGGCGACAGTCTGCGCGTTTTTGTTGAGGTAACGGCTACAGAGAATACTTCGCCCGATCCGCAATTGCTGGAAGACAACCTGTTGTTTACGCTGGAGAGTGGGGTGGTGCAGAAGGTGAATCTTCGCACCTATAGCTGGAATGCTGAACAGTGGCAAACGGTCGATATAACTGCTGACCGCACCATTGAAACGTCCACACCCATTGTTGTTTACGGAGGCATTAACGTTGCCGAGGGTACTATGTTGACCATCAAGAATACGACGCTCTATTTTCATGACGGAGCAGGCATCAACGTCAGTGGAGCTTTGGTAGCTGAAAATGTAATATTCCGCGGTGACCGTCTTGACCATATGTTCGCCAACCTTCCTTACGACCGTGTGAGTGGTCAGTGGAAAGGTATTACGGTGAAGCCGAAAGCTGTCGGTTGTCAGTTTACGGATTGTGTGATTCGTAATGCGATGGATGCATTGCACTGCGACTCCACCACCGTTTTGCTCACTAATACAATTGTTCACAACAATAAGGGCTTTGGTCTGTGGGCTCACGATAGCGATGTAGCCATCAGTAACTGTGTATTGTCGAATGCTCTAAACGACTGTGTAGCACTCTTGGGCTGTCAGGCTGCTATTGACCACACCACATTGCCTCAGTTCTATCCGCTATCGGCGAATCGTGGTGTTGCACTGCGCTTTGCTCCCTCTGACAAGAAACCCATTAAACTATTGTGTACCAATACGTTGGCAACAGGTTATGCAGACGATGTCGTCATGGGAGATGTTAACGAGGATTCTGGCTACTATTTCGAGAACTGTCTGCTGCGCACTCCTGAGGTTAAGGATGCTGAACTTGTGAAAGATGTTATTTGGGAGAAGACCGACGACGAGATTCAAGGCACCAAACACTTCCTGCTGGTTGATGGAGATAATCTGATTTACGACTTCCGGCTTAAAGAGGAGTCACCAGCTTATGAGAAAAAAATTGGCTGGCAGGTCCCAGAACAATAAATACTTTTCATTCGTATAATTCGTGGTTTCTATGAAGAATATTTGCATATTTACGGGTGCTCGCCCCAATTTTATCAAGGTGGCGCCACTCATCCGTGCTATCGAGCGTACTGACAATTGCGCATACCGTCTGGTCTATGCAGGTACTGCTGACGATTCAACTTTGGAACCGTCGCTGTTCGATGACCTGCAGATTCGTCGCCCAGATGTGTTCTTAGGTGTCGATTGTGAGAACCTTAATGAACTGACGGGTAGGGTGATGGCTGAGTTTGAATGCTATCTAGAACAGAACACAACCGATACAGTTATAGTGGTTGACGACCTCGCTTCGACAATGGCTGCAGCTATCGTCACCAAGAAGCGTGGACTGCGCCTGGCTCACCTCGTGGCAGGTACACGCTCGTTTGATATCTCCATGCCCAAGGAAATCAATCGTCTGGTGATTGACGGACTCAGCGACCTGTTGTTTACTGCAGGTGTAGGCTCTAGCAGCATTGCCACCCGTGAAGGTGCTGAGAATCATAAGATATTTATGGTGGGTAACATCCTGATGGATACCCTGCGCTACAACCACGACCGATGGACGCGTCCGGCCTGTCTCGATGGTATCAACGACGGCGAATACCTTGTCTTCACCATCAACCGCAAAGCTCTGTTAGCTGATGAGGACAACCTGCGTCGTATGCTCCAGTCTATTGCCGATGTTGCCGGTTCTCTACCTGTTATTGCTCCCCTTCGTGGCCGTGCTTATGATGTAGTGTCTTCGTTCCATTTGCCATCTTCCCTTATCCATCTGACATCTTCTCTCAGCTACCTCGACTTCGGCTATCTCACCGCACATGCCAAAGGTCTCATTACCGACTCAGGCAACGTTGCTGAGGAGGCAACCTTTAACCAGATTCCCTGCATCACGCTCAACTCCTATACCGAACATATCGAGACCGTCAAGCAAGGCACCAACGTTCTTGTTGGCGAGGATGCTGACCGCCTGCGTGAGGAATTGCAGCATCTTGTCACAGGTCAGTGGAAGACTGCCTCTTTGCCTGACCGTTGGGACGGCCGCACCGCCGAGCGCATTGTTCAGATACTAATGAACTAACTCTGTATTAATTATGTTAGTAAAAAATTCTCTAGAGAATCTCAAGTATTCTCTAGAGAATTTATCAGTTATATATCGTTTTCCTTGCGCTTATCTTCCTGGGAAACCGAAGCCTTGGGGTTGTGGGGCTCTCTCGGGGGTGCCGAAGAAAGAAGCCTCAGCATCTTTGTCGTCGAGCTTAAATACCATGAAGTTGGGGTTCTTCTCTGTGCAGGGTGCCCATGTGCCACCCTTTGGTCCGTTGGGGTCGCTGTACTTCACGAAGTTGCTCCATGCGGTGAGCATCTTCTCAGAGAGGTCCCAGTCGCCCTTGGTCCAAGGACGCCAACAATGCTTCAGTGACTTGAAGACAAACCAAAGGTCTGAGGAGTGGAAGGCACCTTTCAGACGCTGTGTCACTTCAGGATGAGAACCGTCGTCGGGTAATGGACGGGCAAACTGGTAGGCCCATGCCTTGCCGCCTTTCTGCTGACGAACCTTGCAGAACTCAACGATGTTTGGTGCCATATTACCCATGTCGTTTAGCGTGAAGCCAATCATATAAGGAACATCGGCAAGGCTACCCTCACGTGTAGCGTCATCGAAACTCTTTACGCAGACATAACCGTCAATCATTGGCATAAAGGGAAGGCCACGTCGCATAAATGCCATAGGTCCACTGGCCTGCTGTCCGTCATTGTTAATTTGATAATACAGCGTGTTCAGCGCAAAGACTGTCTCGGTGCTGGCCTGACGCATTTTCTGCAGGTCGGTCAGTCCTGCCCAGTCGAACACCTTCTTGGCATTAGCCTCAGCGTCGGCAAACGTACCACCACTATAACGTCCACCAATCATATTACCATTGGCATCAGGGATAGCGAGTCCCTGGGCACTCATGATGACTGCCTTGTGGAACAAACCGCGAGCCAGCGGACTCTCACAGAGCGTACGTACACTACCGCCACCAGCACTCTGTCCGAAGATGGTCACGTTGTTGGGGTCACCACCAAACTGGGCGATATTTTTCTTAATCCACTTCAATGCCTCAATCTGGTCGAGAATGCCGTAGTTGCCCGATGAGTGATGCGGACTCTCTGCTGTCAGGGCTGGGTGAACGAGGAATCCAAATACGCCCAGACGATAGTTGATGGAGACGAGTACCACATCCTTGGCACCCCATTCATGTCCGTCGAACTCAGGCTCAGAGCCCCATCCCTCACGAAAACCGCCACCATGAATCCACAAAGCCACAGGTAGCTTCTTGTTGACCTGACCAGGAGCCTTTGTCCACACGTTCAGATATAGGCAGTCCTCACTATACGGAGCCTCTTTGCCATACCCCCACTCGGTGAAGTAACCACCAGGATACTGAATAGCCTGATAGCTGGGATGTCCAAAGGTGTCGCAAATCTTCACACCCTTCCAAGGTACAATGGGCTGTGGCTCTTTCCAGCGGTTCTCCTTAATGGGAGGTGCTGCATAGGGAATGCCACGATAGACAAACACGTCAGGATGGTCGTCGGCCAGTACGCCTTGCACCTGACCACCCTCAATTGTTAACACGGGATTCTCTGACCCTTGGTCAGAGTGTGGCGTTGCAATTTTGTCTGCGGCCTGAGCAGATACTGCTACCATGAGCAGAAGCGGCAAAAACAGTTTTTTCATCATTTGTTGATAAGTTAGTTATTGAAGATATCGTGTATATCAGTCAAGTAGTTCTGCGATAGAGGCGGGCAACGAGGGCTCCGCTGATGTTATGCCAGACGCTGAAGATGGCGCCAGGGATGGCTGCCATTGGATAGGCGGCAAAGTGGAGTGTGGCCAGCGACGAGGCCAGTCCGGAGTTCTGCATACCCACCTCGATGCTCAGTGCTTTACGCTTAGATGTACTGATACGCAACAGACGTCCAATGAGATAGCCAATTGCAAGACCTCCCATGTTGTGGAGCATGACGACGGCAACGATAATCAGTCCACCAGCCATCAGGCGATGAGCCGTGGCTGCAATAATAATAAGTACAATCGTAGCAATGGTCAGCGAGGAGAGCGCAGGCATGTAGACTACCGCCTTCTCCGTCTGCTTGGGCCATAGCTGTTTGACGATAAGACCTGCAATAATGGGCAGGATAACTACCCAAAGAATGCTGAGGAACATAGCCGCTACATCGACATTGACCGTCTTACCAGCCAACAGCCATACCAATAACGGTGTCATTATAGGGGCCAACAGCGTTGAGACACCCGTCATACCAACGCTCAGCGCCAGATCGCCCTTGGCCAGATAGGTAATAACGTTTGATGCCGTACCACCAGGACAACAGCCTACCAGTACCACACCAACGGTCAGTGCCTCGTCGAGACCGAAGAATCGTGCCAGTGTCCAAGCCAGCAAGGGCATGACGGTAAATTGAGCCAGACAGCCAATGAGGACATCGCGCGGACGGCTGAACACCACACGGAAATCGTCGAAGTGGAGTGTCATTCCCATGCCGAACATGATAACACCCAATAGTGGATTGATAACAGTAGGTTTCACGCTGTTGAACGCATCGGGAAACACCAATGCTACCACTGCTGCTAACAGTACTAGCAGCGCCATATAGTCGGAAATTAGTTTACAGAGTCGTTTCATGGATATCATTCTTCATATTGTGTTTGGTCATCGATACCTGCCAGCGCGAAGGCCTCGCGACGCTCCACGCAGGTGCCGCACTTGCCACAGTGCTTCTCACCGCCTTTGTAACACGACCACGTCTTCGAGTAGTCTATGCCCAGCGTCTTACCACGATGGGCAATATCAGCCTTGGTGATATTGGTGTAGGGTGAGCGCAAGTGGACATTGACATAGGTGCCTGCACAAGCAGCTTGGTCGAAGGCATCTACAAACTCTGGACGGCAGTCTGGATAGATGGTATGGTCGCCACCGTGATTGGCCATCATGACATACTTCAAACCATTGCTTTCAGCAATACCTACCGCAATGGACAGCATAATGCCATTACGGAAGGGGACGACGGTCGATTTCATATTGTCGTCAGCATAGTGGCCTTCAGGAATTTCCTCGCCACCCTCTAAGAGCGAACTGACGAAATATTTTGTCATAAAGTCGAGAGGAATAGTGATGTGCTTGATACCTAACTGCTCACAATGCCATTTGGCAAATGGAATCTCCCGCTTGTTGTGCTTGGAACCGTAGTCGAACGAGATGGCCAAGGCAATGCGCTCTTGTTCATCATATAACAAGGTGACACTGTCTACGCCACCGCTTAATATCAATACTGAGTCTTTCATATTATCCAAATAATGCTCTAAGTGCTTCTTCTACTTTACGGACGGGAACGAGTTCGATGTTAAACTTCTTACGGTTCAGACCGCTGAGGTTGTATTTTGGTATAATGATATGCTGGAAGCCCAGCTTCTCAGCCTCACTGATACGCTGTTCAATGCGAGCTACAGGGCGTACCTCGCCAGAAAGTCCTACTTCGCCAGCCATGCACCAACCTTCTTCAATGGGTGTGTCTACATTGCTGCTGAGTACGGCGGCGATGACGCTTAGGTCCATAGCCATATCGGTAACACGCAGTCCACCGGCAATGTTCAGGAAGACGTCCTTCTGCATCAACTTGAAACCCACGCGTTTCTCTAGTACTGCCAACAACATGTTCAGACGTCGCTGGTCAAAACCCGTTGCTGAGCGTTGTGGTGTACCATAAGCTGCCGATGATACCAGCGCCTGTGTCTCAACCAAGAAGGGACGTACACCTTCTATGGCACTGCTGATAGCCACGCCAGAGAGTCCGTCGTGATTGTCAGTCAGTAATAGTTCTGAAGGATTGTTTACTTGACGCAGACCAGTCTGTTGCATTTCATAGATACCCAATTCCGATGTGGAGCCAAAACGGTTCTTGATACTTCGCAGAATGCGGTACATATAGTGTTGGTCGCCCTCAAACTGGATGACGGTATCGACGATATGTTCCAGAATCTTTGGACCTGCCAGTGTACCTTCCTTGGTAATGTGGCCAATCAGGATAACAGGTACACCGCTGGTTTTGGCAAAGCGGAGTAGGGCAGAGGCACACTCACGAACCTGGACGATGGAGCCGGCACTGCTTTCTACATCTTCTGTGGAGATGGTCTGTATGGAGTCAACGACCACCACTTCTGGCTGTACCTCTTTGATGTGGTCGAAGATGGCCTCTAGGGAGTTCTCGCAAAGCAGCAGAAAATTGTCATCGGCGGGAGAATTGCTGACCGCAAGCCTTTCGGCGCGCATTTTCAGTTGGTGAGCACTTTCCTCACCGCTCACATAGAGCACTTTCTTGTCTGTCAGAGCGAGCATGGTCTGCAGGGATAGTGTTGACTTGCCGATGCCTGGCTCACCACCCAGCAGTACAATGCTGCCAGGTACCAGTCCGCCACCCAGCACACGGTTCAGCTCTGCATCGTGCATGTCGATGCGTGGGTCATCATGCGATGAGATGTCCTTCAGACGCAACACTTTATTCTGGCGTAACTGATGGCCAGCTGACGCTGCAGCACTGGTGGTTGCTACCTGTTTACGAGTGTCTGCCACCTTGATTTCCTTGAACGTATTCCATTGGCCGCAGGCAGGACATTTACCTATCCATTTAGCCGACTCCTGTCCGCAGTTGTCGCAGACGTACATAATTTTGTCTTTTGCCATAACGATTGCAAAGGTACAAAATAAATTCATAATTCATAATGCATAATTCATAATTATTTCGTAATTTTGCAGGCAATATGAAGAAACTGATTCCTATTATAGCCGCTCTGCTGCTTTTGGCAGCCTGCGGACAGTCGTATGAGGAGACAAAACGCATCACGCGAGAACAGCGTCGTGAGGCTATGCGTAAGGACTCGGCAGCATTAAAGGTTGCCGTGATGCCAACGTTAGACTGTCTACCCTTGTATGTGGCACAATATTATCAACTCTTTGACTCCCTAAATGGTGGCGTGCGCCTGAAGTTCTATAATGCACAGATGGACTGTGATACCGCTATTCTGCGTGGTAGGGTTGAGGGTGCGGTCACAGATTTGGTACGCGCCAAGCGTATGGAGAAACAAGGTCTGAAGCTACGTTATGTGGCTGCAACCAATGCCTATTGGCAACTGGTGACTAATCGCAATGCTCGTATCCACCAACTGAAGCAGTTGGATGATAAGATGGTAGCAATGACGCGTTTCTCGGCTACTGATTTGTTGACAGACCGTGCCCGTGACTCAGTGAAGTTAGCTCCAAACCAGGTGTTTAAGGTTCAGATAAACGACCTAAACGTCCGTGTGCAGATGTTACAAAACAATGAGATTGACGCTCTGTGGTTGCCGGAGCCCCAAGCTACGCAGGCTCGCATGATGAAGAATCCTGTCATCTTGGATTCCCGTGATGTGAAACTCCAATTGGGTGTGCTTGCTTTCCGTGAGCAGGAGATGCGTCGTTACGCTCGTGCTAAGCAGCTGGCGCTGTTTACCCAAGCCTATAACCAGGCCTGTGACTCCATTACTAAATATGGAATAGCCCATTATCGGGATATCTTCATTGACCGCTACAAGATGAAAAAGCAGTTGGTCGATTCAATGTCACAGGATGTCCGATATGTTCATGCCCGTGGTCCACGTCAGCAGGATATTTCCTATGTAGAACAGTGGTTGCAGAAGATTGATACGCTAAAGACGAATGTGCGCAATGGCAACAAATGAGAGTCTAAAACTGGTCGATGAAGCTTTGCAAGCAGGTAACTGCGGCTGGGCTATCCGTTATATGGAGAATTATCTGGCGGCATGGCCTGAACAGCATACTTCCGAGAAATTGGCGCAGGTGCGTGAGGATTACAGCCGCATGGAGAGCTATTGGCAGCAGGGTGGTGAAGACCCACAGCGCAAAACGCTCTACCAACGACTATTGCAGCGGGTGTATGTGCTCTATGCCAATGTCATGCACTACCACCGCATGAAGGCTTCACCCTATCAGAACAGTCTTTATACTCGTGCACGTCAGGAACAGCGTGACTGGTCTCTAGCTGCTATCCGTCAGGAAATGGAGGGGTTTGTTAGCAATGTTGCCATGCTCCAATTGGAGCCCGATAATAAGCGACAGACCAAGAGTGAGGCTTTGTATCAAGACCACCAGAAGCAGATAAATCAACTGTTTGAATATGTGCTGACATCCCGTCAGTGGTCTGACGGTGTGGGTAACCACTTTATTGAGATGCTGACTTCGCCGACAATCGACAGCATTGACCAGCAATTGTTGATAGCTGCAGTTACCCTGTCGTTGCTTAACCAGTTTGATATGGCAAAGTTCCGCATGTTGACAGAGGTATATCGATTATCTCAGGATGAGGCTGTTCGCCAACGTGCATTGGTAGGGTGGACATTATCTGCTTCTGATACCTATCGAAACGTATATCCTGAGCAAGGTGAACTGCTGGCTGCACTGCTGCAGTCTGAAGAGGTATGTCAGGAACTTACTGAGTTGCAGATACAACTTATCTATTGCTTGAACGAGGAGAAGGATAGTCGTACTATCCAGAAGGAAATTATGCCTGATCTGTTGAAGAACTCGTCCGAGATGATGGCTAATAACATAGAGACGGAAGAAGAACGATTGGAAGAGGTGCTTCACCCCGAAGTCTCTGAGGAGCGTATGGAACAATTGGAGACCTCTATGCGTCGTATGCAAGACATGCAGAAAGAAGGTGTCGATGTGTTCTACCATGGATTCTCTCAAATCAAACGCTATCCATTCTTCTATGACATCAGTAACTGGCTGGTACCATTTTATGAACAGCATCCAGATATCACACAGTTTATTACTAACTCCAAGAACCGTTATCTTGTGAAGAAGGTGTTTGATGCCAATGTGTTCTGTAACAGTGACAAGTATTCGTTTGTTGTTGCCATTCATGATGTGGTAAATCAGTTACCCCAGCATCTGCGTGAGATGCTGCAGCGTGGTGAATTCTCTGCAGATGAATTGGGTGAGCCTATGGAGTCGTCTGCAGCCTTAGAACGTCGTCTTTATCTGATGGATATTTATCGTTTCTTCCGTCTGTATCCTCACCGTGCGGAACTGGCAAATCCTTTCGATACCACTGTGGACGAAATGGGTGGATGCGACTTCTTCTCGCTGGCTTTGTTGGGTGATACTCCTATTGAGAAATACAAGGTACAGATTGTACGACAGTTGAAGAAACACCAGATGAATAATGCTGCGCAGCGCTTACTGAAGACCTTCGCTGAGTCTTGTCGTGATATGCAGTATTACCTGTGGACGCAAGACTACGATCATGCTTTGCAACTTAATCCGCAACATGAGAGAGCACTGTTGGGTAAGGGACGACAGCTCTATGATCAGGCTCGTTATGAGGAGGCGCTGACATGGTTTGAGCAATTGTCGGAGTGTTATCCTGAAAAGACCAGCAACCAGTTGTATGTTGCTATCTGTCTGGTGCAGTTGGAACGTTATGAGGAAGCACTGAAGCCACTTTACCGATTGAACTACGAACAACCAGACAACGATGCTGTGAACCGTGTATTGGCATGGACACTGACCTGTCAAGGTAAACTGGAACAGGCCGCAAATATCTATGAGCAGTTAATCAGCCGCGAACAACAAAAGGACGATGACTTAAAGAATTATGGCTACTGCCTGTGGCTACAAGGACAGGTCTTTCGTGCGTCAGAATTATTCCGTCAGTATTGTCAGCGATTCCAACAAAGTCCATCTCTTCAGACCGACTTCTTTGACATTGAGTGGTTGAAGGTGCGTGGAATAAATTCTGTGGAAGTCAATATGATGCTTTCGTTGCTTTAAAGGAACGGCTGGAGAAGGTGCGCAAACCATCCACGGAATTTCTCCCATCCTGTACGAATCTCGTTCCATGATTCTTCTGTCATCCGGAAGCTCTGCTGTTTGTCACGCCAAAACATGTCGTCAAGCTCACGGGTGGTGCGCTTGTCTACAATAACGGCATTCTCCTCAAAGTCACATTTTAGACTGCGTGCGTCCAGATTGGTGCTACCTACAGTGCAGTATTGTCCGTCGACCATCATGATCTTGGAGTGGTGAAAACCGGGCATGTATAGCCATACGATGGCACCACGCTTCATCAACTTGTGAGCCTGATACAAGGCGCAGTCGGGTGTCAGGGGAATATCACTCTTCGCCGACAGCATAATTTCTACCTTTACACCACGTTGGATGGCTCGTGTCAAGGCTTTCGTAACAGATGGTATCAGTGTGAAGTAGGGATTGATGATGTGTATAGAGTCCTCGGCCTGGTCGATGGCATTGATATAAAAAGTACGCATAATCTTGGGTGTCACACCTGGTTCGCGATTGATGATGCCCACCATTTTATTACCATGTGTACTGGTGGTGTCAGGCTTCAGTCCGTCGAAATGGGTCAGCGTACCACCGTTATAGTATTTCATGCCTCCGACGTTCTGACCTGTTGTGCGGTTCCATATCCTGAGGAAGATGCTTTGCAACTCGTTGACAGCGTCACCTTCTATACGGCAGTGCATGTCGCGCCATTCGCCCACCTGTTCCGTACCTTTTATATAATAGTCGGCTACGTTCATGCCTCCCGTATAGGCAATCTTACCATCGATAACAACAATCTTACGATGGTCGCGACCGTAGATGTGGTTTACCCACGGGAAACGGATAGGACTATATTCTACAATCTCTATGCCCGCCTCACGCAAGGGCTTCAGATGGCGCTTCTTCAAGGGTTGGTTGTTGGAGTCGTTGCCGAAACCATCAAACATGGCGCGTATTTCAACACCTTCCTTACGTTTCTCGCGCAGCAGGTCGAATAGCAAAAATGCTATCGAGTCGTTGCGAAAGTTGAAGTATTCCAGATGAATACTGCTCTTAGCCTGTCGGATGGCATGAAACATGTCGTCAAACTTCTCCTGACCAGACATCAGTAGTGTTACGCTATTGTTATTCGTGAAGTGGATGCCGTTCTGGCGTAGTGTATAGACAATGACAGAGTCGCTAATCTGCGCAGAGCAAGTCATGCTCGTTGCAGCGGTCAGTGTAGCAAGAATATGTCTTAGTGTCATGAGCGCTTATTCTTTAGTCGGTACTCCAATGGGGTCATACCGTACTTATCTTTGAAGATGTTAATGAAGTTCTCGGCTGTCATGAAACCAACGTTCAGCGCCAACTCATTCAAGTTGATGTTCGTGGTGACAAGCAGCGTGCAAGCATGCTTCAGGCGTATCTCACGGACAATCTCAGCAGGTGTCTTGGTGGTAATAGCACGTATCTTGTGGAAGAAGGGTACGCGTCCCATACCCATGGCTGCTGCTATGTCCTCCAAGCTGATCTGTCCGCGACTCATGTTCTGCAGAACGAACTGCTCAACATTGCGCATCAACTGCTGA
Organism: uncultured Prevotellaceae bacterium; assembly: GCA_900316265.1. Taxonomy (GTDB): domain Bacteria; phylum Bacteroidota; class Bacteroidia; order Bacteroidales; family Bacteroidaceae; genus Prevotella. Next base: position 29,057 of record ONCH01000011.1, on the reverse strand, counting down.
TCCATGATGTTATTCATCGAGTAGTCACCGATGGTGTTGCCGTCATAATACTTAGCCAGCATGTTGGTCTGTTCCTGGACTACAGGAGTTTCAGGCGTACTTTGGCTTTCCGGTTCTTCTGGTACCTCCGTGTTGTCTAACATCTTCACCTTTCCGTATTCCTCGAAGCTCATGGTGGCAGTAGTCATACTTGCATTCTGACCTTCCAGCATACGTGTCTCCTTACCCTCGATGACGTTCTGGTTAATCTCAATAGGAGCCAGACCCATCACCTTGTTGAAACGCATCACGGCCTCCTGTACGTTGAACGGCTTAGCCAGATAATCGTCTGCTGCCAGTGTGATGTTCTGATCGTCCATGGTATCCTGGTTCAGCACGGTGTCAGTCATCAGCACAAACTTTATCTTGTTTCTGCTGTAACTTGACTTGAACTGGTTACAGAGCTCACTACCCGTAATGCTGTCACCCATATTGTGCTTGCAGACTACGAGGTCGGCTTTCAGCGTATCGATGTCAGGGAGCGCGTCCTTAATATTGTCATATACGTGGAAATCGTAGATTTCGCATAGGTGAGCTTTCATGAACTGCAAGAACTCACGGTTGTTGTCGATGAATACCACGCAGAACTTCTGAGTCTGTCCTTCCACACGCAGTGGCGAAATATTATCGAGTGCCAGCTCTTGTCCGGTAGTGACAGCCAATTCGATTTCACCCTCTTCGTTCAGTTCCAGACGATCCTTGGCAGTAGATTCCGCCTTCTTCTCCGGATTCTCCAGTGTGCTTTGCATTTCAGAGATGCGTGTGATGACCTGCAACAATTGGAAGTGCAGTGAGTTCAGCTGTTCACGACCTTCCAGCGACTGTTCTTTCATAGACATATCGCCAATGATAGTCGTCATACGTGCCATTGGTTGGCGGAGCTCGTCACTGGCAAGCTTGATTTCCTCACGCTGACGCTTCAGCTCTTCGATAACGGTGTGACGTTTCTTCCAAGCTTTCTTGTATTTGTTGATACCATAGCGCCAGATAATAACGATGATAATCAAGATGATAACATAGAAGGTCAGCATCCACCATGACAGCCACCAAGGACGGTCAACATGTATTTCCAGAACACGCTCTTGGTTGCTGACGGCACCTTCGGCGCTGATGGCCTTGACGTGTAGTTTGTAGTCGCCACTGCCCAGGTCGTTGAATCTAACGCCGTGGAGTAGGGCGTCACCGTTGCGCCAGTCGTTGTCCAGTCCTTCCATCCAGTACATGAACTGCAGACGCTCGCCTTGGTTGTAGTTACCGGCAGCAAATTTGATGGTAATTGTGCTCTGGTTGTTCTTCAACTCAATTCTGTTACTTTCATTGAGCGCTTGTGGCAGAATAATGTTACCATCGTAGTTGACGCCGGTCAGAATCTCTTGCTCACCGACAAACAGCTGGGTAAGCATGACGCGAGGCAGTGAGGCCTGCTCGTCTTTACTGCTGTGACGTACCCAGTTGACACCATACAGTCCACCAAACAATACTTCACCATTTTTCTTGGTGAGGATGGACCCCATATTGAACTCATTGCTCTGCAGACCGTCACTGATGCTGTAGTTATACAGGCCGTAGTTGAAGGTGCCGTCTTCATGGTCGCGTTGTACGACAATACGACAGACGCCATTGCTGGTGGTAATCCAGATACTGTGGTTCTTGTCTTCTGCAATACCGCAGATAGAGTTGTTGCACAGACCGTCTTTTTCTGTTAACACGCTTAGATCATCGTTGACGGGATTAAGAATATTAATACCCTCACGTGTGCCAATCCATAGTAGTCCTCTGGAGTCTTCGTAAACTTGTGTGATATAGTTGTTGGTAAACGACTCTACATTAGAGGAATTACCTGTTAGCACGGTCTTCTCGCGGTTCGACAGGTTAAGAATCACCAGACCTTCGGCAGTACCTATCAGCAGGCTATTGTTAGTTCCGTAGAACAGCGACGTGATGTTGTTGGTGTTGAGCATACCATTCTCCTTGGTATATGAAGAGAAGGTGTTCATTTTGGGGTTGTACACCTGCAGACCACCATTGGTAGCTATCCACAAGTTACCGCTCTTATCACTACTGAGGGCGTTGATATGGTCGTCAATAACCGTCTTCATGCTATCACGGGCAGTAGAATAGAAGGTACTGTTACCGTCCTTAATGCGTGTAATACCGTTCTGTTTGGAACCTACCCACAGACTACCGTCAGGAGTGGTGGTCATGCAGGTCACCTTATAGCTGGCCAGTGGTCCATCGTAGTCGATGATACCTTTGTCGCCAGTACCATACCATATCTTGCCAGCCTCGTCTTCTGCAATGGCGGTAATGTCACCGTTTATCAGTGACTGGAACTTATAGATGTTGTCACCGTAATAGGCCAGACCCGACTTCTCCGTACCAATCCAGAGCAGGTCAGTGTCGTCAATGTAAACACTCTGGATACCAATGACTTCTTGTGATGGCATCTGGGCTATGTTGTTGATGGCTCGCGGTGCTACCGGCTCCATTTCCAAGGTATTCACGTTTGCTCGAATCAGTCCGTTACGGTCAGTACCTATCCAGATGTTACCCTTACGGTCGCCAGCCATGCCGTTGACGCTATTGTCGGTATTATTGCCTGTCATACCCAACTGGTCGCCAATAGTGGTGTTCCAAGTATTGGTGTTCTTGTTGTAGAGCATGAGTGTGCCCTGTCCATACAGCCAGATGTTATCCATCTGGTCGGCAAAAGCGTTGAGAGTGGAAGATTTGCGTAAGTGTTGCTGCGCAATGTAGTCGTTCTTCCATACAGTATGTTGCTGACGCATGACATCGCAGCATACGATGCGACCGTCTTCATAGACTATCAACGCACCGTCGCGACACTCGCTAATGGAGGTTATATTGCCCTGTGGCACACCATGGGCGTCGTCAGTATATCCGAACTCATAGAGCAACTGCTGTTGCATGTTGTAGGCTACAACACCTTTATTGGGAATAGCTGCCCAGAAGTTCTTGTGTCTGTCGATATATACGACGTTTGGTGTTCCTTCTATACCCATGCGACCGTAGACCTGCTTCATGTCGCGCTCAAAGTTCTCGCCTTGTGGGTGGTAGATGCAGAAGCCTGCTGCCGTCTCAATCCATAATGTTCCCTCCAGTGTCTCCTGAATGCTGATGATATAGCTGTCGGGCAGTGATGAACCGTCCTGCGAATTGCATTGGAAGTTATGGAACGTATAGCCGTCATAGCGGTAAAGACCAGCAGGAGTTCCCAGCCATACATATCCACGTGAATCTTTAAGTATACAGTTAATCTGACTGATTGTCAAACCATTATGGGCGTCGAGTGTCTTAAAAAGATAGACTCCGGCAGCAGCCATTGGCAACGCCAGCATCAGAACTATGAGTAATCTTTTCAGTATCTTCATATACCTTATATTATAATACGCATGCGTAGCGGTCGACAATACCTAAGAGGTGGTTGTCGTCGTCCACTACCAGCACGTTATGGATTTTATGTTTGTTCATTATCTTTTGAATGTCCGATATCTTAGCCTGCGGACCAACTGTTTTTGGAGTTCGCGTCATGATGTCCTCCACAGTGTGGTTGAAGAACTCTGCTTGCCATTTCTCCATAGCGCGACGGATGTCACCGTCGGTAATGAGTCCTGCAATCTTGCCGTCTTCGATTGCTACGCCCAGTCCCAGCTTACCTTTGCTGACGTTGATGATAGCCTTGCCTAAGTGCATGTCGGCAGACAGTACGGGCAGGTTCTCGGTAATCATCACGTCTTGAGCTGTGGTCAGCAGACGCTTGCCAAGTTCTCCACCAGGATGGAACTGTGCGAAGTCCTGTGGACGGAAATGGCGCTTTTCCATCAGTGCGATGGCCAGTGCGTCGCCCATCGCCAGGGTGGCGGTAGTGCTGCTGGTGGGTGCCAGATTCAGCGGACAAGCTTCTTTCTCTACGCTGACATTCAGGTGGCAAGTAGAGTATTTGGCCAACAGCGACTGTGGGTTGCCACTCATGCCGATAATAGGTATCTGCATGTGCAGGACCATTGGGATGAAACGCAACAACTCATCGGTCTGGCCTGAGTTAGAGATGGCTACCACCACGTCGCCTTGTGACATCACGCCCAGATCGCCATGATAGACGTCCAGCGGATTGATGAAGAACGAGGGCGTTCCTGTCGAAGCCAGTGTAGCGGCAATCTTGGCACCGATATGGCCACTCTTGCCAACACCAGTTACGATGACTTTACCCTTGCAGTTCAACATCATGTCAACGGCACGGTCGAAGTCCTCGTCCATCTTCGGTATCAAATCGAGGATGGCCTGTGCTTCATCTTTCAGACATTGTATAGCTATCTCTCTTGTTGTCATCTCTTCTTAGTCTTCATTTTTCAATAGCTTTGCGACTAAATCACAAAGCGCATTCAGCTCCAGCATGTTGGCGGCATCGCTGAGTCCTTGGTCTGGGGTGGGGTGTACCTCAAAGAACCAGCCTGTAGCACCGAAAGCCTTGGCGGCCATTGCCATCTGGGGCACGAAGCGACGGTCACCGCCAGTCTTGCCGTCAGCTCCACCAGGACGTTGTACACTGTGTGTGCAGTCCATGATGACGGTATCAGTAATCTCCAGCATATCGGGAATATTGCGGAAGTCCACTACCAGATTGTTGTATCCCATCATGTTGCCACGCTCCGTGAGCCATACTTCCTTGGCGCCACCGTCACGGGCTTTCTCTACGGGGTACTTCATATCTTGACCACTCAGGAACTGGGCTTTCTTGATGTTTACTGTTTTGCCTGTTTTGGCTGCGGCCAGCAGTAAGTCGGTCTGTCTGCAGAGAAAGGCGGGAATCTGCAGCACGTCACACACCTGACCAGCGGGTTCTGCCTGCCAGGCTTCGTGGATGTCGGTCAGTATACGTAAACCATATTTGGATTTCACGTCGCCCAGCATTTGTAGTCCTTTGTCAATGCCTGGGCCACGGAACGAGCGCAGTGAGGTACGGTTCGCTTTGTCAAACGATGCCTTGAATATAATGTCAGTACCCAATTTCTTGTTGATTTCCACCAACTTAGAAGCCACCGTGTCTAATAACTCGGCAGATTCTATGACGCATGGGCCTGCAATAAACGTCTTTCTCATGTCTCTTGTGTTTACATAATACCACGCAAAGGTACAAAGAAGTTACCAAAAATGCAAATTTTTTAGCACTTTTCCCCCCTATTACATGATTTTAGTCAATTTTTTTTATTTAAAATGCAATTTTTTAGGAAAATTTGATACGCCGTATAGTTTTTTTACTTAACTTTGCACCGTCAAAACGAAAAAATCGTTAAGACAACATTGAAATTGAACGCATTTTATTCATTAATCTATTAAAAGAAAAAACTATGAAGAAGATTATGATGACTCTGGCTGCAGTCGCAGTAGCAGCTACAATGAACGCTCAGGGTTACATTGGTGGTAACCTCGGTTTTGTTAACAGCACAAACAAGACAAATCCTGCTGCTGAGGTAACAAGAACAGGTTTCTCTATTGCTCCTGAGTTCGGTTACAAGCTGGACGACAAGCTGGGTGTTGGTATCGCTCTTGGTTTTGGTTACACCAATAACAAGACTGAGAACACTACTGCAAATCCCACTACTTCTACTGAGGCCAAGGTAACTATTTTCGCTATTAAGCCTTACCTCCGTTATCAGTGCTTCACCGCTGGTAAGTTCAACGTATTTGTTGATGGTGGTCTGAACTTTGCAACACAGTCTCAGAAGGATATGAAGGCTGCTATGGATTTCGGTTTGTTCGTATCTCCTGGTATTGCTTACAATGTTAACGAGACTTGGAGCATCGTTGCTCATCTGAACGATATGTTCACCTTCGGTTACAGCAAGCAGGCAATTCCTGACGTTGATGGTGCTCCCGATGCTCCATCTAGCATCAACGCTGGTCTCTCTACCGGTGGTTTCACTCTGGGTTCTCTGACCTTCGGTGTTTACTACAACTTCTAATTCGGAGAGTTTAGTTTATAACAAAATAAATAAGGTGAGTCGCAAGGCTCACCTTATTATTTTGTTTCATGAAAACTCCATGAATCTTTATTTATTAGCCTGATTCGGCTCTGTACTAGTCTAGTAACGAGTATTTATTAGCCTAATACAGCTCTGTACTAGTCTAATAACGAGTGCTTATTAGGCTGGCTTTTGCAGCATTATGATATAATTCTCAATTCTTGATATGCACATCCTGCTGAGGGAACGGAATCTCGATGTTGTTCTCGTTCAGGGTGTCGTAGATGGTAGTAAGTACCTGACTGTTAACCGTGTTACGCATCAGCGGCTCTGTCCATACATACAGTTTGAAGTTGACACTGCTGTCGCCCAGCTCAGAGACACGGGTAAAGACGTCTTTCGTGGAGTCGGTGCCGTCCAGATGGAGATCGTTGATGGTATCTTCAATCAGTCGCTTGACCTGTGCAATGTTGGAACCATAGGCCACACCGAATGGAATAACTTGCAGTACATAGCCGTGGTTGCGTGTCAGGTTCTTATAGTTCTTCGAGAACAATTGTGCATTCTGGAAAGTGATTACCTCACCTGTTAGGGCCTCAATAACCGTTGAAGTGTAGTTGATGCTGGTCACGCGACCTGTGGTGTCGTCAATCTGTATTAGGTCGCCCACCTTAATGCGGCCAGTCATAAGTGAGATGCCATAGTAGATGTTCTCGATGATGTCTTTCGAAGCGAAACCGATACCTGTTGACAAACCACCTGTGATTACCAGTAACCACTCCATAGAGACATTGAGAATGGTCATGGAAATCAGGAACCATGAGCCCCAAACTATTACTTGCAGCACGTTCTTGCCCATCACCTCGCGACTGGCTGCCGTGTCTGGGTCTTTGGTCTGGAAGTGCATGCGCATCAGCTGCAAAACGGTGCGGTTAATGTATTTGAAGAGGAACCACATGGTGATAACCATAGCCAGCGTCAGAATGCTTAACTTCAGGTTCTTCAAATCTATAAAGTAGTATTTGAAAGCCTTCCAACAGAGGTCACTGAGGTTGAAGACGTCGGCAGCCCAATAGACGCTTATCATCACTGAGCAGACACCCATGACTGGCAACAGTACCTCGCTAGAAAGGTCGTAGGCCCAGGTCTGAGTTACAGGGCGCTCGGCAAAGTGATGGCGTAGGCCATAGAGTTTCATATATTGGCTGACGCAGGTGATGGTGAGAATACAGGTCAGCTGCATAATCCACCATATCAGTATCTGTACTGCCAGCAATGTGTAGCCTACCCATGAGCACACGACACTGGCAAGGAAGACGGTCAATGAGATATAGGTATAGAACATATCCCAGCGGGGCACGTTCTTATTGTGGCGACGTATTACGTTCCACTGCCACAGCGCACAGATGAGCAGGATAGGCGGGAAGGTGATGTTGACCAACTCATTCGGTATCAACATGATACGGATGGCGATAACCAAGAAACCTACGAAGAGTAGGGGAGTGTAAATGCGGAAAGCACTCTTGATTTGGTTGCCCGTCACGCGTAGCAGCAGGGATATCAGGATGACGCCCAACAGCCATGCATATTCTACCAGCAGGTTGGCGGCCATGATGAAGAAGTTCTGGTCGGTCAATGCCAGCGTGATACCCAGAATGAGGGCAAAGGTAATGGTCGTCGTTGCCATCGTGATACAGGTACGCTTCTTCATGAACTCCTCAGTACGGAAGCGCTTGGGCACTATGTAACGGATAGCCAGGAAGTTGAGCAGCGTAGCAATGATGGCATAGAAAATGGTAGAGATGAGCAGACCGAAAATCCAGCGGCTGTCCCACTGTGAATGGGCATTGGGCCGATATTTCTTCTCTACCGTGCGCTCCATGGTCCGCCAGTAGCGGTTCCAATTCTTGATGATGGTGAAGTAGCTGTCGCCACCATTCTTGAAGATGTTGGTCTGTATGTCGTAATAGCGCTTATGGGCATAGTCGTTCAGGTTGCTCAAGCGCTTTTCCGTCATGTCGTAGTAGCGGATGTAGTCTTGCAGCGTGCTACGATTCTCTTCCAGTGAGTTGCGGATATTGGTGGCCAGCGTCATACAGACGTTACGGTCAGTCTTGCCCTTGTCGTCAAGCAACGTGATGGGCATCGACTTCAGTGAGGTGATGAGTGAGTCGTAGCGTGCTATTTCCGAGTCAGTTTTCTCCATGAACATCTGGAAGGGCAGCTGCTGGCGACGGAAGTCGTGATACTGCTCAGTAGCCTCATGGCAGGCATAGGTCAGGTCGAAGACGTAGTCCAACTTCTGGGAATAAAGCATCAGCGAGTTCTGGTTCGAGCGCTGCATGGTTTCCATCAGTCGCTGACGAACCTGGTCACTCTGCTTGCGGTTCATCTCTATCTGCTGTGACAGTTCACGGTGGTGCATAGTCAGCTCCGTGCGCAATATCTGCAACGTCTGCTGCAGGTCTTTCTCTTTCAGCACTGCTTGTGCACTCATCGTGGTGAGCAGCACCAACAATATGGTTAATATCCTCTTCATTCCGCCTATTTCTCTAATTTTTCGTGCAAAATTAAAAAAAAAATATGAATTATGCATTATGCATTATAAATTATTTTGTAATTTTGTGGCAAAATAAAACGTAAACCAATATGATACTAATTGCTGACAGTGGAAGCACCAAGACAGACTGGACGCTCCTACACTCTACTAATCCTTTGTTGAAGAGCGAGGAAATCGCTACGTTCCGAACCCAGGGCATCACCCCCATTCACCAGACGGCAGGTGATATTCGCGACATCATTGAGCGCGAATTGTTGCCGCAGCTATCGAGCTTTCCTCGTGCTAAACTCATTGCGTCGGGTGTGTTGGAAAGTCCGTTGTTGCAGAACCTGCACCTCTTTTTCTATGGCAGTGGCTGTACACCAGCTCACGTGCCTATGATGATTCAGCTGCTGAATGAGGAACTGTCGCCCAAGACCGTCGAGGTACATAGCGACCTGATGGCTGCTGCCCGTGCGCTGTGTGGCCACGAGGCAGGTATGGCCTGTATTCTCGGCACGGGTGCAAACAGTTGTCTGTATGACGGTGAGCATATCGTGCAAAATACGCCTGCACTGGGCTATATCCTTGGCGACGAGGGTAGTGGCTCTGTATTGGGACGTCTGTTCCTAAACGCTATCTTCAAGAATCCTGCTCTGGCTGATGTGCGCGACGAGTTCCTGAAAGTTAACAAGTGGGAACAGAAAGATATTATCCAGAAAGTGTATCGTGAGTCGATGGTCAACCGCTGGCTGGCCTCTCTGTCGCCATTCATCCTGGAGCATATCGCCAATCCTTATATCAAGCAGTTGGTGATTGATAACTTTCGTGACTTCTTCCGCAAGAATATCGTGCCTTACAACCGTCCCGACCTGCCTGTGCATTTCGTGGGTTCTATGGCTCACCACTATCTCGACCAGCTGAAGGAGGCTGCTCATGCTGAGGGCTTCACAGTGGGTAATATCCTGCAGAGTCCCATTGAGGGTCTTATCACTTATCACGGAACACCAGCACAGACATTATGAAGAAATTGTTATTCCTGGCCATTGTGGCCCTGTCGATGATAGCCTGCAACAAGCAGCAGACCGACGATAATCCGTTTGTTCATGTTGTTGATGGTCACTTCATTCGCGACGGTAAACCTTATTATTATGTAGGCACTAATTTCTGGTATGGTGCTATCCTTGCCTCTGAGGGACAGGGTGGCAACCGCGAGCGCCTGGCTACCGAGCTCGATGCGATGAAGCGTATGGGCATCGACAACCTACGCATCCTTGTGGGGGCCGATGGTGAGCGTGGCGTGAAGACCAAGGTGGAACCAACGTTGCAGATTGAACCAGGTGTTTACAACGATACCATCCTCGCTGGTCTTGACTACCTGCTCATGGAGATGGGCAAGCGCCACATGGTAGCAGTGCTCTATCTGAACAACTCGTGGGAGTGGAGTGGGGGCTACGGCTTCTATCTGGAGCATGCCGGTGAGGGTAAGCAGCCGCGTCCAGACGATGTGGGATACCCTGCTTTCATGGAGGCGATGAGCAAGTTTGCCTCGAACACCAAAGCGCATGCACTGTTCTATGATCACATTCGCTATATTGTCTCGCGTACCAATCGCTACACGGGTGTGAAGTACGTTGACGACCCCACCATCATGTCGTGGCAGATAGGTAACGAGCCGCGCGCCTTTTCCAAGGAGGCGTTACCTGACTTCGAGAAATGGCTTGGTGAAGCATCGGATGTTATCCGTGCATTGGATAAGAACCACCTTATCTCTATTGGTAGCGAGGGTTCGTGGGGCTGTGAGAACGACTACGACTGTTATGAGCGCATCTGCAGCAACAAGAATGTGGACTACTGCAATGTCCACCTTTGGCCCTACAACTGGGGCTGGGCTAAGCCCGACTCGCTGGTGGAGAACCTGCCAAGAGCCTGCGACAATACCAAGGACTATCTAGACCGTCACCTGACTATCTGTCACCGTCTGCGCAAACCACTTGTGATGGAAGAATTTGGCTATCCTCGCGATGGTTTCTCCTTCTCGCCTAGCAGTACCACTGAAGGTCGCGACGGCTATTACCGTTTCGTATTCTCCTTCGTGGCTGAGAATGCCGAGACCGGTGGCATCTTTGCCGGATGTAATTTCTGGGGCTGGGGCGGTATGGCTCAGCCTAAGCACGAGCAGTGGCAAGTGGGTGATGACTATACAGGAGACCCCGCACAGGAGGCACAAGGCCTGAACTCCGTATTCGCATCTGACACCACCACACTGGCTATTGTCCGCCAGCAGGTGGAGCGCATGCAGAAAGTTATTGCTAACCTCTAACTCTTACATTCTCTTCTACAGTCTCACGCCAAATGACACGCGGGCGTAGGCATCGTAGATGTTCACTTTGCAGTGATCATTCTTATAGTTGAAATTGTTGTATTGTGCCTGAGCGCCAATAAAGCAGTTTCTCCAGTTATAGGCTATGCCGAGACGCAGGTCAAGGTTTAGCCGGAACATGCTGTAGTCCACCTCAGGCTCTATATCCCAGTAGTCAAGCTGAATGTCCGAGCCCTGCGTAATCATCAGAAGGGGCTTGTGCGTTTTACCGTTGGCCCATCTCCTTGTCTCCCTGTTCCAGTCTCCGTAGTTATCGACAGGCTCTTTGGGAGACAGATCGTAGTTGGTTTCGTATTTGTAGGCTTTCACACGGTTATAGACGCTGATGGTAGGCATGGCCATCACGTTGACAACAAGACCGCGCAGTGGTACCCAGTTGTAGCCGTAGCCGACACCGATGTTGGCCTGGTGTACTTTGGCGCGGTAGATGCCGTGGCCGATAATCATAAAGACGGCATTCTTGATGTCTGAATAGTCGAACGACGACTGGTACCATGTGGCTCCTAATAGGAAAGAGCCTGCGGAGCGGCGCTGGATGACCGACTGGTTGTAGGCAGCAGCCTGTGAGTAGCGATGCCCGTTGAACACGTAGTATCCGTTGATATAGACGGAACGTATCCATACAGGCGACGGCATGCTGAAGGCAGTATCAGATTCCGTTTCGACACCTGTCTCTAGATTGCGGTCTGTTGAACTGAACTTGGCGTCTTCTGTGTTGAAGCGTCTCAGGCGGAAGTTGATTCCGTACTTGGCTCCCGTAGAGCTGAAAGAGTAATAGCGGCCAGCGTTCTTGGTGAGTGACTTGGAATAGGAAAATCCCGTTCCACGATAGCCCACCCAGAAGCCGACGGAAGAAGCCACAGGAGGCTCAAAGCGCAGATTCCAGTCTGAATGTTCATTGCCTGCGGGGATGTCAATACTCTGGCTGTAGTCCACATCTACCATGTTCTCTTTATATCGGAGTATCACCCTCCAGGGCTTTTCAGGTACTTCGATGTAGTGTGGATCTACCTTCTTCTTAGCTTTATCGTCCAGATATTGTTGTACCTGACGAAGCTTGTCCATCAGGCTTGACTTGCTTCCCTGTGTACTTACGCTGTCTATATTTTGTTTCTGTGCTGCTGCATTCAAAGAGAATAGCAGGCAGCAAATAATCATTTTTCCTATCATTGTGATTTTTCTACATCTCGGATTCGGATGCAAAGATACTAATAAAAATGAATTAAAGGGTTATGAATAATGAATTATTTCAGAAAAAGTAGTAATTTTGCAAGCTGAATGGAAAATGCAAGCTTTATGAAGAAGATGCTGATGATGGTGGCGATTGCCATGATGACTACAGTGGTGTTGACGTCCTGCGAGAAAGACGATGATAGCGACGACTGGGAGCCCTCGCTTCCCAGCCAGCGCACCGTGATGGTTTATATGGCGGCAAAGAACAATTTGGCTATTGCGGCGAGTAATGATATCAGCGAGATGGAGGAGGGCATGGTTGAAGTTCCTGCCAATAGTACGGTAGTGTTGTTTGTGGACAAGCTTACGAGTAATCCCTATATTGCCAAGCTGACAAACGATAAGAATACCCCTATGCAGGTTCTCTACCAATACACCTCATCACGCTACGACTCTGACCCTGCGACGTTTCGTGAAGCTATAGAGAAGATGATGGAGCTGTGTCCTGCTAAGGAATATGCCTTGGTGCTGTGGGGACACGGAACAGGGTGGGCTGTTACCAACGACTCTGTAGCCAGTGAGCCTTCACGTCGGGCTTACGGCTACGACAGTAGTAACGGCAAGTGGATGAATATCACGCAGATGGTTACTGCTCTTGACGGACTGCCGAAGATGAAGTTTATCTTTGCCGACTGCTGTAACATGGCATGTGCCGAGGTGGCCTATGCACTGCGCAACCGTACGGAATATCTGATAGGTTCGCCTGCCGAGATACCAGGCTTTGGTGCTCCTTACCATCTGCTTATGAAGGAACTGTTTAACACCAGCGATACCTTCTACAAGAATATTGTCGATACCTATTATGACTACTATGCCAACGACTATGTCTTGAGTATTGCTGAGAGGATGAAGTGGCCTTACATGATAGATACTCACTACAGTGTTCCCTTGGCCGCCATCAATACGGCATATATCGAAGCGCTGGCCACCGCTACACATGACGCTGTCAGTCAGGCAGAGGGTGGCTATCCTATGTACCCAGAGACGCCCGACCTGAGTGGCATCGCCTATTATTTTGGATATGACTTCCCTGTGATGTACGACATGCGCGCCTTCATCCACCGTATTGCCCCTGCTGCTTTCGACCAGTGGGAGCGTGTCTATAAACAGGCTGTTCCCCACTATCGCATGTCAATGAAGTGGATGACGGATTGTGATGGAGACCGTAATTCAAGCGGTTACTACCCGAATTTTTATAACCTGATAGGCGATTTCGATTCCTTCGATGCTACGCTGCCTTATGGTTGCGTCAGCATGTTCATACCCAAGGTGGGCGATGGCTATGACCAAGGTGACCATTGCTACAATCAGCGTGCCTGCAACTTCGAGTGGAACAGGTTGATGGAATGGAATAATTATGGCTGGACATTCATCCAGCCATAAGCCCCCGATTTTCTGTCCAACACCAGCTAACTATTTTATTTCTTAAATAAATTTGGTATTTTGCTCGCTTATTCTTTGACCTAAAGGTGCAAAGTGTGGCGTTGCAATCGTAACTTTCTCCTTTGGAGAAGTTTCTTTGACCTGAAGGTACAAAGTGTGGCGTTGCAATCTTTCGCTCGAAAGAACAAAGAAAAACGAGTTTTCCTTTGGTTCTTTGCTCGCTTATTCGTAACTTTGCACGCAGAAACAAAACGATAACGATTATGGCAACAACAACCGTAAGACGACGCAGCGCGCACCCCATGAGCTACTACCGGAACATGGTGAAGGACATGGACGACAGCCAGAAACTGGAACTGGTATCAATTATCATCGATAGTATGAAGTCTGATAAGGCCGATGACATGTCCATGGAGGCGATGCTCGAAGGCTATCCATACGGGCGACGCTACACCAAGGAGGAGATGAATGCCATGCTCGATGAGGCCGAACGTGACTATGAAGCTGGTCTGGGTATTGACGACGAAGACTTGTGGAAAGAGGATGAGGAGGAGTACGAGCGAGAACTGGCAGAGGAACAGAAGCTGCAAATGGAAGCCGTATGAGAGTAAAATGGTCTGAACGCGCTAGGAAACAACGTGACGAAGTGGCTAACTACATTCGCCAGCAGTTTGGCGCCAAGCGCAAGTACAAATTCAAGCAGGAGATTCGCGAAACAACCGACCGCTTGAAGCGCAGTCCAGGCATCGGACAGATTGACCCGCTATTTAGCAATCGTGCGAAGACCTACCGCAGCGTCATCATCAATGGCCTGAACAAGTTGGTTTATTTCGTGAGCGATGACATTCTTTACATCGCTGCCTTCTGGGACACCCGAATGGACGCTGAAGATCAGTCATCACAAGTGAAGTAGCACACCACACCGACTTTATTCCCTCAGACATATATCCGCCGAGACATCCACACGATGTTTCGGCGAATTGTTTCAATATTCCGCAACGACAATAAATCGGGGTGGTTTTTTATGAATTGTTAAACTGACACTATATTAACAAAGTTTAAGGGGGAGAGGGTAATTATTAACTAAATTATTCGTACTTTTGCACAACTTTTTTAATACAGTACGCGCGAAAGAGTAAAAAACAACAATCATAAACGTATGGAAAAGAAAGCATTCAGACATTTCTCTATGCGGGCAGCCATGCTGCTGCTCACCGCCACGACGGCGTGGGGACAGTCCTCTTGTGTGCCTAATTTCATCTCTCAAAAGTAAAAAAGTGACAGATAATTTGTTTTTCTAAAGTAAAATGTGTAATTTTGCCGCGGTTTTATAAGAGAAGAAACGATGGATAGACTATTTAAGACTTACGGACGACTGTTGGCAGAGACCGATTTGCGTTTTACCCGCTATCTCTATGAGAAGATAAACTGGGACAACAGGTTAATTGTCATCAAGGGTGCCAAAGGAGTAGGCAAGACTACCATGATACTGCAACACATCCTACGCACCTTTGCAGACAAGGAAAAGGCGCTTTATGTCTCGTTAGACCATCTTTGGTTTGCCAATCATTCCGTGCTGGACTTGGCAGAATACTTCTATACACATGGTGGGACACATCTCTTTTTAGATGAGGTACACAAATATAAAGGATGGCAGCAAGAGGTCAAGAACATCTATGACTCATATCCAGGAATGCACATCGTCGTAACAGGTTCCTCCATGCTAAAGTTGGAAGAGTCACTGGTGGGCGATCTGTCACGCCGCCACAGGCAATATACCTTAGAAGGACTCTCCTTCAGAGAATATCTGCTTCTGGAGCAGGTGGCTGAACTGCCAGTCCTGACATTGGAACAGATTCTGGAGAATCACTTTATGGAGGCTTCTCAAATGACCTCCAAGGTAAAGGTTCTTTCCTATTTCGAGAAATATCTTGTTGCAGGCTATTATCCGTTTTACAAAGATGAAGGCGACGGTTTTGCCGACCGCTTACAACAGGTCATTGATACGATTGTTACTTCAGAAATCCCTTCAGTAGCAAACATAGAATATGACTCCGTCTATAAAGCCAAGCAGTTGTTAGCTATATTGGCAGAGACCTCTCCTTACACATTGAACATTTCATCTCTATGCACCACGCTCCAGTCGTCAAGAAACAATGTGCTGAAGCTCATTGACCTGATGGATAAAGCCGCCTTGGTCCGTCGTCTCTATAGCGCATCGGAAGGCATGAATATCCTCACGAAACCCGAGAAGATACTTTTCAACAATACCAATCTGATGTACGCCCTGTCACCTCAGATTGAGTCAGGTACCAAACGCGAGACATATCTTGCGTCACAGGTGGGCGTCAATCACCAACTGTATATGCCTACACAAGGTGACTTGGTGGTTGACGGGAAGTGGCTCTTTCAGGTTGGAGGTAAGAACAAAGGCTTCTCACAAATCAAGGGTATAGAAGACAGTTTTATGGTAAGTGACAATATAGACATCGGTCACGGAGATAAGATACCTCTTTGGCTGTTCGGTTTGTTGTATTAGCTAGCTTGGCCGACTTCAGACAACATATACGACCATAGAAATAAAACATTAAAAAGATTAAAGAATATGAGACCAAAACCAATTAGAATGTTTTCACGGGCAGCCATGCTGCTGCCCGTGATGCTGCTCACGACGGCCACGGCGTGGGCATGGAGTGGTAGCGGCACCAGTGCCGACCCGTACCTGATTACCAGTACCGACGACTTGAACCAGCTGGCTACCAATGTGAACAACGGCACGGACTACAAGAACGTGTACTTCAAGCAGACCAAGGACATCGCCTACAGCACCGAGGGCGTTGGCAACACCCAGAGCAACTACACCGCCATCGGCGTCCAAAGCCACTACTTCAGGGGACATTACGACGGCCAGGGCCACACTATCAGCGGCATCCGCATTTATAAGGGCGGGAAAGATAACCTCAACTCATTCCAAGGCATCTTCGGAATGGCTGACGGCGCCGACATCCGTGGCATCACCCTCGCCGACACCCGTATCACCGGCTTCTACAACATTGGCGGCATCGTGGGCCAAAACTACGGCACCGTCAGCGACTGCCATGTCGCAGCCGACGTACTAATTTCCGCCGTCAAGTCCAACGCCAACTACCACGGCGGCATTGTGGGCCGCAACTACGAAGGCACCGTCAGCGACTGCACCAGTGCAGCCACGCTCACCAATGCCAGTGGCAGTTACTACGGCGGCATCGCAGGCATGAACTATACTGGAACCCTGCGCAACAACGTCGCCATCGGAGTCGTCGTGCCCGCAGCCCAAGACAACACCTACGGTGCCATCTGCGGCCAGAACAACAGCGGCACCCTCCAGAACAACTGCTACTACGCCTGCACCGTAGCGGGCGTGGAGAACGCCACCGGTGTGGGTTGCTACAATGCCGACGTCGACGGCGCCAACACTGCCTCACCCAACCACTTCGAGCAGAACGGCAACGTGTACACCATCAAGACTGCCAAGGGCTGGAATGTCTTCTGGGGCCTGCTGGCCAATAAAGCTAAGGGCTACTTTACCGGCAAGACGGTGAAGCTGAACGGCGACATCACCGTCAGCCGCATGGCGGGCGCCAGCTACCACGACTTCACCGGCACGTTCGACGGCAACAACAAGACGCTGACTTTCAGCCACACCGCCAGCGCTGAAAATGCCGCGCCCTTCCAATATGTGGAGAACGCCACCATTCAGAACCTGCGCGTCGCCGGCACCATCCAGACCTCGAACAAGTTTGCTGCAGGCTTCATCGCCCACCAGTACGGCACTGTCACCATCCAGAACTGTCGCTCGAGTGTCGTCATCAACAGCAGCATCAATGGCGACGGCACCCACGGCGGCTTCGTGGCCGAAAACCAGAAAAACGCCTCGCTTACCATCGACGGCTGCGTGTTCGACGGTAAGCTGCTCACCACCAACGGCACCACCAAATGCGGTGGTTTCGTAGGATGGAAAAATAACAACGGCACCGTCTCTGTCACCAACTCACTTTACACCCCCGCCGCACTTGAAAGCGGCGAGACGGAGTGCACCAGCGGCAGCGCCACCTTCGTGCGCAACGGCGAAGCAGGCACCAACTGCCACTTCACCCGCACCCTCGGCACTGCACAAGGAGGCGGAATGCCGACCTTCCTTACCCGTGGCGACGGAGCCGGCACCTCGGCCAACCCGTATAAAATTACCAATGCCGACGACCTGAAGGACCTGGCTGTATATGTGAACGGCACGGGTACCTACAGCAACGGCTTCAGTGAGACTACTGCCCACAACTGCTCAGAAGTTTATTTCCAGCAGACCAACCCCATCACGCTCACCAGCGCCTGGACGCCCATCGGCACCACCAGCGCTAACCCCTTCAAGGGCCACTACGACGGCGGCAACTTCACCATCAGTGGCCTCACCGTCAGCGGCAACTACCAGTATGCCGGACTCTTCGGTTTTATATCGAGTGATTATTATCATGGTTCCCAGATACCCACCGAATTGAAGAACATCAACATCGTGGACTGCAACATCGACGTGAGCAGCGCTGGGCAGGGCAACGGTAAGGCTGCCGGCATTGCGAGCTATGTCGCATGCTTCAACATGAGCAACTGTAAGGTCAGCGGCACCATTAAGGGCTACGGCTACGCAGCCGGTCTCATAGGCCAAGCTGGTTCTTTCTGCACGATGAACGGCTGTTTCGCCGATGTCACCGTCAGCGCCCATAAGGCAGACCCTAATGCCCAATATCCCCCTGCGTATTACCTCATTGGGCAATATTCTAATAATATGTCTGCCTCTGGCAACTACTACCACGACAATGGCGGCAACGTCTCTGCCAACTATAATTCGGTAATCAAAAACTCTGCCACACCCCTCTACATGGTCACTGGCGCCCCCAGCGGCGTTACTGTGGCTGCGACCAACGCCACGCTGACGTACAACGCCAAGCACTACTTTGCTAGCGGCGCCACTGTCACCCTGACCGTCAACGATGCCGACAAGTCCATCATCGCCTTCACCGCTACGGGATCTGCCAGCAGCGAGGTGGCTACCGACAAGAAGAGTGCCACCATTACCCTCGCCAGCAGCGACGTTACTGTCAGCGCCACCCTGCAGACCGTCAGCGGCACCAGCAGCGACGGCCTCACATGGAGCCTCACGCAGGACAACAGCGGCAACTACACCGTGCTGACTATCAGCGGCAGCGGAGCTATGAAAAACTACGGCCACGACAACGCCGACATTTGGCGCACCGATGCCCCTTGGGGCTATGACCTGACCAGCGTTACCATCGGCAACAGCATCACCTCCATCGGCGACTACGCCTTCATCGGCTGTCAGAGCCTGGCCTCGATTACCATCGGCACGGGTGTCACCACTATCGGCACCAATGCCTTCGACCACTGCGACGGCCTTAAAGAGGTCACCCTGCCCGCCAGCGTGACCAGCCTGAACCAAGGCGCCTTCAAGAACTGCGTGGGCCTCCAGCGCATCGACATCCAACATGACGGCGCCGTTAGCCTCGCCGGTAATGTCTTCCAAAACGACAACGCCCTGCTGTACATCGTCTTCCCAAGCATCGCGGCTGAGCAGGCGAACACCACGGGCAACTGGAGCGGCTTCGCCTCGAAGCGCCGCGCCAAGTTCGGCAACCAGCACTTCGGCGTGACCACCGAAGGAGGCACCGCCGCCTACAAGATTGCTACCGCTGATGACCTGCGCAACCTGGCTGCAGCCGTCAACGCCACCGGCAATTACGCCTCCACCGGCAAGACCTTCCGCCAGACCGCCGACATCGACCTCGCCGGCGGCGGCAACTTCACGCCCATAGGCGAACTGGCCGGCAGCTATAGCTTCGCCGGCACCTACGACGGCGGCGGCTACACCATCAGCGGCCTCACCGTCAGCATAAACTACGGCAGCATCGGCCTCTTCGGCGTGGTCCAAGGCGCCACCGTCAGGAACGTCATCCTCCTCAGCCCCACCGCCAAAGCCACGACGACCATTAACTTTAGCGTGGACCTTGGCGCCCTCATCGGCAGGTGCGGCTCGGGCAGCAGCAACCTCGTCGAGAACTGCCACGTGGTCAACCCCACCGTCAGCAGCTCGTCCACCCACAGTGAAAACTACGTCGGCGCCATCATCGGCAACATTTATAACACAAACACCACCGCCACCAACTGCTACTACTACGGCGGCAACGCCACCGCCGCCTGCGGATATATCGAGGGCGGCGCACCCGTCACCCGCGTCTGCGCCGCCCACCTCGTCACCCCTGCCGATGCCTCTGTCACCATCCAGACCGCGATGGCCGACGACCTTGGCTTCAGCTGCGACAGCGACAACGACGGTACGCCCGAGAACTACTGGCGCGAGGGCGCAGAGCTGACACTCGGCAATACCCTTGGCGAAGCCCCAGAATACTACGCATTGAACTACGCCACCACCGCTGGCACCATCAACGGCAGCACGCTCACCGTAGGCAACGCTGATGCCACCGTGAGCGCAGCCATCCGCAGCGACGGGCAGCCTCACAGCATCACCTACATGAAGGCCGACGGCACCACCGACCAGGCTGACGCCATCGCCCTCGACGGCTATGAGACCGCCATTGAGGAATACGCAAGCTACCGCGTACACCTCGCCGCCGGCACCTACTACGTGGGCCACGACATCAGCTACGACTACAAAATTGTACCCGATGGCGACATCACCCTCATCCTTGGCAACGGCAAGACCATGACCCTCGCAAGCGACGTCACAGGCATTCATCGAGGTACTATAGACCTCACTATCTACGGCCAGAGCCTCGACCCCGCTACAGCCGGCACTCTCCGCTACGACGGCACGTCGAATTTAGGCATCTATGTGAGCGACTACATCCAGCACAGTGGCAACGTCAGCCTGATCTGCAGCGACTATAATGGTGTGAAAGCCCTCGAGGCCAGCACCGTCACCCTCAACGGCGGCAAACTCACCGCCACCGTCAACAGCACTAACGCCAAAGCCATCAGTGCCAGCATGACCGTCACCGGCGGACAGCTCGACGCCACCGCCACCGGCACTAATGCCGTCGGCATCCTCGCCTCCTACGGTGACATCACCCTCGGTTGGACCAACGCCGACGACTACATCCACGTCAGCAGCTATAAAGTCAACCAAAGCGGCACCGTGAAGATAGCCGACGGGCAGAGCCTCTATAACGGCAGCGAAGTGCTCAGCGGAACCATCACCGATATGAGCAAGCTGAACGGTAAGACGCTGCGCCCATATAAGACCATCACCCTTGCCGACGCTGCCGACAACAGCAGCACCATCAGAGAATGGAACGGCAGTGTAGCTGACGTGACGCTGCAGACGCTGACGAAGGACGGCAACTGGAACACGCTGTGCCTGCCGTTCTCACTGACTGAAGAGCAGATAGCTGCCAGCCCATTGGCAGGAGCCACCATCAAGACGATGGACAACACCGCTGGTGGCACCCGCCTGGATAGGGGCAACGGCACGCTGACGCTGAAGTTCAACACCGTGGATGCCATCGAGGCTGGCAAGCCATATATCGTGAAGTGGGCTAGCGGTGCCAATATCGTGAACCCCACGTTCAGCGGCGTCACCATCAGCAGCACTACGCCGACAGCCGTCGAGAGCAGGGACTGGAACGTAACCTTCGTAGGCCAGTACTCGCCATTCAGCATTGTCAATAGCGGAGCCACGGGCGACAACGAGGGCAACAAGAACGAGATTCTCCTGATGACTAAGGGCAACAAGATAGGCTACTCGAAGAACCCACGCACGCTGAAGTGCTTCCGCTGCCACTTCTATGTACCGACAAGCAGCGGCGAGTACTTCGCCCGCAACATCGAGGTCGACTTCGGAGAGGGAGAAGCAACGAGCGTTGCTTCGATGGAAGATGGAAGAAGTAAGATGGAAGATGTGTATTACACCCTTGATGGTCGCAACGAGGAGGACATGACAATGAAAAAGAAACAATATATCAACCCAGAGATGACGGTGGTGGCACTGGCACACCAGGGCTACCTGCTAACCATCAGTGGTGATGTGCAGGACCTCTCAATATCAGGCGCTGAAGGCATCACCCTCGATGCCGATGGCCTCGACGACATCGAAGACGACGTGTAAGAGAACCATCTCCAGTAGATGCAAGTAATAAACATATTGCCTCGTTGCTTATCAAACGGCAGCGAGGCTTTATAATACCTTTTTATGTCACAATTTTTAAACAATTAAAGCAATGAAAAAGACAAATTTCGAGTCGCAGCTACGGCTGTATGAAGTGTTAATGAAAAAAACGTAACAAAGAGAGAACCGTCCCGTTTGTTTCGCAATCTCCCGCTCGAAAATACTCAAATAAATTTGGTATTTGCTCGCTTATTCGTAACTTTCTCCTTTGGAGAAGTTTCTTTGACCTGAAGGTACAAAGTGTGGCGTTGCAATCTTTCGCTCGAAAGAACAAAGAAAAAATAGTTTTCCTTTGGTTCTTTGCTCGCTTATTCGTAACTTTGCACCCGTTTTTAAATATAGTACGCGCGAAAGAGTAAAAAACAACAATCATAAACGTATGGAAAAGAAAGCATTAAGACATTTCTCTATGCGGGCAGCCATGCTGCTGCTTGTGATGATGCTCACGACTGCAACGGCGTGGGCGCAGAGCACCGAGACCCTCGGCGGCTACACGTTCACCATCGGGACGGACGGCGACGGACAGTACTACAAGGTGGACTGCGAGGCGGCCCTCCGCGCCCTCTCTTCCTACTCTACGAGCAACAGCTGCTCAGGAAAGCGATTCGTGCAGACTGCCGACATTACGCTCACGGGAACATTCGCGCCCATCGGTGGCAACTCCAGTAGCAACTATGATTGCTTCAAAGGCACTTACGACGGTGGTGGTCATACCATCAGCGGGCTGCAGGTCGAGGTCACATCTTCAAATTTTAGTTCCGCAAGCGCAGGATTATTCAGTGAAGTACTGAAAAATGGCGTGGTTCGGAACGTCGGGTTGATAGCCCCCTCCGTCAGTTGCAGTTGCAGCGGTAAAGGATGTAGAGCCGGTGCTATCGCGGGATATGTCGAGTATGGCACCATTACCAACTGCTTTGTACTGAACCCAGGCACCATTATGGCATCGAATGGAAGTGAAAACAACACAGGCTTATTCATAGGCGCCAAAGCTGGTGGGACGTATGCCAACCTCTACTACTATGGCACGACTGCACTGCCGATGTGTGGCAAAAATGACCTTGGCAGCAACCACATCGAGAGGATATACAAAGTAACCGCCGGTAGCAATGCCGGACTGCCCACCCGTGCCGCCACGGAAGGCTTTATCGCCCAGGGTAGCCACTACTACCGAGAAGGAGCCACCGTGCAGCTGAGCTATACTGGCAGCAACCCTAATAGCTACCGCCCTGTTTACTCCGTTTCGCCCACCAATACCGGCGCATCGGTCACTGAGCAGGGCGTGCTCACCATGGGCAACGGTGACATCACCATAACCGCTACGCTGAGCAATATACCGCTCATCAATATCAGCACCGGCACCATTGCCGACATCGCAGACCAGGCCTACACGGGCAGCGCCATTGTGCCCGACATCACGCTGACTGTTGGCGGCAAGGTGCTCACTGCCGGGAGCGACTACTTGGTGAGCTGTACCAACAACGTGAACGTGGGTACTGCCACGCTGACTGCCACCGGACAAGGCAACTACACGGGAACCCTGACGAAGAACTTCCGTATCTACTACGCCGACATGACGGGTTCGTGCGGCACCAACGTCACCTACACACTGCACGACGAGGACCAGAACGGCCACTACGAGCAACTCATCATCAGCGGCACTGGCGCCATGACTGACTTCAACGACCCTGATGATGTGCCATGGGCAGCGTACCTCGATGATATCACCTCGGTCATCGTCCAGAACGGCGTGACTCACATCGGAGCCTTTGCGTTCTATCTCTGTCGGAATCTGACCAGCGTCAGCCTTTCCGAAGGGCTTACGTCCATCGGGCTAAGTGCTTTTCAATATTGCTATCGTCTGTCAGCCTTAACCGTGCCTGCCAGTGTGGAGAGCGTCGGTTCGAATTCATTTGTGAGCTTGGCTCTGAGCGTCAGCGGCGGCACCCTAACCTTTGCCAGCGGCAGCAGGCTCACCAGCGTTGGGAATGATGCGTTTTATTTTGCTCATGCATCTGTCGATATGAGTGCCTGCACCAGACTTACTGCCGTGCCAGTTGCTTTCCAGAACTTCGACAAAGATGTCACCTTCCCTCACAGCCTGACCAGCATTGCGGCAAAATGTTTTAAGGGGAATAATTCGAAAGATGCCAAGGTCTATGTCCACGTGCCAGACAACTACGTACTTACCGTGAACGACGAAACAATCCCCGCGACCAATGGCAAGGCCGACATCACAAGCGCCATCGGAGTGGGGACGAATCATGCCGCCGTGACGCTGTCCTGCACCCCCGACCCGGCCCACTTCTCCGTCAACGGCGACGGCTCGTACACCATCCACACCGCCACGGGCTGGAGCGTCTTCTGCGACGCCTTGCAGGACAACGACACGTGGAACCGCTTCAGCGGCAAGACCGTGAAGCTCGGCAACGACATCGGCACGGCGCAGAACCCCATCACCCGCATGGCGGGCAGCAGCAAGCACGACTTCTGCGGCACCTTCGACGGTGACGGCCACACGCTGACCGTCAATATCAGCAGCGACGACATCACCGACGGATCCACGCAATACGTCGCCCCCTTCCGCTACGTCAGCACCACCAAGGCCGACCCCAGCGACGAGGCTGACAGCCCCGCCGCCTTCCGCAACCTGCACGTCACGGGCACCATCACTACCGACAAGCAGTTCACCGGCGGTCTCATCGGCGGCTGCTGGGGCACCGTCAGCATCGAGAACTGCCGCGTCAGCACCGCCATCACCAGCACCATCAGCGGCGACGGCACCCACGGCGGCATCGTCGGCATACAGCAGAACGGCGCGCTCACCATCACCGGCTGCTTGTTCGACGGCAGTCTGCTCGGCGCAACGACCTACGCCGTCGGCGGCTTCATCGGCTATCGAAAAGGCGGGGCAGAAATCCGCAACAGCCTCTTCGCCCCCGCCGAGGTCACCGTCCTGAACACGTCCGGCGCCACCTTCGCCCGCAACAAGGTAGATACCTACAACAGCTACTACGCCTACTACCTCTGCGACGGCACCAACTACGCCCCCTACGACCCCGCAGACGCAGACCATCCCGACAAGTATAACAACGGCCACGCCACCCGCACCGTCACCGCCGCCGCCGACGTCACCATCGAGGCCGTCGCCCTCACCGGCGACGCCACCGAGTACACCGTCAGCGGCATCACCGCCTACAGCGGCGGAGGCCTGCAGCGCGGCCAGACCCTCTACTACGGCAGCGGCGACCAGCTCAGCCTCACCCTCAGCAACTCCGCCACCGGCGTACCCCTCGGCTACCGCTACGACGGCTACACCGCCAGCGCAGGCACCCTCGACGGCACGACACTCACTATGCCTGACGCCGACGTGACCATCACCGTCAGCACCGACCACCTCGCCAGCACCGGCCAGCCCGTCGCCGTCGCCTACGTCGATGCCGACGGCACCCTGCACGACGGTGACGACGCCGTCCAGGCCGTCGCCCTCGACGGCTATGAGACCGCCATTAAGGAATACGGCAACTACAACGTACACCTCGCCGCCGGCACCTACTACGTGGGCCACGACATCAGCTACGACTACAAAATTGTACCCGATGGCGACATCACCCTCATCCTTGGCAACGGTAAGACCATGACCCTTGCAAGCAACGTTACAGGCATTCAGGGAGTTAGAGACCTCACTATCTACGGCCAGAGCCTCGACCCCGCTACAGCCGGCACTCTCCGCTACGACGGCACGTCGAGTAGAGGCATCTATGTGGGCGACTACACCCAGCACAGTGGCAACGTCACCCTGATCTGCAGCAACTATAATGGTGTTGCCCTCGAGGCCAACACCGTCACCCTCAACGGCGGCAAACTCACCATCACCGCCAACAGCACTAACGCCAGAGCCATCAATGCCAGCATGACCGTCACCGGTGGACAGCTCGACGCCACCGCCACCGGCACTAATGCCGTCGGCATCTACACCTCCTACGGTGACATCACCCTCGGCTGGACCAACGCCGACGACTACATCCACGTCAGCAGCTATAAAGTCAACCAAAGCGGCACCGTGAAGATAGCCGACGGCCAGAGCCTCTATAACGGCAGCGAAGTGCTCAGCGGCACCATCACCGATATGAGCAAGCTGGACGGTAAGACGCTCATGGGCGTTGACGTGTTGCAGGACGCTGCCACTAACGACGTGGCCGCACTCGCCACCCGCCTCGACGGCAAGCAGACCAACGTCGCACTCAGACGCTGACGAAGGACGGCAACTGGAACACGCTGTGCCTGCCGTTCTCACTGACTGAAGAGCAGATAGCTGCCAGCCCATTGGCAGGAGCCACCATCAAGGAAATGGCTATGACATCGAACCTTGACGCCAATGGCGTGCTGACGCTGAACTTCAGCACCGTAACAGCTATTGAGGCTGGTACACCTTATATTATTAAGTGGACTACCACGGGCGACAACATCGTGAACCCCACGTTCAGTGGCGTCACCATCAGTAGCACTACGCCGACAGCCGTCGTGAGCAACGACAAAAAGGTAACCTTCGTAGGCCAGTACTCGCCATTCAGCATCGTGGAGAGCGGTGCCACGGGCAGTAACGAGGGCAACAAGAACGAGATCATCCTGATGTCTAGCGGCAACAAGCTGGGCTACTCAAAGAACCCACGCACGCTGAAGTGCTTCCGCTGCCACTTCTATGTACCGACAAGCAGCGGCGAGTATTTCGCCCGCAACATCGAGGTCGACTTCGGAGAGGGAGAGACCACTTCGTTGAGTGAAGAGTTAAGAGTGAAGAGTGAAGAATTGACTGGCTCGTGGTATAGCCTTGATGGTCGCAAGCTGGAAGGCAAGCGAGGAGGACATGACAATGAAAAAGAAACAATATATCAACCCAGAGATGACGGTGGTGGCACTGGCACACCAGGGCTACCTGCTAACCATCAGTGGTGACGTGCAGAACCTCTTAGTACCTGATGGTGAAGGCATCACCCTCGATGCCGATGGCCTCGACGACATCGAAGACGACGTGTAAGATGCCACTGGGACAGGTCCCTGTCAGGTGGAAGAGGGATGAGGGATGAAGGAAGATGGAAGATCATGTTAATCTTTCAAGCAACCAATTGGAACCACAAAGATGCCGTCTGGCCGCTGGTATGCGTAGGGGCCAACTGCTGTTAGAACCATCTTGAATGAAGGTTTCTTCATTTTCGTTGTATCAATGGTATCGGCAAGTGTATTCAATGCGTCAGCACCATCGTTTATCAACTTCTCGCCACCGAGTTTCACCTCTATCAGTCCATACGTGCCATTACGACGATGCAGTACGGTGTCACACTCCAGTCCTGAACTGTCGCGATAATGATAGAGCTTCCCGTCGAGTGCTTCGGCAAACACACGCAGGTCGCGTACAGCCAAGTCCTCAAAGATGAGTCCAAACGAATCCAAATCGTTTATCAGGTCTTTGGGGCCAAGGCCTAACGATGCTGTTCCAATGCTTGGGTCAACGAAATGGCGTGTGTCGCTGGTACGAATAGCCGCCTTGCTGCGGATGTTGGGATTCCATGCGTCGAGGTCTTCAATCACGAAAAGTTTCCTCAGTGCCTTGATATAGTCGGCAACGGTATCTTCGTCAAGCGTTTTTGCGTCGTTTGAAAGCATATCGGCCTTGATGGTGCTGTAAGGTACTTGCTGAGAAATGTTTCGTGCATACGAACGTAGCAGCAGACGTGTGCGCTCTGGACTGCGTTTTACACCGTCTACACGTTGTATATCTCTTTCTGCAATATCATCAACATAGCCAAAGGCCTGATCTAAGGCAATATCACCTTCGAGCAGTGTGGCTTGTGGCCAACCACCACGGCAAGTCAAATAGGCAATCTGTTCCAAGTCGATGCTATTCGGTTGTGGTTCGAACGTCTCGCCATCGAAGAGTTTTGCCAGACTGACGCTACCTGTAGATTCGCCAGACTCAAACAGACTCATCGGGCGCATCTTTACTCTGCCAATACGGCCCGTTCCGCTGTGAACGGTATCTTCTGCCTGTGGTGCAACTGTAGAACCTGTCAGGATGAATTGAGAAAATGCACTTCGCTTATCTACTTCATTACGGATGGTGTCCCATAGTTCTGTTATCGTCTGCCATTCGTCAATCAGTCTGGGTGTTTCACCCTGAAGGAGTGTTTTCGAACTGATTTCCATCATCTGCCTGCTCTGTTTCAATACCTCAGTGTCACCTAAGTCAAGCAGACTCTTGGCTTGCTGTCGTGCTGTCGT
Source organism: uncultured Prevotellaceae bacterium (assembly GCA_900316265.1). Lineage (GTDB taxonomy): Bacteria > Bacteroidota > Bacteroidia > Bacteroidales > Bacteroidaceae > Prevotella. The sequence continues at coordinate 990 of ONCH01000011.1, read as the reverse complement.
TGTCTTACCGCACCATTTAGGCCCTTCAATCAAAACTGCACCCTTGCCTGCCAGCTTGCGAGCCAATAACCTGTCTGCAATTCTTGGTTTGTACATATTCTTCATCGTTTTTCTTTCTGTTTACAGGGCGCAAAGTTACTGATTTATATTGAATTATCCAAATGTTTTTACAACTTTTCGGTTGTTTGTTGTAATTTTGTTCGGTTGTTTGTGGTGATTTTGTTCGGTTGTTTGTGGTGATTTTGTTCGGTTGTTTGTGATAATTATGCCACTGGGTCAGGTGATAGGTCCGTGTCAGGTGGAAGATGGAAGAGGGAAGAGGGATGATGGGAGGCCTTGCATAAGTACAGCCTCCAGTCACCTTGGTTTGAATAACGACCTTTGAGAGTGTCACAAAAGAGGACCGACAGCACCCGATGTCTGTCAGTCCTCTTTCTTCTTTAAAATGGACCGTGGCCCATACATTGCAACGCCACACTTAGACTTCAGTCAAAGAATGCCAATGGGCCGTGGCCCATGCACGACGTGGTCGTGAGCGCCGTAATGGCGGCGGTGGCGGCTGCGACGATAACCTTCAACAGCACTTCCCAAAAACGTGAATTCTTCATACCCTCTTAACTTCTCAACTTCTTAACTTCTTAACTTCTCAACTTCTTAACTTCTCAACTTCTTAACTTCTCAACTTCTTAACTTCTTAACTCAAAAAGTGTCGCCCCGAAGGGCGCACTTTTTAAGGCTCGGGCTCTTCCTTCTCCACCGTGTTCAGAGGCAACTCTTCGACTCGGCAACCCTGCAGGAACTGCTTCGAGCGGTTGCCACCCGAGTCGGTGGTGCGCTCAGGCATGAAGACGACGTGCAGACCCTTGACGTGCTCGGCGACGGAGTACTTGGCGGCGGTCTGTGCACCCTTGCTTTCGATGCCGATCTTGAACGAACCGAAGCCGTCCAGCTTCACGCGCTTGGAGTCCTGCATCTGGTCCTTCATGACCT
>ONCH01000039.1 GCA_900316265.1 uncultured Prevotellaceae bacterium | reverse complement strand
TTTTTCGTAACATTGGCTACGCCGAACTTACTTGGCACTCGGAAATGAAAAGAAAAGTAAACTTTCCTTTTGCATTTCTCTCGTTTTTTCGTAACTTTGCAACGGAAAAGTGTGAACTATGATGCAGACGAGGATAAAACCAATACTGAAAGACTACTGTATGGGCGAGGGTGTGACAGCATTCAGCACCACGCGCCAGTGTGGCTACAGTAAGGGGAACTATGCGTCATTTAACATCAACTGCTATTGTGGCGATGAGGAGGAGGCTATCAAGAAAAACCGTGAAGCGCTCTGCGAACTCCTGAGGATTGCGGACGACCGTCTGCTGATGCCCCACCAGGTGCATCTGACGGAGATGACGGTGGTCGATGAAGGACTGCTGAGACTTTCTGCAGAAGAGCGCCATGAGGCTCTGGAGAGCGTGGATGCGCTGATGACGAATGTGAAAGGCGTCTGCATCGGTGTCTCTACGGCCGACTGTATTCCCGTATTGCTCTACGACCCTGTGCAGCATGCGGTGTGTGCCATTCATGCCGGTTGGCGGGGAACGGTGCAGCGCATCGTGGAGAAAGCGGTGCTCAGGATGGGGGCTGTCTATGGTTCACATGCTGAGGACATCGTGGCACAGATAGGTCCTGGCATCCATCTGGAGAGTTTCGAGGTGGGCAACGAGGTCTATGAGGCCTTTGCCAACGAGGGGTTCGACATGAACACCATCAGCAAGAAATACGAGAAGTGGCACATCGACCTGCCGGAGTGCAATCGCCAGCAGTTGCTGGGTGCAGGCGTTCCTGCCAGAAATATCACCGTCTCTCCTGTCTGCACCTTTATGCAGTCTGACTCTTACTTTTCTGCCCGTCGGCTGGGTATCCAGTCGGGGCGCATCTTCACAGCCATCATCATACACCCGTAATATATGAAAAAGAACCATTTCGTCATAGCGTTCCTCCTGTTGATAGTGACCGTTGCCTGCCAGCAGCGCAGTGGAAACAATACCGATGCGACGGCAGAAAGTGACAGCATTGCCAAGGCCAAGCATCTGGCTTTGGTAGACTCAGCCAGAAGACTGTACACGGGTCTGGCATACTACTATAACAACAACATCCACGACTCGCTGGTGTCGGAGCTGCCGGCTGTGCTGGACTTTTGTCGCGACAACGAGTTATGGTTCGACTTCTACGACACATGGATGCTGCTGGGCGAGGAGTATAATTTCTATGGGGAGTCAAACAAGGCCATTCAGGTGGCACAGGAGATTCATGACGATGCCACAGAGCGAGGCAACAAGTACGGAATGACTGCCGCCGAGTTCATCAAGGGTCTGGTATATGACAATCAGCTGAACCGCACGGAGGCTGCACGTAGCTTTGAGCGTGCGCTGAAGAACTACCCTGAGGACGCGGAGCCTTTCCTGAAGAACAACATCTATGTGTATTACACCAATGAGCTGCGCAACATGGATGACACGCTGAGGATGCACAAGACGCTGGACGAGTGGCTGGCCTACATCCAGCAGGCTGGTAAGAATCCCGACGTTCCTCGCCGTCAGTTGTCGAACTGGCTATACTACTATTACCATTGCAGCTATTTCTACTATCTGACCAAGAAGGACCTGGACAAGGCCGCCCAGCAGGTTGACTCTGTGGTGAAGCATATCGAGGTGAACGGATGGTCAAAGGTGACGCGCAATGAGGTGTTGGGCTATCGCACACGTCTGGCGATAGAACGTAAAGACTATGCCGAGGCACTGAAGCTGAACAATGAGCAGTTGCCAGAGGCCAAGGAGCTGGACATCAACGCCTATTCAGAGGTGCTGAAACAGCGTGCCATTATCATGGCGAACACTGGACGCTGGCAAGAGGGCTACCACGCCCTGGACGAGCACTACGAACTGGTTGACTCGATCAACAAGGAGGAGACGCGCCAGCAGTTGAACGAGCTGAACAAGCGCTTCGAGCTGGACGAGTTGCGTGCTCAGCAGGAGCGAGAGAAGATGCAACACGAACGCGAGAAGATGGACAGCGAACGCCAGCGCCTGTATCTGATATTTGTCATCGGAGTCATCGTGGTAGCAGCAATCATCACCACGCTTATATTACGCCAGCGTGCCGCCCGACGACTGGGAGCTATCAAAGCTGAGCAGGAGCGCATAGAGAGTGAGCTGCAGATTGCTCGCGACATCCAGATGTCGATGGTTCCCAGCACGTTCCCCAATCGTGAGGGATTGGACATGTATGCCCTGATGTCGCCTGCCCGTGAAGTCGGTGGCGACCTCTACGGCTATGTGCTGAACGAAGACAAGCTCTATTTCTGTCTGGGCGACGTCAGCGGTAAGGGAGTGCCTGCCTCACTGTTTATGGCACAGGTCACCCGCCTTTTCCAGACGTTGGCCAAACAAGGCATGCAACCTGCCGAGATGTGTACCCGCATCAACGACGCACTCTCTGGCGAGGACAATGAGAGCCTGATGTTCGTGACGTTCTTCCTGGGACTGATAGACCTGAAGACGGGTCACCTGTCGTTCTGTAATGCAGGCCATAATCCTCCCGTTATCGGTGGCACGCCGTCGAATGGTGACTTCCTGAAGATGGAGCCTAATGCACCCTTCGGGCTATGGCCTGGACTGCAGTATGTGGGTGAAGAGATTGAGAACATCAAGGGGCGCGCCCTGCTCATCTATACTGACGGCCTCAACGAAGCAGAGAATCACCAGTTGCAACGATTTGGTGACGACCGTCTGCTAAGCATTCTGCGCTGTACCTACTTCGAGTCGTCGAAGCAAGTGGTAGAGACTCTTGCCACAGCCGTGGAGAAACACCGCAACGGTGCTGAGCCTAACGACGACCTCACCATCATGTGCATCCGCGTGGCAGAATAGTTTTACGAGGATTATTTTGATATTTCGTCCCGAATAATTGGTTATTATTGGAAAAAAGTGTAACTTTGCACCAAGTAAACCAAACTTTAGCAATTTAAGAAGGTCAGTGGAACAGATTTTTTATCGTTCAATACTATTCTTGACGGGCATTATCAATCTCGTTATGGCAGGCATGCTCCTTGTAGGTAGCAAGCCTTACAAGAAGTATACCATTTATTATCGTACCCGACTGCTTACCACACTGTGGATAGCTTCTTTTGGGGTGGGCTACATGATTCATGGCGCTCTGATGTGGCGTTATACATGGCCTACGGCAGCATCGGCATTCACCGTCTCCTATTTCCACCTGGGCGCTATCTGCTTCAGTTGGGGATATACCTCACTGCTTAAACCGAAGTACCTGACACGATTCATTTTCTGGCGCGATATCATATACTACATCGTTAGCCTGGTTGTCTATTGGATAGTGGCTTTTCAATGGAAGGACGCATCTACCTATACATCGCTGTCATTCTTACTCTACTTTCTCTATGCAGCATGGGTTGTCTTTGTGTTCTACCAGACCTATAATCAGGTCAGCTATCGACTCTTGCGCCTCTCCTATGGCAACGTTATGGGCTTTGTCCGCTGGATGCAGGTATGTTGCGACCTCATCGTGCTCTTCGGAATCAGCAGTGTAGCCATTACCGGTCTCTTCCCTACTGACTTCTGGCCTTACACGCTGCTCTTGGTGGCAGGCACTGGCATGTTTGCATTCATCGCCTACTCGTTGAACAAGTATGGCTCGACAATAGATGCAACCACAGAAGCGACGAATCATGTAACTCGACGACATTAAGAATTGAACATTGAATATAGAATATAAACACACGATGAAGACCCTACGACTCCTTAACTACCTGTTGGTGGCGGTGCTGACCGTTACCTGGTTGCTGGCGTGTGGCGATAAAGAGGAAAATGTGACCGACAATAATAAGGCGGACAGCCTGATTAACGTTGCACACAAGAATCATGAGTATGAACGACTATTGGAATTGGCCGACAAGTTGCAGGCTTCAGGTCATATTTCCAATATCCAGGCAGACTACTGGCGAGGCTATGCCTATTCGCGCCAAAAGATGATGCGCCTGTCAGAGAAATACTGGAAACAGGCGGTCAATGCAGAGATCAATAGCCAGGAAGGACTGAAATATTATGCGAAGTCAGCCAACCGACTATCAGGAGCCTTGCTGTTGAAGGGTGAGTACGAGGCAACCATGAAGGTGGCGGCTCCGGCACTCGACAAAATGCGTAAGGCCGACTATCGCGACAATAGCGACTTCGCCTATCTGTTGGCGGCAGTGGGTTGCTGTCAGCTGAAATTGGGCAGTCCTGACGATGCTTCCGTCAACTTCGAGCACTCCATGGATCTGTTCCATAAGGTAGTGGAAGCCGAGCCGATAAAGTCTAACTTCACTACCGCTATCGTGGCTGTCATCACCATCACCGACAACTACCTTCAGCTGAATCGCTATCAGAATGCATACAACTGGACGCTAGCGTTCAAGGAACTGCTTGATATCTACAAAGAACTGCCTAACGCAGACCCGAATTTCATTGACAAGCAACAAACACGCCTGGATATCTATAGTGCCAGTGCTCTCCAGGGTCTGGGCAAAAATAAGGAGGCAGAACAGGTGTTCAACAATGCTCTGAAGTCGCACTACATCCAGACCAATGAAGGCAAGTTGGAGGCCATCAACTACCTGATGTCTGCTGGCCGTTGGGACGAGGCCGCTGAAAACTTTGAAGTGCTTGACAAGCAGATGCAACAATATGGCATCACGCCCACGATGGATATCATCCAGCACTATCTATTACCCAAATACCGTGCAAACAGAGGTGCTCACCGCATGGAGGCCACCAACAATGTGAGCTACCAGATTTGTGACGAGCTGGACACCGCTATTGTCCGCATGCAGCGCGATGCAGCGATGGAGCTGACCACCATCTACAACACGCAACAGAAGGAGAAGGAACTCGTGGAACAGAAGGCCCACATGGTGCGTCAGCGCTATCTGGCTACCATCCTCGCCCTCGTGCTGGTGCTCTTCTGCTTTGTGCTCATCATCTATTTCCGCCATCAGTCATCCATGCGTCTGGAGAAAGCATATAGCAAGCTGGAGATTGCCAATGAGCGCACAAAAGAGTCGTCACGCATGAAGACATCGTTCATCCAACAGATGTCGCACGAGATACGCACACCGCTGAATATACTCTCTGGTTTCACACAGATTCTGACATCGTCTGAAGGAGAAGAACTTGACGAGGAAACCAGACAGGACATCAACGAGAAGATTATCGAGAACACCAACCGCATCACAGAACTGGTGAATAAGATGCTGGAGCTGAGTGACGTCAGCAGCATGACGATCATTGAGCGCAACGACAAACTCTCAGCCAAACAGATAGCCCAAGAAGCCATCAAGTCCGTTTCTGACAATGAGGATGCCATCATACCTATTCAACTGAAACTCGGAGAGGGCGCAAACCAGCTGTCGCTGCAAACAAACGAGCAAGCGGCTACACGTGCACTTATCATGTTACTTGACAATGCTGAGCGCTTCACCAAGGAAGGTTCTATCACGCTAGTCATCAACCAGCAGGACAACATGGTGCAGTTTGCCGTCGAGGACACAGGTATTGGTGTTCCAGTCAGTGAGGCTGAACATATCTTCGAAGAATTCGTGCAGCTCAATGAATATGAGGTGGGCACAGGTATCGGACTGACCGTAGCACGCAGCATCTGCCGTCGTCTGGGTGGTGACGTCATGCTTGACACGAGCTATACCGATGGCGCCCGCTTCGTGATGACACTGCCTGTCTGCTAACTAACTTTATAGACACAAATAACTACCAACACAATGAAAAGAATGAAGACCCTATTATCACTCATGCTTGCTGTCTGCTCAGGAAGTCTCTCTGCAGAAGCAGGAAATTATCGTAATGTATTCGTTGAAATGGGCTATCAGCCTGCTGAGGTGGACGCCAAGGTGCAGGAAGTGTTCAACGATGTGTTCCGTGGCCCCAACAAAGTATATTTTGAGGTGGGCGACACGATGGGCTATGTCTCTGACATCAAGAACCACGATGCCCGTACCGAGGGCATGTCGTATGGCATGATGATTGCCGTGCAGTTTGGCGAGAAAGATATCTTCGACCGCCTGTGGCGCTGGAGCAAGAAATATATGCAGCATCAGGATGGACCGCGTGAGGGTTACTTTGCCTGGAGCTGTAAGACAGACGGAACACGCAATGCTGAGGGTGCTGCCAGCGATGGTGAGCTGTATTTCGTGACAGCGCTGCTGTTTGCCTCTAACCGTTGGGGCGACCAGACGGGCATCAACTACAAGGCAGAGGCACAGCATATCCTGAACTGCATACAGCCCAAGGAATACACACCTGCTCCACGACAGGGTGGTTTCGGAGGTTTTGGTCCTCAGCAACAGGGGCCACAGAAGATGTTCCTCATCGACCCTGAGACGCGCCTGATTACTTTCACACCTGACGGTTTCGGACAGCGCTTCACCGACCCCAGCTATCACATTCCCGCCTTCTATGAGGTGTGGGCGAAGTATGCTGACGACGGACGAAAGGACTACTGGCTGGACTGTGCGGAGAAGAGCCGTGCATTCCTGCATAAGTGCACCAACGAGAAGACGGGCTTGAATCCGGATATGTGTAACTACGACGGCACGCTGATGGCTGGCTGGGGTGGTCGCCGCAATGGCGGTTCCTGCTTCCGCTATGACTCGTGGCGCGTGCCCATGAATATAACGCTCGACTACGAATGGAGTGGCAAGGATGCCGACTGGCAACGTCAGTATGGTGAGAAGATTCAAGACTTCTTCTATAGCCAGGGCGTTGACACGTTTGTTGACCAGTATCGTGTAGATGGCACGTTGCCTGAGGGTGACGAGATTCTGCAGGCTGGCGGCTTCCGCAAGCTGCGCCACAGCATTGGTCTTGTCAGCACGGTGGCAGCAGCGTCTATCCTGTGTCAGCACGCAAAGAAGAAGGAGTTTGTCGATGCCTTGTGGAAGGCACGTCACGAACCCTTTGAGGATGGCTACTTTGATGCTTACTATGATGGCTTACTGCGCCTCTTTGCCTTCATGCACCTGAGTGGCAAATATCGCATGATTGAGAAATAACTATCTATCATTAAGACATATTTCTATCAAACCTAACAAACTATGGAGACAACTTTAGTATTATTGAAGCCCGGCTGCGTACAGAGACAGCTGATTGGAGAAGTGGTGAACCGTTTTGAGCGTCGCGGACTGCGCATCTCAGGCATGAAGATGATGCAACTCTCTGACGAGATTCTGCGCGAGCACTATGCACACCTCGTTGACAAACCCTTCTTCCCAGGCTTGCAGGCTTCTATGCAGGCTTCGCCCGTCATCGCACTGGCTCTGACAGGTGTCGAGGCTGTGAAGGTGGTACGCCAGATGGCTGGCCCTACCAATGGTCGCGAGGCTGCTCCTGGCACTATTCGTGGCGACTACTCTATGAGCAACCAGCAGAACATCGTCCACGCCTCTGACTCAGTAGAGAATGCTGCCATCGAGGTGCGTCGATTCTTCCGTCCAGAGGAAGTCTTCGACTACACCGCCCATTCGCAGTGTTACGTCTATGGCGGAGGAGAGGTCAAGTAGCAGGCTACTCACCTAAAAAGAACAGACTGACGCCCATCACTGATATGACTGCACCAAATACGGCGCGCCACGTTATTTTCTCGTGAAACAGCCAGTAGGACGGCAGGAGTATAATGATGGGCGTCATTGCCATTAGTGTGGAGGCAATGCCAGCAGCGGTGTATTGCACAGCCATCAGCGAAAAGCCAACGCCCACGAAGGGACCAAAAATAGTGGTAGCCGTTGCTACCGTCAAGCCTTTCCTGTCGTGCATTGCCTCACGCAATGGCTCCAAACCGTTGCGGAAATAAAGCAATAAGGTAAAGCCAATGATGCCAGCCACACAGCGGTAGAAGTTGGCACTGAAGGGAATGAGCCAATCGGGCATATTCGCTGTTACCTCGTAATGGTCCATACCTATCTTGCTCAGCACCAAGCCCACGCCCTGACAGACTGCTGCACCAATAGCATAGAGCACGCCGTTCAAGGGCAGTTTCAGCGACACTTTATGATGCTCGCCTCGGCCAAGCACAGAGATGCCAATACCAAACAGCGTCACCAGCATCGCCACAATACTCATCATCGTCATCTGCTGGCCCAGCGTGACCCACGCCATCAAGGCTGCAGAGAGCGGTGCCAGCGTCATGAAGAGTTGTCCATATCGCGAACCAATGATGATATAGCACTGAAAGAGGCAGAAGTCGCCAATGACGTAGCCCACCAGTCCTGACAGCAACATCCAGCCTGCAGCTTCAGCAGAAGCTCCTGGTGGCAGGATATTACCCGTAACAACACCAAAGAGCACCAGCGAAAACACCAATGCCATTGCCATACGCAACACGTTCAGCGTAAGATTACCCAGTCGCTTCGAGCCAAACTCACTCAGCAAGGCTGTGGCTGTCCATGAAAACGCTACTCCAATTGAAATCAGTTCACCTAAATAAGTCATCGTTTCGTCTTGTTTGCGGCCACAAAGGTACACATTATTTATCTGATAACGTGCATTTTTTTAGAAAAAAACCTTTCTGCAGGCTTAAATGCCCGACACCACAAAACGGACTCCCTTGGTAAACGTCTGATCGAGGAAGAGGTTATAACCCATAGAGATGGCAAGACGACGGGCCAGAGACAGACCAATGCCCAGGCTATGCTCATCAGGGGAGAGACGGACGAAGGGATCGAAGATGCGCTCTACATCTGCGGCAGGAATAACCGGACCTTCATTGCTGACTGATATGGCGTAAGTACCATCTGCATTGGCATGACAACTCATCAGTACTGTACCACCAGTAGCATACTTGTCTGCATTGTCGAGCAGGCAGTTCAGGAGTTCCTGCAACAAGGGGTTGGTATCGACCATCACGTCGTCAGCTACCTCTGTCTTGAACTCTGTGACAAGCACGCGCTGCTTTTCTATAACCGAGGGGTGCAGGTCGTAGCTGTTCAGGATGGAACGTACCAGTTCGTTGAGCCCTATTCTGTTTGGCTTAGGTGAGGGTATCTCGTCATTATATATGCTGAATAGGATGAGTTGATGCGTAGAGGTGGCCACACGGTAGGCATCCCGACAAACGCTGGCTCGCAACTGCATATATTCCTCGTGTGGAATCTGTCCGTTCCCATCGATAATCACCTCCGACGTATTAATCAGGGTGAGCAGTGGGGAGCGAAGGGCATCCATACACACCTGTTTCTCCTCGTCAGAAATGCCAACCGTTCCTCTGGCATAGGATTCGAGCATAGGGTCCATCAGCGACTCTATGGCACGGGCAGCATGAAGGATGTCTTTATAGCGCTTGGGACGTTCTTCAGGTTTCAGAACAAAATCAGGATCGTTAAAGATATGGGCATAGCCTATCAGCATGTTAATAGGTGACATCAACTTCTCCTGTATCGTACTGACAAAAGCACGACGGATGGCCTGTCCAGCCTCAGTGCGTCTGCGAGCCTCCTGCAACTGAATGAATTGTTCCTGCAATCGGAGGTTCTTGTTGTGGCGATACACGAGCATGCCAATGAGCAAACCAATGATAGCCAATGCCATCAGTCCTACTACCACCAATTGTATGTGTCGTATGTGAGCCTTTTCCTGCTCAGCCTGAAGCAGGTCAATGTCACGTGCCATATCTGCCGTATGCAACTCCAACGCTTCTCGCTCGGCAACGAGCAGAAAACTATCTTTCAGTTCCGAAGCACGGAAAGCATGCTTCCAGTCGCCCATTTGCTCATAGACGCTGATACGCAACTCTGTGGCCGTCAAGGGCACATCGATAGAGTCGCACCAGGCAAGGGCTGCCTGATAGTCCTTGCGTATGAGACTATGACAGACCATTACTTGCTGGAGATTGGTAGCATTGAACTGGTCGGGCAGATGGTGGCGGATGCTGTCATACTTCATGAAATAACGCTCAAAAGCCTCGTAGTCACCCATTTTATTGGCGATGATACAACGGTAGCCAAGCACACCACTGTCGTACATCGGGTTCTCGAGCATCTTCTGGGGCAGGCTGTCGAGACACGCCATCGCCTCAGCGGGACGGATAAAACTAAGCGACTGTGCTAAAGAGAGGTAACAATTGAATACCGACACAGGGTCATTCTCAGCATCGATGCCCTGCAAGGCACGTCGGAAAAACTTCTCGCCCAACTCAGGCTGGTTACGACCAATATAGAAAAAACCCAGTCCCATGTTGGCAATATAGAGGTAGCGCTCTTGGTGGCGCTCCTCGATATCGTCTGTAATGTAGTTGATCTCTTGGAAGGCGCGATGGAAATATTTATGGTTCACATCATAGATAACACGACTCATCCACGTGCGATAGTATTTATCCCAGTCCTTGTGCTCCTCCAGATAGTTCATGAAAGCCTTGTGAGCTTCGTAGAAGTCTGAATCACTGCCACTGGCCTGCACCTCATATAGGCGCTGAACCATAGCCTGCTCTTGCGTCGGGGGTTGCTGCCACTTCTCGTCAGCAGGTTTCTGACGAGCAATAAGAGTTACACTGGCCAACAACATGGTGGCTATAAAAACTATCTTCTTCATTCCTGTAAATAATTTCGTCTATATTCAGCCATTAAGTCTCGTGCCTGTCTCCAGAATCGAAAACAGAATAAGTGATACAAAGTTAACTAAAAATCAGGAATACGCAACCTTCAAAATGCTTCTAACCTCAGATTTTGCATATTCTGAGACTATTTTTGCATATTCTGAGAGTTGCAAGACAAAAAACAATCCCTCGCCACTGGTTGTTGGGCTTACTTTTCTGCGTTATGCATCCACATCATGACCGTCTGACCCATACGCTGCTTGAAGGCTACAGCAAAAGTGCTATAGCTCCTGAAACCGCTCGCCTGAGCCAGTTGCAGGGCAGTGAAAGGTCTATCTGTAGCGACCGCTTCTTGATAAAGACGCACAAAGTGCTGGATGCGCAGACCATTGATATAGGCATTGTAGGTCGTTTTCTGTCGCTTAAAATGCTGGCTGAGATAATAGCGGTTGGTACCGATGGCCCTGCTAAGCTCGCTGAGTGTGATGTCTTGTCGCAAGTAGAGTTGTCCAGCCTCACAATGGTGCTCCAGCAACAATCCGATATTTGCAGGAATAATGATGTCATCTGTGTCGTCATTGTTTTCCAACGTCTGCAACGTCTCCACGCGCCAAAGCAAGATAACGACAAACAGATAGTCGAACACTTGTACGACATACTCGTAAGTCACACCACTACTGGAGTATATGTAGAAACTAAGAATCAGCAGACAGATGGCCAGCACCATGAAACTCTGCCACACCTCCTTGTTCTCCAGGTCTGCATAGTTGTCGCGAAGCCATAGGCTATACTGCCTTACCGCAAAAGCCATATAGATGAACATGACAACGGTCATCAACATGAAATAACCTTGCACCCAGGGCACCAGGGCTAAGTCATGACGATAAGCAATCATTGCAAATAAGGCGGCAACAGGCAACGTGGCTAAGAGAAAGGGCCAGAGCGGACGACGACGGTCTTGCAACATGGCCTGAAGCATACCCATGATAAGGGGTATCAGCGCCATACAGTCGAGCGTGGCAGCCACGATGATACCTGTCAAGGCATCGCCAAAGAGGTCGTGCTTGACCAACACATACCACCACAAGTGACTCAACAGCATAACCAGAAAGAAAGCCGCCACCCAGCGACGCAGTCGCAGAGGAGACGTCACTTCGGGGGCAATGGCATTGCTTCTGCGGAACATCAGATAGATGCACGCAATGAGTGAAAAGATCATTGACCCTCCATAGACCATTAAGTAAAGAGAATTTGAAAATACAAGCTGTTGGTCGTACATGTTAATTAATCTATTTTTCCCATCTTTCAGTAAGACTACTGCAAAAGTACACATCTTTTTTCACTTTACCAACAAAATTGTCAATATTTTTTAAATATTTTGTATCGTTCGGAGGCTTGTTGTTTTTCTTTATCCTTTTCTTTGTATGTCTCGGAATTATTTCGTATTTTTGCACAATGTTTATCTAAAACTATCTATTATGGAAACAACATTAGTATTATTGAAGCCCGGCTGTGTACAGAGACAGCTGATTGGAGAGGTCATTAACCGTTTTGAGCGTCGTGGACTGCGCATCTCAGGAATGAAGATGATGCAGCTCAGTGATGAGATTCTTCGCGAGCACTATGCACACCTGGTCGAGAAGCCCTTCTTCCCCGGCTTGCAGGCTTCTATGCAGGCATCGCCCGTCATTGCTATGGCGCTGACTGGTGTAGAGGCTGTCAAGGTGGTTCGCCAGATGGCAGGACCTACTAATGGCCGTGAGGCTGCTCCAGGTACCATCCGTGGTGACTACTCTATGAGCAACCAGCAGAATATCGTCCATGCCTCCGACTCTGTAGAGAATGCTGCCATTGAGGTACGTCGCTTCTTCCGCCCTGAAGAGGTCTTCGACTACACAGCACACTCTCAGTGCTACGTCTATGGTGAGGGTGAATGCAAATAAAACGATGAAGAAAATAGGACTGTTACCTCGCATCATCATCGCCATCATTCTGGGGGTACTGACTGGAAACGTGCTCCCAGAAATGTGGGTGCGCGTATTTGTGACGTTCAACTATGTGTTCAGCCAGTTTCTGGGATTCCTCATTCCGTTGATTATCATCGGACTGGAGTGCCAGGGTGCCTACACCACCCTCAAGCCCCACGAACAACTCAGCTGGACTGTCCGCTGGCATCTGCTACCCTTCAAAGGCAATGCCGAGCCCTCAGCAAAGCTGATGAAGGCCATCAAGAAATATCTGCATTAGACTCATTTTCGAAAAGACCTAACAACCTAACATAAATCTGCGTAAATATTTGGTTTTAAGCGTTTTAAAAGTCTTAAGATTATAAACAGACCTAACATCAGACCTAACATCAGACCTAACATCAGACCTAACATAACAAAAGTATTGTATCCGTTTCAGATTCAAGCCAATCGGGAAAAAGAACTACGTTAGGTACAATGGTAGGGATCATGTTAGGTCTGATGTTAGGTCTAAAAAATTAAGCGCACCCACAAATACTTGTATATCAGTACCTTACAACCTCCATGTTAGGTTGTTAGGTCTATTTTGAAAATGTACAAGAAGAATCAGGGGCACAGCGTCACAATACAGCTAACACGAACACAAGACAGCTGTTCCCATAGCTGGCTACAGCTGTCTCAGAGCTGGCTTAGCTGTTTCCGTAGCTGTATTTCTGAGCACTTTCGAAAGTTTTATCCGATTTGGATAATCCATTTTGGATAATTGTTTGAACTATGAGGTCTACGACAAATACATGGCAGAATGGCTCAATAGAGGATAAGGCATAAGCCATACATTATCAATTATATAGCATCGGTACACAACTTTGCCCTATAATACTATGGATAGGGCAAAGTATGAAAGCCAGAAGGCATTTGCTGGAGAGAAGAAGCCATCAATGCAACGGCGCTGTGTGGACAACGACTACACAGCACGACGGATGTATATGATCACGATGACGACAGAGGGGCGGAAGCCACTCTTCGGCAAGGTGGTGGGGCATAGCGAGACGGTAGAACCGTCAGCAGAGGCTCCCCATATATGATGGAGCGACAGGCATCGCTTCCATGACGAATGATGAGTCACACAAGACAGGTGATATCTCCGACTTGCAGGGTCGACGCGTAGATACTCCTACCCACGGCCTCTACATTGTCAATGGCAAGAAAGTCTGGGTGAAGTAAACCAACGCTTCAACCATTCATAAATGAGGTGACAGAACGGCTATCGCGGTCAGTCTGTCACCTCTCTTTTTTAAGGTATCATTTAGTAATAAACTTTTCGTCCATTAACGATGTTTATACCCTTCTGCAAGGAATTAAGTCGCTGGCCTTGAAGATTGTAAATATAATTCTCTTTTACTTCCTTGTTATTGCTTATTTTTTTAATGCCTGTCTCCAGGGCGTCAAATTCACCAGTAAACAACTCATTACTATTCTCCACAGTTACGGTGTAACGGCCTTTAGCATAGGTAGAGATGTCAATGTCAAGACCTACGATGTTGCCCGCATTGATGGATTTCTCATAGACTACTTGGCCTGATTCATTAGTAATGGTTACCTGGTAGGCATCGTTGAGTGGGTCAAGACGAATGCCTAACCTTAGGTTGTTATACTCACCATATAACGACTCTTCTTCTTCACTTCTCTTTGGTGTTTTTGGCTGAATCTTGATAGTATGGGTGAAGTCGAAGCGGCTCTTGGGAGCTTCCATAGCCTCAGGAGTAGCTCCGTCTTCATATTCGTCGTTGAGATAGATGACTTCGTCGCCAACAGAGCACGACATCAGGAAGTGCGAATGATCTACATCTTCATTTATTGTCGGCCCATCAATACCTCCAACTCCTTCCATCCAGAAAGTACTGTGTACTTTTTCACCTTCACCCGTACACCTCATGAGATCTCTGTAAACACCCTTAAAGCCAGCTAATCCTCCTGTCTGCCTCGGTCCTATTATATACGTCCCATGCAAGAGATTCAGTGTTTCATAGGCGTCGAGGGAGAAATCATACATCAATATCATAGACTGCGATATCTCGTCGTAAACGTACACTTTCTGGTCCTCTTCGTAATATGCTTTTTCATATCCCAGGGAAGGTTGTTGTGACAGATTCTCATAATCCGGATGGGCTGGACTGACATATCGTTGGCACATCATCTGTTTGCAGGTTTTTCCATCGATGATCGTGTCGCCATCGAAGTAATAATACTCAACCAATTGCACAGGATTACCAGAGTCTGAACGCCCTATTTTCCAAACTTTACCTTCTTCGACGAATGGGCGATAAGCGATATCAGGTTCTGGATTGGCTAGCTTATTGAAATCATCAGCCGTAAAGATGCACTTTCCATCCTCATAGCACGACAAGAGGGTGTGTTCACTGATGCTACCGTCTGTGGGCTGGGGTTCATATAGTTGCGTAATGTTCCAGCCTACCTTACAACCCACACCCTCGACAATATGGGCTGATGCAAAGTAATTAGCAGGTTCTGAGTAATACCATTGCTCCCATATGTCATAATATAACACATTGAACAGTTGGTCATAGTGGAACCGCACGGGTTTGATGGCAGTAAGTCGATAGTATAACGGTTCAGAGGTAGGCTGATAGCTGTCACCGACAGACATGTCGAAATCATAAAGCAATACATCTCCTTCGTCTCTATTCATCCACACCTTTCTGTTCTCCTCACGAAGGGCACAATAGTACTCGCTACCCTCTTCGGTGACGCGATACATCTTATAATAGGTCTTACCGTCTATCTCCGTGGTGCCGTTGATGACGTATGAGACATCCTTCGTCCATTCTACATCATCCATGTAGTTTTTGTAATAGTCTTGACAGTTCCACGTCTTTCCTTCTTTCAAGAAAGGATGATACGAATAGTCCGATACGGTCTGGGCACTTACCAATAATGGCGAGAGCATCAGAGTGAATAAGAATAATAGTTTCTTCATAGCTGTTATCGTTTTTATTATTTCTTCCTTTCGTGATAGTTATCTGCTGTTGAGTATCTGTTCCAGCGTGATATCTGGATTGCTCTCTCCAAACACGTCCTTCTTCAGTTTGAGCTTACGATGCTGGACGGCAGAAACAGTGATGCAGTAGATGTTTCCGATGGTGCGGTTGCTGAGACCGAGTCGCGTAAGAATACACAGGTGGATGTCATCTTCCTGCATATTGGGGTATTGCTCACGTAATTTAGCAAAGCGGTTACCGTCGATGGCGTTAAGTGTACGTTCTATCTCGCTCCACTCATGCGGACTGAGGTAGATGAGCGAATCGCCGCTCTGGTTGAGTTTCTGCAGCACTTCCGAACGTTCAAGAATGAAACCTTGCAGGAATGTCACTACTTCATTAGCCTGATGCAACAAAGTCTTCTGATGCTCTGCCTCCTGATGGAGCCGTCGTTTCTCTTGTTCCTGCATACGGATGCGGTAGCGAAGTGCCAGCACAACTGCCAGAAGAATGATAACGGTAGCAATGACAACAACAAGGAGTGTACGGCCATACAACTGTGAGCGGTATTCCAGTTGCTGATTCTCCATTTCCTGCCTCAACGACTCCTGATAGTATTGGTCTTTCTGCTCCAAGGCCTTGTAATAGAAGTCCTCTATTTGGTCGAAGGCCTGTTCCACGCTGTCCTCCACCTGTGTGGCACCCGTCCGTCGAAGTGCTATCTTGGCGAGACTGCTCTGCACGATATATGCCAGATGGACATCATTGCCTGTATTCATCTGTCGATAGATGGTTTCTGCCGAATCGAGCATGTTAAGGCTGAGGAAACTGCGAGCCAACACTTGTAATGCACCTGGTTTCAGGTCTGTTGTTGCTACAGATTCTGCCTGGCGAGCATAGTCGAGTGCCTGACGATAGTCTTCCTTGGCCCAAGCGATATTTGCAAGACTTGTGAGCGTCTGACACATCAAGTCCGTCATCTGTTTTTTCTTAGCAATATCGTAAGCACGGTGGATGAAACTGAGTGCTTCGTCGTAGGACCCCTCTGTGGTGTAAGCCACTTGTGCAGCATATGTGCCTGCATAGTCGAGCAACATGATGTAGTTGCGCTCATCGTCGGGATGCTGTTCATAGATGGTCAGGGCTTTCTTCATCAGTCGCAATGCTTCCTCAGCGTTGCTCTGCGACAATGCCTCTGCCAAACGCTGGTGCGCGATATAATTGGTATGCCAATCCTCAGACGCTTCCGACTGTTGAATGGCCCATCGCAATAACGTTTCACCCTGACGGATGCTATCGTTGGCCAGAGCTGCCTCAGCTTGCTCCAGACTACGTGCTGCCGTCAGTGAATCTGATTGTCGCGGTTGCTTACTACATGCAACCATCAGACCGCCTATAATGAATATGTGCAATGATCTTCTAAACATTGTTGTCACCTTTTCATTACTTCTCGATTGCAAAGTTACGATATTATTTCTAAAGTTGTATCAGTTGCCTATGGAAAATGTATAAAAGGAGGAAAATCAAAAACGATTATAAATCAAGGAATTATGAATAATCACGCACTATCCTCTATGGAAAATATCATGTAAAGGTATGGAAAGAAGCTCCTTTTTCGTACAAATACAGCTAATACAGCACAGGGTACAGCTAATACAGCGCTGGGTACAGCTAAGTAGCAGTCGGGTACAGCTGTTTATACCAATAAATTACGAAAACAGCGAAAAACGAAAAAGGTTCCACATTCCACCTTTTTCGCTGGAATCCCTTTGTACAAAGGGATTGAGAGAGGTGGAACCTATTTGGAGGTTCCACCTTACATTCCACCCAGATTCCACCCTTTACCGTCTTCAGCCTGAAACTTCAACTGGTTACAATTTGTAACCGTTTCATTTCCTTCTTTTACAAGTCTGTGTTTCAGAACTTTCCAATAGTTACGAGGATTGGGACTATCAGTGAGTACACCACATACATCTACAATTGAGAAATACCACTTCTCCTGTTCATCGTCCCATACCGTGCGAACTTTCTTTCTAATGTCGTCATTTCTTGTCTGTTTTTTGAATCATATCACCCATTAGACGCAGTATGGTTACGAAAAACTACACAAATTACTCATATTTTTTTCTTTTTTCTATCTGCCAGGAACATGCCTAAGAGAACGAGGATGGTGCCAAGGAGGAACCATAACGTTATCGGCTCGCCCAGCAGAGACCAGGCAAAGATAATGGTGGTTACAGGATTCAGATACACATAGTTGGTGGCTACGACAGCTCCTAACTTCTTTAATACCCAGTTCCACGTCAAGAAGCACAGCATGGAGGCTACACACCCTAAGAACAGCAGGTTCCACAATAGTTGGGGCTGCTGAAGAACCAGATGAAGGTTCAGTTCGGGATATATGATATAGTAAGGTATCATTGAAAGCAGTCCGTAGAAGAACACTTTACGGGTGACAAACACCGTATCGTAGCGTGCATTGGCAGGAATCATCAGCAGACTGTAGATGGCCCAACAGAGGCAGGCTGCAAAGGCCAGCAAATCGCCTCGCGGAGAGAGGTGGAGCACGAAGTGGCCGTTCATAACCACCACGATGACACCTGCTGCTGCCATCAGCGTGCCGAAGGTCTGCAGGCGACTCAGCCGCTCGGTCTTATAGAAAAGCCCAATGATGGCCGAGGCAAAGAGCGGACACAGGCTGACAATGATGCTGGTGTTGGTAGTCGTGGTGTAGTTCATGGAAGAGTTCTCCGTTAGGAAATAGAGCGAACCGCCCGTCACGCCCAATGCAGCCATCAGCAGTTCATCACGCCAAGAATCAGCCATCCAACGGATACCCCTTACCAGACAATAGCCTAACAGCAGCGCATAGGCAATGATGAAGCGCAAAATGAAAATCTGCGCTGCCGTCAGCCCACCAAGCAGCAACAGCTTGGTGAACACAAACGTGGAGCCCCAAATGGCAATCACCACGAATGCCACTAGATGATATAGATATCTATTCAAATGCTTTTTTCTTATGTTAGCCTTTGTGTTGAATATGGGAAAGAAACTACTTTTGCAGTATCTGCTCAGCGTGTTCCTTGGTCTTCACCTGCTTACCAGCAAATATCTGCTCGATGATACCCTCCTCATTAATAATAAAGGTGGTGCGGATGGTGCCCTCGGTCTTCTTACCGTACATCACCTTCTCACCCCAAGCACCCATCGCCTGCAACAGCGTCTTGTCAACGTCAGCTATCAACGGGAAAGGCAACTCATGCTTCTCCTTAAACTTGACATGCGAGGCTGCAGAGTCCTTGCTGACACCCACCACCTCATAGCCTGCACCTTGCAGTTCTGTATAGTGGTCTCTCAGACTGCAAGCCTCAGCCGTACACCCGCTGGTATTATCCTTTGGGTAGAAGTACAGCACTAGTTTACGTCCACGATAGTCACTCAAACGGATATCCCGTCCCTGCTCGTCCTTGCCCAGTATCTCAGGCGCCTTGTCTCCAATGTTCATAGTCGTTATCGTTTATATGATGTCGCAAAGATACGCATTTCTTGGGAAACAAACAAAAAAGCACCGCAGTTTTTCGCTGCGGCGCTCTTATTATAGATAAGGTAATCCTTTATCGGATTGAAAGCCTTGACTAAAATGGAGGCATTTTAGTCAGCCAACTTTGCCTTAATCATCTCGCGGTTCAGGCGAGCGATGTTAGCGATGGTCTCGTTCTTAGGACATACTGCCTCGCAAGCACGGGTGTTGGTGCAGTTACCGAAGCCGAGCTCGTCCATCTTGGCAATCATGTTCTTCACACGACGGGCTGCCTCTACGCGACCCTGAGGAAGCAGGGCGAGCTGAGAAACCTTAGATGATACGAAGAGCATAGCAGAGCCGTTCTTACAAGCTGCTACGCAAGCGCCACAGCCAATGCATGAAGCGCAGTCCATAGCCTCGTCAGCATCCTCCTTTGGAATGAGGATAGCGTTAGCATCCTGAGCCTGACCTGTGCGGATAGTAGTGTAACCACCGGCCTGGATAATCTTATCGAAGGCACCGCGGTCAACCATACAGTCCTTTATCACGGGGAAGGCTGCTGAACGCCAAGGCTCTACGGTGATGACATCGCCATCGTTGAAGCGGCGCATGTAGAGCTGACAAGTAGTAGCACCACGCTCGGTCAGACCGTGAGGTGTACCATTGATGTAGAGTGAGCACATACCGCAGATACCCTCGCGGCAGTCGTGGTCGAATACGAAAGGCTCCTTGCCTTCGTTGATGAGCTCCTCGTTCAGGATGTCGAGCATCTCGAGGAAGGAGGTATCATCGGGGATGTCCTTCATCTCGTGGGTATCGAAGTGTCCCTGGTCCTTGGGGCCGTTCTGGCGCCAGAACTTTATTGTAAATGAAATATTCTTTGCCATACCTAATTAATTCTTATAGTTACGTGTCTGTACCTTGATTGCCTCGTACTCCAGCGGCTCCTTAATGAGCTCAGGCTCGTTGCCCTTGCCTTTGTACTCCCAGCAGCCTACATAGAAGTAGTTCTCGTCGTCGCGCTTAGCCTCGCCTTCCTCGGTCTGATACTCCTCGCGGAAGTGACCACCGCAAGACTCGTTACGAGAGAGGGCGTCGAAGGCTACGAGCTGACCCATGGTGAAGAAGTCACGGAGGTGGATAGCCTTGTCAAGCTCGATGTTCAAGCCTTCCTTAGTGCCAGGAACGAAGAGGTTGGTGTCGAACTCCTTCTCCAGTTCGTGCATCTTCTTCAGACCTGTCTTCAGGCCTTCAGCGGTACGACCCATACCAACATACTCCCACATGATATGACCCAGCTCCTTGTGGATAGAGTCAACAGAACGCTTACCCTTAATGTTGAGCAGGCGATCGAGCTCAGCATCCACCTTCTTCTCAGCCTCAGCAAACTCAGGCAGGTCGGTAGAAACCTTCGGCCATACAGCCTGGTCGGCCAGATAGTTCTGGATGGTGTAAGGCAGCACGAAGTAACCATCGGCAAGACCCTGCATCAGCGCAGAAGCACCCAGACGGTTAGCACCGTGGTCAGAGAAGTTACACTCACCGATAGCGAACAGACCAGGAATAGAGGTCTGCAGCTCGTAGTCAACCCAGATACCACCCATCGTGTAGTGGATAGCGGGATAGATCATCATGGGCTTGTAGTACTTCACGCCATTGATCTCGTTGGCTACATCGCCAGGGAATACGTCGGTAATCTCCTCGTACATCTCGAAGAGGTTGCCATAACGCTGCATGATAACATCCAGACCCAGACGGTTGATAGACTCAGAGAAGTCGAGGAACACAGCCAGACCGGTGTTGTTAACGCCGAAGCCCTTGTCGCAACGCTCCTTAGCAGCACGAGAAGCCACGTCACGGGGAACGAGGTTACCGAAGGCAGGATAGCGGCGCTCCAGATAGTAGTCGCGATCCTCCTCAGGAATCTCCCAACCCTGCTTGGTACCAGCCTGCAGAGCCTTAGCATCCTCAATCTTCTTGGGAACCCAGATACGACCATCGTTACGCAGAGACTCAGACATCAGCGTCAGCTTAGACTGCTTGTCGCCATGAACGGGGATACAGGTGGGGTGAATCTGAACGTAAGAAGGGTTAGCAAAGTAGGCACCCTTACGATAGCACTGAACAGCAGCGGTACAGTTACAACCCATAGCGTTTGTAGAGAGGAAGTAAGTGTTACCATAACCACCAGTAGCGATAACAACTGCGTTAGCAGAGAAGCGCTCCAGCTTACCAGTGCAGAGGTTCTTGGCAATGATACCGCGAGCACGGCCATCAACGATGACTACATCCTCCATTTCGTAACGGGTATAGAGCTTTACCTTACCAGCGTTTACCTGACAGCTCAGTGAAGAGTAAGCACCCAGCAGCAACTGCTGACCGGTCTGACCCTTAGCATAGAATGTACGGCTTACCTGAGCACCACCGAATGAACGGTTAGCCAGCATACCACCATACTCACGAGCGAAAGGAACGCCCTGAGCTACGCACTGGTCGATAATATTGTTTGACACCTCAGCCAAACGATAAACGTTGGCCTCGCGAGCACGATAGTCACCACCCTTTACGGTATCGTAGAACAGACGGTAGATAGAGTCACCATCGTTCTGATAGCACTTAGCGGCGTTGATACCACCCTGAGCAGCGATAGAGTGAGCGCGACGGGGAGAGTCCTGAATGCACAGGTTAATCACATTGAAGCCCATCTCGCCGAGTGAAGCAGCTGCAGAAGCACCAGCCAGACCGGTACCAACGACAATAATGTCGAGCTTCAGCTTGTTCTTGGGGTTAACCAAGCGCTGGTGAGCCTTATATTCCTTCCATTTCTCAGGCACTGGACCTGCGGGAATCTTAGAATCAATTACTTTTGCCATAATTTTTTAATGCTTAATTCTTAATTCATAATTACTGACAGCAAGCTGCAGCGGCAGCCTCTTTGCAACAGTCCATAGCGCCATTGCAAGAATCACAGAGTGAAGGGGCACAGCCAAAAGCAAAAGCCAGTACTACTACGAGGAAGCCCAGCATGAGCAGTGTGACATAGATGCCACCAATAACCTTCCAACGGCAGAGCCACGTCTTACCACTCCAACCAAGGGTCTGCATAGCACTCCAGAAGCCATGAGTCAGGTGGAACCAAATAGCAGCCAGCCAGATGATGTAGAGCACTACATAAACGGGGCAAGAGAAGGTCAGCACGATGTATCCGAAACCATCAGCAGGATTGCCAAGGGGATCAGCTACATGGAAGAGTTCAGCGAACATCATGTTGTACCAGAAATTGAACAGGTGCAACAACAGACCAAGACAGATAATCAGTCCCAGCACGAGCATGTTCTTAGATGCCCACTCCACCTTGCCAGCATTTACCGTAGTTGCTACATCGTAACGACTGTTACCACGAGCGGTACGGTTCTGTGCAGTCAGGATGAATGCATAGACGATGTGAATCACAGCCAGGGCTGCTAGACCAAGTGTTGCTACAACAGCATACCAGTTGGCACCCAGCAATTCGCAAATCATGTTGTAAGCCTTAGCAGAGAACAGCGCTGCGACATTCATGCAACAGTGGAATGTCAGGAACAGAATCAGCGCAATACCCGTTACGGACATTACAACCTTTCTACCGATTGATGAATTAAATAACCACATAAAATATTGAATTAAAATTAATAATGAATATTCGATATAAGGTACGTGCGGGCACGTTGGGGCTACAAAATTACGACAAAATTATGAATTTTGCAAACGTTTTCATTAGAAAATATGCAATTTATACAAAATTTTATTAGTAACTTTGCAACCAAATAATGATAAACACCATTCTATGGCATCACATAACGAGTTAGGAAAGTGGGGTGAAGACGTTGCTGCTACGTATCTAGAACGCCAAGGATACACCATCATGGAACGTGACTGGAAGTCTGGCCATCGTGACCTGGACATCATTGCACTGGATGGCGATACGGTAGTTTTTGTGGAAGTAAAGACTCGCAGCAACTGTATGTTTACTGACCCTGAAATAGCAGTAGACTACCAGAAGATACGTCACCTGCAACAAGCAGCTAACCACTATATTAAATACCGGCACATAAATCATGATATCCGCTTTGACATTATTACTGTGGTAGGAACGATGAACGATAGTCCTGCCATAGACCATATAAAAGATGCATTTTGACATGATACTGAAATACGACGTAATAGTTATCGGTGGTGGTCATGCTGGCTGTGAGGCAGCAACAGCAGCCGCTAATATGGGTGCTAAGACCTTACTGGTAACAATGGATATGAACAAGATTGCACAGATGTCGTGTAATCCTGCTATTGGTGGTATTGCCAAAGGACAAATTGTCCGTGAGATAGATGCACTTGGTGGGCAGATGGCACTCGTAACAGATGCTACTGCTATCCAGTTCCGCATGCTCAATCGTTCGAAGGGTCCTGCCGTCTGGAGTCCTCGTGCCCAGTGTGACAGAGGAAAGTTTATCTGGAAGTGGCGCTCCGTGTTGGATGCAACTCCCAATCTCGACATCTGGCAAGACCAAGCCGATGAACTGCTAGTAGAAACCGTGCCTGACGATTCCGTCGTCAGAAAACAAGTCATCGGTGTCAAGACCATCTGGGGAGCAGAAATACACGCAAAAGCTGTTATTATTACTGCTGGTACCTTCCTGAATGGATTGATGCACATCGGACGAAAAATGGTACCTGGCGGACGCATTGCTGAGCCAGCTGTCCCCCACTTCACCGAAAGCATTACGCGTCACGGTATCCGTTCAGCTCGCATGAAGACTGGTACACCTGTTCGTATCGATAAGCGCAGCATTCATTTTGAAGATATGGAGCGCCAAGATGGCGAAAACGGTTATTATCAGTTCTCGTATATGGGTAAGCAACGACCCTTACAACAGTTGCCTTGTTGGGTATGCTACACGAATGAACAGGTTCATGAGACTTTGCGTAGCGGACTGGCAGATTCACCACTATATAACGGACAGATTCAGTCGATAGGTCCTCGTTACTGTCCATCTATTGAGACCAAGCTCGTCACTTTCCCAGACAGGCCACAGCACCTGCTGTTCTTAGAGCCAGAAGGTGAAGATACTAATGAGATGTATCTGAATGGCTTCTCGTCGAGTCTGCCTATGGATGTGCAGATTGCTGCACTTAAGCACATTCCTGCTTTACGCGACCTGAAGGTTTATCGCCCAGGCTACGCCATCGAGTACGACTTCTTTGATCCTACACAATTGAAACACTCATTAGAATCAAAGGTCATTGATGGCTTGTTCTTTGCAGGACAGGTGAATGGTACTACAGGATATGAAGAAGCTGGTGGACAAGGAACATTGGCAGGCATCAATGCAGCCCTCATGGCCGGTTCTGTAGGTTGCGATTCAGTAGCAATAAACTGCACCTTTGAACTAAAAAGGGACGAAGCATATATCGGTGTCCTTATTGATGATCTCGTAACAAAAGGTGTAGATGAGCCCTACCGCATGTTTACTTCAAGAGCGGAGTATCGCATTCTGTTACGTCAGGATGATGCGGATGCTCGTTTGACGGAGAAAGCATACGAACTGGGTATCGCCAAAAGAGATCGTTACGACTGGTGGCTACAAAAGAAACATGCTATCGAAGAAATCGAAGAGTTCTGTCGGACCTACGCGATAAAACCGAAAATCGTTAATGGTGCATTAGAAGCTATCGGTTCTACCCCACTCGTCTATGGTTGTAAGTTGGAAGACCTCGTGGCTCGTCCTGAATTGAACTTTGAAAAATTGTATGCCATTGTTCCTGAGCTCAAGGAAAAGATAGAGCAATTGCCCAATCGTCAAGAAGAAATAGCAGAAGCAGCCGAAATACATATCAAATACAAAGGCTACATCGAACGCGAGCGAATGGTAGCAGAAAAAATGCACCGTTTGGAGAATATTAAAATCAAAGGCAAATTCGACTACCCTAATCTTACTGCTGTATCAACAGAGGCAAGACAGAAATTAGAACGAATTCAACCGGATACACTTGCACAAGCAAGTAGAATACCGGGGGTATCACCCAGCGATATCAATGCGATGCTTGTGTTAATGGGCAGATAAGTTTCACGTGAAACAATTACATAATAAACATATAATAAATCACGCTAAAACCAAAGATTATGAACAACAAGACTTTGATGGCAAACCTGCGTTGTATTCCTGATTTTCCCCAGAAAGGAATCAACTTTCGTGACGTTACTACCCTATTCAAAAATCCTGCATGTCTGCAAATCATGGTAGACGAGCTTTATGAGATTTACAAAAACAAAGGTATCACCAAGATTGTCGGAATTGAAAGCCGAGGTTTTGTAATGGCATCTGCATTAGCTGTTAAATTAGGTGCAGGAGTTGTACTTGCACGTAAACCAGGAAAACTTCCCGCAGCAACTGTTCAGGAAAGCTACGCAAAAGAATACGGAACAGACACTATTGAGATTCATGAAGACGCTATCAACGACAAGGATGTAGTATTGCTACATGATGATTTACTAGCAACAGGCGGAACAATGCGAGCTGCGTGTAACTTGGTGAAGAAATTCAACCCTAAAGCGATTATGGTGAACTTCATTATTGAAATCACAGACGAAGGATTACATGGAAGAGATGTCTTCGATGATGTGGAAGTAACAACATTGTTAACTGTTTAATGTTTCACGTGAAACAAAGTAGATGACAAAGGAAGAGAATGAGGCACGACTAGAAAAGCTTAAACGTATAGTCTCTACCCTACCCGAGAAGCCTGGTAGCTATCAGTATTACGATGCTGATGGTAATATTATCTATGTGGGTAAGGCAAAGAACCTGAAGAGCCGTGTCTCATCCTACTTCCATACAGAAGTTGACCGTTTTAAAACAAAGGTTCTGGTATCCAAAATTCATGATATCAGCTATACTATTGTCAATACTGAAGAGGATGCATTATTACTGGAAAATGCACTAATTAAGAAGTACAA
Source organism: uncultured Prevotellaceae bacterium (assembly GCA_900316265.1). GTDB lineage: Bacteria > Bacteroidota > Bacteroidia > Bacteroidales > Bacteroidaceae > Prevotella. The sequence continues at coordinate 7,577 of ONCH01000039.1, read as the reverse complement.
TCCTCGATATAATGTACTATTAAAAGACGGGAAAACCTACCCCAGCATTTGCATTACCAAAGAGTTTCTTCCACGTATTTTTAGCACTCGAACCATCAATAAGAAATGGGGCACCTATTATGGACCCTATTCACACGTTGGAGCAATGAATGCAGTACTAGATCTCATTAAGAAACTCTATCATCCAAGAACCTGTAGACAACCTCTTACAGAGGAAGGAATTCAACAGGGAAAGTACCAAGTTTGTCTAGAATATCACATCAAAAACTGTGGTGGTCCGTGTATTCTCAAACAATCCTACAAGGACTATCTAAGAAACATTGAACAAGCACGCGAAATACTGAAAGGAAACACACGAGAAGTATTGCGCCAGATACGGGAAGAAATGCTCCGTTTAGCGGAAGAATTACGTTTTGAGGAAGCTGAAGAGGTGAAACGACGCTTGCTGCTTATAGAACAATTTGTTGCAAAAAGCGAGGTTGTTAGCCATACTATTGATAATGTTGATGTACTCAGTATCACCAATGATGAGAAGGTTGCATTCATCAACTTTATTCATGTCTCTAATGGTCAGATTAACCAAAGTTTTACCTTCGAATACAAGAAAAAACTGGAAGAAAATGATGCTGAATTACTGCAGTTAGCTATTGTCGAGATGCGTGAACGATTTAAGAGTCATGCAAAAGAAATAATACTGCCTGAAGAAGTAGATATCGACCTTGAAGGAGTAACGATTACAGTACCACAGAGAGGGGATAAAAAGACCCTGTTAGACCTCTCTTTGATGAATGGTAAACAGTATAAGTTTGATCGGTTGAAGCAGGCAGAAAAGCTTAATCCTGAACAGAAACAAGTGCGTCTAATGAAAGAACTGCAGGACCTCTTACATCTCCCTAAGATGCCCTATCAGATAGAGTGTTTCGACAACTCCAACATATCTGGATCAGACGCTGTAGCTGCTTGCGTCGTCTTTAAAAAGATGAAACCTTCGAAGGCTGATTATCGAAAATACAACATCAAAACTGTTGTTGGACCTGACGATTATGCCTCCATGAAAGAGGTTGTAGGCAGACGTTATCGTCGCATCATAGACGAAGGTGAACCCCTACCCGATCTCATTGTTGCAGATGGTGGTAAAGGACAAATGGAGGTCATTAGACAAGTCATTCAAGACGAGCTAAACCTGGATATTCCTATTGCTGGATTGGCCAAGAATGACAAGCACAGAACCAACGAACTGCTCTATGGTTTCCCACCTCGTGTGATAGGAATGAAAGACACCTCAGAGCTATTTAGAGTGTTAACACAGCTACAGGATGAAGTGCATCGTTTTGCTATCACATTCCACCGAGAACAGCGTTCTAAGCATGCGTTACACTCAGAGCTGGATGATATTAAGGGAATAGGTCCAAAGACGCGTGACGAGATTCTGAAAGCCCTTAAATCAGTCAAGAAAATACGTGAGTCACAACTCGCTGAACTAACCACAATAATAGGTCAGGCTAAGGCAAAAATAGTTTATGACTATTTTCATACATGATTTTCTTGGTTGTATCAGAATTATTTTCTATCTTTGCAGAATGAGAGCAGTAATACAAAGAGTCAGCAAGGCCAGCGTGACCATAGAAGGTGCTGTGAAATCGGCAATAGGAAAAGGATTTCTAGTACTGATAGGAATCTGCGATGAGGACACATTAGAAGACGTAGAATGGCTCGTCAAGAAGATTGCTAACCTTAGGGTCTTTGACGACGAAAATGCTGTTATGAACCGTAGTATTCTTGACATGGAAGGAGAAATACTAGTGATAAGCCAATTTACGCTCTTTGCCAGCTACAAGAAAGGCAACCGTCCATCATGGTTCAGAGCAGGTAGCCACGAACACTCTATACCGCTCTATGAAGCTTTTTGTCAGCAGCTTAGCGAAGCAATTGGCAAGCCTGTAGGTACTGGAGAATTTGGTGCTGACATGAAGGTTGAACTACTCAATGATGGTCCTGTAACAATCTGTATGGACACCAAAAACAAAGAGTAAGAAGAATGAAAAAATATCTTAGATATATAGAACACACTGGCGTCATCCTCATGCTAATAGGCTGTGTAGGATATCGATTTCTACACTGGTCGTGGGCTATTTGGATATGCATAGTTGGTTTAATACTCTTTCTGGGACAGGTCATCTTTAAGGCTTTCAACTGGAAGACCTATAATAAAGAAAACAAGCAGAACCTGATTATGATGGTTGTTAGTATCATCTTTTTGTGGTTATTGATAATATACGTAAAATGACTATAAAAGAAGCTCAAGATACTGTAGATCAGTGGATTAAGACATATGGTGTACGTTATTTCTCTGAACTCACCAATATGGCTGTGCTGACGGAAGAAGTTGGCGAACTAGCTCGTGTGATGGCTCGAAAATATGGCGATCAGAGCTTCAAAGCTGGCGAGAAAGATAACCTGGGCGACGAGATGGCTGACGTCTTATGGGTACTGCTTTGTTTAGCTAACCAGACTGGCGTAGACCTGACAGAAGAGCTGAAAAAGAACATTGAAAAGAAAACCCTTAGAGATAGGGAAAGACATATAAAGAACGAAAAACTCTAATCTTATTTTAACTAAAAAACTAGTATTATGGAAGAATTGAAAAGCAAGTACGAACAGGCGTTAGCCAAGTACAACTGCAATGTTGACGAAGCCGCTGTAGCAGCAGCTGTGAAGAAAATCATTGAAGAGCGTGTTCCCAAGAACGACACAGAGGAGGTCAAGAAATTCCTCTTAGGTTCTGTATGTATGACAACGCTGACCACTCAGGACTCTGCAGAGAGTGTGCTGAAGCTGGTTGAGAAGGTTAACAAGTTCTCAGAAGAATATCCTAACCTGCCCCACGTAGCTACTGTTGTTACCTATCCACGTTTTGCTCAGCTGGTAGCTGATTCACTGGAAGTAGAAGGCGTTATTCCTACTGTTGTCAGTGGTGCATTCCCCTCTTCTCAGGCTCTTATTGAAATCAAAGTTGCTGAGACCAAGCTGGCTGTTCAGGATGGTGCAGAGAACGTAGATATCGTGATGCATGTTGGTGAGTTCCTCTCAGGCGACTACGAGACAGTTTGCGACGAGATCTGGGAGCAGAAAGCTGCCTGTGGTGACGTTCCTATGAAGGTTATCCTGGAGACTGGCGATCTGCTGAATCTGTCAAATGTCAAGAAGGCTTCTATCCTGTCAATGTATGCGGGTGCTGACTATATCAAAACCTCTACGGGTAAGGAGAAGGTTGGCGCAACGCCAGAGGCTGTCTATGTGATGTGTCAGGCTATCAAGGAGTATTACGACCAGACAGGTATTATGGTTGGTCTGAAGCCTGCTGGTGGCATCAACAGCGTGAAGGATGCCCTCACCTATTACAGCATCGTAGAGGAAATTCTAGGCGAGAAGTGGCTCACCAACTACTATTTCCGTCTGGGTACCAGTCGTCTGCCAAACCTCATCCTGAGCGATCTGGCTGGCAAGGAAGTAAAATTCTTTTAATAGTTACGCTGAACGACGTAATCTACATAGGCTGTCAGGGCTTCTCTGATGGCCTTATTTTTTACGTTTTCATCTATGTAATTCTTGCAGAGTTGGCTGAATTCAGCCATCTTCTGTTCAGCATACTCTATACCACCCTGTTGCTTCGTAAACTCCACCAGAACGGCGATTTCATCCGGGTTTATCGTACCAGCCTTCACCTTCTTTGCCAATGTCTGCATAGAATCAAACGATGTGGTATTCAGCGCATAGATGACAGGCAGCGTCAGCTTACCTTCCGTCATATCGTTACCAGTAGGTTTGCCTATCTCCTTAGAATCAAAATAATCGAAGATATCGTCGCGAATCTGGAACATGATACCAAGGTTTCTTCCGAATTCACCAGCTTTCTTGACATTCTCTTCGCTGGCTCCAGCAGACAAGGCACCAATGGCAGCACATGACTGGAACAAAGCTGCAGTCTTCTGTTGAATGACTTGATAATAGACCTCCTCAGAAATCTGTTGGTTCTGAATATTCGACAACTGCAGAATTTCACCAGCAGCAAGCGTGCGGCCTAGCTCAGAAAGCTCTTGAACAATGCTCTGATTACCAGTAAACGATACATGCAATAACGCCGTTGAGAGGATATAGTCACCTACTAACACAGCCACCTTATTATTATAAGTAGCATTCACAGAAGCCTGTCCTCGACGCTCCCCACTCTCATCGACCACATCATCATGAACCAACGAAGCAGTATGAAGCAGTTCAAGTCCAACAGCTGAATGTTGTGTCACCTGCGAAACAGCACCATAGTTCTTTGCCATCAGCAACATCAGTATAGGACGCATACGCTTACCTCCACGTTGACGGATATGGCCCAAAGCTGCCCCTAACATACCATCCTCATGACTCAACGCCTGTTCAAAAAGGGCGATGAAATCGGACAAATCGCTTGCAATTGGTTGTTTAATGATGCTTAAATAATCCATGTGACACAATATTTTGATGCAAAAGTAATGAAAATAATTGGATATTCGACAATTTATTTGTAATTTTACACGAAATTTCCAAAACGTTATGCAAAAGTTATTCCTTTTAGACGCCTACGCGCTCATCTATCGTTCCTACTACGCATTCATCAAGAACCCTCGAATCAACTCCAAGGGAGTTAATACCAGTGCCATTATGGGCTTCCTGAATACTCTCCAAGAAGTGCTTACCAAAGAACAACCCACCCATATTGGTGTAGCTTTCGACCCTCATGGTCCAACGTTCCGCTCAGAGGCCTACCCTGCCTATAAGGCCCAACGTGAAGCTACCCCAGAAGATATCAAGCAGTCAGTACCTATCATCAAAGACCTGTTGCGTGCATGGAACATTCCCATTCTGCAGGTCGATGGTTATGAAGCTGACGATGTCATCGGTACTTTAGCAACAAAAGCAGGCCAACAAGGTATTGATACCTATATGCTGACACCTGATAAGGACTATGGTCAATTAGTAGGTGATCACGTCTATATCTTCCGCCCTCGTCATGGAGGTGGTTATGAGACGATGGGTCCTGAAGAGGTAAAAGCAAAATACGCCATTCCATCGACACAAGCTGTCATTGATCTCTTGGCACTCATGGGTGACTCAGCAGACAACTTCCCTGGTTGTCCTGGTGTTGGTGAGAAGACAGCCGTAAAACTCATCAACGAATTTGGTAGCATCGACGAGATGCTTCGTCATGTGAATGAAATCAAGGGTGCGTTGAAGACGAAAGTGGAAACACATTTCGAAGATATCAAAATGTCACAATTTCTGGCAACTATTAAAACCGATGTACCCATCGACCTGAATATGGACGAGTTGAAGGTTTCGCAACCCAATGAAGCAGAACTTGGAAAATTGTTGGAAGAATTAGAGTTCAAGAGCCTTGCCAGTAAAATTCTTAAAAAAACTGAAAAAGTAGTTAAACCTGTTAACACACAACTCAATCTCTTTGCAGAATTTGCTGCCCCCACTACGAATGAGGCAGAATTTTCGAGTTTTGAGACACTAAAAACAGTAGCTCACGAATACAAACTCATTGATAATGAGGAAGATTTACAGAAATTATATGATTTTTTATTGACAAAACAATTCTTCGTTCTAGACACGGAAACCACCTCGACTACTCCCATTGACGCAGAATTGGTAGGAATGAGCTTCGCTGTTGAAGAACATAAGGCATTTTACGTTCCCGTCTCTTCTAACCGTGAGGAAGCACTACAAAGGATCAACCTCTTTAAGCCTCTCTTCGAAAATGAGTCCATCATGAAGATAGGGCAAAATCTGAAGTACGACCTGGAAGTGCTCAGAAATTATAATGTTGAGTTGAAAGGTCTGATGTGGGACACGATGATAGCCCACTATCTCATCCAACCTGAACTTCGTCACAACATGGACTATATGGCAGAAATCTATCTGCACTACCAGACCATCCACATCGACGAGCTTATTGGTCCCAAGGGTAAGAATCAGCGTTCGATGCGCGACCTTGACCCCAAAGATGTCTATGAATATGCATGTGAAGATGCTGACATCACCCTACAACTGAAAAACAAGCTAGAAGATGAATTGAAGCAACATAACTGCGAAGACCTCTTCTATCATATAGAAATGCCCCTGATGCCTGTCTTGGCAGAGATGGAGATGAATGGTGTATGTCTGGATACAGCATCGCTGGCTGAAACAAGTAAGCAGTTTACTACTCGTATGAACGAGATTGAGGCACGAATCTACGAACTTGCTGGTGAACAATTCAATATTGCCTCACCCAAACAGGTAGGTGAAATTCTGTTTGACAAACTCAAGATTGTTGAGAAGGCCAAGAAGACCAAGACAGGTCAGTATGTCACCTCCGAAGAAGTATTGCAACAGCTCAAGAACAAGCACGAGATAGTGGCTGACATACTGGAACACCGTGGACTGAAGAAACTCATCGGCACCTATATCGACGCCCTTCCCAAGCTGATTAATCCACGTACAGGACATATCCATACCTCTTTCAATCAGACCATTACAGCTACTGGTCGCCTATCATCGTCTGATCCTAACCTGCAGAATATTCCTATTCGTGGCGAGGACGGCAAGGAGATTCGCAAGGCCTTCATTCCAGAGCCCGGTTGCTTGTTCTTCTCTGCAGACTATAGCCAGATAGAACTACGCGTGATGGCTCATCTCTCGCAAGACCCAAAGATGATAGAGGTTTTCCGCGAGGGCAAAGACCTGCATGCGGCTACTGCCGCCAACATCTATAAGAAGCCTATCGAAGAAGTCACTCGCGACGAGCGCACCAAGTCGAAACGTGCCAATTTCGGTATCATCTATGGCATCACTGTATTTGGTCTTGCAGAGCGCTTAGACATTCCTCGCGACGAAGCTAAGATGCTGATAGACGGCTACTTTGAAACCTTTCCACAAGTTCATGACTATATGGAAAAATCGAAGGAAATAGCCCGTCAGCAAGGCTATGTCACTACCCTATTCGGACGTCGCCGCTACTTGCCAGACATCAACTCAGCCAATAGTGTGGTTCGAGGCTTTGCAGAGCGCAATGCCATCAATGCGCCCATTCAGGGTACAGCTGCCGATATCATCAAGGTCGCTATGATCCACATCTACCAACGCTTTAAGGCTGAAGGTATCAAGAGCAAGATGATCCTCCAGGTACACGACGAACTCAACTTCTCCGTCTATCCAGAGGAGAAAGAACGTGTAGAGAGAATCGTCATCGAAGAAATGCAGAACGCCTTCCACATGTCCGTTCCCCTCGTTGCCGACTCCGGCTTTGGCGAGAACTGGTTAGAGGCGCACTAAGCACGTCGCTATATAAAACGCGATATTATTTTAGCAGCATCAGCGTTTCTGCAAACTTATAGATAACGATACCCGTTGTCACAGAGACATTCATCGAGTGTTTGGTACCTAACTGAGGTATCTCTAAACAGCCATCTGAGGCGTCTACTACTTCCTGGTGGACGCCTTTTACTTCGTTACCCATCACTACGGCGTATTTTAAGCCCCGCTGAGGCACGAACGTG
>ONCH01000038.1 GCA_900316265.1 uncultured Prevotellaceae bacterium | reverse complement strand
TAGTTTTTGGATGCGTGAAAGATTTGCATTATCTTTGAGACATGTCTCGAAGATAGGCTGCATCTCAGAAAAATCCAAATACATTTGGTTTTTCGTTCGATTTGCACTATCTTTGCACCTCGAAATGAAATATAGCTGATAAAGCGACAGCTTTCTGTACTACTCACAAAATCGCCAATAAAATGAGACACGGGAAGACTGCTGTTAGCTCACATCATATAGCAATATGGATGTGGGCTTTAGCGGTATCCATCTGTGTCGAGGTGTTTGGCGATACCTGTGAGTAGATGTTCTTGCCGCTATTGCCCCGCATCCTTTTTTTGAATCTTAATATCTGCTATATTTTAATCAATCACATAATATGAAGTACAAAGATGAAGACCCAGACAATCTGGGCGGACTCGGCGACATGCTGCCCGCCGACGTCCTGCAAAAGGTAAATGAACTGCTTGAACAATTACACTGGACAGATCATACCAACCAAGGCAGCAAAATAGAATTTGTGTATGTCGCCTCTGGCGGGCAACATGTGGAGACACAAATTAATATTGAGAACCCACCTAAGCAGCCTACCACTAACCCAGAAAAGGAACAGCCTCTCCCTAACCCTCTCCAAAAAGAGAGGGAACCACGATTACCCGAGGTGCTTGCTACTGAGGAGGCGATGGAAATATGGAAAAAGGTGCAGGGTGCTGGCTATGTGAATGCCCATTACCAGCCGCTGCTCTCCCGTACGCAGTCTGCCCTTTTAGCCGACGCAATAGCCGAGCGGTTAGGTATTCGTGAGAAATGGAAAACCTTTGAGACGCTGTGGAATCGGAAGAATATGTACCGTGATTATTACCAGGCACAAGATCAACGAAAGACACTGTTTTTCCAAGATGAAATAAAAAAAGTATTGGCTTAACGCATTTTTCTTCGAAAAAGTTTTGAGGTAATGAAATAATTACCTATATTTGCACTATAATTCAAAAAATATTAGATTATGCCAGAGATATTAAGGATGTTTGGAATGAGGTTCTTCTTCTACTCTCGTGAGCACGAACCGATTCATGTACATGTGAAGAATTCCGACGGTAAGGCTAAGTTTGACATCCTACCTGAAGGTATCGTACTCGTGAAGAATGAAGGAATCAAAACGAAAGACATCAAAGCTGCGGAGATGGTTCTTGAAGAAAACAAGGAACTTGCGATTGAGAAATGGAATGAGTATTTTGGAAGGAGCGTGTACAATGAAGATTTCTAAGATTTGGTTTGAGAACAACCGTATCTATGGTCTGACAGACGATGGACGTACGTTGTGGCAGTCGCTGCTTTATTATAAGCGGCTGTTGAATGCTACACCCGAACAGCGAGAGGACTATGAGATGGATGATGAGGGCATACACTGGTATGACCTGGATGAGGATGTCTCTTTTGAGAGTTTCGAGTATGATGACCCTGAGCCAACAGGTATCTCTCTGATTTTCCTGTCTCATCCAGAACTCAATGCTGCTGCTGTTGGTCGTAGACTAGGCATCAGCCAGAGTTTAATGGCTCAGTATATTAATGGCACGAAGAAACCGTCTAAGGAAAGAGAACGGATGATTATGGATGAAATAGCCAATATTGCTTCCGAACTTCATCAAATATGCGCATGAGATAGCTTTTAGGAATATTCTTTTTACTACCCATATACCCCCTATATGTACCCACCATATGGTGGGTATTTTTGTGTGCAATTTTGTACCTAACTAAAAACAATGTAAAGCTTATGACAGAGAAAGAGAAGGAGTACAGGAGGGAGCGGATGGTGCGCTCACTGACGAAGTGTAACCTGCTGACGATGGGATGTAAGACGACGGGACAGGTGGCCCGGCAGCTGCGGATGACGGCAAAGGAGCTGTACCGGGAGTTGAAGGAGCGCGACATCCTGTATAAGAGCGACGGCATCTGGATGCTGACGCCGGAGTATGCGTTCCAGAACCTGCTGCGTTACCGCTATACCTTATACTATACACTGCTGGGCGAGGAGAAGGTCCGCGTGTATCCTGTGTGGACGGAAAAAGGATTGAAATTCCTTACTGAGGAATTTCAGGATGTCTGATGTTTGATGTCTGATGTATGAAGGAAAAGAAAAAGAAGAAAGCGAAGAGCACGGAGCGTACGGAGCGTAAACCGAATTGGCAGGAGGTGTACGCTACGGTGGAGGACATCCGGCAGTTCCTGTCGGAGCGGGTGTCGCTGCGGTATAACGTGGTGACAAGGAGGGTGGAAGTGCATTGGCTGACGGATTTCGGCGACGCACCGCCGGAGCTGGACGACTGGGAGGCACTGACCGACCGGCAAGTGAACTCGCTGTGGGTGGAGCTGTCGGAGCAGAAACCGGTGCGGGTGCAGGACATCTTCCGCGTCATAGAGTCGGACTATGTAGCGGAGTATAACCCCTTTGCCTTCTATCTGGAGCGCCTGCCGCCCTGGGACGGTGAGCAGGATCATATCCTCGGACTGTCGCTATCGGTGAATGTCAAGGGGGACTCTGACGAGCAGTTTCTCTTTGCGGAGTACCTGAAGAAGTGGCTGGTGGGCATGGTGGCGGCATGGATGAACCCGCAGGTTGTGAACAACGTCATCCTGGTGCTGATAGGTCCGCAGGGTGCGTATAAGACGACGTGGTTCAACTACCTGTTGCCACCGGAGCTCAGGCGATACTTCTACACGAAGACCAATGCCAGCCGTATGTCGAAGGACGACCTGCTGGTGCTGGCACAGTACGGGCTGGTATGCTGTGAGGAGCTGGACACGATGCGCCCTGCCGAGCTGAACCAACTGAAGGCGGCAGTGACGATGCTGTCGGTGGACGAGCGAGCGGCCTATGCCCGCTACCATGAGCACCGTCCGCACATCGCCTCGTTCTGTGGCACGGGCAACTCGCTGCAGTTCCTGTCTGACCCTACGGGCAACCGCCGCTGGCTGCCCTTCGAGGTGGAGTCGATAGGGCCTATGCGCTCTACCGCAAGGGTTTCCGCTACTGGTTCACGCAGCCGGAGATAGAGCGCCTGGCGCGCCATAACCAGCAGTTTGAGACAGCCAACCTCGAGCTGGAACTGGTGTCTCAGTATTTCCGCAAGCCTCTTGATAATGAGCCTGGCGAGTTCATCAGTGTGGCCATGGCGTTGCAGATCGTTGGTGCCAACATCACACAGAAGCTCAGCAAGGAGATGGTGAGCCGTGCCTTTACCAAGCTTGGCTTTCAGTCCCGCCGTACCAGCAAGTATCGCGGCTATATCGTCGTGCGTCGCTCGGCCGAGGAGATGCGCTCCATGCGCTTCCAGATGGCTGCAGGTGTAGACTATGACGCAAATGACGGAAATGACGGAAATGACGGAAATGACACCGTTTTCTGAAACCTCTTGCGTACCTGTGTGTGCGCAGGTACGCGTAAAAGTTTTGAAATTATGAATATTTGCGTCATTTGTGTCATTTGCGTCATCAATAAAACAATAAAATAATAAAACAATAAAACCAAACCAACAACAAAAACATGATGAATAAACAGAACGACATTCAACTGTCTGAGCATTTCACGCTCAGCGAGTTTACCAAGAGTATCACTGCCGAGAGGCTCGGCATCGACAACAAGCCTGGCTATGAGCAGGTGCTGGCCATGAGGCGCCTGTGCCAGGAAGTGCTGGAGCCGCTGCGCCAACACTACGGAAAGCCCATCCGCATCACCAGCGGCTACCGCTGCGAGGCACTGAACCGTGCCGTGGGTGGCGTAGGGCGCTCGCAGCACATGCTGGGTGAGGCTGCCGACCTGTCAGTGCCCAATGAACAGGTGGCGCGCGACTGGTTCCAGTGGATTGTCCGCAATACGAACTTCGACCAGCTGCTCTTCGAGCACAGCAGTCGCCTGCGTAACCGTTGGCTGCACGTCTCGTGCCGGTGGGACCGCAAACGCAACCGCCACCAGGCGATCTACAACTACAAGGTATCTTAACTCCCCTCCCAGCCGGGAGGGGTTGGGGGTGGGTTCCTGTACAGCTGGTACGTGCAAAAGACAGCTGTAGTAGCATGCAAAGTACAGCTAATACGCGTCTGTATTAGCTGTATTTCTTTCCGTATCAGCTGTATTTCTGCATTCACATTATTTAACGTGACGCCGTGGGGGAAAACCTTGGAATCCGCTCGAAAATTTAGTAACTTTGTACTCGCAATTGAGATGCTAACGGCCAATAGCAAAACGGTAAACAGTAAACTGTAAACTTTAAACTTTAAACTTTAAACTTTAACCCTTAACCCTTAACCCTTAACCTTTAACCTTTTAACCCTTAAAACTATGAGTGTATTTTACAGATTGCATCAGGACCAGAGTACTGGTACCAAGCGTTCAGGGAAGTGGTACGCCCGTGCCGTGCCTACCGCAGTGATTAACACCCGTCAGTTGGCAGAGATCGTACAGCGCAACTGTACGGTGAAGCGCAGTGATGTCGTCGCCGTCATCGAAGAGATGGTGGAGGTGATGAAAGACCAGATGCAGGACTCGAAGCGTGTGAAGCTGGACGGCTTCGGCTCTTTCAAGATCGGCATCCAGTCGAAGGGCGCACAGACCGCCGCGAAGTTCTCCGTTGCCGAGCATGTGAAGGGCCTGCGCGTGGTGTTCATGCCTGAGCGCACCAAGGACTCCAGCGGTAACCGCTCGAAGCAGTTCCTGCAGGGTGCCCGCGTAGAAGAGCTGCCTCTGAATACCGTGGTGAAAGAAGAACAGGAGCCTTAACACCCTAACCATTTATGAAAAACAAGGAATTTTGGAAGACGGTGATACAGATCATCGTGGCAGTGCTGACTGCTGTGACAACCACGCTGGGTGTTACCAGCTGTATGTAAAGGAAAGGCGCTGGGCAGATGCTCAGCGCTTTTTCGTATACAATAGGAAAGGGGTTACTCGTGATGATAGGGCTCACCTTTTATTATAGTACACGCGCGATAGATTTGCTCGGTAAAGGTGAGGCGTATCATCTGGTGTGAGAAGGTCATCTTCGACAGGCTGAGTTGTTCGTTGGCGCGTTGGTAGACGACTGGTGAGAAACCATAGGGACCTCCGATGATGAAGATGAGGCGACGGGCGGTTTGCTGTTTCTGTTCCAGCCAGCGGGCAAACTCGATGCTACGATATTCCTTGCCGTGTTCATCGAGCAGGACGACGGTGTCTGTGGGTTGCAGCTGTTTGAGGATGAGTTCACCTTCAGCCTGCTTCTGTTGTTCCTCCGTCAGGTTCTTCGTATTTTTCAGTTCGGGAATGGTGACGACCTCGAAGGGCATGTAGTGCCCGATGCGCTCCACATAGTCGTTGATGGTGGCTATGAAGTGCTTGTTGACCGTTTTACCTACCTGAATGAGTAGCGTTTTCATAATGCTTAATGCATAATGCTTAATGCATAATTAGCGTGTTGAATGGAAGCCTTCGAGATTCTCATAGCGTCGTACCATCATGCGACGATAGATGCTGCGCAACCAGTAGGGCTCGGTGAGGGTGATGGCTACACCGGTGAGGAAAAGAATCCAGTAGGCAACATCAGCGGAGAAGACGATTTGCAACAGACTGATGATGATAACAGGTGCAAACATCGTCGTCATGGAAACAATAATCTGCCATTTGTTCTCCATCTGGTTCTTGCCCGTCAGCTTCTCGTTGAGGGGCAGGGTCTGCTTGTTGTAGATGGCCATCTGGAAGAGTAGGAAGTAGATGGGGCCCGTCACCGTAAACAGATAGGCAAGTACCATAATCAACGAGAACTTACCCATGATGACTGGTACGAGCGTGATGAGGAACGGCAACAGCAGTACGGCACAATAGTAATAGTATTTGGCACGTAGCAGCGTCAGGATATTCTCCTCGTGCACCATCAGCAAATCGATATAGTTACCCTCAGGACACATCACCTTTGTGAGGTTGACGGCACCGAAGAACACGAAGCAGTAGAGGCAGAAGAAGTTGCGCTCGAAGCTGGTGTGGTAGATGTCGAGGAAGGAGATGGCCAGCGAGAAGAAGGTGATGAAGCACACACCCTGGATGAATCGGCCACGGATGGCCTTGTTGCGCATGGTGCTCTTGATTTCCAGCTTTAGGTATTCGCCAATCTGTCCGAAGCGGTTCAGCGCCTGGAACTCAGACACGTGTTTCAGCTTGGTCTTCTCCTTTTTGCTGATTTCATCGTAGATGAGCGACATCTGCATGCGACGATTGACAGCAAACAAGATGGTGAAAAGGATAGTGAAGATGCCGAACGTCCACCACGAGAAGACGGAAAGGTCACCGATGAAATCGAAGACTGCGTCCATTTGGCTGTCGGAGAGTACGAAGAACGGTACTATCAGCGAACCATAGAAAGCTGCAGGCAATGCCCACCACCACATGCTCTGATTGACGAGCGTGCGCACCAGCAGGTACCACTGGCTGTTGACCACCACCATCAGATGCAGCAGACAGAGCATACCGATAGCCGCCCATCCCGTCATTCCACCACACCACACGATGAAGGTGTAGGGGAGGAACAGCGTCATCCAGATGAAGTTACCGCCGTCCAGCAGTTGTTGGATGAGGAAGCACTCGATGGCGCTATATTTACTAATAGGTGTCAGCAGATACGGTTTCACCAGCATCATGGGTGTCTGCTGGGTGGCGAAACGGGCACCGAAGTCCAGTATCAGCAGGAAAGGCATGAAGTAGAGCACCATTTCAGGCGACTGCTCCTTGGCTGCTAACCAGCCGAAGAACGTTCCTAAGCCTATAAACTCGACAGCTAAGAAGGCTACCATGATGTAACCAAAGAGTTTGCCGTACTGGTTTGCCTCGAACATGACGTTACGCTTCTCGCTGAGTTTAACGTTCTTGCGTAACAGGAAGAATAGTTGTAATTTGTTCATCGTAAGTCTATTACCTCTGCGTTGGGGAAGTCTTTAGAGTTAAAACGGAACATTCCATCGGACAGTTTACTTTGCTTGAAGCCTGTGATGTTGATGGTTGTCCAGCCTTTCTGCTGGCGCATGCGTATCTGTGATGGAATGTAGGTTTTTGGGTTGACGGTGATATACATCTCCTGGATGCCACGCTTGTCGGAAGCTGTCAAGTGTACGATGAAACTGCCGTTTTTCTTCTCCATCGTATATTTGTAGCCCTTCTGGTACATGTAGATGAAGTTGTAGGGATTGATGGTCGCCAGTTCTGCATCCGTTGGATTGGCCACATTCACCTCTTCGTTCTTCTTCATGTAGGTCCATTGCGTCTTACCGTCAAACCAGATGGTGGCCTGTGGTGTCGTTGCCTGGAATTTACGTCCCTTGATGGCGATGGTGCCGCTGGTGTTGAACTGATCGCCCTTGATGGAGAACGAAGCCTTGGCTCCCGACTTAGCCGATACGTTGGCAGCAGCCTTGTCGAGCACCTGCTTGGCTGTCTGGGCACTCAGGGGCAATGCCATCATGAGCGACAGCAGGGCGAGTATTCCTCGATGGCTGAACCATCGAGCATTAGTCATTATCCTTTCCATTGTGATAACAGGTTTTCGAGGGACGTTTCGTCCATGATGAGTACTTCGCGGGGCTTACTGCCATGAGCAGCACCTACGATGCCAGCTTTCTCCAGCTGGTCCATCAGTCGTCCCGCACGGTTGTAGCCGATGGCGAACTTGCGCTGAATCAAACTCGTAGAACCGCTCTGTTCACGAACAATGAGGCGGGCAGCATCCTCGAACATCGGGTCAAGGTGCTGCATATCCACGTCACGACTCTCGCCAGCTTCTCCTTCGTCGGTGTCAGGCTCTGGCAATTCAAAGGCCATTGGGTAGCCTTGCTGGTCAGCGATGAAGTTGTTAATGCGCTCCACCTCTGGTGTATCCACGAAAGCACATTGTACGCGAACGGGCTCACCACCATTCAGATAGAGCAGGTCACCACGACCCACCAGCTGCTGGGCACCTGGACGGTCAAGGATGGTACGCGAGTCAATCATTGCACCCACGCGGAAGGCTATACGACTTGGGAAGTTAGCCTTGATGGTACCAGTAATGATATTCGTGGTAGGACGCTGGGTAGCGATAATCATGTGAATACCTACGGCACGAGCCAGCTGGGCGATACGTGCGATAGGCAGCTCCACTTCCTTACCAGCGGTCATAATCAGGTCACCGAACTCATCGATAACCACCACGATGTACGGCATGAAACGGTGGCCGTGCTCCGGATTGAGCTGGCGGTCAATGAATTTCTTGTTGTATTCCTTGATGTTACGAGCCTGTGCAATCTTCAGCAGGTCATAACGGGTATCCATCTCCTTACACAGCGAGTTGAGCGTGCGGATAACCTTGGTGACATCGGTGATGATGGGTTCTTCGCCCTCATCGGGTACCTTTGCAAGGAAGTGCTTCTCGATATTTGAATACACGCTGAACTCTACCTTCTTCGGGTCAACGAGCACAATCTTCAACTCTGCGGGGTGCTTCTTGTATAATAAAGAGGTGATGATGGCGTTCAGACCAACAGACTTACCCTGACCGGTAGCACCTGCAACCAACAGGTGTGGAGCCTTAGCGAGGTCGAACATAAACACCTCGTTGGTAATCGTCTTACCCAAGGCGCAAGGCAGTTCCATCGTCGTTTCCTGGAACTTCTTCGAGTCAAGGATAGAACGCATAGATACGGTAGCAGGCTTAGCGTTAGGTACCTCGATACCGATGGTTCCCTTGCCAGGAATAGGCGCGATGATACGGATGCCCAGCGCTGAGAGCGACAGGGCGATGTCATCCTCCAAGTTGCGGATGCGCGAAATGCGGACACCAGGGGCGGGCGTAATCTCGTAAAGGGTGATGGTAGGACCAACGGTAGCCTTGATGCTGCTGATTTCTACACCGAAGTTACGAAGTACGTCAACGATGCGGTTCTTGTTGGTGTTCTGCTCGATCATATCGATGAACGGCTTACCGTCACTCTCATACTGCTGTAAGAGGTCGAGGGTGGGGTACTTGTAGTTTTCCAGGTCGCGCTTGGGGTCGTAGGGCGTTGAGATGTCGCCATAGTCGCCAACAACGGTCTTTCCATGAGCGCCTTCCTCTTCTTCGGTCTCTTCAATGACGAACTCGGTGTCCTCGGCAGTCTCTTCTTCATCCTCTGCGTCAGGCTTCTGTGTGTTGACAGGTTCCTTGGGCTCTTGTTTGATGACGGCTGAATCGTCATCCATTGAGAAGGTGATTTCTTCTGTCTCGGGGTTGTCAAAGACGCGCTGCTCTTCTTCCGTCTCGTTATTGTCTTCGCTGTCGCCACCACCCACATTGATGGTCATAGGAATCTTTTTCAGGTAGTGCAGCGGGTTGAAGAACTTGCGGATAATGATGACCGTCTCCATACTCAGATAGACGAGGAAAGATACTGCTGATAAACCGAGAATGGCTGTCAGTCCAGGTACACCCAAGAGACCTTCAATCTGTTGACAGAGCGCCAGTCCGTGGTCTCCGCCGGGATTGAAGCAAGCATCTTCGAAGAACGGTGCGAGGAACTTTGCAAACGTTACCGACGACCATATCATGATGATAGCCAGCGACATGAACCACTTCAGCAGGCGCACCTTGTATGCTCGCATCATGGTGACAGCAACCATCATCATAAAGACAGGCACGAAGAAAGCTGACAGTCCAAAGCAACGCTTAATGAAGAAGTGTGCCGCGTAAGCACCCAGCGAACCGCACGAATTCTGAAACTCGCGGGCTTCGTTCATAATTTCACCATCGCGTGGCGATTCTATCAGACTCTGGTCAGCGGTTCCCGTTGCAAAGTACGAGACGAATGCCCAAATCAGATAGCCTGCAATGATAAGCAGACAGAAGCCTATCACGAAGTTGATACGCTCGTTGTAGAATATCTTGTCTATGCCTAAGGCCTCACGTAGAGTTTTAGCTGTTTTCTCGGAAGCCTTGCTTGTTTTCTTTTTTGCCATACCTTATTTATTATTACGAATTGCAAAATTACAAAGAATTTCTTAGATTTCATCATAAAGTGGCGGTTTTTTTGTATTTTTTGTACCTTTTTTCGTACCTTTGACTACGTCGAAAATACTTCCGTTCGGAAAATCGCAAATAAATTTGCATTTTCACTCACTTATTCGTACCTTTGCACCCCAAATGAAGAAAACAATATACAACAAATACGACAAATCCAAGATTGGCACTCTGCCGAGAGCGCTTTTTGAGGGGCGTATCGTGGTGGTCTTGACGGAGACGGAGGCTGAAAAAGCCGTGCGTTACCTGCTGTCACAACCTATTCTGGGCGTTGATACTGAGACTCGTCCGTCGTTCAAGAAGGGAACGGTCCATCGGGTGTCACTCCTTCAGGTGTCCAGCTATGACGTCTGTTTTCTCTTCCGTCTGAACCAGCTGGGTATGTCGCCATCGGTAAAACGACTGCTGGAGGATACGAAAGTGCCTAAGATTGGCCTGTCGTTGCGTGATGACCTCAATTCGTTGCACAAATTGGATGATTTCAATGCGGGCTATTTCGTTGATTTACAGGACCATGTGCGCGAAATAGGTGTCGAAGATATGAGTCTGCAGAAATTGTATGCAAACTTCTTTGGGCAGCGTATCTCCAAGCGTGAACAGCTGACCAATTGGGAGGCTGATATATTAAGTGACAAGCAGAAATTGTATGCTGCTACCGATGCCTGGTCGTGCATTATGCTCTATGAAGAGCTGCAGCGACTGGAGCAGACGGGCGATTACGAACTGATAAACGTTGATGACAATGAAGCAAGTACGGCTGCGTAAGGGTAAGGAAGAGAGTCTCAAGAGATTCCATCCGTGGGTGTTCTCAGGTGCTATCGCCACTATTGACGAGGGCATCGCGGAGGGCGAAGTAGTGCGTGTGGTAACCAATTCAGGCGATTTTATCGCTGTTGGACACTATCAGGAAGGCTCTATTGCCGTCCGCGTATTGACGTTCTCTGACGTGCAGATTGACGATGAATTCTGGCATTCTCGCCTGGCATCAGCTTTGAAGATGCGCCAAGCCATTGGCATTGCCGACAACCCCAACAATAACACCTACCGATTGGTTCATGGCGAGGGTGACAACCTGCCTGGACTGATTATCGACGTCTATGGTGAGACGGCCGTTATGCAGGCTCATTCCATCGGTATGCACCTGTGTCGTAAGGAGATAGCCCGTGCGCTGAACAAGGTGATGGAGGGTCGTGTGAAGCACATTTATTATAAGAGTGAGACGACGCTACCGTTTATGACGGCAGATGATATGAATTGCTTTTTGGTGGGTGGTTCTGACGATAACATCGCTACAGAGAACGGTCTGAAGTTCCGCGTAGACTGGCTGAAAGGTCAGAAGACAGGTTTCTTTGTGGACCAGCGCGAGAATCGTTCGTTGCTGGAGAAGTTCTCGAAGGGAAAACGTGTACTGAATATGTTCTGCTATACGGGTGGTTTCTCGTTCTATGCCATGCGTGGCGGTGCTGAGCTCGTACATAGCGTAGATAGTTCGGCCAAGGCCATCGAGCTGACGAAGCAGAATGTGGAGCTGAATTTCCCAGGAGATGCCCGTCATGAGGCCTATTGCGAGGATGCCTTTAAATATTTGGAGCGCGCAGGTTCTAACTATAACCTCATCATCCTCGATCCGCCTGCTTTTGCCAAGCATCGTGGTGCCCTGCATAATGCGCTGAAGGGATACACCCGCTTGAACCAGAAGGCTTTCGAGAAGATTGAGAAAGGCGGTATCCTCTTTACGTTCTCTTGTTCGCAAGTGGTTACGAAAGACCATTTCCGTAATGCGGTATTCACGGCAGCTGCCCTTGCCAAGCGTAAGGTGCGCATCCTGCATCAGTTGCATCAGCCTGCCGATCATCCTATCAATATCTATCATCCGGAGGGTGAATACCTGAAGGGCTTGGTACTTTATGTGGAGTAAAGTAGAGCGATATATTAATAAACATAAACTACTTAATACCAACGAATTATATATTGTTGCTTTAAGTGGTGGTGCAGATAGTGTGGCATTGTTGCTGCTGCTGAAAAATGCCGGTTTCAACGTGCATGCTGCCCATTGTAATTTTCGTTTGCGGGGTGCCGAGTCGGATAGGGATGAAGCTTTTTGTGCAGAACTCTGTCAGGGACTTGGCGTAGAACTACATCGTGCTCATTTTGATACCCGTGAATACGCAGAATTGCATAAGGTGAGTATTGAAATGTCGGCTCGTGAACTGCGTTATAAGTGGCTTGAACAGTTGCGTGAAGACATCGGTGCAGCTGGTATCTGTGTGGCTCATCACCGCGACGACTCCGTTGAAACCGTTATTCTTAATATGGTGCGTGGCACGGGTGTGCATGGTTTGGTGGGCATTCGTCCTCGGAATGGCTATATTTTGCGTCCTCTGCTGTGTGTGTCGCGCGATGAAATTGAGGGATTTCTGGCGTCTTGTGGACAGAAGTACATTACTGACAGTACCAATTTGGAGGATGAAGCTACACGCAATAAGGTTCGCCATCATATTATCCCTGAACTGCAACAGCTGAATGGCAAGGCGCTGGAGAATATTCGGCGTATGACTGAACGTATGGCGGCTGTTGAGGAGCTTCTAGATGCTTATAAAGCGCAGACAATCGTGAGAAAAGAGAATGGGATTGCTATTCGCAAGCTGGATGTGCTCAACGATTACTTGCTTTATGAATTGCTTGCTGACTATGGTTTTAACTCAGCCCAAGCATCTCAAATCTGCGATTCTATGCGTGCTGACAGCGTTGGAAGCGTGTTCTCGTCGGCGGATTATGACCTGCTTGTTGATAGGGAATGCTTGCTGGTAGAACCGCATTTGGAGCCAATGAAACCGTTCGTAATTCCTGAAACAGGTACCTATATACTGGATGAGAAACACAAAATCCGTGTTGAAAGTGGCGCTTTTGAGGTCTCAAAAGACCCGCTTGTGGCTACACTCGATTGTTCGAAGGTGCACTTTCCGTTGACGGTTCGTAGGGCAGAGGAGGGCGACTGGATGGTACCATTTGGTATGAGCGGTCGTAAGTTGCTGAGCGATATGATGACAGATTTGAAGAAATCAATCTTTGATAAAAGAAAACAAATTGTTGTTACTGATAATCAAGGAGTTATTATTTGGGCTGTTGGTCTTCGTGTTAGCCAAAATGTAGCGATTCTTTCTAATGATTTGCTTGTTCCAGTACTTCGTCTATCCTTTTCTTAATTTTAACACTTTAGCAGGGTAGAAATTTGGTGGAATAAAAAAAAATGATTACCTTTGCAAGCAATTCGCGAGGGCGGACTGTTCTGTACTTGCGAGATGTCAAAGAAAACAGTAAAAATTATCGATAATTTATGAGTAAGAAATTTGCCGAACACAACGGCTTGAATTTGACGCAGACGAACAATGACGTGCTGCAGATGTGGAAGGAGAAAAATGTCTTCTGGCGCTCCGTGACGGAACGTGAAGGTTGTCCGCAGTTTGTATTCTTCGAGGGTCCTCCCTCAGCCAACGGTCACCCTGGCATCCATCACGTACTGGCGCGCTCAATTAAGGATACTTTCAACCGCTATAAGACCATGAAGGGCTTTCAGGTTAAGCGTAAGGCTGGTTGGGACACTCATGGACTGCCCGTAGAGTTGGGTGTCGAGAAGGAATTGGGTATTACCAAGGCCGATATCGACAACAAGGAGAGCGATAAGTATATCTCTACAGAGGACTACAATAAGAAGTGTCGCGAGAATGTGATGATGTACACCCAGGAATGGCGTGACTTGACGGAGAAGATGGGTTACTTCGTGGACCTTGACAATCCTTACATCACCTACGATAATAAGTACATCGAGACCCTGTGGTGGCTGCTGAAGCAGTTCTACAAGAAAGGTCTGCTCTACAAGGGTTACACCATCCAGCCATATTCTCCCGCTGCAGGTACGGGACTTTCGAGCCACGAGTTGAACCAGCCTGGTTGCTATCGTGACGTGAAGGATACCACATGTACCGCTCAGTTTAAGATGAAGAATCCGAAACCTGAGATGGCAGAGTGGGGTACACCTTACTTCCTTGCTTGGACGACAACACCGTGGACACTGGCTGCCAACTCAGCACTCTGCGTAGGTCCGAAGATTGACTACGTGGCTGTGCAGACATACAATCCATATACCGCCGAACCTATTACCATCGTGATGGCCGAGGCTCGTCTGAATGCCTATCTGCCTGCTGAGGGCGCTATCACCGATGGTGGCGAACTGCCAAAGTTTGAGCGTGGCGACAAGCTGATTCCATATCGCATCGTGGCCCGTTACAAGGGTACTGACCTCGTAGGTATGGAGTATGAGCAGCTGATGCCTGCCATCAAACCTATGGGCGATGCCTTCAAGGTGATTCCTGGTGACTACGTGACTACCGACGATGGTGCTGGTATCGTACATATCGCGCCTAACTTCGGTGCTGACGATGCTTTCGTAGCCAAGAAGGCAGGTATCTGTCCTATCGTGCTGATTGACAAGAAGGGTGCTGAGCGTCCTGTTGTTGATCTGCAGGGTAAGTATTTCGTCATCGAAGATCTCGACGAGGAATTCGTCAAGAACTATGTGAACGTTGAGGAGTGGAACAAATTTGCAGGTCGTTACGTAAAGAATGCCTACGACGATGCGCTGACCGACAAGGACGAGACGCTGGATATCTCTATCTGCATGGATCTGAAGGCTCAGAACAAGGTGTTTAAGATTGAGAAGCACGTCCACAACTATCCTCACTGTTGGCGTACTGACAAGCCCGTGTTGTACTATCCGTTGGATTCGTGGTTTATTAAGTCGTCAGCTTGCAAGGAGCGCATGAGTGAGCTCAACAAGACCATAAACTGGCAGCCTGAGTCAACAGGTACTGGACGCTTTGGCAACTGGCTGGAGAATCTGAACGACTGGAACCTCTCTCGCTCACGCTTCTGGGGTACTCCGCTTCCCATCTGGCGTTCAGAGGATGGCGAGGAAATCTGTATCGGTTCAGTAGAAGAACTGTACAACGAGATGGAGAAGGCCGTCAAGGCAGGCTTCATGAAGAGCAATCTGCTGAAGGATCAGGGCTTCGTGCCTGGCGATATGAGCAAGGAGAACTACGATAAGATTGACCTGCACCGTCCATACGTTGACTATATCGTATTGGTTAGCGAAAGTGGTAAGCCCATGAAGCGTGAGACCGACCTGATTGACGTTTGGTTCGACTCTGGTTCGATGCCTTATGCGCAGGTACATTATCCGTTTGAAAATGCCGATCTCATCGACAAAGGTATTGCCTTTCCCTGCGACTTCATCAACGAGGGTGTTGACCAAACGCGTGGTTGGTTCTTTACCTTGCACGCTATCGCTACGATGATTTTCGATAGCGTAGCCTTCAAAAATGTTATCTCTTCTGGTCTTGTGCTCGATGCTAAGGGCAACAAAATGTCAAAGCACGTGGGTAACGTGGTGAATCCGTTCGAGATGATTGACAAGTACGGTTCAGATGCTGTCCGTCTGTATATGATGACCAATAGCGAACCTTGGGACAACCTGAAGTTCGACCCAGAGGGCGTCGCTGAAATCAGCCGTAAGTTCTTTGGCACCTTATATAATACGTACTCGCTCTTTGCGATGTATGCCAACGTGGATGGCTTCGACCCGCAGACACCACAGATTCCTGTCAGCGAGCGTCCTGAGTTTGACCGTTGGATTCTCTCTTGTCTGAACTCGCTGGTTCAGGGCGTTCAGCAGGAGATGGACGGCTATGACCCCACACGTGCAGGACGACTCATTGATGCTTTTGTCGATGAAGACCTGTCTAACTGGTATGTTCGTCTGAACAAGAAACGCTTCTGGGGCAAGGAGATGGACAACGACAAGCTGGCTGCCTATCAGACCTTGTATGAGTGTTTGATGACTGTTGCCAAGCTGTTGGCACCGTTCGCTCCGTTCTTTGCAGACCAGCTGTATAAGGACCTTGGTGGTGCTCTGGATAGTGTGCATCTGGATAAATTCCCAGAATTCAACGCTGCTCTCGTCAATAAAGACCTTGAAGAGCGTATGAGCATTGCTCAGCGTATTACCACCATCGTACTATCACTGCGTAAGAAGGAAGGCATTGCCGTGAAACAGCCTCTGCAGACGTTGATGATTCCTCCCGTTGACCAGGCTCAGCGTGAAGCTATTGACACGGTGAAGGATATCTTCCTTCAGGAGGTGAACGTGAAGGAGGTGAAGTTCGTAGAGGGTGCCGGTATCCTGGTGAAGAAGGTGAAATGTAACTTCCGCACGATGGGTAAGAAGTTCGGCAAGGACATGAAAGCCGTAGCTGCTGCTGTTGCAGAGATGACACAGGAGCAGATTGCTGAACTGGAGACCAACGGCAAGCTGCAGCTGGGTAGCTATGAGATTCTGGCTGAGGACGTTGAAATCATCAGCGAGGATATTCCCGGCTGGTTGGTTGGCAACGACGGCAACCTGACTGTTGCCCTCGATATTACCCTGACAGATGAACTGCGTGCAGAGGGTATGGCTCGTACGCTGGTGAACCGTATCCAGAACATCCGTAAGAAGAGTGGACTGGAAATCACTGATCACATCCGCGTCAGCATTGAGCCTAACGAGGCATCCACGAAGGCTGTTGAGGCCTTTGGTGACTATATTGCTCGTCAGGTATTGGCTGATGACTTGAAGTTGGAGGCTAACGATGGTCAGGCGGTAGAATTCGATGACTTTAATCTGAATATCAAAATAACAAAAATCTAAGTATTATGGCAGAAAAAACACGTTACACGGACGAAGAGTTAGAAGAGTTCCGTGAGATTATCAATGAGAAGCTGGCGTTGGCCAAGCGTGACTATGATCAGATGATGCGTGTCCTGATGAATCAGGATTCGAACGATGTCGATGATACTTCTCCTACGTACAAAGCATTGGAGGAGGGTAGTGCTACACAGTCGAAGGAAGAACTGATTTCGCTGGCTGCTCGTCAGCAGAAGTTCATCCAGGGATTGAAGGCTGCACTGACCCGCATCGAGAACAAAACATACGGCATTGACCGCATCACGGGTAAGCTGATTCCCAAGGAGCGCCTGCGTGCTGTTCCTCACGCTACACTTAGCGTAGAGTCAAAGATGGCTGGTAAGAAATAGTCGATGGATAGACAGCAGATAACAAAACGTGGCGCGTTGGCTGCACTCATCGTGGTGGGTGTTCTCTTGGTAGACCAACTCATCAAGATATGGGTAAAGACCAACATGACGCTGCACGAGCAGATAGAGATACTGTCGTGGTTCAAGATTGTCTTTATTGAGAACAACGGCATGGCTTATGGCATGGAAATAGGTTCAAAGCTGGTGCTGAGTCTATTCCGTGTGGTAGCCATCTCTGTGCTGGGCTATTATATAATAGGTCAGGTGAAGCTTCAGGCGCGTTGGGGTTATCTGGTATGTCTGTCGATGATTTTTGCCGGAGCCGTTGGCAATCTGATTGACTCGATGTTCTACGGACTGGTGTTCAATGCCTCGTCGGAGTTCTATACCAGCTACTTCGTACCTTTCGGAACAGGTTATGCATCCTTCCTGATGGGTAAGGTGGTGGATATGTTCTACTTCCCGCTGATAGTGACTACGTGGCCTGATTGGGTACCGTTTGTCGGTGGAAATCCCTACGTGTTCTTCAGTCCCGTCTTCAACTTCGCTGATGCATCTATCTCGGTAGGTGTCGTCGTGCTATTGCTGTTCTACCGCAAGGAAATTAGCGAGATAACGTTCAAGAAAAAGGCCAATGAAGCATAGTGCCCCGTTATTCCTCATGATTCTCATGATGGCTGTGGGCTGTAAACCCAAGGTGCCATCAGAGTATGTCCAGCCTGATGAACTGGAGGATATGCTCTATGAGTATCATGTGGCAGAGGCAATGGCACGTAATGGCGGTACGGATGCTGACTACAAACAGACGGAGTATTTCTTGGCGGTTTTAGAGAAGCACAATGTGACGGAGGCTGTCTTCGACTCATCGCTTGTCTTTTATTATTCGCATGCAGAACGTTTGAAGGAAATCTATCTAAGAGTGCACGAACGTTTGGTTAACGACGCCAAGAAGTTAGGTGCCTCAGTGGGTGACATCAATCGTTATTCACAGTATAGCGAGACGGGCGATACTGCCAACATCTGGCGTGACGAGACGGCAATGCTGTTGATTCCTCGTCCTACGAAGAACCGCTTCGATTTTGTTGTCAAGGCTGATTCAACTTTCAAACTGGGCGACTCGTTTATGTTCCAGTTTATGACGGAGCATATCTGGCAGAGTGGCTCAAAGGATGCTGTGGTATGTATTAAGACCACGTATGAGAAAGATAGCGTCATCCAGACGGTCAATCATGTGTCGATATCTGGTATTGCACAGTTACGAGTGCCAAGTAATAGAACATTGAACATCAAAGAATTGCGTGGGTTTATTTATCTTCCACAGAATGATGATGATATGGATGCACGTCGTTTGATGTTCATCAGTCAGATTCAGTTAATAAGATTCCACGACAAGGAAATACAAGAGCAACATGAAAACGATGTTACCGAAGCCACAGAGACAGATAGCGTGCAACGAGTTGATATTGCCGGAGGGACAAACCAAGACACTCTGCGTCATATCGTTGGAACAGGGCTACGTAGTAAGAGTGCACCCTTTAGAAAAGGAGGAGCCTCAAACGGAGTGGCTACAGGGAAAGATCGAATTAAAAAAGCAGAATAACGGCCTTAGGGCTTATTATAAAGGAAAACTACTAACTTAAAATTTAAAGACTATGAATACGAAAGTACGTTTAGCAATTATGAACTTCCTGGAGTTTGCCGTCTGGGGAGCGTATCTAACGTGTATGGGAAACTATCTTGGCATCGCTGGACTGGGTGACAAGATTTCGTGGTTCTATGCTATCCAGGGTATTGTCAGCATCTTCATGCCTACACTGATGGGTATCGTTGCTGATAAGTATATTCAACCACAGCGTCTTTTGGGACTGTGTCATCTGTTGGCTGGTGGCTTCATGCTGAGCTGTTGGTGGATGGGTGAGCAGGCAGGCTTTGGAAACGAACTGGCTGACAAGTCGGTATTTATTGCACTCTATACGATGAGTGTGGCTTTCTATATGCCTACCATTGCGCTGACCAATACGGCGGCTTTCGCTATTCTGAAGAAAAACAATATGGATACGGTGAAGGATTTCCCGCCTATCCGTGTACTGGGTACTGTTGGTTTCATCGCCACCATGTGGTTCGTAAACTGCGCCTTCATTGATGATAGTGGTTTCGGTTTTACATTGGGTGAGAATGCGCATAAGTTCCAATATACCTACATGCAGTTCTTTGTATCTGGTATTCTGAGTCTCGTGCTCTTTGCCTATTGCTTCACGCTTCCCGAGTGCAAGCTGGAGAAGAAAGAGGGTAAGGTTTCGTTGGCAGAAAGTTTGGGCTTGAATGCTTTTAAGCTCTTCAAACGTCGTCAGATGGCGCTGTTCTTCATCTTCTCAGCATTGTTGGGTATGTGTCTGCAGGTAACCAACGGCTTTGCAGGTCCCTTCTTGACCAGTTTCAAGGGCACACCTGAGTTTGCCGATTCTTTTGCGGCTAATAACGCCACTATGTTGACCTCCATCTCACAGATTAGTGAGGCCTGCTGCATTCTGATGATTCCATTCTTCCTGAAGCGTTTTGGTATTAAGGTAGTAATGCTCATGTCGCTGTTTGCTTGGGTGTTCCGTTTCGGATTCTTTGGCATTGGCGATCCTGCTATGCCAGGCGTTATCTTCTTCATCCTGTCGTGCGTTGTCTATGGTGTCGCCTTTGACTTCTTCAATGTCTCTGGTGGTATCTTCGTTGACCAGGAATGCGACCCGAAGATCAAAGCTTCTGCGCAAGGTTTGTTTATGATGATGACCAACGGTCTTGGTGCTACTATCGGTACGCTGGCTGCTGGTGAAATTGTCAATAGTTTCTGTGGTTGGGAAGGTGGATATCTCGTTGGTGAATGGCAGACCTGCTGGTTTATCTTCGCCGCCTTTGCTCTCGTGGTAGGTATCACCTTCGCGCTGGTATTTAAGCCCGAAGAGAAACCCATTACTGAAATCAAGCATTAATGAAAGAAGTCAGATTCTTCTACGTCCCTGACGCAGCTCATCAGACTGAGTTGCCTGCTGATGAAGCCACGCATGCCTTGCGTGTGCTTCGTCTGCGTGAGGGTGACGAGATGATGCTGATGGATGGCGTCGGCAACTACTATCGTGCAGGGGTGACGCTGGCTCATGGTCATCACTGTCAGTATGCTATCAAGGAGACGTTACTCCAAGAGCGTCAGTGGCAGGGACATCTCCATCTGGCTATTGCTCCAACAAAGATGATGGATCGTATGGAGTGGATGCTGGAGAAGGCCGTAGAGGTTGGTGTTGACGAAATTTCGTTCCTGAATTGTCAGTTCTCTGAGCGTACCGTTGTCAAGCTACCTCGTGCTGAGAAGATAGTCATTGCTGCTACCAAGCAAAGCCATAAAGCGTGGTTGACAGTCCTCAACGAGATAACGTTGTTTGATGATTTCATCCGCCAGCCACGAACGGGGCGTAAGTATATTGCCCACTGTTACGAGGAGGTTCCTCGCAGCTACCTTTTTGATGAACTCCGTCAGCAGCCGGATGCTGAGGATGCCTTGGTGCTTGTAGGTCCTGAAGGCGACTTCTCTATCGATGAGGTACATCGTGCTGTTGCTGCGGGCTTTATTTCAGTACATTTGGGTAAGAGTCGACTGCGTACTGAGACGGCTGGCCTTGCCGCTGTGATGATGATGCAACTGTCTAAAGAACAATAATATATAGAACCAATAAACAATAATAATACTATATGACTGACGAAAAAATCATGGCTACCGTCAAACCCGATGGGGAGTGCTGGCAGCCGGAACTGGAGAAAATGCCTCGTAAACAGCTCGAAGAGCTGCAAGTAAAGAAACTCAAGGACACCATTAATGTCTGCTTGCAATCGCCATTCTACAAGAAGCGCTTGGGCGAGTTAGGCATTACGGCAGATTCTATTAATAGTCTTGAGGATCTGCGTAAGATTCCGTTTACTACGAAGCAGGACCTGCGCGACAACTATCCCTACGGATTGGTAGGCGGCAATTTAGATGACGCCGTGCGTATTCACTCTACTAGTGGTACTACGGGTAACCCTTGTGTCGTTGTCTATTCTGAGCACGATATCTGCTCGTGGGCTAACATGATTGCCCGTAACCTTTATATGGTGGGCTGTCGCAAGAGTGATGTTTTCCAGAACTCCAGTGGTTACGGTATGTTTACGGGTGGTCTTGGCTTCCAGTATGGTGCTGAGTGGCTAGGCGCTATGACGGTACCTGCTGCTGCTGGTAACTCGAAGCGTCAGATTAAGTTCATCAAGGACTTTGGTACTACCGCCCTCCACGCCATTCCTTCTTACGCCATTCGTTTAGCTGAGGTGTTCCAGGAAGAGGGTGTAGATCCTCGTAGCACTAAACTGCATACTTTGTGTATAGGTGCCGAGCCACATACTGAAGAGCAGCGTCGGCGTATCGAGCGTATGTTGGGTGTGAAGGCCTATAATTCGTTTGGTATGACTGAGATGAATGGTCCTGGTGTGGCTTTCGAGTGTAAGTATCAGGATGGTATGCACTTGTGGGAAGATAACTATATTGTAGAGATTGTTGATCCAGACACTTTCGAACCAGTGCCCGATGGCGAGATTGGTGAAATGGTGCTGACAACCCTTGACCGTACCATGATGCCTATTTTGCGTTACCGTACGCGCGACCTCACCCGCATCATTCCTGGCGAGTGTAAGTGTGGACGTACTCATCGTCGTATTGATCGCATTAAGGGACGTACCGACGATATGTTTATCATCAAGGGAGTCAATGTATTCCCCATGCAGGTTGAGAAGATTCTTGTACAGTATCCTGGTTTGGGTAGCAATTACCTCATCACGCTTGATACGGAGGATGACAACGACATCATGACTGTTGAGGTTGAACTCGATGGTCTGAATACCGATGTCTATCCAGAGTTACAGAAGATGACGAAGGATATTCAGCGTGCACTGAAAGACGAAATCCTGCTGACGCCTCGTGTCAAACTTGTAAAGAAAGGAACTTTACCCGTTAGCGAGGGCAAGGCCGTTCGCGTTCATGACTTAAGACCGGGTAGGGGATGATTCAGTGTAGAGTTGAGTGTCTATAGTTTAGAGATGAAAAAGCTAATAATAGCCCTATCGTTGATGCTAGCTAGCAGTGCTTTTGCTCAGACAAAAATGAGCGAAGCACTGAAAAGCATGCCTGATTCGCTAATGCCTTACCTGACGCACAACAACCGGTTGGACTGTATTGATTTCTGTGAGGCAAACATGAAGGCAGAAGTTCGTAATGCCTTTGACGGCAAGAGTGAACTTGTTCAACTTACTACTAATTATGCGTTATTCCGTATGAACGATGCCTCTGTGGTAGAGCTTTGTCTGTTGAATGCAGACAGCAATCATGTCGATTCGTCGGATGCCGGTAACCAACAAGTTATTTGCATGATTCATACTTGCGGTACTGATTTGCGCGAAAGTGTTATCTCTTTCTTTACCACTTCTTGGCAACAATTACCTACAAGACAGTTCCTCTCTGAAGCTTATGGCGGGAGTCTCGCTCACTATGATTCAGAGTATATGGAACTAATTTTAGAGTCTAACAACTATTTAAGTCGTCCAGCCATGGAAGAGCAGAAAGTAGAAGAAAAAATGCAAATAAAACTTAAATGGATGCATGGTGAATTTAAGAAAAGTTAAAGATAAGCACAAAAATGCTACAAAAACTTGCAGAATGTAAGAAATAATAGTATTTTTGCAGTGTGTTTTTCATGGTATTAGATTATTAAGGTTAATTAAAAAGTTGATTGTCGTGAGACAATCAATTTTTTTTGTAGACAAATTACTATAGTTTTTATGCAAAATCCGTTGGCCCCAAATTGGAGGATTTGTATTTAACGACATAGAGAAAGGGAACCCAAGTGGGCTCCCTTTTCTTGTTTGTTTGGAATAAATTATTTGTTTGTGTTCTCTTAGGCCTGAGCTTCAGGAATTACAGAAACATAGCTCTTGTCGCGCTTACCCTTGTGGAACTCTACAGTACCATCAACCAGAGCGTAAAGAGTATCGTCCTTACCCATAGCAACATTGTTACCTGCGTTGTGCTTAGAACCACGCTGACGAACGATGATGTTGCCTGCTACTACCTTCTGACCGCCAAAAATCTTAATGCCGAGTCGCTGAGCTGCACTCTCGCGGCCGTTCTTAGAACTACCTACACCTTTCTTATGTGCCATAATGTTGTTCTCCTTTTGTTTTAAGCGATTACTGATTTAACTTCTACCTGGGTGTACTGCTGACGATGACCGTTGCGCTTACGAGAGTCCTTACGACGCTTCATCTTGAACACGATAACCTTCTCACCCTTTACGAGTGGATTAACCACTTCGCAAACTACCTTTGCACCATCTACAGTGGGTGCGCCTACCTGTACTGAACCTTCCTTGTCGACAAGCAGTACCTTGTCGAATTCAACAGTCTTACCGGCTTCCACATCTTTCATGTGGTTAACGAAGAGCTTCTTGCCCTCCTCAACCTTGAACTGCTGACCGTTGATCTCTACAATTGCGTACATTGT
>ONCH01000032.1 GCA_900316265.1 uncultured Prevotellaceae bacterium | reverse complement strand
CGTGACGACTACAAACGCGGGGACATCCGTCTTCACGTCATACAGGGTATGAGCCTTCACACCGCCTTTGGTGTGATGCATCTTCGTCCACCAATAGACGGACAGGCAGAGCGAAATTGTGGTGGAATCAAACGCAAAAACCTTGTTCTTGACAAAGAACTCCTTCAGACCGTCACGCTTCCTGCGAGCTATGTCAATGAGCCTGTCAGCATACTCCTTGAATATCCTGGCCTCGCGCACTTCGTTCGCCTTGGAGAGATTGCTGCGTGTGACGCTCTTGCCAAGGCCGAGACGGTAGAATTTGAAGTGGTGGGCATTGAGGGTGACAATGAGGTCACGCATGCTCTTGCGATTTGACAACTGACCGAACAACATAACGAGAAGATGATGCCAGCATGTAAAAGATTTTACCCACTTGTTACCCTCGTACTTGTATACTAGGCAGTCGAAGATACGCTTGGGAAGGATACTGCACAACTGAGTGAACACGTATTGCCCTTGTGACATTTTGTAAACCGTATACTTACATTTTGATAGTAGCCCGCAAAGGTACTAAAATAAATGTACACGTAAATCAAAATGCTCAAGAGCCTTCTATTTATTGGTGTTTCAGAGAATTGTTAATGGATTTTCGTGGACACTAGTGAAACAGGACATACATCGTGTGTTGATAGAGAAAGGATTCAACATCAGCTACTCCAACGTCTGCAAGTACATCCAGCGACGCAAGGCAGAGAAATCAAAGAAGCCGAAGGACGTATTCGTCAAGCAGTACTACGAGCCTGGTCAGGAGTGTGAGTTTGACTGGGTGAGGTTGCATCGTGAGAAGTTTGGCATTCCTGAGCATCTCATTAAATGGGCATTAGACACAATCGTTACTAATGGGGTTCGTGGAGAACGTATACTGAGCGATGAGTTCTTTCCAGACCCAAAGGATGTTGTATTCTATGAAGTAGCCATGTCGAAGGAAGATGCTTATTTAGTGACAGGCAACACAAAGCATTTCCCCAAGAAGCCTATTGTTGTTACACCTGCGGAAATGCTGGAAATTCTGCAACGCGAAGGAGTCCTTTGATAGAATAAGGGAATACCAAAGTTTAGAAGTTTAGATATTTAGAATTTATCCGCCCTTACTCTTTTATATAAAAATAAAGAGGCCTAATAAATGCTAAAAGGTGTGGGGACGTTTTGGTCAGTTCACTTTTTTTGTTTACTTTTGCAGCCGTTTCATATAATATATAATATGGTAGAGACGCTGGTTGTCAGTTTAGTCATCATTGCAGCAGGTATGTTGCTGCTGTTGGTCAAGGTGCTGTCGCGCAAGAACGGGACGTTTTCGTCGCAACATATCCATGACAGCAAGGCGATGAAGGAACGAGGCATCCACTGCGTGATGGATCAGGACCGCGAGATGCGCCGTAAGAGCCGTTTCGCAGTGAGCGAACGATAACGAAAACGAAAACAAAAACAAAAATAACGAAATAACGAAAAAAGAATAATAATAACAACAATGAAAAAGAACATGTTTCTGGCCGCTGCTGCAGTAGTAGCACTGGCTTCTTGCAACAACGCAAGCCCCAAAATGGACGAACAGCCTGCTGCAGCTAGCGCAGGAGAGAGCACTGGTAACGTCAAGATTGCTTATGTAGAGGTTGACTCGCTGATGACTCAGTATGAATTCTGCAAGGAGTTCACCCTCATTCTGCAGAAGGAGAGCACCAATGCCCGCAACACGTTGAACCAGAAAGGTCAGGCCCTGCAGAACGCAGCCGCTAACTTCCAGCAGAAGTTGCAGAACAATGGTTTCACCAGTCGTGAGCAGGCCGAGAGTCAGCAGGCAGCCATCCAGCGCCAGCAGCAGAGTCTGCAGGAGTTGCAGGCTCGTCTGGAGAACGAGTTGGCCAACCATACCAATAAATACAATGAAGGTCTGCGCGACTCGCTGAAGCACTTCCTTGACGTATATAATAAGGATAAGAAGTATGACCTCATCCTCACCAAGCAGGGTGACAACATCCTGTATGCTGCCAAGCGCTTCGACATCACCAACGACGTCATCAACGGTCTGAACAAGCGTTATAAGTCAACGCTGAAGGCTGAGGCTAAGAAGGAAGAGAAGAAGTAAGAAGCCTCCCCCCACCCCCTCCAAAGGGAGGGGGCTGTCTAACATGGATATTGAACAAATACTCCGAAAACTAGGCATCACAGAGCTTAACGAGATGCAGCAACACGCCGCCGAAGCCATTCTGGGCTCCGACGGTGATGTTGTTTTACTGTCTCCTACCGGCACCGGCAAGACGCTGGCCTATCTCCTACCCCTCGTACAATTGCTGGACAGCACATCAGATACCGTTCAGGCACTCGTCATTACTCCTGGGCGTGAGTTAGCCCTGCAGTCTGACAACGTACTGAAGAGCATGGGCTGTGGCCTGCGCTCTACCGCTTGCTATGGTGGACGAGCTGCGATGGACGAGCATAAAGTGCTGAAAGACGTCAAGCCGCAAATCGTTTTTGGTACGCCAGGACGACTGAACGACCACTTGGACAAGGAGAACATCTCGCGTTACGGCATTCGCTATCTCGTCATCGACGAGTTTGACAAATGTCTGGAGATGGGTTTCCAGGCCGAGATGCAAAAACTCATCAAGAGTCTGCCTGGTCTGCAGCGCCGCATCCTGCTGTCGGCAACCAATCTGGAACAGATTCCGCAGTTTGTCAACATGTCAAAGAAAGGCACGTTGATTGACTTTCTACCGGATGACGAGCAGACCTCTGAGCGCATCACCCTCTATGAGGTGCATAGTCCGCAGAAGGACAAGCTGGAGATGCTCAAGCAACTGCTTTTGGGCTTTGGCGACGCCAGCAGCATCGTCTTCCTGAATTACAGGGAGTCGGTAGAACGTGTCAACAACTATCTCGTAGAGCAAGGATTCATCACCAGCTGTTTTCACGGTGGACTGGAACAGAAAGAGCGTGAGGCTGCCCTCTACCGCTTCAGCAATGGTTCTGCCAACGTACTGGTCAGCACCGACTTAGCATCGCGTGGCCTTGACATTCCCAATATCGAGAACATTATCCACTACCACTTGCCTGAGAGCGAGGACGGCTACATCCACCGCGTAGGCCGCACTGCCCGTTGGGATGCCAAAGGACGCTCGTTCTTTATCCTGAACGGTGAAGAACATATCCCAGAATATGTGGAGGGCGATGTCGAGGAGTTTGTTGCGACTGAGTCGCAACTCACAGAACCAGCCTTCCCCAAGATGGCCACTATCTATATCGGCAAGGGCAAGAAAGACAAGATTTCAAAGGGCGACATTGTAGGGTTCCTCTGTAAGTCAGGTGGACTGAAGGCTGACGAGATTGGTCGCATCGACGTGAAAGACCGCTATGCATACGTCGCCGTGAAGCGTCAAAAACTGCAACAAGTACTGCGCCAGACACGTGGTGAAAAGATAAAAGGAATAAAAACAATCGTCGAAGATGTGAGATAATTGCAACACTGACTTGACAAAATGCAAAGAAAAGTATATATTTTACTTAATTTTTGCACAAAAATTTGCCCAATTCAAATAAAAAGTGTAATTTCGCACCGCAAAAAGAGAAAACATTAGAAACGTATCACAAATAAAATTGAATCAACAATGAAGAAGTACAACTTTAATGCCGGTCCTTCAATGCTCCCCCGCGAGGTTATCGAGAAGACCGCTCAACAGTGTTTAGACTTCAACGGTTCTGGTCTCTCGCTGATGGAGATCAGCCATCGTGCTAAGGATTTCCAGCCCGTCGTTGACGAGGCCGTAGCTTTAGTTAAGGAACTGCTGCAGGTTCCTGAGGGTTACTCAGTTATCTTCCTCGGTGGTGGTGCATCACTGGAGTTCTGCATGATTCCTTACAACTTCCTGATTAAGAAGGCTGCTTACCTGAACACTGGTGTTTGGGCAAAGAAGGCCATGAAGGAAGCTAAACTGTTTGGTGAGGTAGTAGAAGTTGCTTCTTCTGCTGATGCCAACTATACCTTCATCCCCAAGGATTGGACTGTTCCCGCTGATGCTGACTATCTGCACATCACTACGAACAACACCATCTATGGTACTGAGATTCGCAAGGACCTCGACGTTCCCGTTCGTCTGATTGCCGACATGTCTTCAGATATCTTCAGCCGTCCTATCGACGTTGCTAAGTACGATGCCATCTATGCTGGTGCTCAGAAGAACCTGGCTATGGCTGGTGTAACTATCGCCATCCTGAAGGACGATGCTCTGGGCAAGGCTCCTCGTGAGATTCCTACCATGCTCGACTATCGCACACACGTCGACAAGGGTTCTATGTTCAATACTCCTCCTGTAGTGCCCATCTACTCTGCTCTTGAGACCCTCCGTTGGATCAAGAAGAACGGTGGTGTAGAGGCTATGGACAAGCTGGCTCAGCAGCGTGCAGAGATTGTCTATGGTGAGATTGACCGCAACAAGATGTTCCGTGGAACAGCTGTTGAGGAAGACCGTTCACTGATGAACATCTGCTTCGTCATGGCTGACGAGTACAAGGAGCTGGAGAAGGACTTCCTCGACTTCGCAGTATCAAAGGGTATGGTTGGTGTGAAGGGTCACCGCTCAGTAGGTGGCTTCCGCGCTTCTTGCTACAACGCACAGACCATCGAGGGTGTCAACGCTCTCGTAGCTTGCATGAAGGAATTCGAAGCTCAGCACTAATTGATAATTGAGAATTATGAAAGTATTAGTTGCAACAGAGAAGCCATTTGCAGCAGCAGCTGTTAATGGTATCAAGGCAGAGATTGAGGCAGCTGGCAATGAGCTGGCGCTGCTCGAAAAATATACTGAGAAGGCTCAGTTGCTGGACGCAGTGAAGGATGCTGACGCGCTGATTATCCGTTCGGATAAGGTTGACGCTGAGGTGCTCGATGCTGCTAAGCAGTTGAAGATTGTGGTTCGTGCTGGTGCTGGCTACGACAATATCGACCTCGCCGCTGCTACTGCTCACAACGTAGTAGCCGAGAACACTCCTGGTCAGAACGCAAACGCCGTAGCTGAATTGGTATTCGGTCTGCTGGTGATGGCCGTTCGCGGTTTCTATAACGGTAAGAGCGGTAGCGAGCTGTTAGGCAAGAAGTTAGGCATTTTGGCTTTCGGAAATGTTGGCCGTAATGTTGCTCGCATTGCTAAGGGCTTTGGCATGGATGTTTATGCTTACGATGCTTTCTGCCCTGCAGAGGTTATCGAGGCAGCTGGCGTACACGCTGTAGCTAATCAGGACGCTCTGTTCGAGACCTGCGACGTTGTATCACTCCACATCCCTGCTACTCCTGAGACCAAGCAGAGCATCAACTATGCACTCGTTGGTAAGATGAAGAAGGGTGGCGTGCTGGTAAATACAGCCCGTAAGGAAGTCATCAACGAGCCTGAGCTGATTAAGCTGATGGCTGAGCGTGAGGACCTGAAGTTCGTAACCGACATCATGCCTGATGCTAACGACGAGTTCCAGAAGTTCGAGGGTCGCTACTTCTCTACTCCTAAGAAGATGGGTGCTCAGACAGCCGAGGCCAACATCAACGCTGGTATCGCTGCTGCTAAGCAGATTAACGCTTTCTTCAAGGATGGCGACACCAAGTTCCAGGTGAACAAGTAATTTTTTATTCTTCACTATAGAGCCCCGATTTGGTTTACTCCGAATCGGGGTTTTACTTTGCGCTCAATTTATTTGGCTTTTCTCTCGTTTTTTTCGTAACTTTGCGACAAAAAGTCGCGAAGTTACTCCGTCTCGGCAAAAAAAGAAACAAGTTTCTTTGTTTTGCGCTCGACTTTTCGTAACTTTGCAGCCAAATTGCATAAATCATGAAAAAATTATTCACACTGGCTGTCATTGCATTTACCATGCTGGGCAGCACAAAAGCACAAGAAACAGAAGTGATTGGAAAGAGCAACATCAAGTTGAACAGTCGCATGATGACTCCAGAAGCCATGTGGGCTATGGGACGTATCGGTGCCACAGAGGCATCACCCAATGGTGACGAAGTGGTCTATCAGGTAGGTTACTACAGCGTCAAGCAGAACAAGAGCCATCAGGTTATCTGCATCATGGATGCTGACGGAGCCAACAACAAACAGCTAACAACCAGCAGCAAGAGCGAGACCGACCCTACATGGCTCGATGCAGAAACCATCGCCTTTATCAGCGGTGGAGAAATATGGACCATGAAAGCGGACGGTAGCAATCGTCGCCAAGTATCAAAGACTGACGGCAATGTTGAAGGATTCAAATTCTCGCCAGACCGTAGCAAGGTTATCATTCTGAAGAGTCTGCCTTTCCACGAGATTATAAAAAAGAATCCCGATGACCTACCCAAGGCAACGGGTCGTCGTGTTACAGACCTGATGTATCGCCACTGGGACCACTATGTGGAAAGCATCCAGCACCCCTTCGTATTCTCTGTAGGTGACGGTTTTGCCATTGCAGGTAACGGCACCGATATTCTGGAAGGTGAGCCCTATGAGTGTCCTATGGAACCCTTTGGCGGTATTGAGCAACTCGCATGGAGCAATGATTCTAAGCAGATTGCCTACACTTGTCGCAAAAAAACAGGTCTGGAGTACAGCATCTCTACAGACTCGGATATTTTCTTGTATAACATAGATACCAAGACAACCCGTAATCTCTGCAAACCTGCAAACTATGTGGCTCCAAAGGTTGATCCTACACGCACACTGGCCATTCAGTCTGTTAACGACAAGGAGAATCTGAAGAACAACGTGGGCTACGACCAGAACCCACAATTCTCACCTGACGGCAAGTATATTGCATGGTTGTCAATGGAGCGCGATGGCTACGAGGCAGACCTCAACCGCCTGTGCATCTGCGACCTGCAGACTGGTGAGAAGCGTTATATTGACTGGCAGTCAGATGTTGATGCCTTCTGTTGGGCTCCCCAGAAAGACAAGCAGGCTAAGCTCTTTTTCCTCAGCGTATGGCACGGTTGTGTCAATATGTATAGCGTTACACAGAAAGACGAAGTGAAACAGCTCACTGAGGACTGGGCTGACTGGACGAGTCTGCAACTCGCCAACGATGGCAAGCGTATCTTGGCAACTCGCCAGAGCCTCTCCGCTCCCACTGACATCTATATGGTAACGCCTGGCAAGAGCATTGAGAAAACAAAGATTGAACAGCTCTCGTTTGAGAACAAGCATATCCTCGACCAACTTACCTTTGGTAAGATGCAACAGCGCTGGGTAACAACTAGCGACGGTAAGCAGATGCTGGTATGGGTGATGCTGCCCGCCAACTACGAGGAAGGCAAGAAGTACCCCACCCTGCTTTTCTGTGAAGGTGGTCCTCAGAGTCCTGTCAGCCAGTTCTGGAGCTATCGTTGGAACTTCCAAATCATGGCCGCTAACGGATATGTGGTGATTGCACCTAACCGTCATGGACTTCCTGGCTTCGGACAAGAATGGAAAGAGGAAATCAGTGGTGACTGGACAGGTCAGTGTATGCAAGACTATCTGGCAGCTATAGACGATGCTGCAGACAACCTGCCTTTCGTTGACAAAAACCGTCTGGGGGCTGTAGGTGCTTCGTTTGGTGGATTCAGCGTCTACTATCTGGCAGGCATCCACGAGAAACGCTTCAAGGCTTTCATTGCTCACGATGGTGCTTTCAACCTTGCTGCGATGTATACTGAGACAGAAGAAAACTGGTTCTCTAACTGGGAGTACGACGAGGCCTATTGGCACCGTCCACAGATGCCTCGTGCCAAGAAAACCTATCACGATTCTCCGCACAAGATGGTGGAGAAGTGGGACACACCCATTCTATGCATCCACGGTGAGAAGGACTATCGCATCAATGCCACTCAAGGAATGTCTGCTTTCAATGCTGCCCGCATGAAGGGTATTCCTGCCGAGTTGCTTATCTTCCCAGATGAAAACCATTGGGTGCTGAAACCCCAGAACGGTATTCTTTGGCAACGCACCTTCTTTGACTTCTTAGACAAGTGGTTGAAATAATTCGAGATAACGTAATAACGAAATAACGACAAAAACAAAAATAACAATGACACAACAGATTCAAAAGACGCTTCGTGACAGTGCTGCTATGCGCTGGACTGCTCTGCTGCTGTTGGCTATGGCCATGTTCTGCAGCTACATATTCATGGATATTCTTTCACCCATTAAGGACCTGATGCAGGATACACGTGGATGGGACTCGACAGCCTTCGGTACCATGCAGGGCTCAGAGGTATTCCTCAATGTCTTTGCTTTCTTCCTCATCTTTGCAGGAATCATTCTCGACAAGATGGGTGTACGCTTTACGGCTGTACTTTCCGCCGCTGTCATGCTCGTAGGAGCCTGCATCAAGTGGTATGCCGTCAGTGAGGGTTTCATGGGTAGCGGTCTGGAGACTTGGTTTACCAACAACCTGAATTACATTCCCGTATTTGACGAATTAGGCGTTAGTCCGTTCTATCAGGGTATGCCTGCCTCAGCTAAGTTTGCAGCATGTGGATTCATGATCTTCGGTTGTGGTTGTGAGATGGCTGGTATCACCGTTAGCCGTGGTATCGTGAAGTGGTTTAAGGGTCGCGAGATGGCGCTGGCTATGGGTTCTGAGATGGCACTGGCTCGTCTGGGTGTTGCCACCTGTATGATTTTCTCGCCATTCTTTGCCCGTCTCGGTGGTGTCGTCAGCGTAAACCGTTCAGTAGCCTTTGGTGTAGTACTGATGTGCATTGCACTCATCATGACAATTGTCTACTTTGTAATGGATAAGAAGCTCGACGCACAGACTGGTGAGGCAGAAGAGAAGGACGACCCCTTCAAGATTAGTGATCTCGGACAGATTCTCACCTCCAGTGGTTTCTGGCTCGTAGCTCTGCTCTGCGTACTCTACTATAGCGCCATCTTCCCCTTCCAGAAGTATGCTGTCAACATGCTGCAGTGCAACCTGACACTCGTTGCTCCCGACGCTAATTCTTTCTGGGCTACAGATACCGTCACCTACATCCAATATGCTTTGATGTTGTTTGTTGCAGGCACAGGTTTTGCCAGCAACTTCCAGGAGAAAACAGGCAAGAAGTATGGACTGCTGGGGCTCAGCGTACTGGGTCTCGTCACCTACTGCTATATGGGATTCATGCAGCAGACGGCAGGTAGCATCTTTGCCGTATTCCCCCTGTTGGCAGTGCTCATCACTCCCATCTTGGGCAAGTATCTGGATCACCACGGAAAGGCTGTTAGCATGCTAATGCTGGGCTCATTACTGCTCATATTCTGCCACCTGACATTTGCCTTCATCCTCCCCTTGTTCAAAGGTAGCACCACTGGTGGCATCGTGATTGCCTACATCACCATCCTCGTCCTCGGCTCATCCTTCTCGCTGGTTCCCGCTTCACTGTGGCCCAGCGTTCCTAAGCTGGTTGACGCCAAGGTTATCGGCTCTGCATATGCCCTCATTTTCTGGATTCAGAATATCGGACTGTGGCTGTTCCCCCTGCTTATCGGTAAGGTACTTGATGCCACCAACCCTGAGGGAACCAGTGCTACGGAGCTCAACTATACCGCACCACTCATCATGCTGGCTTCGTTAGGTGTTGCCGCCCTGCTGCTGGGTCTGGTGCTGAAGGCTGTTGACAAGAAGAAGGGGCTGGGTCTGGAAGAACCGAATATCAAATAAACAATGAACAATACATATCAGTTAAACAACGCTCGGGCAGAAGTATTCAGCTTTACCGGTCATGGTGAGGTGACGGAATATCACGTCATGATACATGCCAAAGCTTGTGGGCTTACATTTCAGCAGCAATTGGACGCTGTGCTTGATGGCTATGAGCTGCTAAAGGCAACGACGTTGAATGGTGCAACAGCCGTCTTAAAGCGCTATTTCCTCAGTGATATAGCCAATCAGGCCGACGATGTATTGCTGGCAGATACCAGCGACTGCGCCAAGAGCATTATCGGACAAGCTCCCCTTGACGCTTCTAAGATTGGACTATGGGTATACTTGCTGACAAATGTGGGTAGTCGACAGTTAGCGAGCGGGCTCTATGAGGTTAGTCACGGTAATTTTCGTCATCTCTGGAATGCCTCTGCACACAACACTGCACAGAACTCCGAGTACCAGACACGACTACTCTTCAACGAGTATGTCATGCAACTGGCTCAAGAAGGATGTACTTTGGCCGACAACTGCATCCGCACATGGCTTTTCGTCAACGATGTCGATGTTAACTATGCTGGTGTGGTAGCTGCTCGCAATAAGGTATTCTTTACCCAGGGACTAACAGAAGACACCCACTATATTGCCTCTACAGGTATTGGTGGACGTGCTTTCGACCCAAAGGTGCTGACACAGATGGATAACTATGCCATTGCCGGTATTAAGAAAGAACAGGTACACTATCTCTATGCTCCCACACATCTGAACCGTACCAGCGACTATGGTGTCAGTTTTGAGCGTGGCACAACCATTGACTATGGCGACCGTCGTCATGTTATTATCTCTGGTACCGCTAGCATTAATAATAAGGGACAGATAGAACATCCGAAAGACATTGTAAAACAGACCCATCGCATGTGGGACAACGTAGAGGCTCTACTTAAAGAGGCTGGCAGCAGCTACGACGAGGTAGGAGTTATGATTGTCTATATCCGCGATGTTGCGGACTATGAGACTGTCAACAATCTCTATGAAGAACGTTTCCCTAACTATCCACGAATCATTGTCCATGCACCTGTCTGCCGTTCTGGTTGGCTTATTGAGATGGAAGTGATGGCAGTCAAGGAACAGACAATTGACGACCTGCCTTCATTCTAACGACGAAAACGTATCACCAGCGGCAGATGGTCACTGAAGCCACGCTGGTAGCGATAACCATTAAAGGTACGGAGGGGTTTTACTCCTCCGTATTTTTTGTCTTCTTCCAACAGGAAGGGTGCATCGTTGATGAAAGACTGCTCAACAGAATTAAGCAGCACAGTGCTAACAAAGACATGATCAATACTCTGCCAAAGACCTTGGTAGCGATAAGTGGCTTTTGCACCATGCAATCCTTTCACTCCAGCAGTGACGTTGTGAAGACCGTTGTCTTCCAGATAACGTAATGCTGAATCAGTAGCCTCATCATTGAAATCGCCAGCAACAATCACTTTGGCATTTATAGGCAACAGTTGGATAGCATTCAGCACACGGTCAGCTATCAATTTACGATTAGGACGTGTCTGCTTCTCGCCCGCATAACGACTGGGAGCATGAACCACAAAAATATGCAACGTATCACAATTCAACGTTTCTCCTTGAACATACAGGATATCACGCGTAGGTCGCATACCCTCCAAGGGTTTGATATCCAGATAATCATAACAGATGGGGCGAAACGTCATGGGCTGATAGAGCAGAGCGACATCAATACCGCGCACATCTGAAGACTCTGTCATAAGATACTCATATCCAGCCCGACGTAACAACGAACGCTTTGTCAAGTCGAAGAGAACGCTGTCATTCTCAACCTCAACCAACGCCACTAAGTCAGGTACGCCGTCCTGCTGACAAGACAATATCTCCTGACCAATATTGTTCAGCTTGCGCCAATAACGAGCAGGCGTCCACTTGCGTTTGCCTTCAGGCATCCACTCCGTATCGTCTTTCAGTGAGTCATGTTGACAATCAAACATGTTCTCACAGTTCAGTTCGACAAGGGTTAAGAAGCCCGTTAACAACAGACTTAAGAACATGTTCTCTTGATTTTCCACCCTATCGATGCGATGAAGATACTCATCAGCGGCGACAGGTAGTTAAAGAAGCAGTAAGGCAAATAGGTCAGCGTGGCAACACCCAGTACGGTGCTCTGCGTCAAGCCACAAGTATTCCAAGGCACGAGTACAGAAGTGACAGTAGCGCCATCCTCACAAGAACGGCT
Organism: uncultured Prevotellaceae bacterium; assembly: GCA_900316265.1. Classification (GTDB taxonomy): domain Bacteria; phylum Bacteroidota; class Bacteroidia; order Bacteroidales; family Bacteroidaceae; genus Prevotella. The sequence goes on along the minus strand of ONCH01000032.1, from coordinate 14,362 downwards.
CAGTAGCTGGGGCTCATAGCCACGCTCACGGTAGGAGTCCTTGAATACCGAGCTGGAGAGCATGATAGAGAGATACTGGTCGGCAGTGGCGATATTACAGAACAAGGCAGTACCTACCGTTGAAGCCACCAGCGATGCGGTGCCACGGACAAAGCGCAACAGCAGGCGCATCAGATCTTGCAGCTGACCAGTAGCTGTCAGTGCACCACCAAATGTCTGTGCACAGATAATCAGCCAGATGGTAGGCATCATGCCTGCCATACCACTGGTATGCACTAACTCGTTCAGCACACTGTTACCCGTCTCTATGTCCGTGCTGCCATAGCACACTCGCATCATTCCTTTATATGATGTCAACAGTCCTTGTCCGTCGTCGCCAGCTATGCGAAGTACCAGTTCAGACTGCACCAACAAGGCAACAACGACAGCCAACAAAATAGCCATGAACAGTACCACCATCGACGGCCATCGGCGTGCAATCATGACGCCCGTCAACACAGGGACAATCAGCAACCATGGCGAGATAACAAAGGTATTCTGTAAGCCATCCATAAACTCGGCAACGTTGCCGTGTCCAGAGACATTCATCGTAAAACCAGCGATGAGGAAGATGGTCAGCGAGATGCAGAACGTCGGCACAGTGGTGTAAAGCATATAGCGGATATGCGTAAACAGCGGCGTTCCCGACACACTCGATGCCAGCACCGTGGTGTCCGACAGCGGTGAGAGCTTGTCACCGAAATAGGCACCGGTAATGATAGAGCCAGCAATCCAGCCATCATCGAAACCATGAGCCTTACCTATTCCCATCAGCGCCAGACCGATGGTAGCAACAGTTGTCCATGACGAGCCAATCATCAAACTCACCAAGGCACAGAGTACGCTGCTGCTAACCAGAAAGATTTCCGGCTGTATAATCTGCATGCCGTAATAAATCATGGTAGGTACGATACCTGCCACCATCCACGTACCACCAATAGCACCAATTAGCAGTAGAATAATAATAGCCGGCGTACAGCTGGCTATCTTTTCAGAGACCTCCTTTTCCAGGCTCTCCCACTCCAGTCGTTTCGAGAAATGTCCTATCAGAACACTCACTGCTGCCGCCACCATGAGCGACACCTGCGAGGCACCATCAAGCGTTGCATTGCCAAAAACGGCAATGCAACACGTGACGAGTACTATCAGTACGAGGAATGGGATAAAGCTTAGCATACTTTCTCCAGACGCTTCATCATAGCGAACATGAAGATGGCAGCAACGAGGCAGACGCCCAGGAATACGCTCCAGCATACCCAAAGGGGAACAGCGCCCCAGAGCAGTCCACCTACGACAACGAGCTGGTTACCAATAGCAGTAGCCACGAACCAGCCACCCATCATCATACCTTTATATTTGGGAGGAGCCACCTTCGAAACAAAGGAGATACCCATCGGGCTGAGCAACAGCTCACCGAAGGTCAGCACGAGATAGACGCTAATCAGCAGGTTAGGTGTGACGTCAGCCACATGAACAGCAACAGGATTGCCATCGGCTCCCATCTCCGTCTGAGGCATGGGCAGACCGAATGAAGCGAAGGCCATCAGCGCATAGGCAATAGCTGCCACAATCATACCGTAAGCAATCTTACGAGGAGCAGAAGGCTCTTTGCCCTTGGCTGCCAGCGAACCGAAGATAGCCATAGACACTGGCGTCAGGGCTACCACATAGAACGGGTTGAACTGCTGGAAGATAGGTGCAGAAACCGTCACGCTGCCATCGGCATCGTACGACAGACAGAGGAAAGCACCGGCAGCCACAATCACAGCGGCAGAAATAGCCTTGGCCTTAGCGGTTTTGCTCTGGAACAGCGAGAACAGTGCATAGACGATAAAGATAACGGCTACGAGGTTCCACACGTTGAAGCACATAGCCTGCAGACCCTCAGCAGACTGAGCGGTAAACTCGTCAGCAAAGTAGGTCAGCGACAGACCGTTCTGGTGGAAAGCCATCCAGAAGAAGATAACCACAGCAAATACGAGACAGAGTGCTACGATGCGCTGCTTAGTTTCTTCCTTGCTGAGTTCTTCTACGGGAGCAACATCGGCAGCCTTGGCATCCTTCTTCACACCACCCTCCGTATGACGGAACGTGCTACGGAAGAGATAGTAGATGGCGATAGACAGAATCAGCGAGGCACAAGCCACGGCAAACGAGAAGTGGTAGGCATCGTTAGACGAGTAGCCCAGCGATGTCTCTGCATACTCCTTAATCTTAATGGCGGCAGTAGGTGCAAACAAGGCACCAATGTTGATAGCCATATAGAAGATAGAGAAACCTGCATCGCGCTTGTCCTTATACTGCGGATCGTTATAGAGGTCGCCCACCATCACTTGCAGGTTACCCTTGAACAGGCCGGTACCAAAGCCGATGAGCAGCAGGGCTGCCAGCATCACAGCCAGTGCTACGCTGTCGCCACCCAAGGGGACAGACAATAGCAGATAGCCTGCAAACATGATGATGATACCCGTTGTCACCATCTTTCCGAAGCCGAACTTGTCAGCCATCATGCCACCGATGAGCGGGAAGAAATACACTAACATGAGGAACGCACTATAGATGGTGCCTGCCATAGCGGGCGTCAGTCCATAGTTTGCTCTCAGAAATAGGGCGAATACGGCCAGCATAGTGTAGTAGCCGAAGCGCTCGCCAGTGTTGGCCAATGCCAACGCAAATAGACCTTTCGGTTGGTTTTCAAACATAACTTATTTTATTTTAGGATTTCGTGTTCTGATAATGTCGAAGAGATAGGTTGCCTTGATGACGATCTGACCATAGTTGGACTTACCAAAATAGTCACTTTTCGAGTTTTTGAATATATTACCCAAGCCATAGTAGTAACGGCCTTCTAAAATGAAGTGTCCTACCTTAGGTAGTGAAAGTTCAATACCAGCACCAGCAGCAATACCATAGTCAAACTTGTTCTGTACAGCCAGTGTATCCTGCGCCACTACCTGCGAGGCACGCTGGTTGGCTGTTCCATGACCTAACATAACGTTCGTTTTTGTCGATTCACTGAGATAGAAACCTATCTGCGGACCAGCCTGAATGAAAGCCTGCAATCCCTTACGCTCACGTCCCCATCCCAGTCGTGCCAAGAAAGGAATCTGAACATAAGTTATCTTACGCTCATAGTTCAACGGATTCATCTTTTCAGCGTCATCGTAATAGTAAACTGGATCGTTGTTAGCATCACGGATATCTTCCTTCCAACCAGTCTGTGTAACGTTTACCTCTCCGACAATGGAACAGATGCTACTGAAGTATTTTTCACAGGTATAACGTACCGACAAACCAGCTGTATAACCTGGCAACCAACCCTGTGGCACGTCAGGTACAAAACCCACATTACTCATCACATATCCAGCACTTCCACCTATAGCGAAGTCTGTACGGTAATCGCCCACCTGCGCCGTAGCAGTATAAGGAAGAAAAGCCAATAGGCAAAGGGCTAGAAGATATTTCATTATTTTACTTTTCACTATTCACTTTTCTCTTTAGAAGTTGATAGTTTCAATCTTGTTCTGTGGCGTATAGTGCACAAAAAGAATGGCACGATTCTGCAAACCGCCATTGCCAATACGTTCAAAATGCAACGGTGTCTGCAGAGGTGTGTAACCTACCGTACCAGAGGCTCCTGTGAAGTGAGTGCCATACATATGCAACCCCTTAATCATGAAGTATGCCTGATCGAATCCCGTCACAGCATAACGCTGATGGTAAGGCTGCATATCCTGATGGAAATTCCAACGATACTTCTTCTTGAAGTGCTCACCACGGTGTGACAGTGGACTCATATAGTAAGTCGACGGGATGTACGTATCGAACTTATAGAAATTGTCCAGATGTTTGTTAATATACATCAGCCACTCTGGATAGCCGAACATCGAGATTTTCAATGACGGATCTGTCATCAACAGTCCATTGAGCTTGGCAAATGCCACGTTCAATTCCTGCGAACGACTAGTATTCAGTACTACGACATTATGAGCAGTTGTCGAGAAACTCTGTTTGAACTTCGTCTCACTTGATTTTAGATTGGTAATGGTATAGGTAGCACCCTCCTGCTCTAACTTACGACGCAACACGGTCGTGAAGCTACCTTTTGTACTGGTGGAGTCGTTACAGTCGACGATTACCACATGACTGTCCTTGAAACGCTGGTAGAAACGGAACACATACGCATTGTTTGTCTGGTTGCCGTTCTGGAAAACCTGGAAAAGGTTGCCATTGTCAAACACCTCATTAGAGTTAATAGAGAAAGGTATCAACACGCGGATGTCGTTCCTAAGGGCAAAGTCACCCAAAGCCTTCACCTGCTTAGTATATAGCGGACCAATGATCAAGTCACAATCTAAAGCCTTAGGGTCTTTCAGAATCTGTTTTATATCGGTATTCTCGGCTAAGTTCCATGCACGTATATCGGTAGAGATGCCGTTAACACGCAAACTATCGCAGGCCATCAAGACACCCCGATAATATTCCACCATACGTTTTCCATCGCCATTCTCGTTGTGCAAGGGTAACATAACACCAACCCTGATTTCTCTGTTTCGCATGTCACGCTCCACGACAACAGGCTTCGTAGGCATCTGTGGTTGCTGGTTGACACTTTCCAGCTCAGGGTGCTTGGGCGGATAGGGAATCTTGATGTAGTCACCCTTGCGCAACTCATAGCCTGGCGTCTTCATTTCCGGATTAGCCTCTATCAGTTCATCGATGGTCAATCCATTGTCACGAGCTATACCAAAAATGGTTTCCTTACGTTTTACCTTATGTAATTCCTTGTATTTCTGCACCTGCGCCATTGCCGTCTCAGTGACAAACGACAACACTGTAAGCATGAAAAAATATCTTAATAATCGTTTCATAAACTATCTTTTTTCAGTTTTGCGCTACAAAATTACGAAATAATTCATAATGCATAATGCATAATTCATAATTATTTTCTAATTTTGCACAAATATTCGCATATCAAACATGAAAACAGGTAAATTATTAACCCTTTTTGCCTTTTGTCAGCTTGCCACAACAGCATCAGCCGACATCGTTCTGAAGGCAACATACATTGAAAAAGGTGTTGAGGTTGAGAAGACGGAAGATTTCACCGCCAACGCCCCACTCTATGTAGAGTTCACGTCTAACCCGTCAGATCTTGATACGGGAGCTACTATCGAGTGGCACATCTCCAACACGTCGGCAGGCATTAATATCACTCGCTATGAGGAAAATACCAGCTATACATTTACGGTAGCAGGTAAACATGTGATAACGCTCAATGTAGTTCAAGACGGTGACATCTTAGAGAGTAAAAGTATAAGTATCACTATCAGCGACAGTCACTTGGAGATGCCTAATGCCTTCTCACCTAACGGCGACGGCATCAATGATTACTTCCAAGCAAAAACCAATTCGAAGAGTATTGTCGAGTTCCACGCATACATTTTCAATCGTCATGGACAGAAGCTCTACGACTGGACTGATTGGCAAGATGAGAAAAGCGGTTGGGATGGTACCCACAACGGCCATCCTGTAAAGGACGGTGTCTATTTTGTCTATGTCAAGGCACTCGGTGCAGACGGTACAGAGTATAATATCCGCCGCGATGTAAACCTGCTACGCAATTTCAACACAGTTGATAGCACCAACCCATAAAAGCCCATTAATCCTATTAGACCCATTATCCAAAAATGGAAAAAATCCAAATCTTCGGCGCTCGTGTCCACAATCTGAAGAATATTGACGTAGAGATACCTCGAAACTCGCTAACCGTTATTACTGGTCTTAGTGGTTCGGGCAAATCGTCGTTGGCATTCGACACCATCTTTGCCGAGGGTCAGCGCCGATACATAGAGACTTTCTCGGCCTATGCGCGCAATTTTCTGGGTGGTATGGAACGTCCTGACGTTGATAAGATTACTGGACTCTCGCCTGTTATCAGCATTGAGCAGAAAACCACCAACAAGAATCCACGTTCTACCGTAGGCACAACAACAGAGATATACGACTACATGCGTTTGCTCTTTGCCCGTGCAGGCAAAGCTTATAGCTATGCTACAGGCGAGCCAATGGTGAAATATACCGAAGAGAAGGTCATCGAGATGATTCAAAGCGACTATGCCGGCAAAAAGATTCTCATTCTAGCACCGCTTGTCAAGAGTCGTAAGGGACACTATCGCGAACTCTTTGAATCGATGCGTCGCAAGGGATACTTACATGTCCGCATCGACGGCGAAGTTCAGGAACTTACACCCGGCATGAAGGTTGACCGCTACAAGAATCACGACATTGAGGTGGTAATAGACCGTCTAGCTGTAAAAAGCCCATTAGCCCTATCAAGCCCATCAAGCCCAGACGACCGCCTCAAGAAGTCCGTCCAGATAGCCATGAAGCAAGGCGAAGGTCTCATAATGATTATGGACCATGAAACTGGAGCCGTCAAGCACTTCTCCCGACGCTTGATGTGTCCGACAACAGGCATCTCCTATGGCGACCCGGCACCTAACACCTTCTCGTTCAACTCCCCGCAAGGAGCGTGCCCGCGATGCAAGGGCTTAGGGTACATCAATGAGATAGACCTTGACAAGGTCATTCCTAATCGCAAACACTCCATCCACGACGGCGGTATCGTTCCTTTAGGGAAATACAAGAACCAAATGATTTTCTGGCAAATAAGTTCCATCCTTGCTGGCTATGAATGTGACATAAAAACACCTATCAATGAGATTCCCGAAGAGGCACTCAACGAGATCCTCTACGGAACGCTCGAACCTGTTCGCATCGACAAGGAACTGGTACATACCTCCAGCGATTATTTCGTGGACTATGATGGAGTGATTAAATATCTTCGCTCAGTAATGGACGATGACGACAGTACACCCACCTCGCGCCGTGGTCCGTCGCTGGGTTCTGAGAAGTGGGCGGAGCAGTTCTTAGCCGAGTGCCAATGTCCTGAGTGTCAAGGTCAGCGACTTAATCGCGAGGCGCTGTCCTATAAGATTTGGGATAAGAACATCGCCGAATTGGCGAATATGGACCTTGATGAACTGCGCGAATGGCTCAACGAAGTAGAAAAGCACTTAGACAAGCAGCAACAACAGATTGCCGCTGAGATTCTCAAGGAGCTCCGTACTCGTTTGGATTTCCTGCTTGATGTCGGTCTCAACTATCTGTCGCTGAACCGTCAGTCAGCCTCGCTATCTGGCGGTGAGAGTCAGCGCATCCGCCTGGCAACACAGATTGGTTCACAGTTGGTCAACGTGCTCTATATCCTCGACGAGCCGTCCATTGGCCTACACCAGCGCGACAACGAACGTCTTATTCATTCTCTTAAAGAGTTACGCGACCTTGGGAATACCGTTATCGTCGTTGAGCACGACCGCGATATGATGCTCAGCGCCGACTACATTGTCGATATCGGTCCTAGGGCTGGTCGCAAAGGTGGCGAAGTAGTCTTCCAAGGCACTCCCACAGAATTGCTGAAGACAGATACACTCACCGCCCGCTATCTTAACGGTTCCGTACGTTGCGACTCTGTCGCAGCAAAGAAAACCACTACTGATCAACACCTGGTGCTTACCGGCTGTCGTGGCAACAACCTTAAAGGCATTACGGCAGAGTTTCCTTTGGGCAAACTTATTGTGGTAACTGGCGTCAGCGGCTCTGGCAAGTCCACACTTATCAACGAGACGCTCTACCCTATTCTCTCTAAGCATTTCTACCGTTCTTTACAAGCACCATTGCCTTACGACAGCATTGAGGGACTGAAATATATAGATAAGGTGGTGAATGTTGATCAGAGTCCTATCGGTCGTACGCCACGTTCCAACCCAGCCACCTATACGGGTGTCTTCAGCGACATCCGCTCGTTGTTTGTCAACCTGCCCGAAGCTCAGATTCGCGGTTACAAGCCTGGTCGATTCTCATTTAATGTCAAGGGAGGACGCTGCGAGACCTGTGGTGGTAACGGCTACAAGACCATCGAGATGAACTTCTTACCAAATATCCAGGTACCCTGCGAGGAGTGTCACGGCAAACGCTATAACCGAGAGACCTTGGAGGTACGTTTCAAGGGCAAGTCGATTGCTGACGTGTTAGACATGACCATCAATCAGGCCTGCGAGTTCTTTGAAAACGTACCAGATATCCTTCGCAAGATTAAAACCATTCAGGATGTGGGTCTCGGATACATCAAACTCGGTCAGCCCTCTACAACCCTTTCTGGCGGCGAGAGCCAGCGCATCAAACTGGCTGCCGAGCTGTCGAAGAAGGACACTGGTAAAACATTCTATATCCTCGACGAACCCACCACCGGTCTGCACTTTGAAGACATCCGTATTCTCATGGAGGTGCTGCGCCGACTGGTTGATCGTGGCAATACTGTTCTCGTCATTGAGCATAATCTCGATGTTATCCGTCAAGCCGACCATATCATCGACATGGGTCCTGAGGGCGGTCGAGGCGGTGGCACTATTCTCTCTACTGGCACCCCAGAAGAAGTTGCCAATAGTGACAAGGGGTATACACCTCGTTATCTGAAAGAAGAATTAGAAAGGCAATAATATCTTCGCAAACGTTAACGTTTTAAATAACGTAAAAAAAAGAACAACTTCAAGAAATATTCACTATCTTTGCATCACAATAAAAACAAACTAATAAAACAAAAAACAAATACGTTATGTTAAAGCCGTTAAACAAACACTTCGCTCCGAAGAGCGTGATGCCTGAAAAGGTGATTCAGTTTGGTGAGGGTAACTTCCTCCGTGCATTCGTTGATTGGATTATCTGGAACATGGACCAGAAGACCAACTTCAATGGTAGTGTCGTCGTCGTACAGCCCATCGACAAGGGTATGGTTGACTGGTTGAACGGTCAGGACTGCCTGTACCACGTAAACCTGCAGGGCCGCGAGAACGGCAAGCCCGTAAACACGCTGGAGCGCATCGACGTTATCAGCCGCGCGCTGAACCCTTATTCTCAGAACGATGCCTTCATGGCACTTGCCGACCAGCCTGAGATTCGTTTCGTTATCTCGAACACCACTGAGGCAGGTATTGCTTTCGACCCCGCTTGTAAGCTGGAGGATAAGCCCGCAAGCTCATATCCTGGCAAACTCGTACAATTGTTATACCGTCGTTGGCAGACCTTCAACGGCGATCCCACAAAGGGTCTGATTATCTTCCCCTGTGAGCTGATTTTCCTGAACGGCCACGTGCTGAAGGATTGCATCAATAAATATATTGAACTGTGGCAGTTGCCCGCAGACTTCAAGAAGTGGTTCGATGAGTCTTGTGGCGTTTACGCAACTCTCGTAGACCGTATCGTGCCAGGCTTCCCCCGCAAGGAGATTGCTGAGATTCAGGAGAAGGTGGGCTATCGTGACAACCTCGTCGTACAGGCTGAGAACTTCCACCTTTGGGTTATTGAGGCTCCAAAGGAGATTGAAAACGAGTTCCCCGCAGACAAGGCAGGACTGCATGTACTGTTCGTTCCCTCAGAGGAGCCCTACCACAAACGTAAGGTTACCCTGCTGAATGGTCCGCACACCGTACTGAGCCCCGTTGCTTTCCTGAGTGGTGTTAACATCGTTCGTGACGCCTGCAACCATGAGGTTATCTCAAAGTATATCCACAAGGTACAGTTTGAGGAACTGATGCAGACTCTCGACCTGCCGATGGATGAGCTGGAGAAGTTTGCTGGCGACGTGCTGGAGCGCTTCGACAATCCGTTCGTAGACCACCAGGTAACCAGCATCATGCTGAACTCATTCCCCAAGTTCCAGGCTCGCGATCTCCCCGGCGTAAAGACTTATCTGGAGCGCAAGGGCGAGCTGCCTAAGGGTCTGGTATTTGGTCTGGCTGCAATCATCACTTACTATAAGGGTGGCAAGCGTGCTGACGGCGTGGAGATTGTGCCTAACGACGACCAGAAGATTATGGACCTGCTGAAGGAGTTGTGGGCTACTGGCGATACGCAGAAGGTGACCGATGGTGTACTCGGTGCTGAGTTCATTTGGCAGGAGGACCTGAACAAGGTTGCTGGTCTGAACCAGATGGTGAAGCTCTTCCTCGACCTGATTCAGGAGAAGGGCATGCTGGAGGCTGTGAAGACGATTCTCTAAGTATACGCAAACAAAAGAATAAAGCGGGTTGCAATGAGCAATCCGCTTTTTCTTTATGGTAGGTCGGAGAAACGTTTCCGTCCTTTTGCATAATATTGCCAAAGCAATGAGAAGTGTCGTTGCTCCGGTATTTCCTTTGCCACACGCGAAGTCTGTATCTTACAACGGTCCTCGTCAAAATCCTTTCGCCAACGCTTGAAGGCACGACGAGCGCGATAGATAGCTTTGAAGTCGCCCCAGTTTTGTTTTAGTAGGAGCGTTTCCCAAGCTGCCAAGTAGTCGAGGAACCAGCGCCAACGCATCACGTGCTGAAGTTCCTCATCGGGCAGACACTTGTAGAGCATCGTCAGGTTGTTGCGGAAATTCAGAAACGTCTTCATGGGATTTGACTTGGGTAATGTACCGCCACCAACATGATAGACGTAGCTTTCTGGCAGGCAGTAAAGCTTACGGCCACGAATGCGCAGACGCCAGCAGAGGTCTATCTCCTCATTGTGGGCAAAGAAACGACCATCCAGTCCGCCGACATTCCAGTAGTCCTTAGAGCGTATCATCAGCGCAGCACCGGTAGCCCAAAGAATCTCCGTGGCATAGTCGTACTGGCCGTTGTCCTCCTCGACGGTCTCGAAGATGCGCCCACGGCAGAAGGGGTAGCCATAGCGGTCTATGTATCCCCCACTCGCCCCCGCATACTCAAACATGTCCTTATTATATATAGAGAGCAGCTTAGGCTGACAAGCTGCCACCTCCGGATGAACATCCATAAACTCTATCATGGGCGTTAGCCAGTGGTGCGTCACCTCTATATCCGAGTTCAGCAACAGGTAGTATTCAGCCTTTATCTGCTGTAAAGCCTTGTTATAGCCCTCGGCAAAGCCCCAATTCTTGTCCAGCACAATGGTCTTGACCTCAGGGAACTCGCTACGCAACAGCTCCATCGAGTTGTCCGTCGATGCATTGTCGGCCACATATACCGTCGCCTCGTCGCGCGAGTAGTTCAACACGGTGGGCAAATACTGGTGCATCATCTTCGCACCGTTCCAGTTCAATATGACAATTGCTACTTTATCCATTTTTCAGCGTTGCTTTCAGTGCAGTTTTATCATGATTAAAGCCACCCAACTGAACGGTCATTAATTGATTATCGTATTCCTCACGAGCCTCGGCAGCCGACAGTTCCACACGGATGTAGTTTTTCGTAAAACCGTGCATTGCCTTACCACGAGGAGCCTTCTCAAACAGCACCTCAGCTTCCTGACCGATATAGTGCTCATAGAACGCGTATGTTTTCTCGTCCGACAGTTCCAACAGTCTGCGACTACGCTCACGCTTGTCAGCATCCGCCACTACATACGGAATCTTCAGTGCCGACGTTCCAGGACGCTCCGAATACGGGAACACATGCAGCTGGGTAACATCCAGCGCCTTCAGGAACTCATACGTCTCTTCAAAACACTCTGGAGTCTCACCACGACAGCCCACCATCACGTCCACTCCGATAAAGGCATCGGGTGTCATCTCCTTGATACGGTGTATTTTGTCAGCAAACAACTGGCGATCATAATGGCGATGCATCAACTTCAGCACCGTATCACTACCACTCTGCAGAGGGATGTGCCAGTGTGGCATGAAAGCTCTGCTCTGGGCACAATAGTCTATCAGTTCATCGCTCAGCAAGTCGGGCTCCATACTACTGATACGATAGCGCTGCACACCCTCCATAGCATCCAACGCCTTTACCAAGTCCACAAAGCTTTCGCCTGTCGTCTTGCCAAAGTCACCAATGTTCACACCCGTCAGCACAATCTCCTTGCCACCCTCGCGGACTGCCTCCTCGGCCTGCGCCACCAGCGAGGCTATCGTTGGATTACGGCTAAAGCCACGGGCATAAGGGATCGTGCAATAGGTGCAGAAATAGTCACAGCCGTCCTGCACCTTCAGGAAGTAGCGCGTCCTATTGCCTCTTGAACAACTTGGTGCAAAGGTCTTGATGTCCTTCGTCTTCTCCGTACAGTGAGTCGCAGTTCCGCTATCTTTCCCGTAGGTCGAGGCTGAGCCTCGACTTACAAAACCATCTGAAAGATATTGCACCAGGTTTGCCTTCTCGTTCGATCCCAGTACCAAGTCCACGCCCTCAATCTTGCTAATCTTTAGTGGCTCCAACTGCGCATAGCAACCTGTTACCACCACAAAGGCGCCAGGGTTCTGGCGTACCAGGCGATGAATGGCCTGCCGACATTTGTGGTCAGCCACCTCTGTTACCGAACAAGTATTGATGAGGCAGATGTCAGCCTTTTCACCCTTCTTGACGGATTGGACGCCCAATTCACTGAGCATCTTTCCAAAAGTAGAGGTCTCTGAGAAGTTCAACTTACATCCCAGCGTATAATAAGCAGCTTTTTTTCCTTGAAAAGCGGAAGTATCTATCATATATATAATAAGGTGTCTTTTTTATTTTTGCAAAGGTACACATTTTTATCGTAAAATACCCGTTTTTTAGCAAAAATTCAATATAGTGTAGAAATTACATGAAATTTAACATTTCGTAATTCACTGATTTATAGATACTTGTAAAAAAGTTACAAAAATGGGCTAAAAAAAAATGAAAAAAATGATCTAACTTTGCAGCGTTTTAATAAACAAATGATTGTTTTACAGATTTAAAAAGCTTAGAAAAATGAAGAAATTAGTATTTATGTTCGTTGCTGTTGCAGCTATCTCTTTCGCTTCTTGTGGTAACAAGACCGCTCAGGCTGAGGCTGTTGATTCAGATTCAATCGCTATGGTTGATAGCGCTGAGGTTGACACCGTAGCTGCTGACACTGTTGCTGCTGATAGCACTGCTGCTGCTGAGTAATTCAAGCACGAACTCAAAAGAAATTGAGAGAATGCCGTCGGATGTGAATCCGGCGGTTATTTTTTTTCTAATTTTCTAGAAGTTCTAGATTTACTAGAGATACTAGGAATACTAGAAGTACTAGAGAGAGAGACTAGCACTACTAGAAAAACTAGACAACAAAAAATCCCGACTGCTTGATAGCAATCGGGATTCACAGTGTATAATAACTATGATTTGCTTTACAGCGGTTATTACTCTTCTACAGGAGCCTCAGCCTCTTCTACTTCTGCCTCAGGAGCTTCCTCCTCAGCAGCTGCAGCTTCAGCAGCAGCCTTCTTTGCCTCAGCAGCGGCCTTGATAGCAGCCTCTTCCTCAGCGGCAGCCTTCAGCTCAGCAGCATTCTCGGCAACGACCTTTACAGGAACCTCAACGGTAACCTCCTTGTGGAAGTGAACCAGAGCAACGAAGTCACCAATAGTCTTGGCATCCTTCATGGTGATGATCTTACGATCAACCTCCTTGCCCAGCTTCTTCAGCTCCTCAGCAACCTGGTTGGCACCTACAGAACCGTAGAGCTGACCAGTAGCGCTTACCTTAGCGGCAATCTCCAGAGCGACACCATTCAGAGCCTCCGCCTTCTTCTCAGCCTCAGCCTTGATAGCGGCCAGCTTGTGAGCCTGCTGCTTCAGGTTCTCAGCGAGAATCTTCTTTGCCATAGGACTGGCGATAACACCCTTACCCTGAGGAATCAGGTAGTTACGGCCATAACCAGACTTAACATTCACGATATCGTTCTTGTATCCCAGACCGATAATATCTTCTTTCAGTATAATTTCCATGTCTTGCGTCCTCCTTGTTTTACTTCATCATGTCAGTTACGTAAGGCAGCAGAGCAATCTGGCGGGCACGCTTAACGGCCTGAGCCACACGGCGCTGATACTTCAGAGAGGTACCGGTGATGCGGCGGGGAAGAATCTTACCCTGCTCGTTCAGGAACTTCTTCAGGAATTCGGGATCCTTGTAGTCGATGTACTTGATGCCGCTCTTCTTGAAACGGCAGTACTTCTTCTTCTTTGTGTCGATAGAAGGAGCGTTCAAATAACGGATTTCAGTGTCTTGCTGTGCCATAGTTTAAGCCTCCTCTTTTTTACCAAATTTGTTACGACGCTTCTCAGCATACTCAATGGCATACTTCTCAAGCTTAACTGTCTGGAAACGAATTACCTTCTCGTCACGACGGAAAGCAGTCTCCAAAGTCTTAATCACTGATGGCTCAGCCTTGAACTCTACCAGGAAGTAGAAACCTGTAGATTTCTTGTCGATAGCGTAAGCCATCTTCTTCAGTCCCCAGGCCTCTTCGTTCA
>ONCH01000041.1 GCA_900316265.1 uncultured Prevotellaceae bacterium | reverse complement strand
TAGTGAACCAGTAACATAATAGCCATCGTTCTGCATGCCGCCACCGTTACCGCGCAGGTCAATAATGACGCCACCCAGTGTGCCTGCCTTGTGCAACTGCTGAACGGTGTTGAACCATGCTGTCCATACTTCCTTTACGGAATCAACGTGTTTCTTGGTGGTGGGATTACTTGTATTGTAAAATAGGTTGGCGACATCTTCCCATATATAGCTAGTGAGAAGGAAACCGCTGAATTGGAAATAGGCGATGTTGCCCTTCAGCAGGGCGAACTTGACATCAATACCTTTTTCTACGAATCCTGGATCGAAATAATCCAGTCCAGGTACATGCAGCGATTCGTACTTCATGACCAACTCATTAAAACGAGTGATGAAGTTCATGGAGACAGGGGTGCTTCTCAACGCTTCTAATTCCGCCTTGAAGTCTTTCAGAGATTGCAGCGTAGCCATCTGGGCAGCGCTGGGATTGGGCAGGTTGCTGAGCTGGTCAATCTGTGTGTTCACCCAGTCGAGACCTTTACCCTTTTCGTTGAAGACAGGCGCCAACAGTCCTGTGATGGTTGTGGAATGTTCCATCACGACGGGATTACCCTGGTTGTCGGTCTCCACCTCGCCATTGGCTACCTGCGAATAGTACTTCAGCGAGGGCTTGTATTTATTGGCAATCTCATAGTCGTCACGCTTCACGGCACGATCCTGATTGGGTAGATACATCACTTCTTTGGTGCCCGTCTTGTGGTTACTGAAGGCAACAGCCATGTGGCCGTCATGAAGTGGCGAGCACACCTTGGCAAGCAGTGCCTTCAACTCTTCGTCGGTGACGGTCTCCTGTTTGTCGAGAGCCTCGAACTGTGGCAGGTATTCATCGTAGACAGCATCCCAGTCAAGGCCATACTCGTCCTCATAGTCCCACAGCGCATAATACTGGTTCAGTCCGTTCCACAAAATCTTGAACTTCTCTGCAAAGCAGGTGTCGGCCTTGCTGAAAGCCATTGCGTCGTTGTGGTCATAGGTCATCAGTCTGTCACTCTCTTCGCGGCAGGATGAAACACTTATCATGAGGAGCATCGCTCCCAAAATCATTAATGTATGCTTTTTCATTATTGTGTCCTCCTCATTTAGAAAATATAGTTAATACCCAGTTGAATAGCCGTGGTAGAATGGTAGCGGTAGTCCTTGTTTCTCATGTACTGCTTGGTAGTACTGATGGTGCTATAGTAATAGCGCACCTCAGCCTGGGCAGCCCAGTGGCGGGTAATGAGATACTCTAAGCCGATACCGCCTACGAGACCGCAGTCCCAGCGCTGGTCGCGCTTGTCGTAGAACTCCACCTTTTCGTCGAACGAGAAGGTCCTATCAGAGAAAGTGTTCCAGTCAGAACCTTTGCGATGGCTGTTGAGCCAGTAGGCGCCATAGACACCTAGGTTGCAGAAGCCACGCAGACGCTCTCCACCAAAACTGAACGAAGCCATCACGGGCAGTTGCAGGTAGTTGTTGGTGAGCTTATAGTCCACATCGCTATATACCACACGTGAGTGGCGATAGTTCTTCTGTGTCCAGTTCAGGTCGGCGCGCACGCCCAACCAGTCGGTCACGTTGTACTGTCCGGTTACACCTAGAGTAATACCCCAGCGGCCGTCGACCTTATAATCGGTCATGTACTGTTGATCCATGTTGAACACATTGTAGTCAGCACCGCCAGTTACACCAACCCTCCATTGGGCCTGGGCCGTTGTGACCATCAGAAAGGCTACAAGAGCCATCGCAATTTTTTTTCTCAATTTCATATTATTTGTGTTAATTCAGAGATTAATAATGTTTCTCGTTAATTCATTATTGATTACCTTGTTTTAATTATACGATTCCTGCTCTCCTCATCTTCTGGCGTAGCTCTTCGTTCTGACGGATGAAACGTTCGATGAAGACATTTTGGTCGCCAATACGCCAACGCTGGTATATAATAATGACTACAAGTGCCAGCACCACCACAATAAGTGTAGCGGCAAGTGCAACAGTGAGAACAAGTGTTATATCCATACGCATTGTTGATTTGATTTCGTCTGCAAAAGTAGTATGTCTTTAGGAAACAATAGTCTCATGGTAGGAAAAAAGAGTCTCAAAACGGGAAAAAATAAGCCTGTCAGAAATTACCAGACTATAAATATCCCGATGAAATGGGCGATTTTTGTTATTTCCTTGCTGTCTTGACCGAAGCCGACTCAGAATTTCAGAACAAATTATTTGGTGATTATCCGAATAATCCGTATCTTTGCAGCACCTTAACAATAAAGCGTAAGAATATGCTGACGAAAAGAATCATATCGCAAAGTAGTACACGTATACTATTGTTTTTCGTTTTGCTGGTAGCTCCCTTCCGTGTGGCCGCTATGAGCGATAAAGCTATGGCGCTTTACGATCGGCATTTAGCACTATTTGAAACGGATAGTGTGGAGGCTTTCTTGGATGTTACCAAGCAACTGAGGACGCAGTTGGAGAAAGAGGGTGAAGAGAAGAAGATGTATGGTATATGGATTAATCAAGTGGCTTATTTCCTTGATATCGTTAGTAGTAGTAAGCATGCTCTTGAGATAGCTGACGAGATGAAGGAGTATGCCATGCAGCATGACAATAAGTATGGTATCTATTTGTCGATCATTGCCCACGCCTATATTACCAGTCGTACAGGCTTGGCTGACCGTACTGAGGAACTGTTGCTGCAATCCATTGCCTATCAGAAACGCTATCTGCCCAATGAGCGACCATCTATTCAGGTCTATCAGCTGTTGACGGAACCCTATAATCTGAGGAAACAGTATAAGGAGACCATTCGTATCATCGACGAGGCCTTGAAACTCACAACATGGGATGATAGAGACCGTATCTACCTACTGGCTTTGAAATGTGGGGCTTTTTTCGATATGGAGCCTACTGACACTGCCAGTTTCATGAAGTGTTATAAACAGTTGTATGCTACGATGCCTCCCGACCATGATGATTTCAGTTTCATGGTATATATAAACTGCAATCATGCTCGGTTGACAAATGACTATTCGCGTCTGCTGAAATTGTCTCAGTCTCTCGCAGCGCCTACTGCCAGGTTTGAGAATGAATATGTTGCCTACGAAGGGCTGGGACGCTATAAAGAGGCACTTGAGGCTCACAAGAATCTTAAGATGTGGCAAGACTCGCTGCAAAGTGTCGAGGTACGCAAACTGACGGAGATGAACGCCTTGGAACTGCAGGCGGCGCGTGCTGAAAACGAAGCCAACACCCTGCGAATGAACAACCAACGGATACTGTTTATCGCCATCGTCTGCGGACTGTTGCTCATTGGTGCCTTCCTCGTCATCTACCTGCGTCGTCGTCAGAAGCAGATGCGCCTGTTGAAGCAGGCCTATGACCAGTTGGAGGAGGTGACCACACAGAAGGAGCGCATAGAGTCGGAATTGCGCATTGCCCGCGACATCCAGATGTCGATGGTGCCTGGGGCGTTCCCCGAACATGAAGGCTTGGATATGTATGCCTCTATGACCCCCGCCAAAGAGGTGGGTGGCGATCTCTACGGCTATGTCCTTCAGGGCGACAACCTATATTTCTGCGTAGGCGACGTCTCAGGCAAGGGAGTACCTGCTTCGCTGTTTATGGCGCAGAGTGCTCGTCTGTTCCGCACGCTGGCCGCTGAGGGCATGATGCCTGCCGCTATTACCTCTCGCATGAACAACGAACTGGTGGCGGGCAACGACAATCTCATGTTCGTGACGATGTTCATCGGACTGGTCAACCTGACCACTGGCCATTTGTCGTTCTGTAATGCCGGTCACAATGCGCCCGTCATCGATGGCGAATTCCTGTGCATGAAGAAAAACCTGCCTTTGGGCGTTTTCGCTGATTACGACTATCAGGGTGAGGAACTTGAAAGCATTAGCGGTCGCCAGCTGTTCATCTATACCGACGGTCTGAACGAGGCGGAGAATCCTGCCTACGAGCAGTTTGGCAACGACCGCCTTCTCGACATGCTACGCTCCGCCCATGATGACACTGCTCAACAGGTTGTCGACACATTAAAGGCCGCCGTCGAGTCTCACCGTAATGGTGCCGAACCCAACGATGACCTCACCATGATGTGTCTACGCGTAAACTAGTATAAGCCCCGAAAGTTTTTGGCCTAACTTATTCTTCTGTATCGCCAATATCGATGCTGCCTCCATCTGCGTAGTCATTCACGCTATAGTTGAGCAGGGCAGTGCTTACAGGTACGCTGATTACGTGAATGGTTGGGCGTATGTATTTCTTTTTCATATCTGCTTAACTTAAGAATGAGCTTCCGACTCTGATATTAACGGTATATTGTTTTCCTTGCTCCCAGCTGTCAGTGCCAACGTTGAGGATTTTGGTCTTTTCTGCTCCTTCGTCAACGGTGTATTTAATCTCCAGCTGGATGCCGTCCTGTGACTGGGGAATAAGGAAGAGCCACTGGCAGGGTAGAAGTTGGTAGGCTGTGGTGAGAGTAATAGTGCTGTTAGTAAGTGTCAGGTCTGTCAGATTGCTCCCCAATGTCCATCCGCTGTCGTAATAGTAGTCGCCATTCTTGCAGACGTTTTTCAGCACGACGCTATTGATAGTGAAGGAGTGTTTCTGTTCTGTGACGGTCTTTGTCTGACATATCTGGAACTGCACAGCAGCACAGGCGTGGTCGAAGGTCAGCGAGACCACACCTTTGGTATCATTATAGGATATCTGCTTGTGGGTAGCGACCAACAAGTCCTTCTGGCTGAATGCATCTTCGTACATCATGAAGGAGACGTAGGGGCTGCCACTGTTCCACTGGAACGAACCAGCATTATAGGCATAGAAGTCTATCTTGGTGTTCTCGTTGACTCCATAGGGCCAATCGGCAGTGCTCCAGGTGCCACCGGTTTTTGTGAAATTATTGTACCAAGCATCTGTGTAATTCATCGTGAAACTACTGAGCGACGCCGTTGTCGTGGCTGCAGCCGTGCGGTTCATCACTCGTGCGCTGGCTTCATTGTCCTGCATGGGGTTTTCGCTTACCTCTACAGTCAGGAGGCGTGGGCTAGGTGTTGGCTCTATAGGTATTGGCACGGCATCGTCATTGTCCCCGCAGGCGGCGAGGGCAATGACGGACATGACGAAGAATAGTTTTCTCATCGTTACTTAGAATTTGATATTGACAGCCTGCTCTCCATTATTCAGGGTGACAGGCTCCTTAATGGTGTAATAGCCCTGCTTATCTACGCTGTAGTAGCGGATTTCGGCCGTCTCACCCTCTTTCTGGCTGAACGCATAGCCGGAGAAGGCATTCTCGTTTCTCGTCTTGAAGACGCCTCGGCACTCATCCTTTACAAAGACGAAGACGCAGTCGTTGCTGTGTGCCTTGAACGGGAGTTCCGAAGGCAGCACCACGTTCAGCTTCGTGGTGTAAGGATACTTGGTACTTCCCATACCGATTTCCTGCACCAGGTTGTACTCCTCTCCCCACAGATTATCAGGTTCAAACGGTGGGAGTTTCTTGTTGCGGAACGTGTGAGTCAGCTGTGCACTGAAATAGCGCAACTCCATATTGCTGCCTATCTCCTTCTCGTCGCCTTCTATGTTTAGCAGAAAGACAACCTTGCCGCTCTCTTCTAAGACATTACGTAGGCTGACACCACGACAGGTGCCGTCGATGAATACTGCCATCTTGTCTTTATCAGTGGAGAAGGACGCCAGACCGTCGTCCAGCACCACTCGGAGCTGCATGCTTAACGAATACTGGTTAGCTGCCGGTTCCTGCCAATCGGGGCTTGCCTCAAACCATTTCCAGTTTATCGACCAATCGGGATATTCCGACTCGGTAAACAAGCTATTCTCTTCCTGTGGCTGTGGCTCCGGCTGAGGCTGAGACGCGTCAGAACTATCGTCTGATGAGCAGCCCCACATGATGGTGAGGGCTGCTATCGCTATCATACAAAACTTATATTTCATGGCCTAATAATTTATTTGATAACTTGTTTTTTACCATTATAGATATATACACCGTGCTGCTGGGGTTTACCCTGTAGCTTGATGCCCTGAAGGGTGTACCAACCTTCCTGTGCCAGCTGGTCTGTCTTGGTGAAGTTGATAACAGTAGGCACATCAGGCGAGCCAATGATGGCATCCACCTTGTACTGGAGCACGTCGTTGGCAGTAGCTATCATCTCGCCGTCACGTTCAATGACAAAGGATAGCGGCATGGACTTGTCGCCGGCAATGCTCATATAGCAGAGGTGAGAGGTGAGAGGTGAGGAGCTAGAGGATACATTTGCCACACCCACTATCTCTGCACCATTGACAGCCAACAGGCGGTCGCCTTCCTCCAGTTCGATACCCTTTATCAGCGCCGTCAGTGACATCGTGCGAGCATAATCGGTTGCGTAAGGTGCCTTGCTGGCATTGCTTCCCTCGAAGAAGATAGCGTCAGGCTCGTAGAACGGATAGCTGAACGTGGTCGTCTCCTGCTTCTTGCGATAGAGCATATAGCCCTCGCCAGGTTTCATATACTTCAGACTGCCCTTCCACTCCTTCGAGCCACTGGCACCAACAGTGAATATCGCAAACTCCGTACGGCTCTTGATGACATCGCCGTCCTCAGCCTCATCGAAGTAGTCGGCCAATGCGGTAGTGATGGGGAGGTTCAGCATCGGTGTATAACCAATGTTGTTCCATCCCGACGTCACGGTCATCTGACGATAGATCGGCTGGCGCAGAATGCTACCAGGAACATCAAGTGTCATATCCTTACTGGACTTGATACGGTAACTCTGCGAGACAGACAGCTTGAAGTTGTCGAGCGCCTCCTGTCCCTTGTTGGTTACCCATTGGTTAGACTCGTAGCGCAGTACGAGGTTGTTGTTGTCATCGGCAATCATGTCACCTTCTGTCCAGTTCCATCGCTTCAGCATCTCCTTACCGTTACGGAAGTCGTTGCTATAGACATTGAAGGCTATCCAGTTCCAGCCTGTCACGAGCGGTAACTGCTGTATATACTGGTCATCAGCCTTCAGCACAATAGGACTCTTGGCGCTTCCCACTATCGTGTTAGGATTGAAGGTCACAGCTTCTGACGGTGTGAGCATCATGGTCTTACCCGTATCGAAGTGCCACAGGCGGAATTCTATCGGGTGTGTCGTCATCTGACTGTCATAGACTGTCAGATAGACCAGGCTCTCAGCAGATGTAGCGTCGTAGTTGACGTTACCCACACCCATGCATCGTCCCGTATTGTCGAAGACACCCACCATGTCGCGTGAGTCGGTAACAATCTCGTTCTTAATCTGTACACGTCCCACGATGTTCATCGAGTACTGCTTCATGTCGTCTGCTACCGTCCATTCTGGCTTATTACCCTCTATCGTAATATTCATCGTCAGTGGTTCGTAGAGGCCGTTCTCGTCCATCAGGTAGATGATGTCGTCGTAGGTGCCTACGTTCACATCCTTGCTGACCGTGAAGTTCAGCTCGCTTTCTTCCTTCGGACCAATCATGTTCGTTGGCGTATCTACCGTCATCCACTTTGGCAGGTTCTCAATCGTGTAGGTGTGGTTAGCACCACTATTGTTGATGACGTTGAGGCTGAAGTGGTGCTCCTCGCCAGCTTGCAAATCGGCCAGCGTGAGTTGGCGGCGATTCCAGCGCAACGGGTTGCAATCCACGAAGAGTGCCAGCGTAGCAGGCGATGCCATCATATTGCCATTCATGTCAGGAATATCGCTGACGGTGACATAGACACTTCGCTTGTTGATACGGCTGTTCATCTCATCGACATTGACCATCAGCTGATGTCCAGAACCTACAAAGCTGAAGTTCAGTTCGCGCAGTTCCTCGAAGGCCTGGATGGGTGCACCATTGTTCTTGTCAATATAAGTGAGGATATCGTCAGCAGATACTACGAAGACGGTATCGTTGCGTTGACTGATATTGCCATCATTGTCGCGATGGATGACTTTATTCAGAGCGTATGGTTCCAAGAGCAGCTGACCGTCCTTCTGGCGCTCCTGGCGACAGAAGTCGAGATAGGTCTTCAGTCCTTTCTCCTCACCGCTCAGTCCCTTACTGCCATAGCGCTGAACGAGAACTGCCGGCAATGCCTGCTCGAAGAGCGTCAGACCGTCAATCTGACCTGTCAGGGCATTCTGCTGGTAACGCTTGTCATCGTCAGGACCTTGTTCATTCCATACCATGTTACCCAGATAGAAGTGGTTACCACCCATTCCACCGATATTCTCCGTAGAGAATGAGGCCTTGGCCTTGAAGTCGAGGTAGACATTACCCACCTGACCGGCCTTGTTCATGGTCAGTGCGAAGTGGTGCCACTTGTCATCGCTATACTCATTACCTAAGAAGAACTCCTGACCGTTGGCGCGATACTTCAGCGAATCTGACTCGAAGCCGATGAAGAACCTGTCGGCAGGCTCCACATCTGTAGCACGACCAGAACCGTTGCTCAGCAGTGCTCCACGTCCGTTCGCATTGGTCTTGAACCAGAACATTAGCGTGTAGTCCTGATCAGCAGCACGCGAGAAGAAGTCGTCTTTCAGCTGTAAGCCCTTCGAACCGTCGGCCTGCACTCTGTTGGAGTCGAGTTGCAGTGACATGCTGCGTGGTACGGTCCATCCGACATTGTCCAGATGCAGGTGAGCACCCTGTGCACCGTCTTTGGCGTAGTCGCCCATACCCTCGTTCATCGGGTAGTAGTCCATCAGTCCCATCTCATAGCCTGTCAGCAGTTTGTTGCCATACATGTTGAGCAGTACCATATCCATTGCGCGGTTCCAGACACGGCCTTGCAGCATGCGACCGGAGTAGAACGTGCGCTTGCTGACATCCACCTGGTTGGTGGCACCATAGATGAGCGGACCGTTACCTGTATAATAGACGCTGTCTAGCGTTGCCTCCAAGGAGTCTGCATACAGGTTCAGCTTATGTTGCTCGTTATCCAGCACCATTGCTACACGCTTGAAACCGTTGAAGGTCAATGCGGTCTTGCCTTCCACTACCTTGTCGTCAACCACAGCACGCAGGGTCTTGTTCTCCGTCAGCCACAACTGCAGTTGTTTACCGTCGCGACCGTGTGAGAAGATAGGCATTGCCTTACCGGTATCGTCAGGTTTAATCATCGCCTCTACTGTGATGCTCCTGCTTGAGAAGTTACGACGTGCATCACTCTCGGCACTTCCTCCTCCGTCGAAAAGCAGGGAGGAATTCTCCTCGATGACCGTTTCGTTGGTCTCGCCCTTCACCTCGAAGTTGGTAGTGGCTTGCAGGTAATTGTGTTCAATGGCTTCTGAGAAGTTGAAGACGATGTCATCGTCAGCTCCCAGGATGCCGTCCTTCGGCTCAGGTATGCCAAAGAGCTGCGGACGACGCGTGTCCTTGACACCACTGAGCACCTTCGAGCTACTGGTCAGGTAACCGTTGCCGTTGCGACAGAAGAGCACGGCACGCAGGTCGTAGCCCTTCTCCATGACCACACCCTCACCATAGAACTTCGTGGTGATGTTGCCGTTCGACGGAATCATCTCCTTCGTACCGCTGGCCGTGCTGTAATAGAGCGAGTCGGCATAGAAGGCACAGAGGTTCGTCCAGTAGTCGTCGCCACGTGTCGATTCCTTATACTGGAACTCGATGTGGTCGAAGTTATGCTGGTTGCGGTCGAATCCGCTGATGATGACAGGCAGATACCATCCGCGACTCGAATCATAGGGTGCATCGGTATTCATAATCCACTTGTCACCAGGTGACGCAATGTCCACGTTACCTGCCGTTTGCAGATAATGTACGGAGAACGATACTTCCTGATAGGTGTTGACATCGCCCTGCGACATCAGACAGAGCTTCAGGTTGTCGTAGTCGAATACCTCGCCGGCATAGACCTCGATGGTCTTTGTCGTCACAACACCTGGAGTAGCCTCTATCACTCGACCGGAATTGGTCAGTGGCATACCGTCCATCAGCACCTTGGCACCGTTCGGATTGGTCTTGTCGTCCAGATACAGGTCGAAGTACGGATAGACAGCCTCTGGCTGTTCGCTCTCGTTGGTCATCATCACCTTGAAGCGGGCTGGCTCTCCGAAAGGAACGCCACTTACGCTCTGCTTGTCGAGATAGATGATGGGATTCTCAATCTTCTTTGTGCGTGCATCGAGTACCGTGCCTGAGTTATAGAACAAGGTGGTACGCTCGTCCTCCCAGGTGCGCTGGGTAGCACCTCCAAGGGTACGGTAGATAAAGCCACGCTTATGTCTGGAGTTATTCTTCAGATCACTGTTCTCGCTGAAAATCTGGCCGAGAACAGTATCGTCGAACAAGTTAAAATTGTTGTTCACAAAGACATTGTCCCAACTGACTTGATCATCTGACGACGCGATAGCATCGGCATAATAGACATCGAAGTTCAGGTGACTCTTGGGATCCATCGCAATGTTGAAACTCTCCTTGCGGGTAAAGTTGTTCGAACTGGAATAATGGGGCACGATGTTCAAATCAAAGACAGGCTCGAAATGGAAACTCCAATTGATTCCTGCTACCTTGATTTGTGCGAAGTCTTCATTTTCATCTCCTTCTTTATTTGCACCCTTACCCAACCAATCCATCAGTTTCTGGAAAAGCATGGAACTAAAGTACTTGGCGGTTGCAACACCCGCATTATTGTAAACAGATATAAACTTAAGGATATCTTGCGAACTATTAGCATATGTCAGCGTGGTTCCAATATTTGTATCGCTGTAGCTATCCTGGTACTGGCTGGCAAACTCCTCACCATACGACAAGCCTGCTGCACCATCGACATCAAAGTTCTGCAACTTGGTAGAGGCCTGCACTTTCTCACGTTCATTCGTGCCAATCATCGCTGCCCAGGTTAGCAACGACTGACAGAAGTCTGCCACTAAGTCATCGTTGAAGCTCGGAGGAGCACTGTTGGGCTTGATGATGACATAGTTGATACCTTCCTGAGCCTCAAAGATGTTGTCGTTATAGAAATACTCCCAAGTTTCGTCGCCTGCGACCACCTTTTTCTTGGTGTTCAGCATGCCGAAGTCTTCGTCACCGGGCTGGCGCAGCGACAGATAGACCTCCTTGCCCGTAGCATTGGCCTGGCGCTGGGCTTCTTCCTTTGTGCCAGTGAACATCAGCGAGTAGCACTGCTGTTCCAACTCTGGCATCAGCTGGTGCAAGATGTAATTCTGCGAATGGGCAAAGGTCGACTCCACCTTCTGACCTACCGCTACTGTCGTGCTGCGCACCAAGTAGAGAGGATCGCCTGTCGCAGCATCAACGCCCTTGCTGATTACCCATAGTCTTCCTGCAGCCTCTTCGCCACGCATCCGTTGATAGATGCTGTCAGGGATGGCTCGCACTGCCACAGCGGGTTTCATCAGCACATTGGTGGTCATGCCGATATATACGTCACCATCGGCTCCCACCACATACGGACTGCTACTGGTAGAGATATCCGTATTCGCAGTCATGGTGTATGAATAGGCTGTCTGTGAATCATGATTCCATACCAGGTCTATATCAATATTGAACTGATTGTCTGCGCTGTTGTAAATACCAGCTCCAAAACCTACCCAGGTCTGGAACGCACCGCCTGCTCCAATATCAATCTTCGCACCATAACTTGAACTGAGGTCCAATTGGAAGGCAGACGTCAGCGTAGAACCTTTTGACAGCGTGGCGCTGGAACCACTACCAGGTGGGTCGCGTAGCACATCGACCAGCACGGGAACGTTTTTGCTCAGCAAGTCGCTGGTTCCTGGCAGGGTATATATGTTAAGAATATACGCGCGCAAAGGGGTTGCCTCATAGTGGGTGCCATCCATCTCCAAGGTCATTGTCATCGTGCGCAGGGCCTCTTCGCCAGTGGTCATATAAGGTATCTGCTGGGCTTCCATCTGATAGATATATTCACCCACACTGTCGAGTTCCACCACTTCCATGTGTGTACTGCTAACGAAACCGTTGCGGATGGTCACCTTACCGCCCGACAGACGGACGATATCTACCGTGTCGCTCTGCTCATAGTTATTGTAATAGTAACGCTCGGTAGCAGATATCTTCATCGGATACTTGCGCTCAATGTTGAAGACGGGGTATCCGAAGGTGTAGTCAGCGTACACGGAGTCTCTTTGACCTACAGGCCAGTTCTGCTTCCTGACAGGACGTACCAGCTCTATCTTGGCGGAAGTGCCGTCCAGGTTCTTTGCTGTATAATAACGGTTGCCCAGATAGTCGAAAGTGTCGTAGGTAATCTGCTTGTAACCGATGTTGACAGGTGCATGATAGATGCGGCTGTACTGAGCGTGATACTTCACCTCAACCTCTGTGATGTCCTCACCGCTCTTGCTGCGCCACTGGCCTTGAATGATGTCAGTGTGCAACGTCAGCGAATCGGACAGGTCGATGACATCGCTGGTATGTCCGTCCTGGAACAGAGTGGCATAGCCCTTGGCTGTAATCTGCTCAATCTTCCACTTTACAGGAGGCAGGTAAAGTTCATATTCACCTGTGCGCACATCAGGTTTCACCACTTTGCGATAGAGCGTGGTATGCACCTGTGTCTGGTAGTCATTTTCGTCGTGGGTAGGATGATGGAACACCTCGTCGCGCTCCTTGAGCTGGCTATCCTGGATGTCCCATACCAGTCGTGAGGCGCGGTCGCCCTCTAAGGTGAATACCATCTGCAAGTCGTCACCCAGATTGTTGTGGCTCAGTGAGTTGTCCAATGGAATGGCTTCCTGGTCCTTACCACCAGCTACACGTCCAATCAGTTTTACGAGGGTGTTGTCGTAGAAATAGACACCAGCCTTGTCGATATCGAAGTGGTGTACCAATTGCGTCGTGTCGTTACCCTCAAAATAATAGCCTTTCTGATAGAAGACATGACCATCCTTTCTGACTTGTACAATATGGTCGCCAGGCAACATGCGGAAGGAGAACTTACCCTCGAAATCGGTGGTGACAGGTCCTTCAGCAGTGCGTATTTCACGTCCGTCAACGAAGAACGAGACACCGTTGACAGGGATGCTGGTACCGTTGTAGAGTACGAAGCCGGAGAACTTCACATTGTCCTCGACGAAGAACTCTACATCGTTGATGAGGTTAGAGCCAGGTTCCGTACCGAAGGTGATGGTGCGAATGTCAGAATAGCCGTTCAGGTTGGGTGCCAGAGTATAGACACCTGAGTGGTTGCTACCCCAGTAGGGTAGGCCGTCCTTGTAGAAATAACCACTTTCGTCAGTCTTTGCCGTTTCCTGTACGCTATTGTCTCCAGAACAGATGTTCACGGTGATTCCTGCAATACCAGAGCCGTCGGGGAAGCGCACATAGCCTTCTACGCTACCTGTTGAGGCACAGTTGCCAGTGATGGTGTCTGTTGACTGATAGTTGAGACCCTGACAGTCGTTGGCGGCCAGTACGCAGTAGTCGTAGGTGTGACGAGGCGACGTGGTCTTGTCTTCATACCGCGTCTCTGTCAGATCCGTAGCAACGGTTTCCCAGTCATTGGCACCCTTGGCCTGGTCGCGACGTCTCACGATGAAGTAGTCAATGGCACCGCCATCGGTAGCCCATTCTAGGAGTACGGAGCATTGCAGCTGACGGGCAGAGAGCGACGACTTCACCAGTTTGCCGTTGTTCTCATAGTAGAATTTCGATGCAGGAACCTGTACTTCCGTCGTTGTTCCTGTTACAGGTGTTGAGAAGTCTACTTGTCGGATGGCAGGCTGGCCGTTCTTCCAACACTGGTTGTTGGGAGCTGTATTTGACTGGATGGTCTGTGGTTCTCCGAAGGCATTCTTATAAGAACAGTCTTCGAGGAAAGTACGCAAGTTGTTCCTATGGCGTACAAATGTGTAACAGTGATTGGCAGTAGTCGTTCCACCAGCATAATAAGTGTTGCCTATCATTGTCATGGAGGTGCTGTCGCGCCAACCAACGATACCTGCGCTGTAGGTTCGCTTCCCTAAGTCAATACTTCCGTTAAACAGGCTGTTGCTGATGTGAAGACCAACACTCGACTGCAAAGCAACCAAACCGCCGTGGGTACCGTCGCCGCTACCACCGGCAGTAATGGTGATGCCTGACGTACAGTTCTCAATGCTGACCACACCATCATTGGGGTGGGCCACCAGTCCGGCAACATACTTATTGTCCGACTTCAATTGTCCGGTTGCCTTTAGGTTGGCTACAACAAAGCCGTTGCCCACATGCACAAACGGGGCGAGGTAGTTCTTGTTATAGCTACTGAAACTGAAGTCCAACTGATAGCCATTGCCGTTGAAATTACCGATATATGGCTTGGAACTATTGTTTGACAGGACGTCAGTGCCTGCCGAAATATTGGCGGTGAGGATGGCGTTCAGCCCTGTCTCACCATTGGCGACGCGATTCCTGAACTTGTCATAATCGCTCTTGGAAGCAATTTTCAGGAGGATACCGCCAGTACCCTGACCAATGGGCGAGTTCTTCGCCTCTGTCACCAAGGTAATCTTATAATATACGCAAGACTGATGCAGCGTGACTTCCAACTGACGGGTGGAAATCTGACTGGGAGTAAGCACCTGTTTGGTCTTTCCTACTGTCTTCCCGTCACGATTGGTCATCTCTATCTCCAGTCGCATCTCTGCACGAGAGTCCCAGACGTAGGTGTGCGACTTGTCATCTTTCAGATAGTCCCACTTCACCAGTATCTTCGACTCCTCACGGTTACTCCAGTCGGCAGTGGCATGAGTGGGTTGCAACAGTGAGAGGGTTGCCATCTGGGGCTGAACATAGCTGATGGCTGGGTTCATATTCGTGCCCCACAGCTGTAGTGTAGCAGCACGCACCACGCGATAGCGCACCAGTGGAACGCCCAGTACGCTGTCTATCAGTTCAGGATTGAGATTGGAGATGAGCAACGAGTCCTTGAAGGTGTAATCCTCCTGTCCTGAGTTATACATGATATTGCCAATGCTCTGATAGTCGTCCAGCTTACCTGTCAGCGAACGCTGTACGAGGAACTGGTCAGACTCCAGGACGTCAAAGAACTTCGGCCTGCAGACCTTCCATTGCAGCACGACGCTACCCAGACTGTCCACCTCGGCTGTCAGCATTCGTGCATTGTGCAGCATCGGCACACTGTCAAGAACCAGCGTTATCTTGTTCTTGTTGCTGGTAGGCCAGTTGGCATCACCAATTTTCTCCTTCTCCCATGTAGCAGTCTCGATATTCGCTGTAATCTCAACATTGTCGTGAGGCTCTGTGGCCGGTAATAGGATAAAGCCGGCATAGGAGCCCTTAGGCATATTGATGGTCGGCATCTTCTTCCGCATACCATAGGCATCGAGATAAGTGACAGAGAGCGTTTCTATGGAATGGTCGCTGACACAAGGTATCTTCACCATACCCTCCTCGCCAGAGTCCGTTCCAGGTACTGCGTCGAATGCCTGTAAGGAGATGTCCTCGAACGAGATGGCACCAATCTCCTTTTTGTACTCTCTAAAAAATTTCTGACCGTCTATGTTATAATACAACTGTCCACTGATACACAGGGTATAACTCTTCCCTGAGAAGCGTGCAGGATAAGCCCATTCCAGCTCTGCATAGCCGTTGCCCGAAGCTTTGCCTTTACCGTCATCACGATAATAGTCCATTTCCTGATTGTCATTACCGGTAATCAGACGGTATTTAGGGGAATACTGTACCGAGTTGGTGAGGTAGAGCACAGACTCGCCCGACTGCAGATTCTTAAATTCCGACTTCACAAAGTCCTTATCGGTGCTGCTCGACATTTCGTTAATATAGAACATCGGGATGGAGTCACCTTGCTCATCCTTCAGCCAGAACGCAGCAAAGTGCAGTGTGCGGTAGTCATCATAGGTAGAGGTCAGCAGTTTAAAGTGCATGGTGCCGCGTCCGGATGAATAAAAGCTGAAGGCTGACGAGGGGTCGCCAAACGATGCCTCATCCTGATACATATAGCTCACATGCATGTAGATATAGTCACCACTGGCACCGGCGTTCAGGTCCGCACCGCTCACACTGCCGGCTTTCTCCGAATTGAACCAGATGTGATTCACGGCACGTTTGTCAGCAAACATAGTCTTGGTATAATACAGATAGATACATTTTCCACTCGCACCACTGTTCAGATCGCCCTTGCTACTCTTAAAATGACTATCACCGTCATATGGAGCAAGATGCCACGTGATGCCATCTTCCTCTATCACATCAGAGACATTCCTGGTATCTGTCGTTACAATACGGAAATCGGTGATGTATTCACCATCAGGTAGGTTTTCTTTCTTCTTAGCAAGCAGGTAGATGTAATCACCACCAGCACCATCGTTTAGGTCTTGGTCATAGTGACTCCATCCGGAATAATCCTCATAACACGAGCTACCTCCTCCCACGACTTTCACTTCTGAAAATAGATTCGTGTCCGCCCATATTCTCTGGGCGGGCAGAAGTATACACACAGCTATCAGCAAAATATACTGTAGCCGTCGGTTAGTATTTAGTTCTCGTTTCATAATATATGTAATTGGTTTTTAGTATTAATAATAGGGCAAAATTACAAATAAAATGTTATAGTTATCACTTTAGAAGTAATTTTTTTTGATTTTTTAGATAAGAATGACAGGTTTATCGACAAAATTGAAACAATATTGCTATTTTTCTGGACGAAAAGTGTTACTTTGTAACTAACTGGGTATTAAATTATGCAAAAAAATAATGTTTGTCAGAAATAAGCCGTATATTTGGTTGTACCATCAGGCGATGATGGCC
Source organism: uncultured Prevotellaceae bacterium (assembly GCA_900316265.1). GTDB lineage: Bacteria > Bacteroidota > Bacteroidia > Bacteroidales > Bacteroidaceae > Prevotella. The sequence goes on along the minus strand of ONCH01000041.1, from coordinate 294 downwards.
AACATGTGAAAGATGTTTCCATTAAACCGAATGTCCCGTTGGGATACGAAGGAGAGTACCAGTTTGTGGAGCAAAGCATGACGCTTGCACCAGACGAAACACTGGTACTCTATACGGATGGAATCACCGAGGCACTCAACAAAAATCCCAGTCTTTTGACTGGGATTTGCGCTTCAGGATGGGCTTGCACCGTGGGCGTTGAAATTGTTGGAAATCTTTAGAAATTGTAAGAAACTTAATATCAATTAGTTACAAAAACAATACAAAAAGTTTTGAAAAGTTAAAATTTCACCA
>ONCH01000036.1 GCA_900316265.1 uncultured Prevotellaceae bacterium | reverse complement strand
AACACCCCAGATGCCAGCACCGGTGAGTGCCTTTGTCACCTTATCAGCCATCATCTGAGCCTGTTTCAAAGCCTCATCGCTAATCTTGTAGGGTTGCCACGACTCGCGGTAGTCGCCACCCTTCTGCACATGACCGATGGGCGGGCAGAACAGCGTGGGCCAACCATGCTGCTGGGTAACAGTAAGCAAGGTGAACTCAGAGTCGAAGTCGATAAACTCTTCGATGATAACCTCCTTCACGTCACCGCGACTGCCTTCCATAGCCTCTTTGAAGGCTGTCTCCAATTCGTCTTCGTTATGCACGTAGCTCTGACCATGACCAGAAGAAGACATCAGTGGCTTCACCACACAGGGGAAGCCAATCTCCTCAGAGGCTTTTTTGAACTCCTCGAACGTCTTGGCATAGAAATACTTGGCTGTGCGCAGTCCCAGTTCCTTGGCAGCAAGGTCACGAATGGCACGACGATTCATGGTGTAGTTAACGGCACGGGCAGAAGGTACAACCTGGATACCCTGCTCCTCGAACTTAAACAGACGCTCCGTACGGATAGCCTCAATCTCGGGCACGATGATGTCGGGCTTGTGCTTGTTGACGACAGCTTCGAGGGCATCGCCATCAAGCATATTGAACACCTCACGCTCGTCAGCCACCTGCATGGCAGGGGCATTGTCGTAGCGGTCACAAGCTATCACATATTGGCCGGCACGCATGGCGGCAATAACAAACTCCTTGCCCAGTTCTCCTGAGCCTAATAAAAGTATCTTTTTCATTATCTGTTGGAATACATTTTTTCGTAATACTTCTGGTAATCGCCACTGGTCACATTGTCCAGCCACTCCTGGTTGTCGAGATACCAGCGAACGGTCTTTTCGATACCCTCCTCGAACTGCAATGAGGGTTCCCAGCCGAGTTCCTTCTGCAACTTGGTTGAGTCAATAGCGTAGCGCAGGTCATGTCCTGCACGGTCGGTGACGAACGTGATGAGATCCATGTCCTCACCCTCCTTGCGGCCCAGCAGACGGTCAACGGTCTTGATGACCACCTTGATGATATCGATGTTCTTCCACTCGTTGAAGCCACCGATATTATACGTATCAGCAATCTTTCCCTCATGGAAGATGAGGTCAATGGCACGGGCATGGTCTTCTACGAACAACCAGTCGCGCACATTCTCGCCCTTGCCATAAACGGGCAACGGCTTACGATGACGGATATTATTGATGAACAGCGGAATCAGCTTCTCAGGGAACTGATAGGGGCCATAGTTGTTTGAACAGTTGGTGACGACGACAGGCATGCCATAGGTGTCGTGGAAGGCACGCACGAAATGGTCGCTCGATGCCTTGGATGCCGAATACGGAGAGTGCGGATTATACTTGGTCGTCTCCAAGAAGAACTTGTCGCCATAAGCCAAGTGATGTTCTGCCGAAGAAGCAGTGGTGGTGAACGGAGGCTCGATGCCTTCGGGGTGCGTCAGTTCCAGTGCACCATACACCTCGTCGGTAGAGATATGATAGAAGCGCTTGCCCTCATACTTCTCAGGCAGCGACTCCCAATAGAGCTTGGCAGCCTGCAGCAGACTTAAAGTACCCATCACGTTGGTCTGGGCGAAGGTAAAGGGGTCTTTGATACTGCGGTCCACATGACTCTCAGCAGCCAGGTGAATGATGCCATCCACTTTCTTGTCCTGCATCAGCTTGTAGAAGGCATCGAAGTCGCAGATGTCCATCTTCACGAACTCGTAGTTGGGCTTGTCTTCAATATCCTTCAGATTAGCCAGATTACCGGCATACGTCAACTTGTCGAGGTTGATGATGTGATAATCAGGATACTTGTTCACAAACAGGCGCACTACATGGCTTCCAATAAAGCCTGCGCCACCAGTAATGACAATTGTTCTCTTCATATCTCTTATTTTATATTTGTTATTTTTTATCTTCCTAATGTTATAACCTCACAATCGCTGAATTTATTGCCTTCAATAGTCAGTCTTATCAACGTACGTTCCTTATGCCACCCTTGCAGACCAGCAGCCCCAGGATTAATATGCAACAGACCCAGCGTCTTGTCATACTTCACCTTGAGAATATGCGAATGACCGGCAATAAACAACTGAGGCGGTGAAGCATAGAGCTGTCCACGAATACTATAGTCATAATTGCCTGGATAGCCACCAATATGTTTCATCAGCACATCAACATCCTCACACTTCCAACGCAACTTCTCCGGATACATCAGTCTGAGATCCCCGCCGTCACAATTTCCACAAACCGCACGGAGCGGACGGAACGCTGCTAACTTTTCAGCGACTTCCACGCTACCGATATCGCCAGCATGCCATATCTCGTCGCATGGTTCAAAATAGTGCAGGTATTTCTCATCCCAATAGGAATGGGTGTCACTAATGATGCCTATTTTCTTCATAGTCCCAAACGCTTACGGATGAAGTCTGCTATCAGTTTCTCTGTTTCCACTAATCCCAGAATACTGGAGTCTATGCAGAGGTCGTAGCTCTCAGCAGCTCCCCACTTCTTACCTGTATAGTAGTTATAGTAAGAGGCACGTTTCTCCTCAGCAGTGAGGATATAGCGCTTAGCCTGCTGGGGGGTCATCGAACGCTGTGTCAGCAACTTGTCAATACGGCTACGCATCGAAGCGGTAATAAACACCTTAACAACATTAGGCATATCGCGCAGCACGTAGTCGGCACAACGTCCTACAAAGACGCAGTTTCCTTCTTCAGCCGCCTTGCGGATGGCATCGCTCTGAAACTGGAACAGACTTTCTTGCGAGAAGTTCGACTTATAGAGACTTGCCCCACTCAGATGTGTTGCCTGTACATTCAACAAACTACGCAGGAAACCCTTCTTTTCATCGTTCTGTTCGAAAAACTTCTCACTGAATCCACTTTCCTTAGCAGCCAAGTTGAGCAACTCGCCGTCATAGTACTTGGCATTGAAGTCCATAGCCAGCATACGGGCGATGTCATGTCCACCACTCCCCAACTGTCTGCCTACACAGATGATTACATGTTTGTCAGCCATTCTTTATCTTCTTAACTTTTTAAACTTCTTAACTTCTTCATATACCACCACAGTATCGGAAGGGTCATTGCAAACGAACCAAAGTCACTGGCTGGCATAGCATACCACACACCGTCTAACTGCCATATCAGCGGGAATACGAAAGCCATTGGCAACAGCATAAACAGCTGGCGTGACAAAGAAAGGAATATGGATATTCTTACTTTACCGATGCATTGGAAGAAATTGGTAATGACAGCCTGTGAACCAACTACGAAAAATACCAGCATATCAATCTTGATACCCTGTGCCGCCATACTCATCAGTGTTTCGTCAGTGGTAAAGATGCGGGCAATCTCTCGTGGGAACAACATCGACAGTCCCCAGCCCACAAGCAATATACTCGTTGCACACCCAATGGCCAAGAACATACAGCGAAACATGCGGTCATATTTCTCTGCACCGTAGTTATAGCCCACAATAGGCTGCATACCCTGACACACACCCATGACGAACATAAAGAACATCATCACCACCGAATTTGCAATGGAATAGGCACCTACCGCCATATCACCACCATAGTGTACAAACTGGTTGTTCATAAAGATGACTATGACGCAGGAGGTGGTCTGCATTAAGAATGGAGAAACGCCAATGGCAATAATATTACGCACCAAGTCTTTCTTCAGCTTATAGATGCCACGTTTCAAATGAAGTATCTCGTTCTTGTTACTGAACAGCCACATCTGCCAACAAAGAGCCAGCGACTGCGACATGACAGTTGCCAATGCCGCTCCACGGATTCCCCAACGGAACCACCATACGAAGGCAATGACTAACACTATATTACAACCTACAGTAAATAATGTAGCATACATTGCATGGCGCGGTTTTCCTGCAGCACGTAGCACAGCGTTCATACCAAAATACATGTGTGTCACCACATTACCCACCAAGATAATCTGCATGAACTCACGGGCATAAGGCAACGTGACATCCGACGCACCAAAAAAGCGAAGAATTGGATCCAGGAAAATCAGACATATCGCCATAAACAGCAGTCCGATAATAAGGTTCAGTGTCACGGTATTACCCAGCAACTGCTGTGCACGTTTATAGTTTCGCTGTCCTAGATTCACAGATATACAGGTTGATGAGCCAACGCCTACTGCTGCACCGAATGCAGCACTAAGGTTCATAAAAGGAAAGGTGATACCCAGACCAGCAATAGCCTCTGGACCTACCACCTGACCGATAAAGGCACGGTCAATGATGTTATACAGAGACGATGCCGACATAGCCACAATGGCAGGCAAGGCATACTGCACGAGCAGTTGCCCTACCGGTTTCGTCCCCAGTTCAAGTGTTGCTTGTTTATTGTCCATATATAAATAATGTGCAAAATTACAGTTATTTCTTCGAATAGCCAAAATTATCCTTGATTTTCTTTTGTACTTTGCGCACTTCTTTGTATCTTTGCATTCCTGAAAACAAAAGAACAGATGAAACGACTCCTATTTATACTTGCCATTCTACTGACGCTTCCTGCATTCTGTGCAGCCAAGAATCCGCACGTCAATGAGCGTATCAAATATAAACAAGGACCGTCGTTCATATATCGTTTGTATCTTACAGACAAGAAAGGAACACCCTACACGCTCAATCACCCTAACCGTTTTCTTTCACGCCGTAGCATTGAGCGCCGTAAGCGCCAGCAGTTGCCTATTGACAGTACCGACCTGCCTGTCAATCCACGCTATCTACGACTCATCGAACAACGTGGTGTTAGTATCATTGGCCAAAGCCGATGGCAAAACACCGTACTAGTACGACTGAAAGACAGCACATTAGTTCACCATCTTGAGCAGTTAGCTTGTGTCCGTGACAGTAAGTTGGTATGGATTGCCCCAGACTCTATCACGCCCACTGCCATCAAGACGCCCTACCACGACGACTTCGAAGCTCGCGACAGCACAGGCAGTGTGGAATATGGCAAAAGTCATAGTCAGATACATTTATTGCAAGGTCACCGTCTCCATAAGACAGGTCTCATAGGCAAAAACATGATGATTGCTGTCATCGACGGAGGTTTTAAGAATGTCAACCGCATTCCAGCTTTCCAGCAGATAGACATCTGTGGCTATCAAGATTTCGTCAATCCTGCCTCTCCCAGCATCTTTTCAGAGACTGACCACGGCACAAAGGTATTGTCAGCAATGGCTATATACAGCCCCTACTTTTATATCGGTACAGCCCCTGGCGCCTCCTACTGGTTACTACGTAGTGAAGACCAGCAGACTGAGCAGGAAGTAGAGGAAGACTACTGGACGATGGCAGCAGAATTTGCCGATTCCGTGGGTTGTGACCTTATCAACTCCTCGTTGGGATACAATGAATACGACTACCCGTGGATGTCGCACCGACTCAGTCATCTTAATGGCCGTACCGCCTTTGTCAGTCGGTCGGCATCACTCTTGGCCAGCAAGGGTGTCATCCTCGTCAACTCAGCGGGCAACTCTGGCATGGGACCTTGGAAAAAGATTGGTGTTCCCTCTGATGCCGACAACATACTAACCGTAGGTGCCATCACGGCCGACGAGCCCCGCCACATAGCACCTTTCAGCTCTGTCGGTCCCTCACAAGATGGACGCATCAAACCAGATGTCGTTGCCATTGGCGCACCTACCTTTCTAGTCAATGGCCGCGGTGTTATTATGGAGGATATGGGCACTTCGTTCTCTGCACCTACTATCTGTGGATTGGCTGCCTGTCTGTGGCAAGGGCTTCCAGAGAAAACTGCTTCTGAATTGATTGAACTCATTCGCCAGAGCGGCGACAACAGAGAACAACCCGACAACATCTACGGCTATGGTGTTCCCAACTTCTGGCAGGCATATATGAAAGGTAAAATAAAGAATGACAAATAATGACCGCTATACGCTACGCGAACTGAATCTCATGGTACGTGACGCCATTGAGATGGAGCTACCTGATGAGTATTGGGTAGAGGCTGAACTATCGGAATGCCGCGAACGTAGTGGTCATTGCTATATGGAACTCATTGAGAAAGATGAGCACACCAATACTCCCGTGGCTCGAGCATCGGCAAAATGCTGGCGACAGACATGGCAGTTGCTACAGCCTCATTTTGAGCGTGCTACCGGACAACCGCTCCATGCCGGTCTGAAAGTGCTGTTACACGTCAGTGCCCAGTTCCACGAAGCTTATGGCTTCTCATGGATTGTCACCGACATCGACCCCACCTACACCATTGGCGACATGGCCCGTAAGCGTCAGGAGATTATCCGACAGCTTAAAGAAGAAGGTGTTTTCGACCTACAACGTGAACTGAGCATTCCCATGTTTGCCAAACGCATTGCTGTCATTTCTGCGGCTGGTGCTGCCGGTTATGGCGACTTTGTCCGCCAATTGGAAGACAATGAGTATGGCTTCAAATTTGAAGTACAGTTATTTCCTGCCATCATGCAAGGCGAGCAAGTAGAGAGTTCTATCATCAATGCTTTGGAGCAAATCTATTCTCTCACCGCTACCTCTTCACCTCTCAATTCTCCATTCGACGTAGTTTGCATCCTGCGTGGTGGCGGTGCCACGGCCGACCTTAGCGGTTTCGACACGTTGCCACTGGCGGAGAACGTTGCACAATTCCCATTGCCCATTATTACGGGTATTGGTCATGAACGCGACGAGAGCATCCTTGACATGGTCAGCAATTCCCGTGTTAAAACGCCAACTGCGGCAGCGGCATTGCTTATCGATAACCTGCTTCAGGTACTGACACGCATCGACAGCGCCCAACAGCGTATCACGATGGCTATCAGCCAACAATTTGCAACTCAAAAAGCACGACTTGACAGCCTGCAGACACTCCTTCCCGTCTTGGCCCAACGCTTCCTGAGTAATGCCAGGCATCGTTTGGAATTGATGGAGATGCAGTTGCAGAGTTACGACCCACAGCTATTGCTTCGTCGCGGTTATAGCATTACCTTGCATAATGGTCGTGCCGTACGTAATCCACAGCAGTTGAAGGCTGGCGATGAGATAGAGACAAGAGTAGAAAAAGGCATCATTAAATCTATAGTACAATGAACGAAGAATTGAAATATGAAGAGGCTATGGCTCAGTTGGAAGCCATCGTACGCAAAATGGAGTCTAACGAATTGGATATAGACGAAATCGCTGCGCAGTTGAAAACCGCACAGCGACTTATTAAGTTCTGTCGTGATAAACTCACGAAGACAGAGTCGGAATTATTAAAAGAAGAGACCGAAGCTTAAGGCCTTGAACTGAGGATTCTCAATGATTGTACCGTCAGCAGCAGTAACGTCCTTCTTCTTCAGCACGTTCATAGGTGAGTACTTGAAGTACAGGCCAATACCGCCCGACTTCAGGATACCCATGAAATCGACGGTAACAACGTTGTAGTCAAAGCCCTTGGTACTAACATCATAATAGTCATCGCCACTCTTCCATTCGTTGTTGATTCGACCACGCAGGTTGAAGTTCACCACAGGACCTATTGAGAAGCTGCTCTTGCTCTTCTTGCCAAACTTCTGGGTAAAGAGGAAAGGTACTGACAAACTGAAAATTCTGATATGTGATCTAACTTCGCTATAGTCTGCATTGCCATCATCAACATGGCTCCTATAAATCACGACATCATTCTTTGTCTTGTACATATAGTCCTTAGCATAATGGGGGAGCTCATAGCTACGCCAGTCGCACCACAAACCTGTAGAGTATGTCTGTGTTTTACCCGTCGGAGTGTAGCAATAACGCAGACCGAAAAAGATTTCCGCAGATCTGAAGACTGCAAAGCCGTGACCATTAGGAGTATTGGTAGGAGCATTCCAACCAAGACCCAGGTCTATAACCCACTTAGCATCGTCTTCTGCCACTTTTTTGATAATCTTGGTACTTGTCTTCGTCTTGTCAATAGCTACGATTGATTCATAGCGGAAACTCTCGTCATCCTTCTTACCAGCAATCTTAATCTTCTGCACCGAGTCGTTAGTCATAACAGTAACCTTCGTGGGGTTGCTGAATGTCACGGTGTCATTCATCTCTGTGGCCATAGCAGCCGTGCTCATGGTGCATGCCAGCGCCATCAAAGCAAACTTCGTTTTCATCATTTTTCCAATACGTTTGTTAATATCTCTTTGTTTTTGGGCTGCAAAGTTACACTAAAAAATAAACAATTACAACTTTTTCGCTCTTTTTTCTTGCAGAAGCGAAGTATTTTCACTACTTTTGCGGGCAATTAGGAACAACAATACATTAATTTATATTTGGAAATATGAAAAATTTAGACTGGGGAAACCTGTCGTTCGGTTACATGAAGACCGACTACAACGTACGCTGTTACTATCGTGACGGCAAATGGGGCGAGATAGAAGTTTGCTCCGACGAGTATCTGAAGATGCACATGGCAGCTACCTGTCTGCACTACGGTCAGGAGGCTTTCGAGGGTTTGAAGGCATACCGCTGCAAGGATGGCAAGGTACGTGTTTTCCGTATGGAAGAGAATGCCGCCCGTCTGCAGTCAACCTGTCGTGGTATTATGATGCCTGAGGTAAGCACAGAACTGTTCTGCGAAATGGTTAAGAAAGTGGTACGCCTGAATCAGGAGTGGATACCTACTTACGAGAGCGGTGCCACGCTGTATATCCGTCCGTTGCTTATTGGTACTAGCGCACAGGTAGGTGTACATCCTTCTAAGGAGTACTGCTTCCTCATCTTCGTAACGCCCGTAGGTCCGTACTTCAAAGGTGGCTTCTCCAGCAATCCTTATGTTATCGTTCGCGACTACGACCGTTCAGCACCTCTCGGCACAGGTAAGTACAAGGTCGGTGGTAACTATGCTGCTTCTCTCTTCGCCAACAATCTGGCTCATGAGAAGGGTTACGCCTGCGAGTTCTACCTTGACGCAAAGGAGAAGAAGTACATCGACGAGTGTGGTGCCGCCAACTTCTTCGGCATCAAGAACAACACTTACATCACCCCAGAGTCAACTTCTATCCTACCCTCTATCACTAATAAGTCGTTGATGCAGGTGGCTGAAGACCTGGGCATGAAAGTTGAGCGCCGTCCTATTCCTGAGGAGGAACTGGAGACCTTCGAGGAGGCAGGTGCTTGCGGTACAGCTGCTGTGATTTCACCTATTTCTTATATTGACGACCTCGACACTGGCAAGCGCTACTCATTTGGCGAGAAGCCTGGTCCACAGTCGAAGAAGCTGTTCGATACCCTCCGTGGCATCCAGTACGGTGAGATTGAGGACAAGCACGGTTGGACAACCGTTGTCATCGAGTAATCAGTAACATCACAAATACAATAATAGGGCGCTCGCAAATCGAACGCCCTATTATTATATCAAGTTTGGTTCTTATTATTCTGCATTAGGATGCAGGTACCAATCCTTATTTTTCGCACCATTTGACGTAGACCAACCAATAAACTTGGGGAAGAACTCGTCAATGCGCTTTCTCTCGTTTTCACGCTTAAGAATAGTATTCTTGAAAACATCAATACTAACACCTGCAAGTTTGAAAGCAAATGGATAATTAGTATTACCTACATAATACAACTTCTTTGAAGGATCAGACTTATCGTCCTCGGTGCCGAAGTACGACATATTCATCTTTGCCGTAGGAGCCTCTTTCGCGATATGTACTTCCCAGCGCATGTCATCTGCTTCGTTACGGTAGATAAAAGGCTTAACCTTTCCAGCCTTGATATCCTGGATACCTCCTTCATAGGTCAATTCCAGAATATATGTTGTACCGAGCTCCTTCTTAATGTCATCTGTCAGCAGATAGACATTGCCATCCTTAGTAAAGTTAGCCTGTACGGGTTCCTCGCTTCCTTTCTTAATCTTCTTCATCTCGACGCTAGTAGGAAGAGCATCATTCCTAGACTCCAACGTAACAGCCAATCCACTCTTTTCCTCCACATAATTCTGATCTGTCGTGAACTTGAAAATCTGCTTGGTTAGGAAAGTCTTGTTATCAATCGTATACATCGTCAACACACGGTCTTCCATGACATCAACCACAGCATCGTTCATATCGTAGTCACCTGCTGATGGCCAGAGATCCTCATAAGCAAATACATCATTCGTAGTCGTGGTTTTAGATATAGGCACTGGCAATTTCTGGAATACGCCAACAGGCTTAAGAGCCAGAATAACATCACCAAAGTCTTGGTCATTGGCAGCATCCTCGAAAGCAACGATAGCATACTGCTGACCATCTTTCTCATAGGCAAACTTAGCGGTACGAGACTCTCCATTGGGGTTAGGATTTAACAAGCAACCTTCATCATAAGCACTTTGTGCCTCATTTTCTGGGCAATAAGATAGACCATCGGTAGATGCTGACCAGCAATTGTACTGGCGGGCAAGATTACCCTTTCCTGCTTTATAGGCGTTATAATACTTAACGTTGCCCCTAGGCTTCTGCATTCCCCATCCGTTCGACTTCAGCAGGAAACCAATCTTTGTGCCAGCAGGGAAAGTAAGAGTAGCTCCATCTTTTTTACCCTCTGCGATTTGAGGATAGTAAATCAGTTTTACGGCATCACCACGTTCGAGGGCAATATTGCCATTATAGTTGCTCTTGTACTTCTCAGTGTTAATGAACTGTGAGTGTCCATCCTGTGTATTGGGGAATAGCATGACAACATGGATGTCCTTCAAGTTTGTGGGAGCTGCGCCCTGATAATAATAATAGCCAAGACAATTATTCCAGCAGGTGTTTGAACCCACCAAAGTCACTGACACAACAGCATCCTCTTGTAAGGTCAGGTCAGCCTCTTGACGGAACTCCATCGGACATTCTTGCTTTCTGACGACAGCAGCTGCAATACTCTGACGAATACCTAACATTTCTTCTTCGGTAAATGTAAGCGAAGCATAGGAAGGATCGTCAGAATTTAGCAGATAGGCAGGACGACCAGTTCTGGAATCCCACTGGCCCAACCATGTTTTCCAATCGTTATAAATCTGGTTACCCGTATTATCACCTGTCATGAAGTCCACTTCATAAGAGGTCTGATAGAGGTACGTCATGTCGTTGATTAACTCACCAGAACCTGGTGAAACTCTTCTGCGCGCTGCCGCTGCCTGACTGCTATTGGCCTTAGCGATAGCCCTATTGTCAGTAACCTTTGCATTCATTAGTTGCTCATCTATGAAGAAGTCACCTGTGAAGATGTACAAATCTTCGGCATAGCTTGGCAATTCTATTGTCTGCGAGAAACGTCCATTAGCGTCTGTAAAGTTAGAATAAATCGGCTTGATATTCTTGTTCAGTTCATCGCCTTCAAAGGGATTCTCATTATAGACTCTAAAGAACACTGGAGTAACGGGGTCGCAAGCAGAGTAGTCAACAGTCAATGCGACATTGTTGACTGTAGAGAAATCAAACTCATTGACTTGTGCTGCATCATTAGCAGGATTCTCGGCACGGTAATCATCCATGTCATGGCTCACACAGCCCAATAACAAAAGGGCTACGGTTGACAAACTAATAATCTTTCTCATCGTTAATATATATAAATTAGTATCTTTTCGGCGGCAAAGTTAGTTATTTTTTCTGAATTAATGGCAATTATCGCAGTTTTTTTTTGAAAATTTGTGTGTCTCAAAAGAAAACCGTACCTTTGCATTCTATTACAATAATATATGGGAAAAGGGAAATTAGCAAAATTCGCCGACATGGAAACCTACGAGAACGTGTTCCAGTACCCTTATTCGGTAGTGGACCACGTACCTTTTGACATGCAGGGTCATTGGCGCGAGGAGTATTTCCACAACGACAACCCCATTGTCTTGGAGTTGGGCTGTGGCAAGGGTGAATATACTGTGGGGCTAGCAAAGAAGTATCCCGACGTCAACTTTATCGGTGTTGACATCAAAGGAGCACGCATGTGGACTGGAGCTACACAGGCATTGCAGGAAGGGCTGAAGAACGTGGCCTTTCTGCGCACCAATATTGAGATTATCGAACGGTTCTTCTCTGAAGGTGAGGTGCAGGAGATATGGCTGACGTTCAGTGATCCACAGATGAAGAATCCACGTAAGCGACTGACTTCCACGTGGTTTCTAAACCGCTACCGTAAATTCTTGTCGGACGGTGGCTTTGTACATTTGAAGACCGACTCGAACTTTCTCTTCACCTACACGTCGTATCTGGTGGAGAAAAATCAGCTGCCCGTATTGGTCAAGACTACCGATCTCTATGCCGACGCATGCAGCAATTCAGGAGCTGTCCTCCAAGAAACTGCCAGCATCCAGACCTACTACGAAGGCATGTGGATGGCCCGTGGCATTAATATCAAATATATGAAATTCAGTCTGCCTCGTGATGGCGAACTCGTAGAGCCTGACGTAGAAATCGAGCTCGACGACTACCGCTCATATCATCGCGACAAACGCAGTTCAAAAGATAAAGCAAAATAAGACTATGACATTATATCCGAAACTAATCATGGATGCGCTGGCTACTGTGACGTATGCTGGCACAAAGAAGAACCTCGTAGAGAGCGAGATGGTGGCCGACCAGCCTGCCATCAATGGTAATAAAGTAACTGTCGTGCTGGAATTTCCACGTGAGACAGACCCGTTCTTGAAATCCACCGTCAAGGCTGCCGAGGCCGCCATCAAGTACCATTGCGGCAAGGACGTCGAGGTGGAGATCATAACTGAGTTCAAGTCGAAGCCACGTCCCAAAGGCGACGAGTTGCTCAGTGGTGTAAAAAATATCATTGCCGTCAGTTCCGGCAAGGGCGGCGTAGGAAAGAGCACCGTATCTGCCAACCTCGCCATTGCTTTGGCACGTCTGGGTTATAAGGTAGGCTTGCTCGACTGCGACATCTTTGGACCGTCTATGCCCAAGATGTTCCACGTCGAGGACGAGCGTCCCTACGCCATAGAGAAAGACGGCCGCCAGCTTATTTGTCCCATCGAAGCCTATGGTGTGAAGATGCTCTCGATTGGCTTCTTCGTCTCACCCGATACGGCAACGCTATGGCGCGGCGGTATGGCGACGAGTGCTCTGAAGCAGCTCATTGCCGATGCCGACTGGGGCGAACTGGACTACTTCATCCTCGACACACCTCCAGGCACCTCTGACATTCACCTTACTTTATTACAGACGCTGGCCATCACAGGTGCCGTCATCGTCTCAACTCCTCAGCAGGTAGCACTAGCCGACGCCCGCAAAGGTATCGATATGTATCGCAATGAGAAGGTCAACGTGCCCATCCTCGGCCTCATCGAAAACATGGCGTGGTTCACCCCTGCCGAACTGCCAGAGAATAAGTACTACATCTTCGGCAAAGAGGGATGCAAGCAGTTAGCTGAGGAGATGAACGTTCCCCTACTCGCCCAGATTCCACTTGTTCAGGGTATCTGCGACAGTGGTGACCAGGGCACACCTGCCGCACTCAACAGCGAGACGGCTACTGGTCTGGCCTTCATCAACTTGGCTCAGGCTGTTGTCACCGTTGTCAATCGTAGAAATAAAGAACAACCCGCAACGAAAATTGTGGGCGTAAAATAATACAAATCAAAACAACAATGAACAAACTACTTACTACTACAGTAGTGCTGCTATTAGCCCTCACTGCACATGCACAAGACTACTCTAAGTATTACCAGAACCTGCCCACGAAGGTGGCGCAGGTCTCTCGTCCACAGATTCCTGCCAATGAGGTCAGCCTCACGGAGGTAGGTGGCGTTGGCGACGGTATGACGCTGAACACCGAAGCTTTTGCCAAGGGGATCTCTAAACTCGGCAAACTGGGTGGCGGTCGTCTGACTGTTCCGCAGGGCGTTTGGCTCACAGGTCCCATCCAACTGAAGGACAACATCGAGCTGCACCTCGACAAGAATGCCATCATCCTCATGTCGCCTGACAAGTCGCTATTCATTAATGAGAAGTCCACGACGAAGGTCTTTGCCGGCATCCGTGCCTCAAAGCGCAAGAACATCGCTATCACGGGCGAGGGCATCATTGACGGCAATGGCGATCACTGGCGGCCTGTGAAGCGTCAGAAGGTGAGCGACGTCGAGTGGAACAAATATAAGAAGGTAATTGGTGGTGTAGAGAAAGACGGTGGTAAGTTGTGGTACCCTTGGAACGACTTGGGCGGCTATCAGAACATTGCCGACACACCAGAGGCTCAGGAGAAGATGCGCAACGACCTGGTGCGCTTTGAGAATTGCGAGAACGTCCTCGTCGAGGGTGTCACCATCCAGAACGCACCTAAGTTCCACCTGCACCCTTGCTACTCCAAGAACGTCATCGTAGATGGTGTCACGGTGCGTTGTTCGTGGAATGCCCAGAACGGTGATGCCATCGACTTCTCTGACGTCAACATCGGACTCATTGTCAACAGCACCGTCGATGCTGGTGACGACGGTCTCTGCATGAAGAGCGGCAAGAACAAGCCAGAGGCTCCTGCCAACGGTTGCGAAGATATCCTGATTCAGGACAACACCGTCTTCCACGCCCACGGAGGCTTTGTGCTGGGTAGCGAGACCATGCAGGGCATGCGTCGCATCGTGGTACGCAACTGCCGTTTCAGTGGCACCGACACGGGCCTGCGCTTCAAGAGCGGACTGGATCGTGGTGGTAAGACCGAGCAGATGTTCATTGATGGCATTGTCATGAACGACATCAAGGACGAGGCCATCGTCTTCCAATGCGACTACGTGGACCGTCCTGCTGGCAGTGACCCCAACGCCATACCCACGTTCACCGACGAGCAGAAGAAGGTGGCCCCCTACTTCCAGGACATACATATAAATAAGGTGGTGTGCTACGGTGCAGGTACTGCCATCAAGGCCAGCGGCATCCTCGGACTGGACAACGTCCGCGACATCGATATACAGAACAGCACCATCATGTATTACGCCAAAGACCAGCAGATTGACCCCAAGACGGCTAAGCTCAACCTTACCAACGTCCGTCTGCTGTCCAGCAAGAAATAACCTAACCAACTTATTATAACAATGAAAAAACTATTCCTCGTCAGCCTCGCGCTGATTACGATGACGGCCGCACAGGCTCAGTTGAAAGTAATCCCCACCTTGAAGAAGGGTATGGAGAAAGTGTATGAAACCAAAGCCAGCATGACGCTGCCTGGACAGCCAACCATCAACATGATTTCGGACACGAAGTACACCGTAAGCGACGCTACTGCCGACGGTTACATCATCGACGTGGTAACCACCAGCTTTTCCAGCGATGCTGCCAAGGACAACATTACTGGCCAGATAATGGCTGCTGCCCAGGAGATGGCAAAGGGCGTGCACATCCTCATAGCTACTGACAAGAACGGCAAGCCCGTGAAGATTGCCAACTACGACGAGCTGAGTAAGCAGCTCAACGAGCGCGGCAAGCAGATGATTATCAAGCTCTACGAATTGATGCCCGAAGTAAAGAGCGCACTTCCTGAGGAGGCACTGAAGGAACAACTTCTGGAGAGCGTAGCAGAAGAACCACTGTTCAAGAGTATGACAGGCACCAACAGTCCATTGCTGCTCTTCGGCAAGACCATTATGACGGGTGCCCAAGAGGAGATTGTCAACGAGCAGGGTCTGAACATGAAGCGCATGTACTTTGTCAACGGTAAGGACGTAACCACCAATGCTACGCTGAGCATGTCGAAAGAGCAGATTAAGAAGCTGATTCTTGCACAGATGGAAAAGATGATGCCTGAACAGGCCGACGCTATCAAGGCACAGATAGACCAGCTGATGGAGAGCGGTATGTTGAAGCTCGACGCCAAGGAGACCACCACCTTCAAGTTGCAGGACGACTTCTGGCCAAAGGCATGGAACACAGAAGCCACCAACGAGTCTGTCGGACAGAAGAACGTCACGAAGACGACAACTACACTGAAATAAAATTACTAGGCTAATACGGATCTGTATTAGCCTAATACACGCTCGTATTAGGCTAGTAATGGGTGCTTATTAGGCTGGCTTTTCACCCTTTCAGGCTGAAGTAGAACTACTTCAGCCTGTTTTTTGTTGATAATAGTAAAAGGTATGAGAAAAACGGGTGTGTTTTCAGAAAAAAGTAGTACCTTTGCCATCAATTATGAGAAGAACAATGCTTTTAGTGCTCACAATATGGGCAACTATCACGATGAATGCGCAGGACTCACTGCACATCAGACTGGACTCACTACTTCAAAACCCGATGTTCGAGACGTCGCAGGTGGGCATGATGGTTTACGACCTGACAGCCGACTCTGTGCTCTTTCAGCGTAATGCACGACAGATGCTGCGCCCAGCCTCAACAATGAAACTGGTGACGGCCATCACGGCACTGGACCAGCTGGGAGGAGGATACCAGTTCCACACACGGCTCTACTATACTGGCACCATCAGCAATGGCCGACTGAATGGCGACATCTATTGTGTAGGCGGCTTCGACCCGATGGTGGATGAGGACGACGTATGGACGCTGGCCCACGAATTGCACACGATGGGCGTAGATACACTGTGTGGACGCATTGTCAGTGACTGCACTATGAAAGAGTCGTTAGAGTATGGCGAAGGCTGGTGCTGGGATGACGACAACCCACGGCTGAAACCGCTGATGGTGGGCAGGAAAGATGTTTTCACAGAACATCTGTACGATGCCTTGACGAGTGACAATGTAGTGCTGCAGAACATCGTGTTTACAGACGGGCGCTGTCCTGTCAATGCCGCACCCATAGCAACCCGTTCACACAGCATTGATCAGGTATTGCAGCGCATGCTGAAGGTGAGCGACAACTTCTATGCCGAAGCCATGTTCTACCAGATAGCAGCCTCAACGGGGCGCCGTCCTGGCAAGGCTAGCGATGCCCGTGGCGTGGTGAAGAAGCTGATTAGCAAATTGGGGCTGAGCAGTCAGCCGTATAAGATTGCTGACGGTTCAGGACTGTCGCTCTATAACTATGTGAGTGCAGAACTGGAAACCAAGCTGTTGCGCTATGCGTGGTTGCACGGCAACATCTACGACCACCTCTACCCTGCCCTGCCTATTGCCGGCACCGATGGCACGTTGGAGAAGCGCATGATAAAGACTGCTGCCGACGGCAATGTGCGTGCCAAGACGGGCACACTGACAGGTATCTCGTCGTTGGCAGGTTATTGCGTAGCGGCCAACGGCCACCAGCTATGTTTCAGCATCATCAACCAGGGTGTGATGCACAACCAAGCAGGCAAGGACTTCCAAGACCGTGTCTGTCAGGTTTTATGCGAACCGTGGGGAACTATTCAGGAGGCGTTGGAGCAGTAGCGCTCGAAGGCCTCACGATAGGCCTCAGTAACACGGATTATCTCATTACCGATATATGCACAAAGGTTACGGTCAACCGTTCTTATCTTGTCTAAGCGGACAATATAGGAACGGTTGATTCGCATAAAGTCCTCTGCAGGCAACGCGTCTTCCACAGCCTTCATCGTCATATGAGTAGTCAAGGGCAGGCGCTCACCCTCTATATGGAAGCGCACATAATCTTTCATGCCCTCTACGAAGAGAATGTTGTCGAAATTAATCTGTCGTAACTCCCCATCGACACGGATGAACATCGTCTTGGGTGTTGATGGAGTCTCCTTCTGATGGCTGAACCACTGTTCTGCCTTCTCTACGGCAGCGATAAACTTGTTATAACGGATGGGTTTCAGCAGGAAGTCGATGGCTGAGACCTCATAGCTCTCAAAGGCATACTCCTTGAAGGCGGTGGTAAAGATCACCTTCGTACGCTCAGGCAACATGTGCGACAGTTCCATACCGTTCATGTCAGGCATCTGGATATCCATAAATGCCAATTGCACAGGATGGTCACGCAGGAAACTCAAAGCTTCCACACTGTCCGTAAATGAAGCCAGCAGTTGCAGCTGTGGCGTCTTGGCTACAAACGACTCTAACAGTTTGACAGCCAGTGGCTCATCGTCGACAATGATACAAGTGATAGGTGTCATAGCTGGATGGTAATCTGAACGATATAAATATTATTCTTGTCAATGGACTGTTGCCACGTATAGCGGTCGTGGTACAGCAGTTCCATACGACGGCGGGTGTTCTCAATGCCGATGCCTGACCCACTGCGGTTCTGCTCGTCTTTGGGGTAGTTGGTATTCTGACAGGTAAAGGCAAGCTTGTCATGGTCAATCT
Organism: uncultured Prevotellaceae bacterium; assembly: GCA_900316265.1. Classification (GTDB taxonomy): domain Bacteria; phylum Bacteroidota; class Bacteroidia; order Bacteroidales; family Bacteroidaceae; genus Prevotella. The sequence goes on along the minus strand of ONCH01000036.1, from coordinate 3,491 downwards.
CCAACTGAATGCTAACCATTGAATCGCGATTGCTGCTGACCCCATGTTTGAATGCATTCTCTATGAGCGAGATGAAGAGTAAAGGAGCAATATTCAATTGAGAGTTGACAGATGACAGATGACAGTTGACTGTAGCCTTGTTGTTGCAGCGCAATTTCATCAGCTCCACATAGTTCTTCATAAACTCCACCTCGCCCTGCAGGGGCACGGTCTCGTGGCGCGTCTCATACATAGCATAACGCAACAGGTCGCTCAACTGGGCAATAGCATCCTGTGCCTTATCTGCATTAATCTGTATGAGACTGGAGATATTGTTCAGCGTATTGAACAGGAAGTGCGGATTCAACTGGTTCTTCAACCATTCCAACTCGGCCTCCGTGCGTTTCTGTTTTTCCTCTTTCAACTGGCGCTTGATGGCCTGACTGCGATAGACATGGTGGGCCAACAAAGCAATGCCTGCCAATAAAGCACTCATGAAGATAGCTACAAACGACGAGGCATAGTAACTGCTCAACGCATACTGCCGATAGTGCTCGTCAGGCAAATGGCGTGTAAACGCCTCTGAGTCAAAGAGGAAAAAGAATATATACACCTGATAAGCCAGGATGAGTGCATTGCCGCCCCAGAACAGCCACTGACGGTTGCGATAGTAGCCGAAAGGAATGAGTATCAGGGAGTTAACAAAGTAGATGGCCGCAGAAATCCAGTGAATGCGGGCATTATAGTCGAAAGCTCGCAGAGAGTCTGTCCAACTATGCGTTGTAATGAACGCAGAGATGGCTGGTACCATCAGGAATACCAGCCACGCTGCTACTTGCAGCCCATAGAATATGATTTCTTGTCGATTGATTTTCAGTTTCATGCTGCAAAGATAACATTTTTTTTTTATTCTTAATTCTTAATCCTTAATTAATTACTGCATAACATTGCCTCCTGTGTTGCCAGAGCCCACGCTATTGATGGTTTCACCACTGCTCTGATGTTCGATATAGTCACTTTCTACGCGACTACGACGCTGCTGGAACTGCTTCTTAGTGTTACCGAAGGTATAGGAAACGCTAAGTGAAATGCTCTGCATAGGCACTTTAATATCCATCTTGTTGGTGAAGTCCTTACCCTCAGAATAGCTATTGATAGCCAATGCACCACCATTGCCCAAACCAGTCATACCCATAGCACTGATGGTCAGTTTATCATCGAAGAACGACTTCGTCAGTGTGGCGGTCAGCATATTGAACCCACTGCTCCAACCCTGCAGGTTATAGCTCTTGGTGGAGGTAATCAGGTAACCACTCAGTTTGATATTCCAAGGCAGTGTCTGCTGCAAACCTACCATTGCATTGGCGTGCCAACCGTCGTTCTGCAGGTCGAGGGCTTTAGAGCGCATGTCGCTGTAGTCCACGCCACCGTTCAAGAAGAGACGCGTGTTCTTGTGTAGCATCCAGTTGACATAGGCAGTCAAGCTCGTCATGTGGTGCTTGGCAGTGTTGTCGTAGGTCATGTTCAGCAAGTTGTTGCTGTCGTAGAATGAAAACTGCTCGATGGCATTGTCCGTAAAACTATGGCGCAGGCTAACGTTAAGCATCATCTTGGCAGAGAAGGAATTGAAAGTCAGACCAATGTTATGGGTCTTCTCTGTGTCGAGGTCAGGATTACCGTATGTCAACATGGTGGGGTTGGAACGGTCAATATACGGATTCAGATAGGTAATACCCGGACGTGAGATGCGCATATTATATGTTAGGTTGATATTCGTTGCAGGATTCAGACTGTAAGACAGGCTGGCTGATGGCACCAAATTGCCATAGTTGGTCGAGAAGTCCTTACCATTACCCAGCTGATAGTTCACCTTCTGCCATGTCTGCTCATAGCGCAGACCAGCCTTCGTGCTCCAGTTGCCAAAACGACTCACCAACTCTGCATAAGCGGCATCAATGGTGTTCTTGTAGTCGTATTCCGAACTCATCTCTGGACTATAGACATTCTGCAGATAGTAGTCGGCATCTGACGTTGCCTTGCGATAGCTCAGCTTCAGACCAGCATTCAGGCTATTGTTGTTACCCAATGGCGTTGTATAGTCGACCTGGAAGATATGATCAGTAGTGCGCTCCTTGTTCTCGGAGTAGCGATTGTTCATATCCATACTTATGGTTCCTGCTATCTGGTCGAAAGAAGTCTCCATCTCACTCTTCGTCGGCGCATAGCTCAGCTGGTAGGTCAGTATAAGACTGCTGGTACGCTCTGGATTGAAGAAACGCTGATAGTCCAAACTGCCGTTGAAGCCTGTACGACTCATCTTCGTATCGTTGGAGTTTCCATAAGTAAAGCCAGGACCATACATACCGCCTCCCATTGTTGTAGTGGTATGACCATCACTATTCATATTAAAAGACGTAATACCAGCAGTAAAACCGATAGAACTGACAGAGTCAAGTTCATAGCCTAACGTCAGATTGCCCATCGTGAAAGGCATCTTCATCTTGGAGTCCGACTCAGAGGTCATTGTAGAAGACATCACACCCGTCTGTTCACGCTCCATCGTCGTAGTCGTAGTACCCGGTGTCTGTTTGCTATAGTTAGCATTGGCACTATATGACAATTTGCCCTGCTGACCACTGACAAAGGCACTACCACCCAGTGTTCTGTTACCTGCTTGCACACGGATAGTACCGTTGTAGCCGTTGAGATTAGTGCCAACACCCATCATGGTCATCATCTCCTTGTTCATGACGATGTTCAGCACTCCTGCCCCACCCTCTGCATCATACTTGGCACCAGGGTTGGTAACCACCTCGATAGACTTCACCATCGAGGCAGGCATAGACTTAAACACCTGACTGGGAGCAGAGGACATCATCATATTGGGTTTGCCATCTACATATACCTTGAACGAACTGCTGCCATTCACCGTGATGTTGTCCTCACCATCCACGCTGACCATGGGCACCTTGCGCAACATATCAAGAACGGTGGAAGCCTTAGCATCGTCATCATTCTTGACATCATAAGTTATCTTGTCAGCATCAGCCTTCGCCAGGCGGCGCATACGGGTGACAGTAACTCCTTCCAAATCTTTCGACCACGTAACGCTGTCGTTGGCGGTAGTTTTTGTTTCTTGTGCCATTACGAGAGTGACCATTATTGTCAGTGCAAATGTGATAAATACCTTTTTCATAGTTTTTGCTGTTTTGTTTGATTTCTGATGCAAAGGTATCATAATAAAGAACACGTTCCAACTCACTTTCGACGAAATAACCCCTGTCTTTCGACGAGATTTCAAAAAAAATACGTAATTTTGCAGGCGCAATGAGTTTTACAACGACGATACTACAGTGGTTTCAGGCCAATGGACGTGCACTTCCTTGGCGCGAGACTCGCGACCCGTATGCTATCTGGTTGTCGGAGATTATCCTGCAACAGACGCGCATCGAACAGGGGCGCCCCTACTGGCAACGCTTCATGCAGCGCTGGCCTACCGTAGAGGCATTGGC
>ONCH01000080.1 GCA_900316265.1 uncultured Prevotellaceae bacterium | reverse complement strand
GACGCGCCTTGTGAGACGGATGCTCCGCTGACACCTGCCAATCTTGTCGCTACGCCACGTAGTCATTCCATTCTTCTTTCTTGGGATGCCAATGTTCAGGACAAAGATTTCAATGGCTATGTCGTACTCCGTGGGGAGTTGGACGATAAGGGGGAAATTGCGTATGATGTCATTGGCAGAGGTATTTTGACCAACCGTTTCCTGGACAATACCACTCTACCCAATCATACCTACTATTATGCTGTGCAAAGTGTTGATTATTCGCAAAACCGTTCTGCACTGCCTGTTCCGGTCAGCGCTTCGCTTGTAGACGAGAAAGGACTGGTAGCGCGCTACGATTTTGAGTCGTCGGCAAGTGATATGACCGAGAACCAACTTCACGGCGTGGTCAGTGACCCGTCAGGTCTGGCCACTCAAGCCACCGAGTATCGTTCTGGCAAGAATGCGTTGCTGCTGGATGGAGTGTCCACCTATATGTGTCTGCCCGTCTCTGCCTGCAGCCTTTCTGATGCTACGTATGCGGTATGGGTTTGCGCTGCTTCCGGTTCTTTTGCCACGAACAGTTGTCTGTATAACTTTGTCTCGGATGCCGATCACTATGCTACTCTGTCCTTGAATACAGGCGGAAATATCGTGTACCGGATAAAGAACGGCGAGACCGAGCAAACGTTGCAGGCAAGCAGCCTGACCGAAGGATGGCACCACGTGGCTCTGACAATCGGCACCGAAAGAGTGACAATCTATGTGGATGGTGTGGAAGTGGCAAGCGCTCCTGTGTCGGTGCGTTTGTCTGACCTCTGTCCTGTGGTCAATGGTGTAGGTGCCAACCTATTGGAAGATGTCCCACTTATGGATGGCTTTATTGATGACCTGCGAATCTATAACTATGCGCTGTCAGCCAATGAAATCAACGACATCATCGGCCAGACCATCGTTCAGCCGCGACAGGCCGACGGATGGAATCCACCTATCTTGCCCAGCAAGGATGTGACGAAAGTCACATCGACAGAGTCTATTCTCTTGTATAATGTCGACGCAGATGCCTTTGTCACCTATGGTATGGATTGGAACACGCAATCACTTGCACAGCGTCTGCCAAAAGGCGATACCACCTTTAGCAACAAATATCGCATCAAGGTGCAGCGACAGGCAGGAAACAAGTTGTATGTTTCCATGAACGACAAGCCGAATGTCTATATTGGTTGTCTCGCCGATGGCTGTAATGTTTGGAGCGACCGTTCCAAGTCAGAAGGCGGCTTTGTCTATCAACCTCTCAACAGCCCCTCAGGCATCATGTACATACTTAAATCCGAGAGCCAGAAAGCCAATCTCGACCTTGCCTACGCTTACGGAGGACCACTGACGACAAGCAACGGACGTGGTTACACCCACTGGGCTTTCATCCCCTCTCGCGACATCACCAATGGGAATTACGCCAAATACAAAGAACGGAAACAATTGTTCAAACTGCAGCAAGCCATTCTTGAGGCAAGAAAAGAGGCTGACTATGCATCGGAACTCCAGCAGGCATATTCCGTCTATAGCGACGAGAATACGTCTGTGGCTGAATTGCGCAAGGCTACCAGACAATTGTTGCTGGCAACTGCCAACGACCTGACTGTTCCTGTCGATGCAACCTCTCTGTTTACGAATGCCGACATGCTGGGCAATGCTACGACAGCCGACTGGACGGATATCCAGCCCACCATTAGCGACGGTGACATCCAAGTGCTGCACCAGACTTTCAAACTCCAGCAGACGCAAACCGACCTTCCCAATGGCATATACGAAGCGGTGTTCCACGCTTTTTACCGAAACGATGGTGCAGGACCGCTGCCTGTCATCTCTGCCACCGCAGAAAACACCGTCAAGGGAAATCTGACCACCTTGCAAGATATTCAGAAAAACGAAGTCTTGCTGAACACTGGAGAAAATACAGCTGGGGCTGCACAAACCCTGACCAGCGACAAGGCACAGACCATACTCAGCGACATCATCGTCACAGACCATCAGATGACCTTGTCTGCCAATGTCACCAGCAGCAACCAGTGGCTGAATTTCCAAGGATTCTCCCTCACCTACAAGAGTCCACTCGTCACCGTTCAGGTACCTGCATCTGGATATACCACCTTCTACTACAGCAACCAGAACTTCCTGCTCCCCGAAGGTGTGCAGGCATTTACATTGAAAGAGCAAAATGGCTCCATCGTCGTTAGCCGAGAGCTTACCGAAGCTGGTACTGTACTCTCAGCAGGACAAGGCGTTCTCCTGAAAGCCGTACCAGGTACTTACGTGATGGTTCCCACGACAAAGAAAAGGACTGCTGACCCGTTCAATCAATTGCGAGGTTCCGACGAAGACCAGCTCACGCGTGGAGGCTACTACTACTATGTGTTAAGCGAAGACTTGCAGGAAACAGGATGGAAATGGGATGCGGCAGACGGTGCCACATTTGTCAATCCCGCGCATCATGCTTACTTCGTCTCTAAAAGCCAGACAACACCCCAGGAATTCTATCCTCTCAACCCTATAATGTCCGTGTCTGAGGTAACCATTGAAACCAGTTGTGAAGACGAACCCATGTATAATCTTGCCGGACAACGCGTAGATAAATCCTATCGTTCCATCGTCGTCAAGAAAGGCAGGAAACTGCTTGTCAAATGACGGCGCAGAGCGCATCGGCTAAAGAGATTCACGTATTTTTTTCACCACGGATTACACGAATGACACGGATTCTTCATTCTTCACTTTTCATGTCAGAGGACAAGAAT
>ONCH01000030.1 GCA_900316265.1 uncultured Prevotellaceae bacterium | reverse complement strand
GACCGCATCCTGGCATCTATTACAGGTGTCGGTGCTATTCAGGCTATTATGCAGGGTCAGCGTAACGTGATGATTGGTGTCAGGAACAACGATGTGGTCTATGTACCCTTCTCAGAGTGCATCCGCACCGACAAGCGTTTTGATAGGCGATTAATTACCGTTCTTAACGAACTAAGCATTTAAAATGAAAAAATTTCTTTTGTTTGCAGCTGCATTGTTGGCTGTCGTGAACGTAAAGGCGCAAACCTCTCCTGTTGGCATCCTTAGTGGACAGGATACAGTGAAGAGTGTGCAGTTTGGTGTTATCTCGTCGGTGGCCATCAATGGCGGCAAGGGACTGCAGTTCGGTACATTCTCTAACGTCTCTGGCGCCATGTTCAGCGGACTACAATTGTCAGGTATCAATAATATCACCCATGGAATGAATAAGGGTTTGCAGTTATCGCCCCTGCTTAATGTGTCGTCGGGTAAGATGAACGGTTGGCAGATGGGTGCTATCAACTATGCCGACTCGTTGAATGGTGCACAGATTGGTGTGTTTAACGTAGCCCGTAAGCGTCCCAAAGGCTGGCAGGTAGGTATCGTCAACCTCAGCTACGACTCCATCGGCCATAAGATTGGTCTGGTGAACATTAACCCGTCCACAACCGTTGACTATATGTTCTATGGCGGTAGCTCAACTAAGACCAATATCGCTGCTCGCTATCGTAACAAGAGTACGTATAATATAATAGGTGTGGGTACTCACTTCATGGGACTCGACTCGAAATTCTCGGGTGCCATATTCTACCGCTTGGGACAGTACAAGCAATTGTCAGACAAATGGAGCCTGAGCGGTGATATCGGTTATTACCATGTAGAGACGTTCTCGAAGAATAACAACGAAAAGCCAGAACGACTCTATTCGTTGCAGGCACGTATCAATGCCGATTATCAGTTCAGTAAGAAGTTCGGAGCCTTTGCTACGGTAGGCTGGGGACTGACACGTTACTACGACCGCAACGAGACCTATCGCAACCGCCCATTGTTCGAACTGGGTCTGACCTATCGTCAGTCGCGCAACCAGCACGATTCGTGGATGCGAGCATGGGAGGAGAAACGGAAAAAGATAGAATACGGTGACTCTACGATGGCACTGCCCGTGAAGAAACGCTACTGGCAGGCTGCCGCCGAGGTGACAGCTATCAACGTCGGTGTACAGCTGTTCGATCGCTGGGCGCTGAACTCAGATTTCGCACAGACCACGTTGAATTCACTCAAGCATAACTTCACCGACGGCATGGTGTGGGACAATGACTTCTTTGTGACGAATATGTTTGCCCATCCGTATCACGGCAATCTGTATTTCAATGCCGCTCGTACGAATGGCCTGACGTTCTGGGAGTCAGCACCATATTCGCTATTGGGTTCGGCCATGTGGGAGTTTCTGGGTGAGACAGAACCGCCGGCTATCAACGACATTATCGCCACGACATGTGGCGGTATGGCGCTCGGTGAAATGACACACCGACTGAGCCGTACTATCCTTGATGATCGTGACATGGGTTGGAGCCGCTTCTGGCGTGAGGCCGCTGCTGCCATCATCAACCCTATGCAGGGTATTCACCGAATCATTAGTGGTGATGCTTGGCGTGTGAAAAACAGAAATTACCGTTATCATAACTTCCACGAGATACCTGTCGATGTGTCGTTCACATTGGGATGGCGCTATCTAGCCGACGACGGAGCTTTGTTCCGTGGTGTCCACGCGCCCTACTTGAATTTCTATCTGCTCTATGGTACGTCTGTTGATGGCGAGCGTCATACCAAACCCTACGATTTCTTCGACCTTGACGCAACCTTTAGCATTGGTGGTGGACAGAAAATGGTTAACAACATCAGTATTGTCGGACGACTTTGGAGTACGCCCATCGTCGAAATACCCGCCAAGACCAAGGATGGACAGGGCATGGTTGCTGAGTTTGGTATCTACCAGCACTTTAACTACTACGATTCTAATCCCATCGAGGATGGTTCTGAACTGATTCCCTACCGTATCAGCGAGGCCGCTGGTTTCGGTCCTGGCTTTATCCTGTCAATGCCCCAGACTGGTGCTCTCTCCAAGATGGAGCAGCGTATCTTCGTGAGCGGCATCCTGCTCGGTGGTACGAAGAGTGACTATTTCAACGTCATCGAGCGCGACTACAATATGGGTAGTGGATTCAGCATCAAGTCAAAGACACAGCTGGACTTTGGACGTTTTGGACGCATGATACTTAACGCCAAGTACTTCCGCCTCTATACGTGGAAGGGCTATGAGAACAAAGACCTGAACGCTTATGCTAGCGGTGAGAAGGATCTGCATTACCTGAACGTGCAGGGCGACAACAGCAATGCTGCGCTGTTGGTTATCAATCCAATTTTTGAGTTCCATGTTGCCAAGCAGTGGTCCATCAATCTTTCAGGTGCATACTATTGGCGTCGCACGCACTATAATTATTATTATGACAAAGAATTAGTCTTGCGACAGAATAGTAATGTCTATGCCAGAACCTTTGAAACTAAGATCGGTGTAACATGTCGGTTGTAAGAACTGTTATCACTACTGTCTTGTTATGTATTGCAGTAGCAGGTGTTCATGCACAGTCGCTGAACAAAAAGCTGTCTGACCGCTATTACAAGACGAAATACGATACGAACTATGTGGTCCGTCCTGCTGAGCGGTGGCTTTTGAAGCCATCACTCAACCAGACGGGTACCAGCATCCATGCCAAGGGAACGGTCAAGGATGTCTGGTCAAAATATGACCTGCGAACGAAGTATCAGACTACCTTAAGTATGGAGGTTGACTATTGTGATATTGCTGTTGCATTTAGCATCAACCCTGCTAAGATGAAGGGCAACTACGATGACTATGAGTTTAACTTCGAATATCATGGTAACATGATTAGCTTTGATTTGGACTACCAAAGTGCCACATCGCTGACAGGTGACATCAACTTTGGCAATATCGATCACTTGGACGAAGATGCACTGACGATGAAGACATTCAATCTGGCAGCTTACTATGTCTTCAACCACCGTCACTTCTCCTTCCCTGCTGCCTTCTATCAAAACTACATTCAGAAGCGCTCAGCTGGATCGTGGTTGCTAGGCCTGAACTTTCAAAGTGGTAGCGTTCGCACTACTTATGAGCTGAAAGAGCGCAACCCACAGGCGCCCGACGTACATATCACTGCAGCTCACTTAGGTATTGGTGGTGGCTACGGCTACAACTGGGTGTTAGGTAACCACTCCCAGTGGCTACTGCACCTGTCCATCCTTCCTACTGTCGTGGTCTATAATCATAACCGCTTGGAGGTCAATGGAGAGCGCCAGTCAGCGAGTCGAATGCGCTTTAACATGGTTTTCAACGAGCGTGCAGCAGTTGTTTATCATTTCTCTCCTCGTATCTTTGCCGGTGCCACCCTTATGATGAGTAACTCTATTTTTGATGATAAGAACGTTGTCATCAATCAGAATAAGTGGCTTGCTCGCGCCTTTCTAGGCTTTAGATTGTAGTATTTATCTAATAATAAAAACAGCGCATCTTTTTAGGATGCGCTGTTTTATATTATGCGTTGTGATGAGGGAATTAGACCTTGATCTCAACCTCAACACCGCTGGGAAGTTCGAGCTTCATCAGAGCGTCAACAGTCTTGGCTGTTGAGCTATAGATGTCAATCAGACGCTTGTAGTCTGACAGCTGGAACTGCTCACGAGACTTCTTGTTAACGAAGGTAGAGCGGTTAACGGTGTAGATACGCTTGTGGGTGGGAAGGGGAATTGGACCGCTGATGATAGCACCAGTAGCCTTAACGGCCTTCACAATCTTCTCTGCTGACTTGTCTACGAGTTTGTGATCGTAGCTCTTCAGCTTGATACGAATTTTCTGACTCATTGTCTTTTCTTTTGTTTAAATTGTTAATATTATTCTCCGCTAAAGAGTCATTTGCTCAGCGAAGAGTGAATGAATGGGGCGGTTTTGCCGCCCCATACTTTTCTTATACGAGGTCAGCGCGACCCTTAACCTCCTCCAGAACTGCCTTGGCGAGAGCTGAAGACAGAGGAGCGTGGTGGCTGTACTCCATAGAGCTGGTAGCACGACCAGAGGTGATGGTACGCAGAGCGGTTACATAACCGAACATCTCTGACAGGGGCACCTAGCCTCTTCCATACCTTCTACCTGACCACGACGCTTGTTGAGGTCACCGATAACGTCACCCATGTTCTCCTCAGGTGTTACAACCTCGAGCTTCATGATGGGCTCCATCAGTACGGGCTTAGCCTGTGCGCAGACAGACTTGTAAGCCATCTGAGCGGCGATTTCGAATGACAGCTGGTCAGAGTCAACGGGGTGGAACGAACCATCGACAACGACAACCTTCAGTGAGTCAACAGGATAGCCACCGAGGATACCATTCTTCATTGCAGCCTCAAAACCCTTCTGGATAGAGGGGATGAACTCCTTAGGAATGTTACCACCCTTGGAACTTACCGCGACCACCCGACTGCTTCTTGTAAACCTCACGGTAACCCATGACAGTCTTGGTGATGGCTTCCTTATAGTTAACCTGGGGCTTACCCTGGTTACACTCTACCTTGAACTCACGCTTCAGACGGTCGATGATGATGTCGAGGTGAAGCTCACCCATACCAGAGATAATGGTCTGACCACTCTGCTCGTCGGTACGTACGGTGAATGTGGGGTCTTCCTCAGCCAGCTTAGCCAGACCGTTGTCGAGCTTGGCAACGTCAGCCTGTGACTTAGGCTCTACGGCGATAGAGATCACGGTGTCGGGGAAGGTCATAGACTCCAGTACGATGGGCTTCTCCTCGTCGCAGAGGGTATCACCAGTACGGATGTCCTTGAAACCTACACCTGCGCCGATATCACCAGCGTCGATAGACTCCATAGGAATTTCCTTGTTTGAGTTCATCTGGAACAGACGGCTGATGCGCTCCTTCTTGCCCGAACGGGGGTTGTAAACGTAAGAACCGGCTTTCACGCTACCAGAGTAGACGCGGAAGAATACCAGACGACCCATATAGGGGTCAGTTGCAATCTTGAATGCGAGTGCTGAAGTGGGCTCGTCCTCGCTGGGTTTGCGACCCTCTTCCTCGTCGGTGTTGGGGTTGGTACCCATCACCATCTCCACGTCAACGGGAGCGGGCAGGAAGGCACAAACGTAGTCGAGCAGGGGCTGAACACCCTTGTTCTTATAAGACGAACCAAGCAGCATAGGTGTGCAAGCCATTGAGATACAACCCTTGCGGATAGCAGCGATAATCTCGTCCTCAGTGATTGAGTTAGGATCGTCGAAGTACTTCTCCATCAGAGCCTCGTCATACTCAGCAGCAGCCTCAAGAAGCTTGTTACGCCACTCGTCGCACTCTGCCTGCAGGTCGGCGGGGATGTCCTCAACATCATACTCAGCACCCATGGTCTCATCGTGCCACAGGATAGCCTTCATCTTGATAAGGTCTACCAGACCCTTGAAATTCTCCTCAGCACCGATGGGCACCTGGATCACTACGGGGTTAGCACCGAGGATGTCCTTCATCTGCTGAACTGTCTCGAAGAAGTCAGCACCTGAACGGTCCATCTTATTTACGTAACCGATACGGGGAACATTGTACTTGTCGGCCTGACGCCATACGGTCTCAGACTGAGGCTGAACACCGTCAGCTGCAGAGTATGTAGCAACAGCTCCGTCGAGCACACGCAGTGAACGCTCTACCTCAGCGGTAAAGTCTACGTGTCCCGGAGTATCAATCAAGTTGATCTTGTACTCCTTACCGTTCCACTTCCAGTTACAAGTAGTAGCAGCAGAAGTGATAGTGATACCACGCTCCTGCTCCTGGGCCATCCAGTCCATGGTAGCAGCACCATCGTGTACCTCACCAATCTTGTGAGTCTTACCTGTGTAGAACAGAATACGCTCAGATGTGGTGGTCTTACCGGCATCGATGTGAGCCATGATACCAGAAAGCGTCCATGATCTCAGCAGCCAGCTTGTCAGCCATAGACTTACCGCTACGCTTGCGAGCGAAGCTGATCATGTTCTTCATAGAGATACTCTCCTTGCGGTCGGGACGAATTTCAGTAGGTACCTGGAAAGTAGCACCACCGATACGGCGGCTCTTTACCTCTACCTGAGGAGTGATGTTGTCGAGGGCCTGCTTCCAGATTTCCAGAGCTGACTTCTCCTCGTTCTGCATCTTGCCCTTAACGGTCTCAAGTGCATTGTAGAAAATCTCGTACGAAATGGACTTCTTGCCATCGTACATCAAGTGGTTCACAAACTTCGACACTTTCTTGTCGTTGAAGACTGGATCGGGAAGGATCACACGCTTCTTTGGTTTTGCTTTTCTCATTTTTTGTTGTTTGAATTAATGTCTGCTTGGGGCTGTTCTTTTCTTTGTCTTCAACGCTCGCACTTGAGCATTTACTCAACCTGTCTATAACAATTCTCCAGCAAAACGGATTTTTCTTTTTTGTTTTGGTAACGAGGTCCTTTACACGACCGCCACGAACCAGCACGATGCTGTGCTCCTGCAAGTTGTGTCCCTCTCCGGGAATGTAACTGTTGACTTCCTTCTGGTTAGTCAGACGAACACGGGCTACCTTACGCATAGCCGAATTAGGCTTCTTCGGGGTCGTTGTGTAGACACGAACACAGACGCCACGACGCTGAGGACATGAGTCCAGCGCGGGAGACTTGCTCTTGTCAACGAGCACCTTTCTGCCTTTTCTTACCAATTGTGAAATTGTAGGCATAATTGTTTGTTTTTTAATGAATTATATTTGTTGTGTTATATTCCACTTGACATAATACACCCTCGCATACTTCACGCACACAGGGCGCTTTTGGGCTGCAAAGGTACTAACTTTTCCTAAATCTACCTAATATATAAGAACGAAAAAGACGCTTATCTAATGCTTTTTAACATTAAATAAGCGTTTTAATGTTTATTAACTGTCGTTTGGCGCTTAATTCTCTTGTCCGACAGGGAAAGGTGCTATCGTTCTTGACTCCTTGTTGGGTATTTTAATGGCACCAAACTCACGTTCATAGCGCACAATATTCTCCTGCAGTGCAGCCAGCAGACGCTTGGCATGCTCAGGTGCCAGAATGACACGACTCTTCACCTGTGATTTGGGAAGACCTGGCAGCACACGGGCAAAGTCAATGATAAAATCGGAACTGGAGTGGGTGATGATGGCAAAGTTAGCATACTCACCCTGAGCAACTTCCTGAGGAAGCTCAATCTGCAGTTGGTTTTTATTGTTGTTATTTTCACTCATAATTTTTTCTGTGTTATAATATTATTAAATTAGGTACGCGCGCATATCTATTAATCGGCAAAGTTTACTAAAATGCGGAACACCTTGCCAGGGTTCTCACTCCACCAGCGCATGGTGTCGAGACCCTCTTCAGGTTTGATGACCTTCGTAATCAGTGTGTCAATGGGACAGTCGTTGGTTTCCAGATAATGGATCACAGCCAGGAAGTCTGTGGGCAGGGCATTACGAGAACCACGGATGTCAAGTTCTTTCTGTACGAAATACTTTGTCTGTAGCGATACTTCGCTCTTGGCATAGCCGATGCAAGCCACACGACCCGTAAATGCCACCTCATTGATAGCCATCTGATAAGTAGGTACACTACCTACTGCCTCGATGACCACGTCGGGGCCAAAGCCATTGGTGATCTCCTGTAGGCGTTGGTGGGCATCCTCGGTCTTGGTGTTCAACGTATAGGTGGCACCCATCTTCTTGGCCAATGCCAGCTTCTCGTCGTCGATGTCAGCAGCGATGACCGTTGCACCACGCAGGGCTGCACGGACAATAGCACCCATGCCCACCATGCCGCAACCAATAACCATCACCACGTCGATATCGGTCACCTCAGCACGGCTGACAGCATGGAAACCCACACTCATCGGTTCTACTAATGCACAGACCTTCGGTGTAAGGTTGCCTGCGGGAATCACCTTCTCCCAGGGCAGCACGATATACTCCATCATGGCACCGTTGCGCTGTACGCCCAGTGTCTCATTATGCTGACAGGCATTGACACGACGGTTACGGCACGATGCGCACTTGCCACAGTTGGTGTAAGGGTTGCAGGTTACTACCATACCAGGCTTCAGTCCGTTGGGTACATCCTCACCCACAGCCTCAATAACGGCACCCACTTCATGACCGGGGATGACCGGATTCAAGGCCATGGTGTTACGCCCCATAAAAGTATTGATATCACTGCCACAGAAACCCACATAGTGCAGTTTCAGCAGTATCTCGCCGCGGCCAGGAGCCTGCGGTTTCTCCATGTCAATGACGTTCAGTTCTTGTGAATGTGTAATCTGTATTGCTTTCATTCTGACATATTTTTAATATACGGTAATTCAGGAAGATTCTCAAAACCATAGAAGCGCTGGGCATTCTCGCCAAGGAACAGACGCTTTTCATCATCCGTCAAGTCGGTGGACTTCTCTACGAAGTCGTATGACATACGGTAAGTGATGGCGGTAATGGTACGCGGGTAGTCCGAGCCCCACATCAGTCGATCCCAACCCACTAGGTCGGCAGCCTCACGGATGCGACGTACAGCCGTTGGGAAGGGATAGAATTCAGGATTATATAGCCATGTGATACCACCTGACTCTACCATCACGTTGTGGCCCTCACGAGCCAGCAACACCTGACTGCGGAACGATGTTGTGGTAGGCATGCCGAAATGACCGATGGCTACCTTCAACTGCGGACACTCCTGGATGACTTCGGCCATCTGTGCCACCTGAGCTTCATCATCTGCCAGACACATCGACAGCACCATGCCTTTCTGTTCCATCAGTTTGAAGATCGGCATCAATGTCTGCAACGGTTCATGCATGCGATGACCAGGGTAGGCAATGCCTTTCAGGCCAGCATCCATCACTTGCTGTGCCTCGTCAATATTCCACGCCATTCCCATACAGAAAAAACGGTCGGGATAACGGCGCTGCACGTCAGCAAGGTAGTCATTCTGACAACCGTCAATAACCTCTTGCACCACCACAGCAGCACCCACCTGTGCATAGTTCATGTTCGAGAGGAACACCTCGGCAGTGTTCTGACCATCAATCATAAATGGTGGCAACATCTGCACCTCCTCGTCCATGAAAATGCTACGGCCGTTTTTCAGTGACAGGATGCGCTTGCCGTCAACCGTTGTGTCTTGCTTCAGCCACAGGTGACTATGTGCGTCGATTATGAGTTTGCCCATGTTACACGCTGTTGGTCACCAATGATTTCTTTTATTTCACGCACCAAATCCCAGTCGGGCTCGCTGTTTGCCCACTCGATGTTACGACGTACATTATCGGGATTGGCCGACGAGAACAGTGTCGAGGCGATGCGAGGACAACTGACGCTATATTGTACGGCCAGCTTCTCGATAGGATAGCCCTTGGACGCACAATGCTCAGCAGCCTTCTGACAAGCCTCCACCAGCAGTTTAGGAGCAGGATGCCAGGCAGGTACACCACGCTGAGACAAGAGACCCATGCTAAGCGGTGAGGCGTTGATGACACCAATACCTTCGTGTTCAAAGAATCCGAGATAGTCTTCCAGCGCATCGTCGTTCAACGTATAGTGACAGAAGTTCAGGATGCTCTCCACGGTGCCCTTCTCGCAATGCTCAATGACCCACTTCAGGTTCTCCAGTTGCAGGTCGGTGATGCCCACATGTCCCACAACACCTTTTGCCTTCAGCTCGCAGAGTGCTGGCAATGTCTCGTCAACCACTAACTGCAGTCCACCAGGCAGTGCAGCCTGAAATTCAATATCGTGCACATTGATTAAGTCAATGTGCTCAATGCCAAGCCGTTCCATGCTCTCATAGACACTGTCCGTGACACGTTTGGCAGAGTAGTCCCACGTGTTCACACCATCCTTTCCGTAGCGACCCACCTTGGTGCTCAGGAAATACTTGTTTCTTGGAATGTTGCGCAAGGCTTTGCCCAAAACGGTTTCAGCCTTGTAGTGACCATAGTATGGACTGACATCGATGAAGTTGATGCCACCCTCAATGGCAGCTTCAACAGCAGCGAAGCTGTCACGCTCGTTAGTCTCACGGAAAACACTGCCTAGCGACGAGGCGCCAAAGCTTAAGTGGGATATCTTCATCCCTGTACGGCCTAATTCTCTGTAATGCATATAGTCGAAGGTTTAATGCCCTTTTTCTTTAAGTCGACTGCAAAGTTACAAATTATTTTTCAGACGACACGCTTTTTCCTAAAAAAGTCTTTTCTTTCTTTGTTTTCTTGATTCTTTTGCTTAAATTTGCAAACAGATAAGCAATACAACAAACTAATACTACATTCAAAACTGCAAAATGATGGAAGTTATAAGAAACAAAGAGGTAGGAGGTGAACGTCCGCTTTTCGGGCTACATGACACCCGACTGGAGAATATCACCATCACGGATGGAGAGTCTGGCATCAAACAGTGTCAGCACATGGAGGCTGCCAATTGTCGCTTCTATGGCAAGTACCCGTGGTGGCACGTTGATGGCGCCCTGATAGAAGACTGCTACTTTGCCGAAGGCTCACGGTCGGCCATCTGGTACACCAACAACCTCGTCATGCGTCGCTGTCGCATCGATGGTCCTAAGTTTTTTCGCGAGATGAAGAACGTAGAACTGGAGGATGTGGAGATTATGGATGCTGATGAAACCTTCTGGAAGGTGGATGGTCTGCGTCTTCAGCATGTCAGACTACATGGTGGCACCTATCCTTTCATGTTCTCCAAGAACATTTATGTAGAAGACCTAGAGAGTGATGCCAAATACGTTTTCCAATATTGTAAGAACGTAGAGATTCACCACGCCAATATCGTTACCAAAGACTCCTTTTGGGAGTGTGAGAACGTGACCATCTACGACTCCGTGCTTGACGGTGAATACCTGGCGTGGCACTCCAAGAATGTTCGTCTGGTCAATTGTCACTTGGCAGGTGAACAGCTGTTATGCTATGCCGACAACCTTGTCCTTGAGAACTGCACCTTCGACAAGGCGTGCGACCGAGTCTTTGAGTATGCCACCGTTCAAGCTGATATCCGTGGACATATCGAAAATATCAAGAACCCGACGAGTGGCCATATTGTTGCCGATTCCATAGGGTCTATTACCCTCAATGAGTATGTCCGAGAACCCAATAACTGTATTATAGAAACACGATGAAATACGATTTTGACAAACTAATTGAACGCAGAAATACAGGCTGTGTGAAATGGGATGAATGTCCCAATTCAGACATTATTCCTATGTGGGTTGCTGACATGGACTTTGCCGTAGCACCTGCCATCCAAGAGGCAGTACGCCAGCGTGCCGAGCATCCCATCTATGCTTATACATTGGTAGGTAATGACTACTACGATGCCATCATCCGCTGGTTTCAGCGACGCCACCAGTGGACCATCACACGCGAACATATTTTATATACTATCGGTGTTGTTCCTGCCGTGTCGTGTACCCTGCAAGCCCTCACGATGGCTGGCGAGAAAGTTGTCATGCTCAGCCCCGACTACAATTGTTTTTTCAGTAGCATCCGTAACAGTGGCTGTGAGGTCAGCGAAAGCGTGCTGCAATTCAGTCACAGCAACAACCGCTTTGAGGTGGACTGGACAGACTTCGAGGTGCGCTGTGCCGATGAGAAGACCACCGTCTTCCTGCTTTGTAATCCTCATAACCCTACAGGTCGTGTCTGGCATCGCGATGAGTTGCAGCGCATGAGCGACATCTGTCGGCGTCACCACGTCCGCATAGTTAGCGATGAGATACACTGCGAACTCATCATGCCCGGCAACACTTTCGTTCCCATGGCAATAGTAGATGCCGACGCTATCGTACTTAACTCTCCTTCGAAGTCGTTCAATACAGCAGGTCTACAGACGGCCAATATTATTTGCAGCGACCCAGCCACGCGTCGTCGTATTGATCGTGCCATCAACATCAATGAGGTCTGTGATGTCAATCCCTTTGGTCCTGTGGCCCTGATAGCGGCCTATAACGAAAGTGAGCAATGGCTCGACGAGCTGAACGGTTATCTGTGGGGTAACTACACTGCGCTATGCGATTTTGTCGCACAGCATTTGCTAAAATGGAAGGTCATGCCCTTGGAAGGTACCTATCTGGCATGGGTAGATGTTTCCCTTTGCTGCGACAATGTCGCAGTCTATTGCGAACAACTGATACAAGAAGCAAAGGTCTGGCTGAACCCTGGCACCATGTATGGCCCACAAAGCGGCGAGGGTTACCTGCGCATCAATCTGGCTTGTCCACGTAGTCGTCTGTTGGAGGCACTGCAACGCATCGCCAACATCAAGGCATAGTCTTTACTGCATCTTGTTACGAGGATGATGCTCCAAGATTTGTCGGCGCAGTGTCGACATGTCGATATGGGTATATATCTCCGTCGTACCAATATTCTCGTGTCCCAACATCACCTGGATGGCACGCAAGTCGGCACCGCCTTCCAACAGTGCTGTGGCAAAGGAGTGGCGTAGTGTATGGGGCGAGATAGTCTTAGTGATACCAGCAAGGGTAGCTTGCTGTTTAATCATGATGAGTATCATGGTGCGTGTGAGGTGTGCCCCACGACGGTTCAGGAATACATAGTCTTCTTCCCCAGGCTTAATCGTCATGTGACAACGGTCGTCAAACCACCATTCCAACTCTTTGATGGCTTTCGGTGAGATGGGTACCAGACGTTCCTTGCTACCCTTACCCATTACCCGCACGAACTGCTCATCCAGATAGAGGTTGGTCAGTTTCAGGTTGACGAGTTCCGAGACACGCAAGCCACAGGAGAACAGTACCTCGATAATGGCACGGTTACGATGACCTTCCCACTTGGAAAGGTCAATGCTAGCCTCCAGTGCATCCACTTCGTCGGGTGTCAACACCTCTGGCAAGTGATGCCCTAGCACTGGTGACTCCAACAGTTCCGTGGGGTCGTCGTCACGATAGCCGTCCAGCTGCAGGAAACGATAGAACGAGCGCACACCACTGAGTATGCGACATTGCGACCGCGGATGAATACCAATATCGTGTAAACCTGCAGCAAAGTGTTGCAGGTCTGCCAGCTCCACCTCCAGCGGATGCTTGTTTTCATCCCCCAGATAATCCAGCAGTTTCTGCAGATCGCGTACATACGCATCCAGCGTATTCGGTGAGTAGCCGCGCTGCAGTTTCAGGTAGCGCTGATAGGCACGGACGATATTTGTCGGCGTTTTCTTGCTTGTTTCCATTTTATTTTGTACCTTTGGCGCTGCAAATATAATCATTTTCTTTGAAATATGAAAATTCTGATAGTAAATGGTCCTAACCTCAACCTGCTGGGTGTCCGCGAACCAGGCATCTACGGCACGTCATCCTTTGAGCAGTACTTGCCACAGTTGAAGCAGCAATACCCTGCTATTGACATCGAGTATTACCAAAGCAATATCGAGGGTGAGCTCATCAACAAGATGCAGGAGGTGGGCTTCAGCTATGACGGTATCGTACTCAATGCAGGAGCCTATACCCACACGTCAGTAGCATTGGGTGACTGCATCCGTTCCTTGAAGACTCCCGTTATTGAAGTACATATCTCTAACGTCCATCAGCGCGAGGAGTTCCGTCACCACTCTATGATATCTGCAGCTTGTAAGGGTATTATCTGCGGTTTTGGTCTCGACAGCTACCGTTTGGCTATAGAGGCACTGAAATGACCCTCGACGAGTACATCCTGAACCACATTGAGCCAGAGCCTGAATACCTGTATAAGCTCTGGCGCGCTACCAACATCCACATGCTCCACGGGCGTATGGCATCAGGCCATCTGCAAGGACGCCTACTGAAGATGTTGGTACAGATGATTCGTCCACAGAACATTCTGGAAGTGGGCACCTTCAGTGGTTACTCCGCCCTATGTATGGCCGAGGGACTGGACGACAGCGGCCATCTCTATACCTTTGAAATCAATGATGAGCAGGAGGACTTCACCCGTCCATGGATAGAACAGTCGCCCGTTGCTGACAAAATCACCTTTCTCATTGGCGATGCCATTACGGAGGCTCCCCGTCTGGGCATCACCTTTGATATGGCGTTCATCGATGGTGACAAACGCACCTACAAGGAAACCTATGAGATGGTGCTCTCTATCCTCAAACCAGGAGGTTTCATCCTTGCCGACAACACCCTGTGGGACGGGCATGTGGTGGACCATGCCTATGACCGTGACCCACAAACCAAGGGTATCGAGACCTTCAATGAATACCTTGCTAATGACCCTCGCGTAGAACAGGTGATTTTGCCTTTACGCGACGGTTTGACACTCATTCGCAAGCGCTAAATAGCCGTTTGTCAACAAAAAGTGCGATTTTTTGTACTTTTTCTTTGCAAAATGTTGCATGTTTCAATAATATTATGTACTTTTGCTTACTTTTTGTAAGTAAAACCCTATTATTAACAAAAAATATATGGACAAGATTGACAATCTCGACAAGAAAATCCTGAGCATTCTCTCCAAGAATGCCCGCATTCCTTTCAAGGATGTCGCTGCCGAGTGTAACGTGTCGCGTGCTGCCATTCACCAGCGCGTACAGCACCTCATTGAGAACGGTGTTATCATGGGTAGCGGCTTCGACGTAAATCCCAAGAGTCTGGGCTACTCCACCTGTACCTATGTGGGTATCACCCTGGAGCGCGGTTCCATGTACAAGGACGTGGTGGCATGTCTATGTCAAATCCCTGAAGTCGTAGAATGTCACTTCACTACAGGTCCGTACACCATGATGGTGAAGCTCTATGCCCGCGACAATGAGCAGTTGATGCAACTGCTCAACGGACATCTACAGGACATCCCTGGCGTGGTAGCTACCGAGACGCTCATCTCGTTGGAACAGAGCATCAAGCGCGACATTCCCGTACACTTTGAAGAGTAATAGCATGGCTGACCGTTTTGACTGGCTGTCGCACCTCGCTACGACGGCCTATGCTTCGTTTCCTGAAGCCCCAAGTAAACCCGTCATCGGTATTACAGGCAACTACGCCGAGCTGACCTGTAAGTTGGCAGAGGGTTACTACAAGTCTATCGTGCGTGCGGGTGGCGTACCCGTCATCATTCCGCCCCTCAGCGATACTGAGGTCATCATCAATACATTAGAACGCCTCGATGCTTTGGTACTCAGTGGTGGTGCCGACTACGACCCACACTATGCTGGTGAAGAACCGTGGCCTACATTGGGTACTATTAACGAGGAGCGCGATCTGCCGGAACTGTTTATCACCCAACTGGCCTATAATCGTCAGTTGCCTATTCTCGGCATCTGTCGCGGCATCCAGACCTTGGCGATGGCTTTGGGTGGACATGTGCGTCAGGATATCAGCGATATACAAGGACATAACCACTCACAAGAGGAAGACCGTAATGTGACCACCCACTCCGTCACTATTGAACCTGACTCCACCTTATATAAAATATACAGCGAGCCATCGTTCCCCCTCTCTCCAGAGGGGGCCAGGGGGAGTCTTCCCGTCAACTCCTTCCACCATCAGGCTGTTGATGAGACGGGTCCGCGATTCCGCGTGATTGCACGTTCTGACGACGGCATCATTGAAGCAATGGAGAGTACGGAGTATAAGCAGATATTAGGTGTGCAGTGGCATCCGGAATGTTTAGAAAATGGGCTACCCATTTTCCGCTGGCTCGTTGACCAAGCCCGCCAGTACCGTGAGTTGTGTAACGTTCATAGCCGTGTGCTCACGCTTGATACGCACTGCGATACACCGATGTTTTTCCCACAGAATGTGGACTTCGGTCAGCGCGACCCAAAGATACTCGTTGATTTGCACAAGATGACCGAAGGCCATCAGGATGCTACCATCATGGTGGCCTATCTGCCCCAAGGACAGGCAGATGCCAAGAACTATGCTGATAACATCTTCGATAAGATAGAAGATATTGTGGCTCGCAATAACCAGTATGTCTCCATTGCTCGCACGCCCGAAGACCTGTGGCTGAACAAGCAGCAGGGACGGAAAAGTATCATGCTCGGCATTGAGAATGGTCACGCTCTGGAAGGTAGCATCGACAACCTGCGACACTTCGCCCAGCGTGGTATTGTCTATATGACGCTGTGCCACAATGGCGACAACGACATCTGTGATTCTGCACGTGGCGAGCACACCCATAACGGTGTCAGTGCCTTCGGTCGTGAAGTGATTAGCGAGATGAACCGCCTAGGCATCATGGTTGACCTTAGCCATGCTGGTGAGAAGAGTTTCTACGATGCTTTGGAACTCAGCAAGACACCCATCGTCTGCAGCCACAGCAGTTGCCGTGCGCTCTGTGACCATCCACGCAACCTCACCGACGACCAGATGCGAGCCCTTGCCCAGCATGGCGGTGTCATGCAGGTTACGCTGTATAACGGTTTCTTGGTGAAGGATGGTGAGGCTACCCTCGACGATGCCATGCGCCATGTGGACCATGCCATCGAGGTGATGGGTATCGACCATGTGGGACTGGGTACCGATTTCGACGGAGATGGCGGTATCCGTGGTCTTGCCAGTTCGTCGGAACTGATGAACTACACCCGTGAACTGCTCCGTCGCCACTATTCAGAGGAGGACATCCAGAAGTTATGGGGTGGCAACTTTCTGCGCGTTATGCGCTTAGTACAGCAAAGTCGCGCTTAACTGAAGATTAATTGTATCAACGTCTGACCTACGGCCTGCAGTGTATTCTTGTCAATATGCTGCAGGTCGTCGTTTATGGTGTGCCATGTTGGTCCAAAACTGCTCTGCTCACAGTCAGGGTAGTGGTTGATGATGTCGATACACGGAATGCCGGCTTTCTCGTTCAGGGGCAGATGGTCGTCGGTCACGCCGCCCGTATCCTCAGCAGGGAAGTAGCTGCCGTAGCCTGCTGCACTGGCGGCCTGCCACACCTTCTCGACGATATTGCGGGCATACTTCATAGAAAAGTATTCCCGATAGAACTTGGCGCTCTGCCCACCTACCATATCGAGGAGAATACCGTAATCATAGGGGTGAGAGGTGAGAGGTGAGAAGTGAGAGGCCCAATACTGTGCACCCAGTGCCCAGGAATCGCCATCGCTCTCGTCTGTCCATTGGGGTGTTCCCCAGTCTTCCGCATCGAAACAGATAAAGTCCACGGCCATGTTCGCTGAGTCGTTCTGTTGTAACAGGCGGGCTATCTCCAGCATGACGGCAATGCCTGAAGCACCGTCATTGGCGGCCATTACAGGCTTGTGCCAGTTGGCAGAGTCTGGGTCGTTGTCTGCCCACGGCCTGCTGTCCCAGTGGGCACAAATCAGAATGCGTGGCTTGTCAGATGGCTTACTTTTAGCAATGATGTTCGTACTCTTCAGAATGGTGCCGTCATAGCCTTTCAGGTCAGCTTTCTGCAGCTCTACGTCACAGCCATACTGCTTGAATTTCTCTACAATCCACTCGCCGCACTTTTCGTGTGCCTCACTATTCATAGTACGTGGACCATACTGACACTGGGCAGCACAGAACGCATATGCAGAATCGGCACTGAACTGGATGCTCACTGCTTTCTGTTCCTCACTCTGACTCTTCTTCGTCGTTCCGCACGCTACCATCAGCATGCCCATCACCATTCCCAACAATATCTTCTTCACTTTTATCTCCTATCTTTCTTAACTCTTAATTCTTACCTCTTAACTCTTAATTCTTACCTCTTAACTCTTAATTCTCTACAGCTGTCCCGCTTCCACCATGAGCACCACGCGCTCTGTTAAGCGGTCCACGCCCTCAGGGTCGTACTCCTTCTTTAGCGAGGCACCGAACGCCCAGGCAAAAGCCTGATAAAAGCCTGCACGCACAGGACCGAGGAACGCCTGTATCAGTTCGTACCCTGATGAGTGACTCTCGCGGTAAATCAGTTTGATAAGCAGCTTACCCTGCGAATAAGTCAGCTTCTTCATCCTGGGCTTATATTCCTGCATGATGCTCTTCTCCACACGTTTCATGTGCTCCTCGCGCGCCTTTTGATTGGGCAGCGTCTCCAGGTAGGCCGCCGTCTCCATCATAATCATGCGTGCCTCCTTGGCAATGGGCAACACCGTCTTTACGTTCTTCACCAGTCGCATGTAGGCACCCTGCTGCTTCTTGCTGCTGAATGTCACGGGTGGAAAGACATAGACATTGTTCATCTCCATGTACTGAATGCTGTCGCCGTCCTCCAGCACCTTACCTACCCGCACAGTGGGTACGAAGGTGGGACTGTCCATGTCCACCTCCTGCCGTTTCTTGTCCTGCGCCTGACAACCCAGTGCCAAGAGCCAAGAGCCAACAACTAACAGTAACTTCAGTTTCATGACGCAAAAGTACACATAATTCTCGGAATAAGCGAATAAATGGCTATATATTTTAACAAAGAATTGATGCTTTTGAGATAAAAAAATATCTTTCTGTATTGTATTTAATAAGAATTTCGTATCTTTGCAACGAAATAACGATAAAGCCCAATATGGAAAACCAACCCTTAGACACTACATTGCTTGACCGTGCCATCGTGTTTGCACTACGTGCCCACGCTGGTACTGAGCGTCGTGGCAAGGGATTTCCATATATTGTTCATCCTTTGGAGGCTGTGGAGATTGTTGCCACGATGACCGCTGACCAAGAGCTGCTGGCCGCCGCCGCCCTTCACGATACTGTGGAGGACACTGATGTTACGATAGAGCAGATTCGCGAAGAGTTCGGCGAGCATATAGCCTCGTTGGTTGAGGCCGAGAGTGATATCAAGGTCACTGGTGTGAGCAAAGAGGAAAGTTGGCGTATTCGCAAGCAGGCCGCCATCGACCGTCTTGCCGCTGCTCCGCTAGATGCGAAGATGGTGGCACTGGGCGACAAACTGTCAAATATGCGAGCCATTGCCAGAGACTATTCCGAGCAGGGTGACGCCCTTTGGAATCTTTTCCGTATGAAAGACCGCAAGGACCATGAGTGGCACTACCGAGGGTTGGCAGCATCACTTCGTGAACTTCAGGACACCTTTGCATACAAGGAGTTTGAACAACTAATCAATCAAGTATTCGGCTGATGAAACAGGTAGTCTACATAGTATTATGTGCCATGATGGTAGCGACAGCACAGGCACAGAAGCATAAGTTGGTGGCGAAAGCAACGGATAGTCAGGATGAGACCATCGTGTTCACACCCCAGTGGACGGCACAGGCACAGTTTGCGGGTTACTATGTGGCCGAAGCCAAAGGTTTCTATCGTGAGGCTGGCGTGAATGTGAAAATAAAGCACCCCACATCTACACAACCTGCCATGAGTCGCTTGCGCAATAATCAAAGTCAGGCTACTACGTTGCAGCTCTGTCAGGCTATGGAGATTGTGGATGATGGCATTCCTTTGGTGAACATCTTACAGACATCCATGAACAATGCGATGGTCATCGTCTCAGCTCGTGGCAGAGACCCACTGAAACAAAAGGGGGCCAAAGTTGGCATTTGGAGCGTAGGTTTCGGACAACTGGCCATTTGTATGAGCATTAAGGACCACTTGGACTACCAGTGGATACTCTTTGCCCAGAATATCAATCTGTTCCTATCGGGTGCGCTCGATGCTATGCTCGCCATGAGCTATAACGAGTATTACCAGTTGGTGCAGGCAGGCATTGAGGTGACGGATAAGAATATCTATCGTTTCTGTGACCATGGCTACAACGTGCAGGAGGACGGTGTCTATATGCTGCGTGACTACTACGAGAAGCACAAAGACCAAGCCCGTCGTTTTGCTCAGGCCAGTAGAAAAGGGTGGGAGTGGGCTGCCCAGCATCCTGAGGAGGCGCTGGACATTGTGATGGAGTATGTAAACAAAGAAAACATTGCCACCAACCGCGTGATACAACGCCTGATGCTGAAAGAGATACTGCGCCTACAAATAGACCGCGAATCTAAGAAGCGTGAGTTCCGCTTGCGTCCAGACATGGTGCGTCAGGCCAGCCGTCTGATGGTTGAGAACAATATGCTGGATCGTGAGGTGACATACGAGGAATTAACGGATAAAAAGTAAGGAGGACAGGCAATGAGTGGAATCAAGAATTACGTCCGTCGAAAGCTTTCTATTAAGGTCAGTCTGTGGGTGGTGTTCTTTGCAGCCATCATCTTCAATGTTGCCTTAGGCTTCTTGTTCTATCAAGCCCGTGAGGCAGTGCGTGAAGAGGCTATCAGCAAAGCCACACAGATACTGAAAAACACGTCGATACGTGTCGAGAGTATCCTGAACCGTGTGGAGGTGGCAAGTAACATGACGATGTGGTTGGTACAGCGACATCCAGACAAGGCGGACTCTATGTTCGTCTATAGCCGAGGAATGCTGCTCAACAACCCCGACTTCTATAACTGCTCTATCGCCTTCGAGCCATACTACTTCAAGGACAAGGGCCGATATTTCTCTGCCTATACCAAGTATATTGGTGACAGCATCCGTACCATACAAGGCGGTAACGATAATTACCAGTATTTCTATATGGACTGGTATCTCATGGCTAAGCTACTGGACAAGCCCTCCTGGACAGAACCCTACACGGATATCGATGTGGCCACGAATACGAGCGAGATGGTGACCAGTTACTGTCAACCCTTAAAGAACCATCAAGGCGAAGTGATTGGCGTCATCAATACCAGTCTCTCGCTGAACTGGCTCTCACATACCATTTCAGCTGTCAAGCCTTTTCCGAACTCCTACAGTATTATGATAGGACGCGGTGGCACCTACTTTGTACATCCTGATTCCACCAAGATTACACGGCAGACGATATTTACCCAGACCCTTGAACATCCAGACGCTGCTCTAACGGCCCTAGGACATGCCATGCAGCGTGGAGAGGAGGGACTGAAACAGATGAATATAGATGGTAAGGACTGCTACGTTTTTTATAAACCTCTTGGTCAGACGGGATGTTCTATGGCCGTTGTCTGTCCTGAGAGTGACATCTTCCATGGTTTCGACCGTTTGCGCAACAGTGTCAGGGCTATCGTCTTTGTGGGACTCTTCCTCATGCTCTTTTTCTTCATCCGCGTCATCACCAGCGAGTTACAACCCTTACGACGTTTGGCTGAAGAAGCTGAGACCATTGCCTCAGGACAGTTCGATACTCAGTTGCCTGAGTTGCAGCGTATTGATGAGATTGGCCAGCTGAGCCAGTCGTTCGGCAATATGCAGCAGTCGCTTGTGAAATACATTGAAGAGCTGAAGGACACCACCATTCAAAAGGCTTCGATAGAGCGTGACCTCAGCATCGCCAGTGATATCCAGATGGGTATGCTACCTGTGAAATTCCCCACCAAGGAAGATCGCGATGACGTACAGCTCTATGCTTCACTGACACCCGCCAAGGCTGTGGGCGGTGACCTGTTCGACTTCTACTTCCGTGACGAGAAGCTCTTCTTCTGCATTGGCGACGTCAGCGGAAAGGGTGTGCCCGCTTCACTCTTCATGGCCGTCACACGTTCTATCTTCCGTACGGTGTCTGTTCATGAGTCGATGCCCGACCGCATCATCACCATCATGAACAGGACCATAGCCGACATGAACAAGACCAACATGTTCGTGACGCTCTTTGTTGGTGTGCTTGACCTGCCCACAGGCCGACTGCACTATTGCAATGCTGGCCACGATGCTCCCTTGCTTGTCGGTGCTGGCGTTGGCGAGTTGTCCTGCGACGCCAACATTCCTGTCGGCTTCATGCCTCAGTGGAAGTACACCCTGCAGGAGGCACACATCTTCACAGGCACTACTATCTTCTTGTTTACCGATGGACTGACGGAGGCTGAGGATATCAACCACGCACAGTTCCAAATGGAGCGAGTCCACGAAGTTGCTGGTCAGGCGCTTGCACAACAAATGCAGGAACCCAAAGAACTCATCGGTAGCATGACGGAAGCTGTTCATCAGTTTGTGGGAGATGCTGAGCAGAGCGATGACCTGACAATGATGGCGATACAGTATATCAAGCAACAGCATGACGTGAAGTTGCGCAAAAGCATCGTGCTGCCTAACGACGTTAAGGAGGTGTCAAAGTTGACTGCTTTCGTGGAGGAGGTGTGCGAGGCTATGGGTTTCGATGGCGCCCTCACTGCACAACTGACGCTCGCCATTGAGGAGGCTGTGGTCAATGTCATGAAGTATGCCTATCCTCCCCAGAAACGTGGTGACGTGACCATTGAGGCACAGTCGAACGACCTGCGACTGAAGTTCACTATCATCGACAGCGGAATGCCCTTTGACCCCACCGTGCGCGCCGAAGTAGACACTACGCTATCCGCTGAGGATCGCCCCATCGGAGGACTGGGCATCCACTTGGTGCGTAAGATTATGGACTCTATCAACTATGAACGTGTGGATAGTCTCAACGTGCTGACACTCAGAAAGAAATTGAATAATAATCAAACATTAAATAATTAAATAGATAAAAAACGAAATGGAAACAATCATTCAAAAACAAGACGGCAACATGGTTGCCCTTCTGAAGGGACGCCTCGATACCGCTGCTGCCCCAGATACTGAAAAGGCAATGGGTGAGCTTATCAATGGCACGGAAAAGGAAATCATTCTTGACTGCACGGAGTTGGAATACATCTCATCAGCAGGTCTGCGAATCTTCCTCACCATCCTGCAGAATACCCAGGAGAAGGGCGGTCATGTCTATATCAAGGGCATTTCCGATGATGTCCGTGCAGTGTTCGCCTTGACAGGCTTTATCAACATCTTTGAGTTCATATAAATAGACGTTCTTACAGATGGGGAAAATGATACAGCTTGACCCACATGGCGAGGCACTGATGAAGCAGTTCCGCGAACTGCGCCCTACGCTGGAACAACTGGCAAAGGATGCTTACGACCTGTTGAGCACGAAGTTGCGCGAACAGGGCATCTATGTCACGGCTATTGAGTATAGGGTGAAGACTGAGAAGTCGCTGGCAGGAAAACTGGAACTGAAGGGTGCGAAGTATAAGACCATTGAAGATATCACCGACCTGGTTGGTTTGCGCATTATCACCTTTTATACTGACGAGGTTGACAAGGTTGCAGCCATTGCCAAGCGCATCTTCGATATCGACTGGAAAGAAAGCGTTGACAAGCGCAAGCACCAGCTGAATGTTTTTGGTTACAACTCGTTGCACTATATCTGTAGGTTGAAGACGGGTGGTCCGCGCTTCGAGCTACAGATGCGCACAGGTCTGCAGCATGTGTGGTCCACCATCGAGCACGACCTGGGCTATAAAGGCGATGTGAAGATTCCCAACGAATATCGCCGACAGTTCAGCAGACTGGCGGGCATGCTCGAGCTCATCGACGATGAGTTCAGTCGTCTGCGCATCGTGCTTACGGACTACCGTCGTCAGATGCAGTCATTGGTGAAGCATGGAAAACTCGACGACGTGCCCTTGGCAGCAGACTCCTTCCGCAACTATCTCGACTTGCAGCCTTTTGAGCGTCTGAACAGGCGTATTGCCGCTGTCAATCAGGCCGAGATATATCCCGTATCCCTGATGCCATACCTGCCATTGCTCGAATCGTTCGGAATGGAGACACTCGGCGACGTGCAACACTTCATCGATGACAACAGCGACGATGCCTACCAACTGGCCCTCTCGCAGTTGGCCATCACCGACCTCGATATCCTTTCTTCAAGTGCTGCCCTGCAGTACCTTTGCCTGGTCTATGTGCTGAAACACGATGGTGGCCGCGAAGGTCTGAAGTCCGTCTACGACGCAATTAATGGCGAGTCTGATGTCAATGCCAAATTGGCTGACCTGATGCTGGAGCAAGCAAAAACCTTACCTTTTATGGAGAAACAGGAATAAGTAAAAATGGAATCATTCATGTTCTTAGGCTTCGGCCTGGATGCCTGGATTACCATCATTACGGTGCTGGGCATGTTTACTATTTTGTTATTTACCAAATGGCGTTCCGACCTGGTGTTCCTCGGAGCCATCGGCGTGCTCTACGTAACGGGCGTGCTCGATGCGAAGGAGGCCTTCTCAGGTTTCAGCTCAACGTCCGTCATCACCGTTGGCGTGCTCTTCGTGGTGGTGGCTGGACTGACGCATACTGGCGTGCTGCAATGGATAGTGAAGAATTTGCTGGGCACGCCCAACTCATATTCGAAGGCGGTGACGCGACTGATGCTGCCCGTAGCCGTGCTGAGCTCGTTCTTGAGCAATACGACAGTCGTGACGCTCTTTGTCAACATCGTCAAGATGTGGGCCAGGAAGCTCGGCGTGTCACCCTCCAAACTGCTCATCCCCCTGAGCTATGCATCGGGCATGGGTGGTGTCTGCACGCTTATCGGTACACCGCCAAACCTGATTATCAGTGGACTCTACGAGGAGACGACGGGCGAGACTATGAACATCATGACCACCACCATCCCTGGTCTGTTCTGTCTGGCTGTCGGCATACTTTCCGTCATTGCCATGCGCCGTCTGTTGCCCGACCGTAAGGCGCCTGAGGACTCGATGGAGGAGACAACGGACTATACCGTGGAACTGATAGTACCCTCTACCCACAAGTTTATTGGCAAGACGATAGGCAAGGCTGACATGTTCAACGTGGAGGGTTGCCGCCTGCTGAAATGGCGTCACTTCGATAATGCACCCGTGGCCATCAGTGAGAATGAGTTCCTGATGGGTGGTGACCATCTGACCTATGCGGGACGTATCAAGGTTGTAATGGAACTGGCCAAAAGCCACGGGCTGATTCTCGGCGATGAGGTCATTAACGTGGGACATGGCACACTCATCTCGTCTCTCATTATGATAGCTATGGTGACCCTCTCGGCACTGGGCATCCTCCCACTGCTACAGTGTGCCTTCCTTGCTGCCGCCGCCATGCTCATCTGTCGTTGCTGCAACATGGATCAGGCTATGAAAGCCATCAACTGGGAGATTCTCATGGTCTTTGCCGGCAGTGCCGTCCTTGGCCTCGCCATCCAGAAGACGGGCCTTGCCGAGCAATTGGCTAACGGCATCCTCAATGTCTGCGGCACCAATCCTATTGTGGTTATGACTGCCGTCTGTCTTGTCGGCACCTTCATCACCGAGTTTATCTCCAACACCGCTGCAGGTGCTATGTTCTTCCCCATCATGTGCGAGGCCGCCGAGAAGATGGGCTACGACCCCTTCCCCTTCCTCGTTGCCCTGATGATCAGCGTCAGCAGCAGCTTTGCTACCCCCATCGGTTCGCCCACCCACATGCTGGTCTATGGTCCTGGTGGCTATCGCTTCAGCGACTTCATGCGCATTGGCTTGCTGATGAACCTCATCATCCTTGCCGCCAACATTTTCATTGTGAACATAATCTATCCGATAACTCCCTTACAATAAGACACCTTTGTAAGTAGAAGACGTATGAAATGACGTGTACCCCCGATAGTCACTGAACTGTCGGGGGTAATTTTCTGTTATATAAATTAGCTAAGTAGCCATTTCCATACAGGAATGATATTGATACCATCCTCTATAATCTCTTCATCGTAGGAAATAAGGAAGCACTGCCAGTCGGGGTGTGACTTGCTGTATTTGACGAGGGGGGGAATCTCGCGGTCTTTTGTCGATTGCTCTTTGATGCTGTATGATACCTGGATGGCAAGTTTTGCATCAGGCACAAGGAAATCGATTTCCTGGTCTGTATGGAGATAAAACACGTTATCTTTGCCATACCTGCGACAGAGTTCTACGGCTACCATGTTTTCGAGCAATGAAGTGTCAGGGTTAGTGAGGAACAAGTTCAGCAGTCCGTTATCTATGAAATAGTATTTCTTCTGCGTTTCCTTTTCTGTCAGTTTGCCCACTTCATTCTCTATCGGCAATACCAGCCAGCTGTCTGAAGTGAAGCTTGCATAGTCTATGGTGGTTGGTACACTGATAGCGCTGCCTGTAGAGACGATGATATTTTTAAGCCTGTTGAACGACAAGGGTTGTTTGACGCTTTCTGCCATTTTCTTGATGAGAATGTTCATCACCCTCTCGTTCTTGATTTTGTTTCGTGCACAGATGTCCCCCAGGTATATCTTCTGATAGAGGCTCGACAGCATGGCTCGTTTGTTCTTGAAGGAAAGAATCTCCGGCAGACCTCCATAGTAGAAATATTCACTCAGATGGCGCTTAACCTCACTGCGCTGGACGGTATCGTACTGCCAGTGTTCTTTCAGTTCCACATGCTGAGCTGTAAGATATTCCTTCAACGAATAAGGATAGGCATCAAGGATGAAGAACCGTCCGCCAAGGGTAGTGGCCACATCCTTGCTGAGCATCTTGGCATTGCTTCCCGTAACATAGACACGGTATTTGGCATCAGCCAGACGACGCACGAACTTATCCCAATATGGAATGTTTTGCACCTCGTCGAGAAAAACTACAGGTTTCTTGCCGTATAGTTCCAGATGGACTTCCAACAGGCTATTGAAATCTTCTGCCTGAAATTCTGCCAGACGCTCGTCCTCAAAATCTATAAAAAGAATTTCGTCCCAGCCTTTTCCTTCTGCCTGAAGTTGACGTACACGCTGATAGAGCATGTACGACTTGCCAGCATGGCGCACGCCAACAATGACATAGTTGCCATTGGGTTCGAATTCGATGGGACGATTGACGATTTCCACTTCGTCTATCTCTCTCTGTTTGTTCATCAAGCATTGCTTGATAATATCTTTGCTGATACTCATGGTTTAAACTTCAGTTTATAAAATGGAACACTTTTTATAAAGTTTGATTTACAAAAGTAACCATTTCCTATAAACTACAATTAACAAAACAGAGAAATCTGCTATTAATTTGGTTTATTTAACGAATCGTATAATATTTCTGCTATTTCTCTGACCTAAAGATGTGAGTGTGGCGTTGCAATCTGTGGGACTTAATGACAATAATCTGTAGGAAATAACATCAAAATGCATGTTTTTTTATGTTAAATATAAGAAAAACGGCATTTTTTGTATTTTTTTTGAAAAAAACTTTGCAGTTTCATAGATTTTGTTTACCTTTGCCCCCGTAATGCCTACCCATGTGAGGGTGGGTACGTTAAACTAACATCGATGGAACGAGACCTCAGGCCACTTGTACGGCCAGTCTCGAAAGGACGTTTTCTAAACGTTACCTGTCTGTGATTTTCAAACTTCGCAACTTTGAATCCAAGAACAGCGGTGATGCAACAGAGACGTCTACGTGGGTTGATTTTATATCTACCTACGGCTATCATCCCCTTTATATATATAATAAGGTGTACACCCCAACTAAGGTGCACGCTCTTTGCGTATATATTCCAGGGGTGGATTCCGTGGATATGTATATCCTGGAATTGCTATGGCCGTGGTGTGTATATATTATCGCTGGCGTGGGCAGGCTTTACGTTGCTTATCCTTTTTCTTGGGGGCAATGCGAAGGCCTGAAAATCAAGGGATAGGCGCGGATGGATACATACTCCCACGTCTTTTTTGTTTCCATAATTTGTGTAGATTGTGGAGTGCTGATTAATCAGACATCAGCCTTCAGACATCTAATGTGAATGTGATGACCAGCTGGGGAGGGTTGGCCAGGCACTTTGTGTGTCCCTCTCACTGCTGAAAGATTTAAAATCAATTTATAAATTTTATTATTCACATTATTATTAATTAAAACATTCAAATTATGAGAAAACATTTTCTTATTTTGATGCTGTTGGCACTGTTGCCGTTGGCAGGTTTCGCTGAGGATTTGGATATGACCAAATTCGTAGCTGAAAACATTCACTACGGTGCGACAGTTCTGCCTGATGTCTCTACAGGTACCCCGGCAACCTACACCGAAGGCACACATTACGAAGTGTCAACAGTGTACTACACTGATGAGGCTCTCACTAATGAGAAAGCTGTTAGTGCTCTGCCTACACAAGGTTCTGGTCAGTATTGGCTGAAGATTACAGGTAAAGGCACCTATGCTGGTCAGGTTTATCCCCTGAGCTTCTGGATTATCGGTACAGACATTATTGCTGCAAACATTGCTAATGTTGATGCTGTTACCTATACCGGTTCTCCCTTTACGCCAAAGCCTGTCGTTACATTTGGTAATCCTGCCGTAACATTGGTTGAGGGTACACACTTTACCTATTCTTACGAGAATAATACCAATGCAGGTACAGCAACAATTACCATCAATGGTAAGGGTAACTACAGTGGTACTGCTACAAAGAATTTTACCATTAAGCAGGCTGACATCACTGCTGAAATGGTAACTGCTCCTACTGCTCTCACTGGTTTGGAGTACACTGGCCAGCCTCAGACACTGGTTGCTGATGGTAGCGTATCTGGCTTGGCAGCTGGCAATACTGTTTCCTTCAATTACAAATTTGATGGAGATACATGGTATGCTAAAGAAAATGATGCTGTCAAGAAGACCAATGCTGGTGACAACTATGTACTGACTTGGAAGGTTGTAGGTAATGCTAACTACAAGGATTATGTACCTACAACAGCTAACACTGTTACTTGTGCTATTGACAAGGCTATCCTTGTTGCTCGTGCTCAGGCTATCACCACATTCTACGGTAATGCTTTGGATGCTGATAATGACATCCAGATTACGTATGAGGACTTCGTAGAGGGTGAAGGTGAAGCTGATAATACCCTTAATGGCGAATACGTTGACGGTATCCAGAAAGCTGCAGGTTTCGTTGCTCCTACTAAGTCATTCTCTATCACGACCTTTAATTATGGTAAATATACCGATGGTATTGTGCTGACAGGTGGTTCTGCTGACAACTATGAAATTATTACCGTTAACAACACGCTGACGATTGAGAAGGCCAAGCTGAAGCTAACGCTGATGCAGGGCAAGACCGCTACATTCGGCACTGCTGCTGCTTCAGATAAGTCTTGGCAGCTTAAGATTACTGACCTCTATAATGCAACAAGCAACTCCACTGGTGCTCTGAAACTGGAAGTCCAGACTGCTGCTTTGACAGCTGCTAATCCTTACACTCTGGTTGATGTTCAGGACAATGTTAAGAATTACCTGACAGTTAGCACAGCCACAACTGGCACTACAGTGGGTGATATTACCGATCTGTTCATCAAGGCTAATGGCAACACTTCTGGTGCTGTTAACACCGAAGGCTATGCACTGACACTGGAAGGTGGTACAGCAATGTCAAACTATGAGATCTACGTTCGTGACGGTAACGACAAGAAACTCGTTATCAATGCTGCTGAGCTGACCATTACTGCTGCCAACAAGGTGAAGATTTATGGTGAGCCTGATCCTACATGGACTTATACCGTAACTGGCGGTACTGTAACTGAAGCGATGGATCTTCAGATTCAGGCTGCTCTGACTCGTGTTGCTGGTGAGACCGCAGGTAATTATATCATTAGCTTTGGTACTACTGCACCTCAATTTGCAGGTTATAACATCGATTATAAGACTGGTAAGTTGGTTATCCAGAAGGCCGCTCTGACTATTACTGCAGCTAATCAGTCTCTGTATACAGGTAATACCCAGTCTGACTTGGGTGAAACAGAAGACGAAGATTACACTATAGAAGGTCTGGTAGGAAACGACGCTGCCGATGTCTCTCTGGCATTTGCTCCTATGGTTTATGACTTTACTTCATGGAATGCTGCAAGTGAAGGTACACAATATGCAACTGGTACAGCCAAGGTCGTAAGTTTTGATGCTACCAATCATAAGACAACTATTGAGGTACTGAGCAATACTTCAACTAACGCATATGTTTCAGCTGAGGAAGCCGCCGCTTTCGTAGGTAAACGTTATACTGTTGCTTCTACAGATCTTGACGCTGCAGGTCGTTTGCAGTTAACTGATGCTACTAATAATACTGCAATCAATGTATGGGTCGCAACTCAATTTGCAAGTGGTGTTAAATATGGTGAAGATAACAAGCTGGTTGTTCAGAATGATGTTGCTGATGGTATCCAGGTAGTTCTTGCAAACCAGGCAGCATTGTCTGCTAACTACAAGATTACCCTGAATGCTGGTGATCTGAAAGTTATTAACCTCACTGAGACTCTGAATCTTGCTAACAACAAGGATAATAATGATGCTATCGAGGCTGCTGATGGTACTACGGTGAATGTTACCTTCGATGCTCGCGAGTTGAAGCGTGAGACTTGGTCAATAATGGTTCTGCCATTCGAGACCACAGTAACTGAAGTTTCTAGCAAACTCGGTTACGCAGTAGTTAACATTGTAGACAAGGCTACATACACTGGCAACGACCTGCGCTTGAAGCTCCATATGGGTAAGATTGAGGCTAACCAGCCATTCCTGGTGAAGTACTATAAGGATAATACTCCTGCAGTTCTCTTCGATGCTGATGGTGCTACTGCTTACAATGCAGCACACACAGATCAAGTATCGGCTGGTGACGTTCAGTATTCTGCAATTGACTTCTCTACTTTGGATCTTGCTGGTCGCGCTGAAGTTACAACTACTGCTCCTTTCACTGCTGCAATTGCTCCTGTAGTGTTCAATGCAAAGGAAATCGTGTACGTAGAGGAGGCTAAGGATGAGGATCCACGTGGCAACATCTTCTATGGTGTTTATGCTCCGACAGATGTTTACGGTCATGAGTATGCAACCACAACTAAGGATGGTGTCATCAAGCGTCTTGGTAAATTCGACGAAAGTGATCCATTCACTATCGTTCCTACCAATGGTTACTTCAAGATGGCTGATGCCGAAGCACGTATCTTCATCGAGGAGCCCGATGGTTCTACAACTGTAATCAAGGGCATCAATGCTGATGGCGAGGCTATCGTTGACAATGAGGGCTGGTACACTCTGAATGGTGTCAAGCTGCAGGGTGCTCCTACTCAGAAGGGTATCTACATCAACAACGGCAAGAAGATTGTAGTTAAGTAATCCTCTTTGAATCTTATAAAGTTCGCTCACACTTTATGATAAGCGTGGGCGAACTTATATCTAAAATCAAATAATAATTGAGAAAAGAAATGGAAATGAAAGAGTATATGACTCCAGCAATGGAGGTTATTAAGCTGAGCGCTCAGAGAGCTGTTCTTCAGGCTGTCAGTGGTGCTGGTACTACACCGCCAATCTCTGATGAGGATGGTGGTAAGGACGAGTTCTAAAACCATGACATAGTAGGGATTTATTCCCATGTGCAATTGGATAATCTGGGGCGCAGGTCACACAAAGCGTCTTGCGCTCCAGATTCTTTTCAAAACGCTAAGTCACCATAGGATGGTGCGATAGGAAGAGCGAAACTTCGCTTGGCGACAAAAGCATAAGATATATGCAACGAGAAATTGTCATCAAGACATACAAAGAGGTAGAAGTGTCTGCTGAAGAACTATACATACTGTTTAAGACAGCATACCAGCAGTGGATTGATATGGGTATTTATACACCTGCCAAAGACACGACGCTGGAGCAATTCATTCAGGATATCAGCCGTATGGTGGTATTTGTGGCTTTAGATGCTAACACAAATGAGTTGCTGGGAATGCATGCACTGAGGCTGAACAAACGCAAAGGCAGAGTAAATGGCGCAGACCTGGCAGTAAGCCCAAAGGCACAGCACGAAGGAATAGCCAGCCGGATGCTACAGGCAGAAGCGCAGCGACTGCGCAAGGCGGGATACAGATACATGGTGGGAAACACAGGCATCCCTGCCACATGGTCCGTAAAGTGGCACCTGAAGAATGGATACTACATCGTGGGATACAGCAGGAGTGAGCGTAACAATTACGCCTCGTATGTCTTCCGCAAGCAGATAGCGACAGACGTGCGCCACCATCCCATCGACCTGTTATGGACGAGACCCATAGCACCCGTCACGGCGAAGATACGATACTGCCTGACATGGATGGCAACGATGGTCTGTAAAGACAAGAGTGGCAAGCTGAATGCGATTGGGAGAATCGCAAAAGATGTTAGAAGTAAGATGTAAGAAAGAAGAAGTATAAGCGATCTTCGAAAAGATGAAATTTTGAAAAAGACCTCCCCACTTCCCCAAATCTCTCGGAAAGGCTGTGCAGAAAGGGGTTGCGAGAGGGGAAGTGTTTGTAAAAGACTTCCCCAAGACTTCCCCAGGAATGGGAATCCGAAGAGAGGCATCTGGGTATTGAAAAGACGGTGGAAACTGGGGAAGTGTTAGGGAAGTGTAGGGGAAGTGTTACGGAAAGACTTCCCCCGCTGGAAAGCCTAGTGTAAATAGGCGTTACAGGCTATAGGTGGGAAGTGTTAGAAATAAGCCTAGTTCTCACACCTAAAGGTATGAGTGTGGCGTTGCATTCGAACGCTAGATAGGCTAATACGGATGCTAGTTAGGCTAATAACGACCCCGTAATAGCTGTACTATGAAGATGTAAGAGGTATGATGTAAGAGGTAAGAGGTAAGAAGGAAGATGTAAGAGGGAAGAGGGAAGATGTAAGAGGGAAGATGTATAACGGAAGTAGCCCATAGCGATGGGGCAGGAGAATCGGATTCTCGCTTCGCGACCACTATATTTCACATATAGTTTTAAAATTTAGTTAATAATGGCGGCTAGCCCGTGAGGGTCGGTTCGTCAACGTGAATTAAAATGTAAGTTTTTTATATTTATGCTGTCGCCCGCCCGTGAGGGTACGCGACAGTCTTTTGACCTACTGGGAAGCGCTGGCTGGTGAGAG
>ONCH01000029.1 GCA_900316265.1 uncultured Prevotellaceae bacterium | reverse complement strand
AAAGGTAATGACCAGCAACTATGGCTTGAGTTTGAAGACTGAACTAACTATCAAAATGTCACTTTTGAAAATGCTAATGGATTTTAGTGGACACTAGTGATATTTATTATAGTTTACCCTCATTTTTGCATCAAAGCCACTCATTAACAAACAATTTTATATTTTTAACAATGAATAACAAACTTCCCCGGATACACCTTATATATAATAGGTATAAGAAAGCCACTCCAGACAAACCTGCTGTAGTAGAAATAAGAATCACTCATAACTATAAACAAAAGTATATATCTACTGGGGTTATGCTATACCATGGGAGAGTGTCAAAATGACATCGAGGGTACAACGTGGGACACCATGGGACATGGTGGGACACTATGGGACACTTTAGCAAACGAAAATTCACTAATGAGTGCAACACAATATGGAAATTCAGAAACGCTGTAAGTACTGTGGGAGATCCTTTATTGCACATAAGATGAACACTATCTATTGCTCACCTTCGTGTAATAACGAGGACTACAAAAGAGCAATCCGTGAAAAACAGATTGCCGAGTATTACGAAGCACATCCACATATTTATGACAGACACTCAGATTATTTATTACAACAACAAAAATGATGCACCCGTAGCTCAGTTGGTAGAGCACCTGACTCTTAATCAGGGTGTCCAGGGTTCGAGCCCCTGCGGGTGTACAACAAAAGAAAAAGCGAACAAATAAATGTTCGCTTTTTTGTTTTTATATACTATGAATTCTCAGGTGCATCTGTTCGATGCGCATCACTTTACAAATGTCATCGTCAATAGGTGTCATGCTCAGTGCCACATGTCCCATCGTGCGTCGCAGGTTCAATTCCACACAGGGATGTAGTAGACATCTTCCATCGTTCATCTTCGATTTTCCATCGGCATTCACTATCATCATGTCAATACCGAAGGGTCCTACGTAGTCGTCAAGGCGGACATTCTCAATAATGTTTTGCTTGATTTTATCAAGCAATTCTGTTGATATATAGCGACTTATCTGCTCTCGTTTCGTATTCTCAGTGGCCAGCAGGTTACCTATATATGCACCGTTCTTGGTGTGGAAGAGCGACAGTCCCAGATAGCGTACTTCTCCGTCTTTGTCGCGCTCGAATTCCATGCCGAAGTCTTTCACCTTATTATAATATGGCTCCACCATCACACTGCCTTGCACCTTTAGGACGTTGTTAATCCATCCCTCTTGCACGGAGAAATGTACCCCTCTCCCACTCGACGACCAAGGTGACTTGACGACAATCTGCCCCCAACGCTCTCTACAGTCCTCTACCTGTTCCAGTGTAGCACACTCTACAGCTTCGCCCACTGTACCCTCTATGCGTAATGCAGGTAATAGCTGTGCAGATGTGTGGCGATGAGATAGATGTCGGTATTGCTCCAGCAAGGCGTCACTGGGCAGGATGTCAGCAGGAACTCCCCATCGCTTTAGGTCAGTAGCCAATGCGGCATCCCATCCCCACGGTTCCACGCGGGTTATCTCCAGCTGTGGCAACTGCTGGCGCTCTACGAACTGCGGTGCCTTTCGCCCCAACAGTTTCAGGCGACGGCTGCAGGCTTTCCGTGCATATTCAGCATTCTCTACAAGGACGGCATCGTCGGCATTAGCCCACAAGGCCGGCAACCAACAGAGGTCGACTTTCAACTGGCGGGCAGCATGGGGAGGCGTGAAATGTGCCAGATGAGCCGCCAGTGCTATATCGTGTTCTGGATTAAAAAGGTGTAATGTCATATTATTTGGGCTACAAAATTACAATAAAAAAGGCTTTAGAAGAAGAAAATGCAAAAAAATCAGTCAAAAAAGGAAGATTTTGCTATCTCTGCTTTGCAATTTCGAGTTTTTTTGTTAACTTTGCGCCAGTTTTTAAAAACAAATCAGCGTAGTAGTAGTTTTATGGAAGCATTTTTCCGTACGCATCGTTACTTGGTAGAGCATGTGAATGCACCCGTCCGTCGTACTTTGATGGACGAGATTGATTGGTCTGACCGTCTGATTGGTATCAAGGGTACTCGCGGCATTGGAAAGACCACGTTCCTGTTGCAGTATGCCAAGGAGAAGTTTGATGTCAACGACCGCCAGTGTCTCTACGTCAACATGAACAACTTCTATTTCCAGGGACACGGCATTTCCGATTTTGCTGGCGAGTTCTGTCGCCATGGTGGTCGTGTGCTGCTTATTGACCAGGTGTTCAAACAGCCCGACTGGAGCAAGGAACTCCGTAAGTGTTATGACCAGTATCCCTATCTGAAGATTGTGTTTACAGGTAGTAGCGTGATGCGCTTGAAGGATGAGAACCCAGAGTTGAACGGTATTGTGAAGTCGTATAACCTGCGTGGTTTCTCGTTCCGCGAATTTATCAACCTGCAGACAGGCAACACGTTCCAACCCTACACGCTGGAGGATATCCTCAAGAATCACGAGCACATCATCAAGCAGATACTGCCGAAGGTGTCGCCCAACCGCTATTTCCAGGACTATATCCATCATGGTTTCTATCCCTTCTTCAAGGAACAGCGCAACTACTCCGAGAACCTGCTGAAGACGATGAACATGATGACCGAAGTGGACATCCTGCTCATCAAGCAGATAGAGCTGAAATACCTGACGAAGATTAAGAAGCTGTTCTACCAGCTGGCTGAGGAGGGACCGAAGGCTCCCAACGTCAGCAAACTGGCTCAGGACATTGAGACCAGTCGTGCTACGGTTATGAACTACATCAAGTACCTGACCGATGCCCGCCTGCTGAATATGATTTATCCTGTTGGCGAGGATTTCCCCAAGAAGCCGTCGAAGATTATGCTCCACAACAGCAATCTCCTGTACGCCATCTACCCCATCCACGTCGATAAGCAGACGGCAATGGAGACCTTCTTCGTGAACTCCCTGTGGAAGGATCATAAGGTCAACCAGTCGGGACGCGACCAGTTCTTCCTGGTCGATGAGAAACTGAAATTCCGCGTGTGCGATGCCAACAGCAAGGCAAAGGTGCGCTATGCGCCTGACGCTATCTATGCACGCTACAATACGGAGATAGGCAAGGACAATCAGATACCTCTGTGGCTGCTTGGATTCCTGTATTAATATACAGTGAGTGTGCAAGAAATAAGAAAACGCAAACGTTTTAGCAATATTTTGCTACCTACGCTTTGCAATACGGGTTTTTCTTTGTAACTTTGCACACGTTTATAAACAAATACTAATTTTTAGGTATTATAATAAAAAGGATATAGGAAGATATTAATTCATTTAATACATTTATCTTTAAAACAAATGGCTAAAGAAAAGAAATTTATCACCTGTGATGGTAACGAGGCTGCGGCTCACGTGAGTTATATGTTCTC
Source organism: uncultured Prevotellaceae bacterium (assembly GCA_900316265.1). Classification (GTDB taxonomy): domain Bacteria; phylum Bacteroidota; class Bacteroidia; order Bacteroidales; family Bacteroidaceae; genus Prevotella. The sequence continues at coordinate 40,242 of ONCH01000029.1, read as the reverse complement.
GGAGGTAGCTGCTATCTACCCCATCACCCCGTCATCTCCTATGGCGGAGCATGTTGACGAGTGGGCTGCCCGTGGTCGTAAGAACCTCTGGGGCCAGAACGTCTCAGTTCAGGAAATGCAGTCAGAGGCTGGTGCAGCTGGTGCTGTTCACGGTTCTCTGCAGGCTGGTGCACTGACCACTACCTTCACTGCTTCTCAGGGTCTGCTCCTGATGATTCCTAACATGTATAAGATTGCCGGTGAGCTGATCCCCTGCGTATTCGACGTCTCTGCCCGTACGCTGGCTTCACACTCTCTGTGTATCTTCGGTGACCACCAGGACGTGATGGCTTGCCGTCAGACTGGTTTTGCTATGCTCTGCGAAGGTTCAGTACAGGAGGTTATGGATATGACAGCCGCTGCTCACCTTGCTACACTTGAGACCTGCGTACCGTTCGTGAACTTCTTCGATGGTTTCCGCACTTCTCACGAGTATCACAAGATTGAGCTCATGGACCAGGAGGATATCCGTCCGCTGGTAAAGGAAGAGTACATCAAGCGTTTCCGCGATCGTGCCATGTCGCCTGAGCGTCCTATCACTCGCGGTACTGCTGAGAACCCCGAAACCTTCTTCACACACCGTGAGGCTTGCAACCCCTACTACGATTCAGTTCCTGAAGTAGTAGAGAAGTACCTGGGTGAAATTTCTAAGATTACTGGTCGTGAGTATCACCTCTTCTCTTATTATGGAGCTGAGGATGCCGACCGCATGATTATCCTGATGGGTTCTGCTACCGATGCAGCCCGCGAGGCTATCGACTATCTGAACGCTAATGGTCAGAAGGTTGGTATGATTTCTGTTCACCTCTATCGTCCGTTCTCAGTGAAGCACCTGCTGGCAGCTGTTCCCAAGAGCGTGAAGAAGATTGCTGTTCTGGATCGCACCAAGGAGCCCGGAGCTAACGGTGAGCCTCTGTACCTCGACGTGAAGGATGCCTTCTTCGATGTAGAGAATCGTCCTGTTATCGTGGGAGGCCGCTACGGTCTTGGTTCTCACGACACCACTCCCGCTCAGATTATCAGCGTATTCAACAACCTCGCTATGCCTGAGCCCAAGAACCACTTTACCATTGGTATCGTTGACGATGTTACTTTCACCTCTCTGCCTGAGGTTGAGGAGATCGCTCTCGGTGGCGCTGGCATGTTCCAGGCTAAGTTCTATGGTCTGGGTGCCGATGGTACCGTTGGTGCTAACAAGAACTCTGTAAAGATTATTGGTGACAACACCGACAAGTATTGCCAGGCCTATTTCTCATACGACTCTAAGAAGTCAGGAGGTTTCACCTGCTCTCACCTGCGTTTCGGTGATACGCCTATTCGTTCTACCTATCTGGTAACTACACCAAACTTCGTAGCATGCCACGTTCAGGCTTACCTCCACATGTACGATGTAACTCGCGGTCTGCAGAAGAACGGTCAGTTCCTGCTGAACACCATCTTCGACGCCGACGAGCTGGAGAAGTTCATGCCTAACAAGGTAAAGCGCTACTTCGCACAGAACAACATTACTGTATATACCATCAACGCTACCAAGATTGCACAGGAAATTGGTTTGGGCAACCGCACCAACACAATTCTGCAGTCAGCATTCTTCCGCATCACCGGCGTTATCCCCGTAGAGCTCGCTGTTGAAAAGATGAAGGCTGCTGCCTAAGATGAAGGCTGCTGCCTTGAAGTCTTACGGTGCTAAGGGTCAGGACGTAGTTGACAAGAACTACGCTGCTATCGACCGTGGTGGTGAGTACCAGCAGCTGACCGTGAAGCCCGAGTGGGCAAACCTGCCCGACGATGAGGTGAAGGCTGACAACGCTCCCGCATTCGTTAAGGAGCTCGTTCGTCCTATCAACGCTCAGGCCGGTGACCTGCTGAAGGTTTCTGACTTCGTTAAGCACAATACTGTTGATGGTTCTTGGCAGGTTGGTACAGCCGCTTACGAGAAGCGCGGTGTAGAGGCCTTCGTTCCTGCTTGGAACAAGGACAACTGTATCCAGTGTAACCAGTGTGCATATATCTGTCCTCACGCTGCCATCCGTCCATTCGTCCTCACTGATGAGGAGCTGGCAGGTTTCGACGGTCTTGAGACCCTCGAAATGAAGGCACCCGCCGCAATGAAGGGCATGCACTTCGTTATCGAGCCTTCAGTACTTGACTGTCTGGGTTGCGGCAACTGCGCTGACATCTGCCCAGGTAATCCTAAGACTGGCAAGGCCCTCACAATGGTTCCATTCAACCCCGACACCACCGAGAACAAGAAGATGGCTGCCGATTGGGATAAGCTGGTGAAGGTTCCTTCTAAGCAGCACCTGGTTGACATCAAGTCTAACGTGAAGAACTCTCAGTTCGCTCAGCCTCTGTTTGAGTTCTCTGGCGCTTGCTCTGGTTGCGGTGAGACTCCATACGTGAAGCTGATTTCTCAGCTGTTCGGTGACCGTCAGATGATTGCCAACGCTACTGGTTGTTCTTCAATCTACTCTGCTTCTATTCCTTCTACACCTTATACTAAGAACGAGAAGGGTCAGGGTCCTGTCTTCAACAACTCTCTGTTCGAGGACTTCTGCGAGTTCGGTCTCGGTATGGCTCTGGGTAACAAGAAGATGAAGGAGCGCGTAGCTAAGCTGCTCCAGGAGATGATTGAGAGCGACAAGACCAGCGCTGAGTACAAGGCTCTGGCTCAGGAGTGGATCGACAACAAGGACGATGCCGAGAAGACCAAGGAGATTGCTCCAAAGCTTCGCGAGCAGATTGCTGCTGGCGCTGCCGCTGGTTGCCCCGTATGCACCGAGCTGAAGACCCTCGACCACTACCTCGTAAAGCGCAGCCAGTGGATCATCGGTGGTGATGGTGCTTCTTACGATATCGGTTACGGTGGTCTCGACCACGTTATCGCTTCTGGTGAGGACGTTAACATCCTCGTGCTCGATACTGAGGTTTACTCTAACACTGGCGGTCAGGCCTCTAAGGCTACTCCTCTCGGTGCTATTGCTCAGTTCGCAGCTCAGGGTAAGCGCATCCGCAAGAAGGATCTGGGTATGATTGCTACCACCTACGGATATGTATATGTCGCTCAGATTGCGATGGGTGCTGACCACGCTCAGACCCTGAAGGCTATCCGCGAGGCCGAAGCTTGGCACGGACCTTCTATCATCATCGCTTACGCTCCATGTATCAACCACGGTCTGAAGGCCAAGGGCGGTATGGGTAAGAGCCAGGCTGAGGAGAAGAAGGCTGTTGAGTGCGGTTACTGGCACCTGTGGCGCTACAACCCAGCTCTCGCTGAGGAAGGCAAGAACCCATTCTCTCTCGACTCTAAGGAGCCTAACTGGGAGAACTTCCACGACTTCCTGCTTGGTGAGGTTCGCTACCTCTCTGTTAAGAAGGCTTATCCTAACGAGGCCGAGGAACTCTTCGCCGAGGCTCAGAAGATGGCTCAGCTCCGCTACAAGACTTACATCCGCAAGTCTCAGGAGAACTGGGAGGATTAATTCCGACGAGAAGTTTAGGGTAATCCCCTATCCTATTATATTAAAGAGGTGGAACCACAACGGTTTCACCTCTCTTCTTTTGTATCTTTCTCCCTTGGAGAAGGAAGGCTGCACCTCGGATTGCAACGCCACACTTCATACCTTCAAGTGTGAGAAATGAAAATAAATCGTAATTTATTTTGCATTTCACTCGGTTTGCACTAACTTTGCAGAAAAGAAAAAGCGAAGATGGAAAATATCAAGATATTCACAAAACTCATCAGCACGGAACTGCACCTGCAGGAGCATGCTGTGGAGAACACACTGAAGTTGCTGGACGAGGGTTGTACCATTCCGTTTATCTCTCGCTACCGCAAAGAGCGGACGGGTGGACTGGATGAGGTGCAGATAACCGCTATCAGTAACCGTCTGGAACAGTTGCAGGAGATTGCGAAGCGTAAGGACACCGTGGTCAAGACGATTACGGAATTGGGCAAGATGACGCCCGAACTGCAGAAGCGCATCGATGACTGTTGGGAGTCGACAGTTCTGGAGGACATCTACCTGCCCTATAAGCCCAAGCGCAGGACAAGGGCACAAGTGGCCCGCGAACAAGGACTGGAGCCACTGGCACAGTTGCTGTTGCTGCAGCGTGAGCAAGACCCCAAGCGTGCCGCCCAGCGCTTTGTGCGCGATGGTTTGGCCGTCGCGGATTGTCTGAAGGGTGCTCAGGATATCATTGCCGAACAGATGAGCGAAGACGAGCGTTCGCGCAATCAGGTGCGCTCGGCTTTCCGTCGTGAGGCCTTCATCGAATCAAAGGTTGTAAAAGCTAAGAAAGACAGCGACGAGGCGCAGAAATTCAGCGACTACTTTGAGTGGGAAGAGCCGCTGAAGCGTTGTTCCAGTCATAGGCTGCTGGCCATGCGCCGTGGCGAGAGCGAGGGTATATTGCGCGTCAGCATCACTATCGACGACGACGAGGCCGTAGAGCGTCTGCAACGTAACTATGTTCGTGGCAACGGAGCCTGCCAACGACTGGTGGCAGAGGCCATAGAGGACGGTTACAAGCGCCTGCTGTTGCCCTCGATAGAGACAGAGTTCATGAACCTCAGCAAGCAGAAGGCTGACGAAGAGGCTATCCGCGTGTTTGCCGAGAATCTGCGTCAATTGTTGCTTGGTGCGCCACTGGGACAGAAGCGCGTGATGGGTATCGACCCCGGTTTCCGCACGGGTTGTAAGGTGGTCTGCCTTGATGCGCAGGGCAACCTGTTGCACCACGAAGCCATCTTCCCCCACCCGCCCATCAATCATCGCATGCAAGCCACCATGCATCTGCAAGACATGGTGAAGAAATTCCAGATAGAGGCCATCGCCATTGGTAATGGTACTGCCAGCCGTGAGACGAAAGAATTTGTGGAAGATGCGCTGAAGGAAATGGCGCAAGGCAAACCTGCGCCCACCATCTTCGTCGTCAGCGAGGATGGTGCCTCGGTGTATAGTGCCTCGAAGGTGGCCCGCGACGAGTTTCCCGACGAGGACGTCACCGTTCGTGGTGCAGTCAGCATTGGTCGCCGACTGATGGACCCGCTGGCAGAACTGGTGAAGATAGACCCGAAAAGCATTGGCGTGGGACAATATCAGCACGACGTGGACCAGAGTCAGCTGAAGCACACCCTCGATCAGACCGTAGAGAGTTGCGTGAACCTGGTGGGCGTCAACCTGAATACCGCCTCGCAACACCTGCTGACCTATGTCAGCGGACTGGGACCGGTGCTGGCTCAGAATATCGTGGACTACAGGAAGGAGAACGGAGCCTTCACCAGTCGTGCACAGCTGAAGAAGGTGCCCCGACTGGGTCCTGCTGCCTATCAGCAATGTGCCGGTTTCCTGCGCATCCCCGATGCCAAGAATCCACTGGACAACTCGGCCGTTCACCCAGAGAGCTACCACGTGGTAGAACAGATGGCGAAGGACCAGCATTGCAGTGTCAGCGACCTGATAAGCGATGCTACCAAACGTTCACAGATAGACATCAAACAGTACGTCACAGATGAGGTCGGTCTGCCCACCCTGACAGACATCATGAAGGAGTTGGAGAAGCCTGGCCGCGACCCTCGTGAACAGATAGAGGAGTTTGAATTCGACAATAGCGTACAGACCATTGAAGACCTGCACGAAGGCATGGAACTGCCTGGTATTGTAACCAATATCACCAACTTCGGCGCCTTCGTAGATATCGGCGTTCACCAAGACGGACTGGTTCACGTGTCACAGTTGGCCAACAAATACGTCAGCGACCCCACACAGGTGGTCCGACTGCACCAACATGTCCGCGTTCGCGTGATTGGTGTCGACCTGCGTCGCCAACGCATCTCGCTCAGCATGAAGAATATGAAATAAAAAAGAGGCAGCCATAGTGGTTACCTCTTCAGTGATCCGGTCGGGATTCGAACCCGAGACCCACAGCTTAGAAGGCTGTTGCTCTATCCAGCTGAGCTACCAGACCGTTTTGCGGCTGCAAAGTTACAAATATCTTGGCAAAATACAAAATAAAAAACGCAATTTCTTTCTATTTAAATGAATATCATCGAGATTTCGTCACTACAGCAAGCAGGCTTAGAGGTGTTCAGCACGCTCACCGAAGCTCAGTTGCGCATGGAACTGGAACCAGAGAAGGGACTATTCATTGCCGAGAGTCCGAAGGTTATCCGTGTAGCGCTGGATGCCGGTTGGGAGCCTACTGCCCTACTCTGTGAAAGCAAGCATATTACAGGTGACGCAGCAGACATCGTGGAACGTGTTGGCGAGATACCTATCTATACTGGAGACCGCGAACTGCTCGCCCAACTGACTGGTTACACCTTGACGCGTGGTGTATTGTGTGCCATGCGCCGCAAGCCGTTTCCTGCGATAGCTGATGTGCTGAAAGACGCCCGTCGCGTCGTGGTCATTGAGGCCGTTACCGACACCACAAATATTGGTGCCATCTTCCGCTCGGCAGCCGCCTTGGGTATCGATGCTGTACTGCTGACACGCGACACCTGTGACCCTTTGAACCGTCGTGCTGTCCGTGTGTCGATGGGTAGCGTCTTCCTCGTTCCCTGGACGTGGATAGACAGTGCCAAAACGCTCCACGACTATGGTTTCAAGACCGCAGCAATGGCACTCAGCGAAAATAGCATCTCGTTGGACAATCCACAGCTGAAAGCAGAACAGCGCCTGGCTGTCATCATGGGAACAGAAGGTGACGGACTGCCACAGAAAACCATCACGGAAGCCGACTATACCGTCAAGATTCCGATGGCCCACGGCGTTGACTCGCTGAACGTTGCTGCCGCTGCTGCTGTGACCTTCTGGGAACTAAGACATTAAAATCAGATATTGATGCCGTAGCTCTGCTTCACCTCGCTCATGACGAAGGTGCTCTCAATGGAGGCCAGACTCTCTATCTCGCCCAGTTTGTTGAGCACGAACTCCTGGTATTGTTTCATGTCGCGTGCGCGTACTTTTAATAAATAGTCATAGGCACCCGACGTGTTATAACACTCCGTCACCTCAGGGATGCGCTGTATACGACGCACAAAAGCATCAGCTATCTCATGATTGATTTGCTTCAACTTCACCTTACAATACACCTGTAGTCCCAAGTCCAACTTCTCTGGGTCAAGGATAGCCACATATTTCTTGATGAAGCCCTTCTTCTCCAACCGTTTCTGACGCTCAAAGACGGGTGTAGGCGTCAGATGAACAGCATCTGCCAACTCCTTCGTGGTCAGCTTGGCATTCTTCTGCAGCGTTTTCAGTATCTGCAGATCTACATCGTCTAATTTCGTCATTGTTGTTGGGAATATGATGATTTGTACTTGACGTTAACAGCATCTCCCTTGAACACATCGGCAAAGGTCTGCGGAGTAATGGTGACAGGTCCCGACATGAATTCAGGAATGTTATAGCTGCGCATGAACTCGCGATGATAGTTGGGGTCCTCGCAAGGCAATTCGAAGGGTTTCGTGGCGTGGCCGTCCTTATCGACATGAGCTATGAAAGGCCGCGTGAAGGTACCATCGTTACGACGACTGCTGATAATAATCCAGCGTCCGTTGCTCGACCACGAGTGGTAGCTCTCCGTATCGGGACTGTTGACTTCTGCAAAGGGGCGTACTTCACTATTTGTTAAATCCATCAGCCACAGGTCGGCATCATGGTGCCAGATGTGGAAGTAGCCATAGTGACCCATCGTGAACAAGAGATAGCGACCGTCAGGCGAGATGCGAGGCCACGTGGCGCTACTGTCAATGGCAGCTGCATCGAACACCATTTCGCGTGGACCGAACTGACGTGTCTCAGGGTCGAAGGACTTGCGATAGATATTGTACTTCACCTCTTTGTAGCGCTTATACACCTCAGAGCTCTTTTTACCCGTGGTGTCCTTACGCTCAAAGTGGGCGCTGCAGTAATAGAGCATCTTACCATCAGGAGCCCACGCTGGGAATACCTCAAACTCGCTGTCGCTATTCTCCAGATTCGTCACCTCGTCAGTCTCCACGTCATAGACAATGATGTCGCTCTCCTCGTCGCACACCTCCACCTTGTTGGGGTCAACAGTATGGAAGTTCTGACTGGTCTTGTCGGTAGCATAGACAATGAGGTTCAGCCACGGGTGCCAGGCTGGATAAACGCCAGCAGAGAGGATAGAGTCGTTGCGCATGTTCACCTTCTTCAGCTTACCGTCATAGGCAACAACTGTACCACCCAGGTTCTGACGGGCATGGAACTGCACGCGCTCCGGATTGTAGTTTTGATAATGGTGACAATTGATGCACTGGCCGTCTTTCTCGAAACCGCAGAGGATATTGTCGTAGATAACGCTCTCGTCATAGTTCTCCAAGCAGCGTTGATTGATGGTCAGTGCCTCGTAGGAGATGAACGACGGGGCTATCAGACGATAGCTGATATAAGGGTCGATGGAGTCTGGCGACACGAATATCTCGAAGGGTTTGAAGCGGGTCCACTCGTCACCGTTTCGTGTATAGACATCAACGGTAATAGACTTGCCCTTGGCTTTCTCAGCCAACGAGTGCCATTTGTCAATATCAGGCTGTCCGTTGCACACGATATCATCGTCGCCAACAGCATAGCGGGCCACCATCTCGTCAGCCTCTCCGTCAAATTCAAAACTCAGCGGTGCCATATTTACAGGTATTGTCACCTGTGCATAGTCAGGATAGATGGCGGGCAATTTGTCCGACTGCGTATAATCGGTGGGAACTGACGGACCACAGGCCACCAGCAAGATGGCGAATGTCAGATACAGGATGTATGATGTGAGTCTTTTCATATCGTTTAATATTCTGGAAGGTTTGCCATGATGTAATAATTATAATAGAAGGTATTGCTATATGGCAACCCTGTCTGTTTGCGTATTTCTTCTGCCTCCACGCCCTCGTACTGGCCAAAGACTTGGAAGAACTTCTCGAAACTATCCTTCACGCCCTGACTGAACGGCATCTTGTCGAGGTCTGGGCGGCCTTCTTCTTTACCATAGAGATAGGCTGCCTCCTGATAGATGACAGGAATAGGACCATTAGGATGGAGGTACGTATAGACATTGAAGTGGTACCAGAAGATTTTCGGGTCTCTGAACCACAGTGAGGCCAACAACGACTGCTCTTGGAAGATAGGATCTTTTGAATAGCTGTAATTGGACAACTGTCTCATCACATAACGCTCCACATAACCGTTGTCGCTGTTCAGCTCGTCTGTGAAGTGGAGCATGTGGGTAATAGGCTCCATTTCCTTGTCCTCGGCAATGAGTTTGGGATTGTTCAACATTGCTTCTGTCTCTATTGCCCAATCCTTATAGTACATCGTTTTCTTCAGAATGTTGATATATTTCTTGGCCACTTCCTTCTCCTTGTTCAGCACTGCACAACGCGTCAAATACTTCAGGTGTTCAACACGCCAACCGAACTCTACGCCCATCTCCGTACACAGACGGCTACAGCTGTTCAGCAGTCCGTATTGGTAATAGACCAGCGTACCGTTCACCAGCATCTGGCGCATACCAAAAGGCGCATCATACGCTTTTGAACCATTGCGGTATTCATACATCAGGTCGCCCTGACGTCCCAGTCGCGCCAATGCCAGATTCCTCATCATTACGATGGCACGTGTAGGCTCGTCGTTCTGTCGGGCTGCTTCCTGGAGTACACCTTCCCAGTCGGTCTGGTCTATCAGGTGCATCATCTTCACTTCATGGTGGAAGTTCTCATCCTTGTACCAGAAATGAACCACACCCCACGCCACGATGGCCAACACTACGGCCTGTACAGCCCAGGGCAACCATACTTTCTTGATGGCTGATGGCTGATGGTTGATGTCTAATGGCAGGCAGACCATCACTAACATGAAGAGTGCTAATAAATAATAAGGTGTATAGTACAGCGGGTACTCCTCGGTAATGAAGAATACAGGTAGTCCGGCATAGTAGATATTGGCCAAATTGGTCTCGTGGTACACATAGCGATAACAGAACAGCGGTACGGCTATCGACAGAAGAATGGCTATCACTGTATGGATGGCTGCGCGCCCACGGGCCATCAGTCGCCACGACCAGATACCCATCAGCAAGGTGGCTGCCAAACCGTAGATGCCCAGCAGTGGATAACCAACGATACCTGTCAACACCAACCAGATGGTGCGCAACCAATATTTGTCAGGCATGGAGCGGAAGCCCCACAACAGCGCCACCACAGACACCGTTGCGATAGTGGTCAGGAAGAAGTGGCCGCGCAACTTCAACATGTAAATCCAGTAACCTTGGTCAACATCCGTCAGCAACAGCAAAGCTACAGGTATCAGCAACAGCGCCGTCCAACGGGCAGAAACGTTGAAGGTCTTCTTCAGCAACCACAACAGCAACAGCCACCAGCCACACAGCACCGTCACACCCAGCCACGGGTAGTAGAACAGCTGGGTAAACCAAGTACCCATATATGTAAGTATGCCAGCAGGTACAACCATCTGCTGTTGAAAGAATAACGAGGTGTTCATGAAGAGATTCAACTCCTGTACTTTCCATAGCAAGTCACTCTCATAAACGAGCAGTCCACAGGCTATGGTAGCAAGAGCAAAAATCCAGGTAATAGCGTATTTCATATATGTTTTTAGAATTTTATTCTGTTAGAGACGGTTGAATAGTCTCTTTCTGAAAAGATTTTCTTTTTCGACTGCAAAATTAGGGATATTTTCTGAATTACGCAAGAAATTTGGTGGAAATTTCCAAGTGTAGTACCTTTGCACCCAGAAACAAGAACAATAAACATTAACAAATAAAAAAGAAAGGATAAGATTATGAGTACAAAGAATTACAAGTTTGAGACCCTTCAACTCCATGTAGGCCAAGAACAGGCTGACCCCGCAACTGACGCTCGCGCCGTGCCCATCTACCAGACCACGTCGTATGTGTTCCGTAACTCACAGCATGCTGCCGACCGCTTCGGTCTGCGCGATGCAGGTAACATCTATGGTCGTCTGACCAACTCTACACAGGGTGTGTTTGAAGACCGCGTAGCTGCTCTTGAAGGTGGCGTAGCAGGTTTGGCTGTAGCCTCTGGTGCTGCTGCTATCACCTATGCCCTGCAGAATATCGTGCAGGCTGGTGACCACATCGTCGCTGCCGACAATCTCTATGGTGGTTCTTACAACCTGATTACCCACACGCTGGCTACACAGGGTATCTCGAATACCATTATTAATGTCAACGACCTCGAGGCCCTCGAAGCTGCTATCAAACCCAACACAAAAGTAGTATATGCCGAGACTTTCGGCAATCCAAACTCTGACGTGCTCGACCTGGAAGGCGTGGCTGCTATAGCCCATAAGCACGGCATTCCGTTCATTGTCGACAACACGTTTGGTACACCTTATTTAATTAGACCCTTAGAGCACGGAGCAGATATCGTGGTACACTCAGCTACCAAGTTCCTCGGTGGTCACGGCACAAGCCTTGGTGGTGTCATCGTTGACGGTGGTAAGTTCGATTGGAAACAGAACGACAAGTTCCCCACCCTCTCTAAGCCAGATCCCAGCTATCATGGCATTGTGTTTGCTGATGCTGTAGGTGCTGCCGCTTATGTCACTCGCATCCGTGCCGTCATCCTGCGCGATACTGGTGCAGCTATCTCACCTTTCAATGCCTTCATTCTCTTGCAGGGTGTCGAAACACTGAGTCTGCGCGTAGAGCGTCACGTAGAGAACGCGCTGAAGGTCGTTGACTTCCTCAGCAAGCATCCGAAGGTGGCAGCTGTTCACCATCCTGCCCTTGAGAACCACCACGACCACCAACTCTACAAGAAGTACTTCCCCAATGGTGCAGGCTCCATCTTCACCTTCGAGGTAAAGGGTGGTCAGGAAGAAGCCTGGAAGTTCATCGATGCGCTGCAGATATTCTCGCTGCTGGCTAACGTGGCTGACGTGAAGAGTTTGGTAATTCATCCATATACCACCACACACTCACAGCTCTCACCAGAAGAACTCAAGGAGCAGCACATCACACCTGCCACCATCCGTCTGAGCATCGGTACTGAGCATATCGACGACATCATCGACGACCTCTCTCAGGCACTCGACAAGATTTAAAAAAGAACACGAATTGCACGAATTACACGAATAAATTCGTAACTTTGCACCCGATATGAGAAACTATATCTTAGCAGACAATCAGGAACTGACGCGCTTCGCCTTGGAGAGCCTGCTCCGGCAAGACAAGGAAGCAACCGTGTATCGCGTCTCCGACAAGGCTTCGTTGGTAGCCTTGCTCAAGGAGCATGAGGCAGCCGTCGTACTCCTCGACTACACGCTGTTCGACTTCTCCGACGAAGACCAGTTGCTGATTGTCGCTGAGCGTTTCTCACTATCTGACTGGATACTTATCAGCGATGAGCTGACATCCCAGTTCTTGCGTCGAGTGGTTTATTCGTCCCACCAGTTCAGCATCGTCTTCAAGGATGGTCCACTGCAGGAAGTCCGCGAGGCTCTGAGAGCCGTGGGCAATCACCAGCGCTACATCAGCCAGCGTGCATTGGAAGTAATTATTAGCCAGCAGCAGAACGACGAGGAACAGCACAGTATCCTGACAGAAACCGAGACGGAAATAGTGCGTGCTATTGCTCAGGGCAAGACCACCAAGGAGATTGCTACCGAACGCTTTGCCAGCATTCACACTATTACCACCCACCGCAAGAATATTTTCCGTAAACTAGGCATCAACACTGCTCACGAAGTCATCAAATATGCCCTTCGTGCTGGTCTTATCGATTCCTCTGAGTTCTACATCTGATTCCAAAAAGAATCATTATTCCATCTCACAATTTCAGCTTTCTCCACACTGCTTTAGGAATCCTTCGCCACAGTGCTGTTAGTAGTCGGTATCTCCTGTCGATGATGCGGACATGCTGATGGTGTCTGATGGCATACATGATTTCTTTCGCCACCTTCTCTGGTTTCATCAGCATCGGATACTTGAAAGTTCCATTCAGCAAAGCAGTATCCACAAAACCTGGGCGGATATCCGTAAAATGGATGTTCAACCCACGTTGATGGGCCTGCTGTTCAAGTGCCTGCAGATAGGTGGCTTGCATGGCTTTCGTTGCAGAATAGCTGGGTGCAGGACCCAATCCTTTCGTGCCAGCTATCGAGGTGATAGCTGCAATATGTCCCTCGCCCTTCTCTGCGAAATAGCGATAGGCCTCTCCTATCATTCGCGTAAAACCGATAGCGTTGGTTTGCACAGTTGCCAATTCGATATCTGCGCTCAATTCTCTGTTCTGCTTACCAATACCAGAGGCATAGAAGAACAAATCCATGCCGCCTAACTTATCTATCAATCTACGCAACTGTACACCAGCATCCTCATTGGTCACATCAATACGCTGACAAGCAGAAGCCCCCAACATCTGGAGACTGTCTTCTCTTCGAGCAGCTACGCCAACTGCCCATCCTTCTGCTATCAGTAATTTTGCAACTTCACAGCCTATTCCAGACGATGCACCTATAACTATTGCTTTCTTCATGTTGCAACGATACGAAAAGGTGAGAACACCAAATTAAAGTGCTGCCTTGACAAAGGCAAAGAGGATGGTCAGACAGAGGATGCCAATGGGAACCCAGAGATGACGCATGTCGTAGCGGGCAGGAATGGTGATACGACAATAGAGGCGATAGACACCATAACCCACTAAGGCGCCCCAGAGGAGTCCGACGGTAATGTCGCCCGGATAGTGGACACCTAGATAGAGGCGCGTCCAACAGTTGATGAGTGACCAGCCTACCATGAAGCACACAAATAGGCGGTGGCGCATCAACAGCGAGAAGAACAGGGCAATGGAAAACGTGTTCGCAGCATGAGCCGAGAAGAAACCGTAGTTGCCACCACGATAGTCGTTGACAACATCAACCAACGCACCAATCTGAGGGTCGTGGGTAGGGCGCCAACGCGCCACCAAAGGTTTGACAATGGTGTCGTCAATAGTTCCGGCCAACAGTACACACAGTCCGGCAGCAGCCAGAATGAGCAGAATATCACGCCAGTTGGGTTTGTGTGTCATCACTACGACATAGAACAGTCCCAGATATAGGGGTATCCACGTCTTGGCATTGGTCAGCGTCAAGACGACATAATCCAGGAACACCGAGTCACTGCCATTCACCATCAGCAACAGTTGCTTGTCAAACTGAATGATTTCTTCCATATCAAATAATCTCAATGTCTTTTGTCTGCAGCCAACCTTCCTTGCCGTCAGCCACGCGGATTTCCTTCCAGTCGTTCATCGAGTCGTCAGTAATCGTCACCTTGGTACCCTCATGCAGGATAAACAGGTCGGTACCGTTGTGGGCAGGCGTACTCTTCACATTCACGGCAGAATGGATGATAATGGCGCCTGAGCGGTGCACCAAGGCCTGCTTCTGCTGGTATGCAAAGAGGTTGCTCAATGCAAAAGTCAATAGCAACAGAATGCCCCCAAAGAAGCCCAACTTACGTAGCCATATTCTATCACTGAACAGATAGAGCAGCGCCAGGATGAGTGCTACAACCTGCGACACAATGGCCGTACGAGCCCACCCGTCAACACTCATCAGATTAACCAATGAACGATACCACGTGACGAAGAACATCTCAGACTCAGGAACAATCTTGTCGATGGTCTTCGAACGTGCCAACTGCAGGTTCAGACGCACATCACGGTCGCCAGGCGACAACAGCAAGGCACGCTCATAGTTCAACACGGCACGCGTCATATCGTCCATGCGGTAGTAACAGTTGCCGAGATTATAATAGATATCCGACGAGATGCCCTGCTTCAAGAGTGCCTCATACTCATGGGCAGCCTGCTGGTAGTGTTCTGCTGCATAGAGACTGTCGGCACTGGCCTTAGTAGTCTTCGTAGCTGCCATGCCTGTCATAGGCAGGAACAACAACAGCAACAATACGGCCATATTCGATGTGGTATTCTTTGATTTCTTCATTGTATTGGCTATCTGCGTAATGGCAGAGATAGCAGCGTCATAGACCTTATTCATATTTCCTGTAGCATCGCCTGGAGCATAACGGGCAAACTCACACTCGTCGAGGGCACCAATAAACTGACTGATAGTTTCCTCAGAGACATTATAAGCCGAGAGCTGCTGACTGATATTGTCACGCGACAACTGGTCGACAGGCATGTTCAACTTGTCACCGACATAACCCCACAGAGCACGTAGCACTTCGTCATAGAATTCGCCAGACTTGCCAGCCGTCATCAACTTAGCAGCTTTCTTCAGACGTTTCACAGCTACCTTATTAGCTTTACCGGCACGCTGCTTGACGAGGTTGGCATTCTCAATGGCACGATGGCGGAAGACGACAAACAACGAGATGAAGATGAGCAACAAAACACCCAGCGAAACACCATAGGCCGTAGAGCCGAAGAAAAACTCGTTAACACCATGCTGCGTGGTGTTTCCCGTATGGATATAACGGATATCGTTGGCCAGTTCCTTGACATCCTCCTGTCCGGCAAACGACGATACGGTAGTCTGTCCGTCACCCTTAGCAACCTTCAACGTGAACGGTTCGGTACGCAGCGTCTTGTAGGCGTTGACCTTCGTATCAAAATAGGTATATTCAATAGCAGGAATTTCGAAGGTTCCCTGATGACGGGGCACAGCGAGGAAGTCGTAAACAATACTACCTTCCAGGCCATTGACCGTTAGCTTGGTCTTGTCAGTAACCTTGGCATCGTAGCTGTCAAAGTCTTTCGGCATCTTCACAACCGGCTGCTTGAGCAACTTCATATTACCCACACCCGACACGACGACACGCAGATTGACGGGGTCGTTGGCCTTGACCTCGATTTTATCCATCTGGGCGGAGATATTAAACGAACCCACACCACCTGAAAAGTTGGCTGGACGCTGGGGCAGCGGGTCAACCTGAATGGTAATAGCCGGTGCCTTGATTTGCTTCTTCACCTCAACATAGCCAGAGCCGCCATTGAAGAAAGCCTCAAAGGGATCGACGTTGCGGTTCTGCTGAACAACAATACCATCATAGGTGATAGCAGGAATCTCCAACTTACCCGTGGCCTGCGGGAACATGACATATTGTTGCCACGTGACGGTACGGTACTGGCGACCATTGAAGGTCTCAATCTTAAAACTCTTCTCTTGAGGCAGAGGAACCTCACGGGTGTAGAAACTCTTCAGGTCGGGCATCTTACCACTCAGCTGGGTCAGTCCGACAAGAGTATATACCTTATAAGTCAAGAGAATGGGCTCCTGTTCACGAACGCGCTGCTTGGAGGCACTAACATGAATGAAAAGGTCACTGCCAGAGATTGCACTGCCTGCCGGACGCAACTCACCATTGCCCCCACTCTGCTGACGACTCTGCTGGCGACCGCTTTGCTGCTGGGCCTGACCACTGACCTTGATACGTATCTCATTAGAGGTAACGGTCTTGCCATCGACAGTACAATGAGCAGGAGGAATGGTAAACGTACCATTTTTCGTAGCAACCACAATATAGGTATAGGTGACGGACGACGTGCTTGACGTATGGCCGTTAACCATCTGGAAACTTGACTGCGTCGATGTGCTGGGGCCCATCAATACCTCAAACTCCTCAGGGATATTGCCTGCGCGGAATCCTCGCACATCCTGGGTGTTGATGGTATAGGATAAACGGAACTGCTCACCCACAGCAACCTGCGAGGGAGCACGACCAGTCAGCGTCTGGGCTATCGCGCCCACAACCATGATTGAAAGTAATATCAGCGTAAAATATTTCTTCATGTCTGTCATTACCAGTTCTTATCCAACTTGCGATGGTTCGGCTGTTGCTGAGCCTTCTTCATGCGCTGTTGTGTCTGTTTTTCTTCCTGCATAGCAGCATTGAGCATCTGTTCGGCATTCTCGCGACTCATCTGCTGTTCCTGCTTCTGTTGTTGCTGCTTCTGCTCTTCTTTCTTTTCTTCTTGTTTCTGATCTTGCTTTTGATCTTGTTTCTGATCTTGCTTCTGCTGCTGTTGTTGATTTTGTTGCTGTTGCTTCTGCTGACGCTTGCAGAGCGCTAAATTATAGCGGGTCTCATCATCGGCAGGATTGTTGCGCAGGGCTTCCTTATACACGTCGATTGCCTCGCCATACATCTTCTTACCCTGGCAGATAACACCAGCATTATGGTAGGACAAGGCACGACGCAAGGGATTGGTTTCCAACTTACCGGCATCCATAAACTGCTGGACGGCAGCAGAGTCCTTCTGTTGTTTCATCAACGCCAAACCAAGGTTATAGACGGCCTGCGGATTGCGGTTATTCTTCTCAATAGCCTTGCGATACAATACCTCAGCATCAGCATAGTTGCCAGCCCGATATTGCTTGTTGCCCTGATGTATCAACTGACGGTCGCTTTGGGCTGTTGCTGCACCAGTAACCAGCAGTAATAACATAATTGTAACCACTTTCTTGCGTTTGAACAAAGAGACGTTTCGAAGCAACGGATTCTTTACTTCCATGAGACAAGCCTCGATGATAAGCAATAACAGGGCAATGATACCTACAGCTTGGAACTGTTCGTCATAATCGCTATAGATAGTTGTCTCGGTCTCTTTCTTAGCCAACTTATCCAGCTCTTCGTCCAGCTTTTCCTGGGCACTGCTGTTATTCTCCACATGGATATAAGCGCCGCCACCAGCCTGAGCAATCTGGCGACACATCTCTTCGTTCAGGCCCGTCATCACGGTCTGGCCGGTATTGTCTTTCATATAGTCGCCATTGCCAATGGGAATAGGAGCACCCATGGGAGAACCGACACCGAGCACATAGACACGATGATCGCGGTCCTTGGCTTCCTTGGCAGCCTCAAGTGCACCACCCTCATGGTCCTCACCATCAGTAATCACGATGATAGCTTTGCCAATACCTTCCTCCTGCGTAAAGCTATGCGATGCCATTGAGATAGCGGCAGCAATATCAGTACCCTGAGTAGCCATCATGGACGGGTCAATGCTCGACAGGAACATCTTAGCCGACACGTAATCACTGGTGATAGGCAACTGGATGAAGGCATCACCGGCAAAGACAATGAGTCCAATCTTGTCGTTGGTGAAGTTGTCTACCAGGTTCTCAACCATCATTTTAGCACGGTCCAAACGACTGGGTGTCACATCCTCTGCCAACATCGAATTACTGATATCCATAGCAATGATGGTCTCGATACCAGTTCGTTTCTCATGATTAATCTTTGTACCGAACTGCGGACGAGCCAACATGACAATCAGCAGCGATAATGCCATCAAAAGTATACAGAACTTAACCAACGGACGGAAACGGGACACATCGGGCATCAGTTCCTTTACCAGGTCAGGGTCACCAAACTGGCGCAGACGCTTCTTTTGTTGGCGCACCATCAGCCAGCGTATCACAACCAACACCGGTATGACAGCTAATAGATAGAGGTATATAGGGTCTTCGAATCTAAACATCTTACGGTAACTTTCTAAATACGGTTATTCGCAGCAACATCTCAAGCAGCAACAGCAAAGCGGCGGCGATGGCGAAAGGTTGGTAGGCCTCGTAGCGCTTGCTGAACTTCTTAACGTTGAGCTTCGATTTCTCCAGTTTATCAATCTCCTTGTATATCTGCTGCAATTCCTTATTATTGGTGGCTCGGTAGAAATCACCATTGGTAGCTTCAGCGATACCACTCAACGTCTTAGTGTCAATCTCAACAGGAATATTGACATACTGCACGCCACCAGCTACAGTCATCGGATAAGGAGCAACCTTGTTGGTACCCACACCGATGGTATAGACACGGATGCCAAAACTCTTGGCAATCTCTGCTGCTGTCATAGGCGATAGGTCACCGCGGTTGTTACTACCGTCAGTCAGCAGGATGACTACCCTACTCTTCGCCTTGGAATCTTTCAGACGTGAGACAGCATTGGCCAATCCCATACCAATAGCAGTACCATCCTCTATCAGACCTCGCTGAGCGATATCAGTACGCACATTCTGCAACAGGTTCAACAGCGAGGCATGGTCAGTGGTCATCGGACATTGCGTAAATGCCTCACCAGCGAATATCGTCAGTCCGATATTATCATTAGGGCGACCTGTTATGAACTCAGCAGCAACCTGCTTGGCAGCCTCCATACGGTTAGGCTTCAAATCCTCTGCCAACATCGACGTCGAAACGTCCATGGCCAACATGATATCGATTCCCTCCATGGTCTTGTTCTTCCACGAGTTTTGGGTCTGCGGACGGGCCAGCACCAATACAACCAGTACGAAGACGGCAATACGTAACAACTGCTGGACAGGCATCAGCGTCACCTTCCATGAGCGCGGTGCATAACGATAGGCCATCGTGTCGCTCATGCGCATCGTGGGCTCGCTCTTCTTCCTGTACATCAGATACCATATCAGATAAGGTATCAGCAGGAGTAGCAGAAACAGGTATTCTTTATTCGCAAATTCCATATCAGTACAGCAGTTGATAAACATTATATACTACATAGCCGAAGAGAGCAACAGATACTGCCACCAACGACCAGATAACGGTCTTCAGCACACGGCGCTCACTCTGTGAACGCAGGTCAGCCTCCGACAGTTGCGGTTTCTCGACCGTCTCTGTGGGCTGGTTCTCCTGCTTAGTCTGGTTGATGAAGTCGATGGCATTGACCAGATTGGCGTCGTTCTCGTTAATCATCGTCGAGTACTTGGCGAACTTCACGAGATCGGCAGTCATAAAGAGCTGGCGCAGTTCGTCAAGCGACTGCTGGTCGGTCTGCATCAGACGGTCTATAATCTCAGAACTCGTCATCTCCATAGCTGAGAAGCCATAGCGTTCCTCAATATAGCGACGCAGGGTATCGGTAAGCTTGGTATAGTACTCTTTCTGATTCTCTGAGCTCACCATCTTATCTGCCTTGATTTGCTCAATCTCCTTCATAGCCTTCTGGTGAGGCAACAGACGCTTCACAATCTTGATATGCGTGATGATTGGTTTGTTGTCACGCAGACGCAGATAGAGATAGTAGTTAAGTGCTATCAGTACCAACAGCAGAACACTCAGCCAGAAACTCAGCGAGAGGTCACTCCATTGGAAGGGAACATCCTGCACATCCTTAGGACCATAGAACTGATCCATCTTCGTGGTGTCCACCTCTACCTCAACAACCTTCAGCGCGAGATCGGCAGTCTTCAACTCCTTGCCATTGACCTTCACTTTGAAAGGAGGCAGATGATAAAGATTACCGTCGAAGCTGGTCAGAATTAATGTCAGGGTATAATCGGATGAACGTTGAGCATCGAGAACTTCCACCCCAGGAACCAACTCTTGACGGGGCTTAAAGGTGGGGAATTCCACTTTGGCATTCTCGTCAGCCTGGACGCTGATAGTCACCTGTGCCTGTTCACCAATCATCATTTCAATGGGCGAAATCTTAGCTTCAACACTTGCTTGTGCAAACGAGGTTAAAGCACTGGTTATCAGACATATTACAAATAATACTCTTTTCATTCAACTACGTTGTTTAAACAACATCAGCAAGGCCTTCACATAGTCTTCATTGGTAGCAATACTCACCAAATCAACATTGCTTCTGGTCATTGTATCACGCAACTGCTGCTGACGATTTTTCCAGTAGCGCTCATGCGCTTGACGAAGGCTGCGACTGCTAGTATCTATATACTGTTCGTGACCCGTCTCAGCATCCACCACACGCATCAGTCCTACGTTAGGCAACTCACGAGCGCGCAAGTCATAGACCTGTAAAGCCACCACATCGTGCTTACGGTTAGCTATCTGCAACGGCTGCAAGAAGTCCTGATGTACGTAGAAGTCACTCAAGACGAAAGCTGTACAGCGGCGCTTAGCCACACTGGTCAAGAACTCCAAAGCCTGCTTCACATCCGTACGCTTGGACTCCGGATGGAAGTCGAGCATCTCACGGATGATATACAGAATATGCTTGCGACCTTTCTTGGGTGGGATATATTTCTCGATACGGTCTGAGAAGAACACCACGCCAATCTTATCGTTATTCTGGATAGCTGAGAAAGCAATGGTAGCAGCAATCTCAGTCACCATGTCACGCTTCATCTGTCGCTGTGTACCAAAGTCCAGCGAACCGCTGACATCGATGAGCAACATCACGGTAAGTTCACGCTCCTCCTCAAAAACCTTGACATAAGGACGATGAAAACGGGCGGTCACATTCCAGTCGATATCACGCACATCGTCGCCATACTGATACTCGCGCACCTCGCTGAAGGCCATACCCCTACCCTTAAAAGCAGAATGGTATTGCCCAGCAAAGACGTTCGAGCTCAGGCCACGGGCCTTGATCTCAATCTTCCGTACCTTCTTTAATATTTCAGAGGTTTCCATATTCTAGTTTTACTAGTTTAACTAGTCTTACTAGTTTAGGGCACTTCGACCTTGTTGATAATCTTTGAGATAATCTCCTCGCTGGTGATGTTGCTGGCCTCAGCCTCATAGGTCAGACCAATACGATGGCGCAGTACGTCGTAAGCAACAGCACGAACATCCTCAGGAACCACATAACCGCGACGCTTGATGAAGGCGTAGGCACGGGCTGCCTTGGCGAGGTTGATAGAGGCACGCGGTGAACCACCAAAGGAAATCATGTCCTTCATATCCTTCAGTCCGTAACGGTCGGGGAAACGAGTAGCGAAGACGATGTCAGCGATGTACTGTTCAATCTTCTCGTCAATATATACCTCACGAACCACCTCACGGGCCTTGATAATCTCAGCAGCTGTAGTTACAGGAGTAACGGTGGGCAGGGCACCAGCGATATTCTCGCGGATAATCTTCTTCTCTTCCTCAATAGTAGGATAGCCAATGACTACCTTCAGCATGAAACGGTCCATCTGGGCCTCAGGCAATGGATAGGTACCCTCCTGCTCAATGGGGTTCTGAGTAGCCATCACCAAGAAAGGATTAGGCAACTCAAAAGTGTCAGCACCAATGGTTACCTGCTTCTCCTGCATGGCCTCCAGCAATGCACTCTGCACCTTAGCCGGAGCACGGTTAATCTCATCAGCCAATACAAAGTTAGCAAATACAGGACCTTTCTTTACCTGGAATTTCTCTTCTTTCTGCGAGTAAATCATCGTACCTGTCACGTCGGCAGGCAGCAGGTCGGGAGTAAACTGTATACGACTGTATGTAGCATCAATCAACTGAGAAAGTGTCTTGATAGCTAATGTCTTAGCCAGTCCAGGAACACCCTCTAAGAGGATATTGCCATCACTCAGCAAGCCAATCAGCAGGGAGTCAACCAGATGCTTCTGACCTACGATTACACGATCCATTCCCGTCACCAGATTTGTGACGAATCCACTCTGTTGTTCTATCCGTACATTCAACTCACGGATGTCAATAGCTTCAGCCATATTATTACGAATTATATTTATTTACTTTTTACAACGTGCAAAAGTACGCATTTCCCCTCTTATTACGCGCACTAGCATACCTAAATAATATTAAAAAAGTTTCCTAAAACTTACATTTTAAGAAACTTTTCAATCTTATTAAAGTTATTATAATCTACTTGCGACGCTTCTTCAATTCCAGCTTAGGAATTTTCAGTACTTGACCGGTCTTAATCTGCGGATTTTGAGGTAAACCATTGAATACTTCCACATAGCATTGCATGTCGGGACCTAGATGGGCACGACAGATGCTATAAAAGGTCTGGCCTTCCAGAACGGTCACCTCGTGTGATAGACCTACGATCCGATAAGCGCCCAGACGTACACGTTCGTCCTTGGCAGACCATTGGTCAACTTCTTCTTTCTTGGGTTCGACTTTAGGTTCTGCTTTAGGGGCTTCCTTAGGTTCCTCCTTTGCAACAGGTGTCGCAGTAATCTCGTTGGCGATAGTCTCCTCAGACTCACCCACTTCTACCGAATCCTGCGTTTCAGTCATATAGACAGTATCTCTTACAAAGACCGTATCAGGGAGCACTGCCGTCTGCTGGCGACCATATTCATAACCACCATAGCCAGCAGCAAGTATCAAAGCCAACACTACCAAACCAGCTAACAGCCAACGTCCCCAATGACGTTCTTCTGGCAGTTCTTCCTCATAGAAGTTGATCAACTCTTCTGGTTCCCCAGCAACAGGATCCTCAACCGATGGCTCTTCGACAACAGGTTCCTCAGAAACAAGTTCCTCGACTGGTGGTTCTTCATCCGATGGCTCTTCAGCAACAATGTTTTTCTCCTCTATGATGACAGGTCCCTCCATAGCAGGCTCTTCAACAACAGAAGATTCTTCCTCTGTCACATCATCTGGAATATCCTCGAATTCGACACCGTCGTTCAACACAACAGTTTCAAACTGAGAGAAAGGCTTATTGACCAATTCTTTCATCACCGTATCAGGCGTAAACGACACCTTCGAGTGGCTATCGATAACCACACGTTCTCCAGTACGCACGCTGACGCTCTCTCTAGCTTCAACATTGATAATCTTAAAAGTACCAAGTCCTTTCACCTTGACGGCATCACCATCCTGCAGACGATTCAGTATGACAGCAAAGCACTCCGTAGCAAACTGATTAGCCTCGCGCTGGTTCAAGCCATTCTTCTCAACAAGAATCTTGGCAACCTCTTGTATTGTCAGTTTTCCCATAGCTTACTGTCCTCCTTTCAGTTTATCCTTCCACGTCTGGTTGGGTTTGAAGTTCAACACGAGTTTTGGTGGTACCAGCATACGCTGTCCCGTAGAAGGATTCACCATGACGCGTTCCATCTTCTTCTTCGTCTCAAAAACGCCAAAGTTTGGCACCAATATGGAGTTATCCTCCTGAAAGGCATCACCCATGGCGTCAATCAACGTATTAACCAACTTCTGCGTATCCTTGGCACTATAGCCCGTACGCTCTGCCAACTCAGCTATAAATTCCTTATTATTCATATCTTTGTCGTCGCGTATAAATCAAACTCTTCCGCATCTGTGATGCGGGCATCATAAAACTCACCAATAGTCAGTTCTTCATCTATAGGTATAAGCACCTCGGGGTCAACCTCTGGAGAGCAGAACTCTGTACGTCCGATAAACCAGTCACCCTCCACACGGTCAATGATGACGCGCATGATGTTGCCAACCTTCTCAGCTTCCAGTTCGGCACTGATATTCTGCTGGATACGCATCAGCTTATCCAATCGCTGCTGCTTAACCTCGGCAGGAACATCATCCTCATAGTGTTCAGCACTATAAGTACCGTCCTCTTCCGAATAGGCGAAAGCACCCATACGCTCGAAACGCGCCCATTTGGTAAACTCAATGAGTTCACGGAAGTCATCATCTGTTTCACCAGGGAAACCTACCATCAACGTGGTACGGATATGGATGCCTGGCACCTCACGACGCATACGACGTATCAACTCATAGGTTTCCTCCTTCGTCACATGACGCTTCATACGGTCAAGCATGTGGTCGCTGATATGCTGCAAGGCGATATCCAGATAGTTGCAGACATTCTTCTTCTCTCGCATCACGCGCAACAGGTCCCATGGGAAGTGTGTGGGATAGGCATAGTGCAGACGAATCCACTCCACGCCCTCTATGTCAGCCATCTTCTCAATGAGTTCAGCAATATGCTGCTTGCCATCGATATCTACGCCATAGTACGTCAGTTCCTGGGCAATCACCTGAAACTCCTTGGTTCCTTGACTCACCAGATAGCGCACCTCGTCAAGTATCTCGTCCATCGGACGACTCTGGTGCTTACCGGTAATAATAGGTATAGCGCAGTAGGCACAATGACGGTCACATCCCTCGGCAATCTTCAGGTAAGCATAGTGTTTGGGGGTAGTGACGTGTCGGTGGTAATCTCGAACCTCTAACCTCTCACCACTAACCTCTAAATCCTTCAGCAACTGCTTATAATTGAATTTCCCATACCAGCCATCCACCTCAGGAATCTCTTTCTCTAAGTCCGCAAGGTAACGCTCTGACAGACAGCCCATCACAAAGAGTTTCTGCAGACGGTCTTCTTCCTTAGCCTGAACAAATTCCAGAATGGTATCAATGCTTTCCTGCTTGGCATCCTCTATGAATCCGCAGGTATTGATGACCGCAATATCGCCTTGTGGATGATCAGAATCATGGGTGACATGATAGCCATGAGCCTCAAAGAGTCCCATGAGGGTCTCCGAGTCTACCAGGTTCTTCGAGCAACCCAGCGTAATGATATCTATTGTCGGCTTCTTATTCATGCTTAAACAACGAGTCAACAAACTGGCGCTTATTGAAGAGTTGCAGGTCTTCCATCTTCTCGCCCAGTCCAATATACTTTACAGGTACTTTCAACTGGTCGGAAATACCAATAACCACACCACCCTTGGCAGTACCGTCAAGTTTGGTGATAGCAAGACTGGTGATATTGGTGACTGCCGAGAACTGCTTGGCCTGTTCAAAGGCATTCTGTCCGGTAGAGCCATCCAACACGAGCATCACCTCATCGGGAGCCTCAGGCATCACCTTCTTCATGACGTCCTTGATTTTCTTCAGTTCATTCATCAGACCCACCTTGTTATGCAGACGACCGGCAGTATCTATCAGTACCACATCGGCACCATTGGCCTTGGCACTCTGCAAGGTATCGAAAGCCACCGAGGCGGGGTCAGAACCCATCTGTTGCTTAACGACAGGAACACCTACGCGCTCGCCCCAGATGCAAATCTGTTCAACGGCAGCAGCACGGAACGTATCAGCAGCACCCAGATAGACCTTTTTGCCTGCCTGCTTAAACTGCCAAGCCAGCTTACCAATGGTCGTAGTCTTACCCACTCCATTGACACCTACCACCAGTATCACATAAGGTTTGTGATCACCAGGCAAATCCCAATTATCGTTATCATCTGTATTGTTCTCTGCCAACAACGAGGCAATCTCGTCGCGCAGAATCTCATTCAACTCACTGGTTGACACATACTTATCGCGAGCTACACGCTCTTCAATACGCTCAATAATCTTCAGCGTAGTCTCGACACCCACATCAGAGGTGATTAAGACCTCTTCCAGATTGTCAAGCACATCGTCATCCACCTTCGACTTACCAGCAACAGCACGTGCCAGTTTGTCGAACACACTGGTCTTGGTCTTCTCCAGACCTTTATCCAACGTTTCTTTCTTTTCCTTATTAAAAAAACCGAAAATACCCATCTTACATCTTCCTTCTTATATCACACATCACACGTGGAGTTCAAGTACAAAGCGTACACCCTTCGTAAACGCAGGGTCAATCTCCAAATCACCATTCATCTTCAGAGCCATCTGCTTACAGATGGGAAGTCCCAGACCATCGCCTTGAGTGAGGTCACGTATTTCGAGGAAAGGCTTGAAAACGTCATCGCGCTTCTCCTCAGGAATATCAGAACCCGTATTCGACACGAGGAACTGCAGGGTATGAGCACTACGTTTCTTGAAGTCGAGCCAGATAGTTCCACCTGCCGGTGTGTAAATAGCAGCATTTTCCAACAAATGCAACAGGATATGTGATACATACTCCTTGTTAATCGTTGCACTCATCTTCGGTGCATTGGTTGTCAGCGTCACATCCTCCTTCACTTTCGACTGGATCTGAGCCATCAAACCTTCGCAGAACGGTGGAACAGACATCTCTTCCATCTCTACAGGTTCACCCTTGGAATTCTCTAATTCCGACAGGGTCTGGATATGCTCAGAGAAAGCCAACAGAGCTTTCACCTCAGGAACGCTACTGTCAAGTTTTTTGAAGGTCGGCTCCAATTGTGCAGCGATATTGCTGATGAACTGGGCTTTCAGGGCGTTGCTTTCTGTCAACAGCTGTATGTTCTTCTTCTGTTTACGCGTCATCAGGATGAAACGCAGCAGGATAACACCACCAATGACCAAAGCTGCAGCAAGGGCAGCAGCCAGCACACCCAAGGCAATGATAAAGCCCATGCGGGTAGTCAACGAACTGTCTTTCTCAGCTATCGATGCCTCGTTGTCGCTAATCTGCTGTTTCAAAGCAGCTATCTCGTCAGCATATTTCAATGCGTTGGTGGAGTCTTTCCAGGCCATATAACCTTTATACGACTGAGCCACCAGATTAGCGCTATTGCTCTTGCGGCCATTAGCTATCAGGGTCTGATATACCTCATCAACCTTGTCATACTCCTTCTGCTTAGTCAGCTTGTCGGCCATCTCCTTAAAGACGGCATTACCCTCAGCAGTCTGACCAAAAGCGTAGTAATAAACAGTCTTATTGTAAAGCAGATCGTTCTTCAATTGCTCATCACCCGATATGTTGGCATGATTCTCCATTGCCTTCAGATGCTCCAAGGTGTTGGCACCACGACGCATCTTCATATACATCTTCATGCGTTCACGACTGGTCATATAGTGGGCTGCTGCTTTCTCCACACTTGATGACTTGCTATCGGCATTAGCGGCTTGGTCTATGCGCCGCAATAGGTCAAAAGCCTCCTGCCAGTAGTTTTCCTTGTAGTACAACTCAGTCGCTTTTGCGCCACACTCAGCAGCCTGTCGAATATTACCTTTGGCAGCATAGTCTTCAAAAGCACGAATGTAAGTCGAACGTGCAGAAGCTATGTTCTTATTGGCATCTATAGCCTCAGCTCGCTGCTGCAACTCACTCTTCTGTACCTCTTCTGCCATAGTCATACCGCAGCCGAAAAGCACATAAAAAACTAAGATTAATGTCTTTTTACTCATATCTCTATTTGCTTGTATTTCTATTAAATCATGCAAAGATAGCGATTATTTTCCGAAAATGCAAAAGGATTTCAAAAAAAATAAGGCCGCAACATATATTTGCAGCCTTATCTTAGTATTTCAATAGTATAAGGAACCATCTGCTCGTCGAAGATGTAAGCACCAGTCTTGGGGCTCTTAACCATCTTGATAACCTTTGTGTAAGCGCGACCATCCTTTGAGCCTTCGTGGAGGGTAGCGACGGTTTTCTTTGCCATGCTCTAAATAAGATTATTTAATTTCCTTATGAAGAGTCATCTTCTTCAGGATGGGGTTATACTTCATGAGTTCCATTCTCTCAGGGGTGTTCTTACGATTCTTGGTCGTAATATAGCGGCTTGTTCCGGGCAGTCCACTCTCTTTCATCTCAGTGCACTCCAGAATCACCTGAACGCGGTTACCCTTTGCTTTCTTACCTGCCATGATATTAGTCTCCTATTACTTTAATGTCCTTCCAGTCTACAAAACCTTTAGCAACAGCCTGCTTCAGGGCAGCGTCCAGACCAACCTTATTAATCATACGCAGACCAGCGGCGCTGATCTTCAACTGAATCCAGCAAGCCTCCTCTACGTAGTAGAACTTCTTGCTGAACAGATTTACATCAAAGCTGCGCTTAGTGCGGTGCTTTGAGTGAGACACGTTATTACCAATCTGTGCCTTCTTTCCTGTAATCTGACAAATCTTAGACATTTCTATCTATTTTTTCTTGTTACTTAAATATAACTTACTCCAAACAGGGTGCAAAGGTACAACTTTTTATTGAGAACAGAAAATTGAGAATTGACAATTAGCTGATTCTTAATATTTTTTAACCTTCTACCGCCGTATTATTCTCCGTTTTCAGGAAATCAAGGAACAATTGCATCACTTTATTGGTTGCAATGGCCAGATTAATATCACGTCCATGGTCCTCTTGAACCATCATCGTCACCTGTTTATCTTGAGTGCCACAAGCCAACCAAATCGTACCGATAGGAATGTCTTTCGGACCACCTGTAGGACCAGCGTAACCTGTAGAAGCCAACGCGAAGTCTGTGTTCAGTGCCTTACATGCACCTTTCACCATCTGACAGGCAACTTCCTCACAGACAGCCGTTTTCTCTGCCAGCACCTGCGGATCTACGCCCAGCAGCGCTTCTTTGGTTTCATCGACATACGAGATGATGCCACCCTTGAAATATTTCGACGCACCGGGAACGGCAATGATAGCCTCGGCAATACGTCCACCCGTACAACTCTCAGCCGTACCTACAGTCTTCTCCATCTCCCACAGCAGTTGGCTCACCTCTCTGCTGATAATCTTGCTTTCAAAATCCATATTAAAAAATAAAAAATTAAAAGAATAAAACACAAATTATTGTAATCCTTTCTTCTTTTTGATGATTATTATTAACGTTCCTATTATTGTGTTGATATCATTCTCAATTGACTGAAATTCTTCATCTGAAAGATAACCAGACTCATGTAAAAGTACAAGCCAGTATTTAGTTTCATTAGCCTCTTTTAAAGAGATACTCAATTTATTAATAAAATCTGCATCACTCTGAGCTGTCTTACTTTCTGCAATATTTGCACCTATGCTTGTTCCACTGCGATACACCTGCTTTGACATAATATGCTCCTTTTTCTCTTCAAAAAGATATTTATAGAGTTTTATGACACGTAAGGCAAACTTAATGCTAAGTTCCTCCATCAAATTCCCGTTCTGCATAGGTCCACCGTTTTCTATTTTATTGTTTTATTTTTTTTATTGTTTTATTGTTATATTGTTTTATTCTTAACAAAACGTTACTTTTGAGAATGCGGGGGCATTGATGTCACAGAACTCTTTATCCAAGAATTTGTAATATCCCACGATACCAATCATAGCAGCATTATCCGTCGTGTAGCTGAACTTCGGAATATACACCATCCAGCCATAGCGTTTGGCATGGTCGTGGAAGGCGTTGCGCAGACCATTGTTAGCACTCACGCCACCAGCCACAGCCACATGCTTGATGCCCGTCTGCTTGACAGCCAACTTCAGTTTCTTCATCAGGATGTCCACAATAGTCCACTCCAATGATGCAGCGATGTCTTCCTTGTGGTGTTCAATGAAGTCTGGGTCTTCCTCCACCCACTTGCGCATATTATACAGGAACGACGTCTTCAGACCAGAGAAGCTGTAGTCCAGTCCTGGGATATGAGGCTCCGAGAACTGGTAAGCCTTTGGATTGCCCTGACGAGCCAAGCGGTCAATGATAGGACCACCAGGATAGCCCAGTCCCATCACCTTCGAACACTTGTCAATAGCCTCACCGGCAGCATCGTCGATGGTCTGTCCCAACACTTCCATATCGTTATAGGCATTCACCTTGACAATCTGCGAGTTACC
Source organism: uncultured Prevotellaceae bacterium (assembly GCA_900316265.1). Lineage (GTDB taxonomy): Bacteria > Bacteroidota > Bacteroidia > Bacteroidales > Bacteroidaceae > Prevotella. The sequence continues at coordinate 10,039 of ONCH01000029.1, read as the reverse complement.
GCCACTCACCAACAAGCAGAGGAATGGCAATGGCGGTGGATTAAAGTCACCCTCGCCACCATCAATAAAATGTGCCATCACATGTCCCTGCAGGTGGTTGACATCGATGAGGGGAATACCCAACGAACGGGCAAAGCCCTTGGCAAAGTTCACACCTACCAACAGCGAACCCATCAGACCGGGACCACGCGTAAAAGCGACAGCCGACAACTGCTCTTTCTGGATACCAGCACGCTTGATAGCCTCATGGACCACGGGCACCACGTTCTGCTGGTGCGCACGACTGGCCAGTTCAGGCACCACGCCACCATACGACTCATGGACAGCCTGCGATGCCGTCACGTTCGACAGCAGCACGCCGTTCTTCAGCACCGCAGCACTCGTGTCGTCGCAACTCGACTCTATACCTAGTATATATATATCCTTCGTCATTTCGTTATCACGTTATAACGTTATTACGAACATTAGTAACTTAAAATTTCCACGCCGTGTTCCGTCATCAGCAGCGTATGCTCCCACTGGGCTGAGGGCAGTTCGTCGTCGGAGATAACCTCCCAGCCATAGGGGTCTTCGGAGTCGATGAAAACCTTCCACGATCCCATATTAATCATCGGTTCAATGGTGAACACCATGCCAGGCACCAGCAACATACCGTCGCCACGCTGTGCGAAGTGGGCTACTTCAGGGTCTTCATGGAAGTGGCACCCTACTCCATGACCACACAGGTCGCGCACCACACCGTAGTGGTACTTCTTGGCATGCTTCTCGATGGCACGGCCAATCTCGTTGACACCATGCCAGGGCTTGGCGGCTTCCATACCAATCTCCAAGCACTCCTTGGTGACGCGCACCAGCTGTTCCTTCTCAGGCGTTGTCTTACCTATTATAAACATACGCGAGGCATCGGCATAGTAGCCGTCGAGAATCGTGGTGAAGTCCACATTGATGATGTCGCCCTCCTCCAGGATATCCTCAGCTTTGGGAATACCGTGACACACCACCTCATTGATGCTGGTACATACACTCATGGGGAATGGCGGAGTCTCGCCGTCCTCTATGTCATAGTTCAGGCAAGCTGGTATCGCGTTATGCTTGGCACAGTAGTCACGACAAATCTGGTCTATCTCCAGCGTCGACATACCTGCATGAATCTGACGTTCTACCTCGTCGAGCACACCCGTATTCACCGCACTGGCTCTGCGGATGCCCTCCAACTGTTCCGGTGTCTTTATGAGGTCGCGCGTAGGCACCTCCCATCCTTTGTTTTCCAAGTACATGATGCGCTTATCCAGCTCCGTAGGTTGTTCACCCGGCTTGCAGCGCCATCTTCTTTTTACCATAGTATTTCTGAATTTGGCTGCAAAGGTAACACTTTTTTTGGAAAGTGGCACGGTATTTGCAAAATAAAGGTCAGAATTTAATATATAATAATAATTAAGGTATATGCAAAAAGGTAACATCGGGGTTACTACCGAGAACATCTTCCCCGTCATCAAAAAGTTTCTCTACTCAGATCATGAGATTTTCCTGCGCGAGATGGTCAGCAATGCCGTCGATGCTACGCAGAAGATGAAGACGCTGGCTGCCCAGGGCGAATATAAAGAGGAGCTGGGCGACCTGACAGTACGTGTCAGTCTGGATGCCGACAAGGGTACCATCACTATCAGCGACCACGGTATCGGAATGACTGAAGAGGAAATCGACAAGTACATCAACCAGATTGCTTTCTCTGGCGTCACTGACTTCCTGGAGAAGTACAAGGACAATGCCAACAACATCATCGGACACTTCGGTCTGGGCTTCTACTCTTCGTTCATGGTATCGAAGAAGGTGGAGATTATCACCAAGAGCTACAAGGATGGCTCTAAGGCTGTCAAGTGGAGCTGCGACGGTTCTCCTGCCTACGAGATTGACGATGCCGAGCGTGCCGACCACGGTTCAGACATCATCCTCTACATCGACGACGACTGCAAGGAGTTCCTGGAGAAAGAGCGTCTGCAGCAGTTGCTCAACAAGTACTGCAAGTTCATGGCCGTACCCGTTGCCTTCGGCAAAAAACAGGAGTGGTCAAGCGACGAGAAGAAGATGGTGGACACCCAGGAGGACAACATCATTAATAGTGTGGAGCCCCTGTGGACTAAGACTCCGTCGACGTTAAAGGACGAAGACTACAAGTCGTTCTACCGCACACTCTACCCCATGAGCGACGAGCCGTTGTTCTGGATTCACCTGAACGTGGACTACCCCTTCAACCTCACGGGTATTCTCTACTTCCCGAAGATTAAGTCAAGCATCGAACTGCAGAAGAACAAGATTCAGCTCTACTGCAACCAGGTGTTTGTCACCGACCAGGTAGAGGGTATCGTGCCTGAGTTCCTGACGCTGTTGCATGGCGTCATCGACTCACCGGATATTCCTCTGAACGTCTCTCGTTCTTATCTGCAGAGCGACCGCGAGGTGAAGAAGATTTCTACCTATATCACCAAGAAGGTGGCTGACCGCCTGAAGGCTATCTTCACGGAGAACCGCAAGGAGTTTGAGGAGAAGTGGGACGACCTGAAGCTCTTCATCAACTACGGCATTCTCTCAGAGGAAGGCTTCTACGACCGCGCCAAGGAGTTCGCACTCTTCAAGGATACGGAGGGCAAGTACTTCACCTTCGACGAGTACAAGACACTCATCGAGGGCAGTCAGAAGGACAAGGACGACCAGCTCGTCTATCTCTATGCCACCGACAAGGACGAGCAGTACTCTTACATCAAGGCTGCTCAGGACAAGGGCTACAGCGTGCTGCTGCTCGACGGCCAGCTCGACGTTCCCACCATCCAGACCTTGGAGCAGAAGTTCGAGAAGAGCCGCTTCACACGTGTGGATGCTGACATCATCGACCGCCTCATCGTGAAGAGCGACGCACCTAAGAGCGACCTCAGCGAGGACGACTCTGCCAATTTGTCACAGGTCTTCAAGTCACAGATGCCAAAGCTCGAACATGCAGAGTTCATGGTACAGGTTGATGCCCTGGGTGCAGAGGCCCGTCCTGTCGTTATCACGCAGAACGAGTGGATGCGTCGTATGAAGGAGATGAGCCGCTTCCAGCCAGGCATGAACTTCTACGGACAGATGCCCGACTCGTTCAACCTCGTGCTCAATAGCGACCATCCATTGGTAAAGAGCATACTCGACGACTGTAAGTCATCTACAGAAGAGGCTCTGAAGCCCATCGTCTCTGAACTCAAGGGTCAGGAAGCCCGTCTCGCCGCCATCCAGCAGCAACAGGACAAGAAGAAGTACGACGAACTGACACAGGACGACAAGGACATGAAGGCTGAAGCCGAGAAGGCTGTCCAGGAGCAGAAGGACAAGAAGAACGACGTCCTCAGCGGTTTTGCTGCTGACAACGCTGTTGTCCATCAGCTCATTGACCTCGCACTCCTGCAGAACGGCATGCTGAAGGGCGAAGCACTCGATAAGTTCCTCAAGCGAAGCGTAGAACTTATCAAGGCTTAACACATACTCTATAAAGCAATAGGAGGGAAACGTCATTGTTTCCCTTCTAAATACCAGCCTAATACGGTTCCATATCAGCCTAATACGGGTGTGTATTAGGCTGATTTTTGATGCTTATTAGGCTGATTTTGACACTCCAATGGCCATTTATCCACATATTACCCCCTAAATGAGTATGTGAGACTGATTTTTTGCGAAGCCCCAATGTGCGCCAAAGACAGGAAAAAACATCAAAACAATGGGTTTTCGCATGCTTTTTGAGGCCTTTTAGAGGAGAAATTGATGCTATTCACCCCCTATTTGGAGTTTATTACCGTCACTATTGTTATCTTTAGGATGCTGTAAGTTATTGATAATCTGCCTTTTATAGAATTATGAAATATCTATTTGTTCCAGTTCCAGTTGTTCCAGTTTATATTTTTGGATGTTCCAAACTACCCTATAATATATATAACTATCTAATTATTAATTAGTTATATATTATATATAAGGCGGTATTGTCCCTTCATTTTTAATTGGAACAATTGGAACTGGAACGCATGGTCTATGGTTCTTCCACTATAGGCCACTCACCGCGTAGCTATCGATAGAGCACTTCTTCACGAATTATGAAATGAAAGAAATAAGTGCTATCTGTGCCAACAGAATCAGCGGAAGGCCATACTTGAACTTCTTGTGCTGAGTTTTATGCCGCCAGACTTTCATTCCAAGTAATGCTCCGATGCAGCCACCAATGATAGCCAGTATCAGCAAGGTTGCTTCCGATATGCGCCAGCTACCTTGCTTTGCTTTCCATTTATCAATACCATAGACCAGGAAGGTCACGATGTTGATGACTATCAGATAATATAGCAGAGCATTCATTATTTCAGATACTCGTCATCCCTTACCAGCACCTTCTCTATCTTGCCGACGTACATCGTATGGAAATCACGCTGGGGATAGTTCGCATCGATAGTGTCCTGATAGAGGAAACCGCTCTCCTGTAATTCCGACTGATAGAGTTTCTTGCAAACCAGTACCAGCTTGGCTTCCTCGAAATAGACGGTGTTGTCGGTATAGACGGGCGTAAGACCTGCCTTGCCAATCTTGTCCTCGTCGCGGCCAGAGACACTGCCGAGATACGCCATCTGCTTCTTAAACGACTTATCCATGACACAGAGGGAGAAGTAGTCCTCCTTGTCGACGAACTCCTTGGTGTAACGTGAAGGGCGAAGGTAAATCACCGCCGACGGGTCGTTATGTCCCCACAGGCATCCAAGATGTCCCCAAGAGGCAGTCATCGTGTTACAGCCAGACTGCTCATCACCAGCCGTCACCAGCATCCATTCATCACCAATCAGGTTGAACGGATTGAACTTCATGTCTTTATAGTTTATCTCTTTCATATCACGCAAATGCTTAATATTTGTTGCAAATTTAGTCATTTAATGCGAAATATGAATAATAATGTGTAAATTTGTGCCAAGTTTTGAGAATTATTAGGATTTGAGCAGCATAGTTCTTTCCATATTCCTGCTGAGCATCGGCGCTAGTTTCATCCAGCGCACTACAGGCTTTGGATTCGGCATCTTCATTATGACGATGCTGCCGTTCCTCATGCCTACGTATGGCGAAGCCACGACACTCTCAGGATTGCTGGCCATTACCACCTCTGCAGCTATCGTATGGAGGTTAAGGGGCTACGTCACCTGGCAGCGGCTTTGGCCAATCTTGCTAACGTTCATCATCGTATCGACCATTGCCATCTTTGCCCTGACACGTATCGAAGACCACGTTTTACGACGTATTCTTGGCGTAGCACTCATCCTGATTAGCATCTACTTCATGCTGTTCAGCCAGCGCATAAAACTGCCAACCACAAAGAGAGTTCAGGTAGGTGCAGGAACATTAAGCGGACTGATGGGCGGTTTCTTTGGCATGCAAGGCCCGCCTGCCGTGCTTTACTTCATCCAGAGTGAGCCGACTAAGGAGCACTATATGGCGATGGCACAGACCTATTTCCTGATTGGCAATGTGATGATGACTGGTGTAAGAGCCTACAACGGTTTCTTCACAACCACCGTAGCCGTTGATTATCTTTATGGCCTCGGCGGTGTCATCATCGGCACGATGCTGGGTGCTTACGTCTTCAAGCACATTCCCAACCGCATCTTCCGTTACATCGTCTATGCCTATATCTGCATCAGCGGTGTAATCATACTAATGACAAATTAATTGTTTTTGTTCTATAACTGTTCCACATCTAAATGACTGTAGCTGTTCAGCCATCACGTTCTTCATTACCTCAAACACATTGTCACCTGTGCAATGGCTGGTGTAGAATTGCGTTTTAGGATATTTTGCTTTCAGCCTTTGAGCCAATGCTACCTGTTCTTCTTCAGTCTCTTGTCCGTCAAGTAAGTGGAAGCCACCTACAACCGTATGGACGGGCCAAGGACAAGCCGCAAGGATGTTCTCCAATCCACTATGAGCACAGCCCGTAAATAGCAGACCATCGACATATAAAGCCAATTCATGACGGAAATCGTCGTGGATATAATCTCCGTTGGCATCCTGCACATAGAGGTTCTGATTACCCTTGGGCATTGGATAATCTGTCTGAGGAATATGGGCAATCACATGGATTCCTCCTGCTATCTCGCAGGTTTGGTCTATCAAGATAAGCCTGTCGTCTATCTCCGGCCATTCCGTAGTAATACTATGCAGATTACCTCGTTTGGAAAAGAATTTTCCGCTCATGGCATCAGGCGAAACGATGACTTTAGCCTGTCGATTACGTTCAAGAAAGTATCGTAAGCCTCCTGCATGGTCGCTATGCCCATGAGAAATGAAAACATAGTCCACATTGCTTATGTCCATGCCCAACAACTCTGCATTCTGGATAAACACGTCACTTGCTCCGGTATCAAGCAGGATCTTGTGCTGTTCTGTTTCCAACAGAATAGACAGTCCATGCTCTGTGGATAGACAACTATCATCGCTCCGATTATCTGATAATACAGTCCACTTCATAATTCTATCGTTTCTCCTTCCTTGACTATCTCCCAAAAGGGAATGCCTTTTTCATCCGTAAACTCCTCCCTTCTCTCAGGAGCATGTTCACGCTTGAAACAAGCATAGCAGGATCTTTCGGCAGGTAGTCCATATCACAATTCTTATTAAAAACATCTACAAAAGTACGCAAAATTGGCGAGATTTTGCTATATTTGCAGTCACAATTTATCAGATAGTAATAAACTAATACAAAACAACTATGACAAAAAATATGAAAGAAGTAATTAGTACAAAGGCTGCTCCGGCTGCCATCGGCCCATATAGTCAGGCCATCAAAGTGGGCAATCTCGTTTATACCTCTGGTCAGATTCCCATCGACCCTGCCACAGGCAGTTTTGTTGAGGGTGGCATCAAGGAACAAACTCGTCAATCGCTGACCAACGTGAAGGCTATCCTGGAAGAAGCTGGTCTGACGATGGCTAATGTGGTAAAGACAACGGTATTTATGGCAGACATGAACGATTTTGCTGACATGAATGCTGTCTATGCCGAGTTCTTCGCAGAACCGTATCCAGCTCGTTCAGCTGTAGCAGTCAAGACGCTTCCAAAGGGCGCATTGGTCGAGATAGAAGTCGTGGCTGCGGAATAACATGGCAAATTATCTTTGAATTACTTAATGCTTCAAAGTCATAATCTTCGTAGGACAGGCCTGAGTACACTTGCCACACTTCAGGCAGTCGGGATGCAGATAGCCGACAGTCTCGCCGCGAGAGTCGTAGGGCGTGAGCTGCATGGGACAGACGCGGGCACACTGCTTGCACTTCATCTGACAGGCACTTGACACGTGGATATTTGTGAAGGCCTTGGGCAGTGGTGTCTTTTTAGGTGCTACCCAATTGGAGATGGTTCCCATCGGGCAGAACGAACACCATGTGCGTGGCGCATAGATGAACGAGAGCGTGACGCCAACGATGGTGGTCATGACGATAATCGTCCAGAAAACCTTACCTATACCAGCCCACATAGCCAGTCCGCCCTCGCTCCAAGGCACGAAACTCAGCTGGATGCCGAACATGCCGAAGATAAAGAATACCATAAACAGTCGGAAGCTAAAGGTGCGCACAAATTTGGGAATAGGACGATGGGGTGAGTACTTTGACAACAGACGATCGTACATGTTGCCACGAGGACACACATGTCCGCACCACCAACGGCCCTTAAAGATGCTCGTCACTACTGGGCCGATCATACAGATGAGTGCCAACAGGCCAATCACTGGGAAGAACCAGCCGAGGATGATGTAGGCGATGATAATCCAATAGAGCGGCAGCCCAGGAGTCTCGAAATGTCTGTGGAATCGTTTTGTGTTGGCCATAAATCTATTTTTCCTTATTCTTTAATGTGTCAATAATCGTGTCAAGTTCACTGGCAAACTTGGTATAGTCGTCCAATTGGAAAGGACATGCTTTGAGCTCTTTGCCCATGCCTGCAGGGATGATTGCATAAGCCTGTTCCTCCATCGCCTTACCCTTTGCGGTCAATGATACTATCTGCTGGCGCTTGTCTTCCTCGCCACGCTTACGAACCACGATACCCAGTTTCTCCATACGCTGAAGCAGCGGTGTCACTGTATTTGTTTCAAGCAGCAGCCGATGGGCTATGTCGTTCACAGGCTGGGAATCCTGCTCCCAGAGTACCATCAGAACGAGATACTGTGGGTAAGTAATACCCAGCTCATTCAGCATTGGGGTATATGCCTGTGTGATAAGTCGTGCTGCCGTATATAGACGGAAGCATACCTGCTTGTCGAGTCGTAATTCTTCGTGCATAATTTTTCACTTTTCACTTCTACAACATGGCCTCAATGTCCTTTTCGAAGTCCTTGGGTTCCGTGGTAGGTGCATATCGTTTGATGGTTTCACCGTCCTTCGAAATCAGGAACTTGGTGAAGTTCCACTTGATGTCGCTGTCCTTCTCCACGCTCTTGCTGATAGCCTTGAAAAGCGTCTTGGCGGCCTTAGCCTTCAGACCGTTGTACTCCTCGGTGGGAGCCTGAGCCTTCAGGAACTCGAAGATAGGCTGGGCATCGGGACCGTTGACGTCACCTTTCTTCATAATCTGGAAGGTCACACCGTAGTTCAGTTGGCAAAACTCCTCAATCTTACTATCCTCTGCAGGATCCTGCTCCTTGAACTGGTTGCAGGGGAATCCGACAATCACCAGACCTTTATCCTTATACTTCTGGTTCAGCTCCTCCAGTCCTGCAAACTGAGGCGTAAATCCACACTTGCTGGCTGTGTTCACCACCAGCAACACCTTACCTTGAAACTGTGAGAAATCAATCTCCTTACCCTTGCTCGTCTGAGCCTTGAAATCATAAATTTTTGCCATATCTATATTCTATTTATGTCGTTTGCGATGCAAAGGTAAGCATAATATTTTATATCGCAAGCGATTTATTATAAACTTTAAGAGAGTTTAACAATATATCGCCTGCGACATAATAAGATTTAAAAGGGGCTATAATAGTTATACGACTTCCATTCCGAATGGTGACAGGGATGTAGATAATAATTTACCACTCGCATTATTGTAATCTATTTGTAATTTTTGCGTCAAATTCGTCACATTTATCGTGATTATCGTTTTAAAAGGAATTTGGTGTATGTATTGTAAACCCAAATCAAGAGATTGAAGGTTTAATCTTTAAGTTTAGAGGTGCATGTATATATACATGGGTAAACACAAACCTAAACTTTGCAGAATGAATCGACTTGTGTTTCCTAAAATTCACATTTTTCTTTTTACTGAAGATGAACCAATTTATACTCTCCCCTTCTCATTCCACTTTCCTTTTGACTGAAAAACGTTTTCATGAAAAACATTTCATTTTGAGTTAACTTCTATGGTATAGAAAGAAAACTCGCCTAAATGTAAGTTTTCTGCAAATCGACGGAGTTTTTCTAAATTTTCGCAAAACAACTATGAAAGTCATTTCGGCAGTTCATATTTTATTAACTGGATAAAATTCGACAAACTCCATTATATCCGAAGAGAGATACCTCGTTTCTCATTTTCGTAGAAACTCGCTGGGTGTAAGTCCCGTGATGCGCTTGAAGAGACGAGTAAAATGGTGGGGGAAATCGAATCCGAGCAGGCGGGAGGTCTCGCTGATGTTGTGACCCTGCATCAACAGAATTTTCGCCTGATTGATAACGTAGTTGTGGATGTAGCCAATAGCTGTGCCACCAGTTGCCTTGTGGACAATATCGCCAAAATAACGAGGCGAATAGGCCAGTTCGGAGGCACACCAAGTGACGGTAGGCAAGCCCTGCATCAGCTGACGGTTCTCACGAAAATAGGTTTGAAGCAAGTTGTGAAAGCGCTTCAGCAGGTCAGCCTCTCCCCTGTCCTCTTCGAAAAGCTGGCGCTGATAGATACGATTACAGTATTCCAGTATCAGGTGCAGATAGCCAAGCAGCACATTTCTCAAAGACGGGGAGTCCTCGTGTGTCTGCAACTCTTGTCGCATCTG
>ONCH01000018.1:1464-90806 GCA_900316265.1 uncultured Prevotellaceae bacterium | reverse complement strand
GTAGTTACACTTCCAGAACACCATCCTCAATCGGTACTCCATCTGCTGTACGAAATCCAGTGCCAGAAGGTGGTTCAGCACGTTGTTGAGCACCTCCACACGTTCCTCCCTCTTCATGTCCGCAAAAGCCTCGCGAAGCTTCTGCTCCAAATCCTTCTTATAATCTACTATTTTCTCTTTCATAATGTCAAAACAATTCATATTCTTTGTTATTCAAAAAAGCGGTTACACTCCCATTGGCGGCGTTTGACGAGCCCTGCCAGCCGTTAAACACGAACGACACCACGGCGTCCAGCTGTTCCTGCGTCATGTCCAGCACCTCCGAGTCGTGCAGCGCCATGAGCTGTCGCTCCACATTCTCGATGTCTTCCTTCAATAAGTCGTCAGCGTACCACTGCGAAATCCTGTCGCCCTCGCGAACGTTATACGTGTGGCCGTAGCCGATCGTCCAGACGCCTGCTGCGTCCTGATAGGCCTGCAAACGGCAGCCTTCAAACTCCTTGATTTTCTGAAATGCTAATTCTGTAATATACATAATCCCAATGCTTTAACTTCATTAACTTCATTAACTTCTTTAACTCCTTTAAGCCCTGTACCTCTTCCCACATGCTATCGCCCAGTAGAACGCCTCGTAAGGGTTGTGGAAGTGAAAATTCCGACCTTGTATCTTTGATTGATACCCATGTTCTTTTACAGCGACACCAGTTACTCCGGTATCCTTGTTGGGCTCCGGTTCTCGATGCGGTTGTCTAGTCGGTCGCCGTTGATGTGGTCAACGGTCTGTGAGGGTAGCTCGTTGTTGCACAGCGCCCAGACAATGCGTTGAGTTAAAGTGCAATACTTGTTACCGTTAAAACGAATCCCAAATCCGAGATATCCATTACGCATTTTACTGCCTTGCACCCTTCGTCCCGTCCGTCGGTTCACAACACCGCCGTCCTCATATCTGTACGTTCTTTTCAGGTAAGCGAGCAGCGCAGGCTGCTCACTTTCCGGTATTCCTAGTCTGTTCATACAAAGTCTATCAGGTCTTTAAATACGTAGTCCTTCAGGTCGCTTTCTGTGAGGAAAGCATCCTCTTCTTTCACAGTTTCCAAACTCTCTTTGAGGGAATAGACAACAGACATATAGTCTTCATAGACATACACGTAGATGGCCTTCACCTCGTCGCACATGGCCTTGTTCTCAGTATTGATGAAATACACCTTATCGCCGATTTTATACTTATTGTTTACTGTCATAATTATTTACAATTCGTTTTGTTTAATTCGTTAAATCTGTGGTCTCTTTTTGGGATAGTAAATTGCTTGTAGCAGTGCTACTTCCTCATCCTCGTCCAACGGTGCATTGTACGGAGCGTCGGGGTCATAAGCTGCCCCAGAGGGATAGTTATCATTCATAATGCTTAATTCATAATGCTTAATACTTTAACTTCTTTAACTTCATTAACTTCTTTAACTTCATTAACTTCTTTAACTTCATTAACTTCTTTAACTTCATTAACTTCTTTAACTTCATTAACTTCATTAACTTCTTTAACTTCATTAACTTCTTTAACTCCTGTGCATACAGTTCACGATGGTTGCCGCCTTAATCTTGATAAGGTTTGAGGCCTTGAATGTGCGGAAGCCTTCTTTCTCCAAGTCCCAGTAGGTGAACGTCTCGGTAGGCCAACGGCTATCAGTAGAGAAGTTGTTCTTGTACTCATATTCGTCGAACTTCTGCGAGATACCGTTACACAGCGTGCCCTGTGCCTCGCGCAGTGTGCCGTCCTCCTTCATATAGATGAACCACACGCGCCCACTACCCAGATGCAGTATCAGTTCACGGTTCAGGTGCGCCAACTCCAGCGCCGCCTTCTTATCCATGTTGTGTTCCTCCTGTAGGAACGCTGCCAGTTCGAACGTCCAGCGACACAGCAGCCGCTGCTTCTCAGGCATCGAGTACGTCTTCTTTGTTTTCTTTTGTGCCATAAACTTAATTGTTTTCTTTGTCTTTAATGTTTTGGTGGATAGAGTCGGCCAACTTTTCTCTGACCCGGGCTCAGAGTGTGGCGTTGCAATCCACTGGCAAAGGTAGGCACAAAAAACGTGACGCACTTTACGAAAAAGTACGTCACGAACAAATTCCCGAACGCAGGAACAAAATACCGAATAAATTCCCGAAAAAGTGAGCCTATGCCGACTTGAAAATATTCAAAAATCGCTTACCGACATTGATTCTTCGCTTAGCCTCCATAGCGTCACAATCAGTGAATGTCCAGTCAGGAAAACTGCCTGTAAAGGTGTTTTGCTTCTTGTTGATGCTGTCTTCCGACGGCAGGCGCTCAACGTCCGCTGCCTTCAGATAGGCGATAAACGATGCCGGCGTGTTGAAATAAGGCATGCCGTCTGTCTGGTTCATCACCTCCATCACCCACGTGTAATCATACAAATTCTTTAGCACGCCCTCGTCCCACAATCCCTGCACAGCCAACGCCATGCGCACGTCGGTGGCTGCTGTGTTGTCGTCGCTGGTTCCCAGCATGCTGTCGTTCGTCTGGTCCACATGCACCTCACCTTTATCCACGCTGAGGTTTACCACCTTATTATCATGGATATCGATATACGACCCCTGCACATAAATATTATTACCTGCCATACCTCACCGTTTCGTTGTCGTGAATATCGTTGTAGTTGCCAGCCACCTGCAGCACGTGCACCTCCTGCGTCTGCTGCCGCAAGGTCTCGTTCTCCTCCCTTAGCCTTTCGTTCTCGGCAATCACCTCCGTCACAGCATCTATAGCATGGAAGAATCCGTCCATCAACTCAGCCTTTTCCATCATTTGCTCGCGTTCCCGTTCGAGCGCACGACGCGCATCGCGCGCCGCCTCCTTCATTTCCTTCATTTCTTCAGCATTCCATTGTCGTTTCATGGTGTTTCTCTTTTCTTTTTAGTTATACATTACTTGTTGCTAGGGCATAGCATCCTGCCTTCGCAAATCCGTTTGCAAAAATAGCAGTAGGGTGTCCCAAAAGTCAGGACACCCTACTATATTTTAAGTTCTTTTAAGAAAATTACTTACTCGTTCCGCTGGTTTATCAGATTCACCACCACCTTCACCATCACGTCCTTCTCCTCTGTCTTGCTCTCTGCAATCATCAGCGTTAGAGCCACAAGGGTGTTGTCTGCCAATCGTTTTGAGCCATCCTCACGATACAGAATGCCGTTGTTATTCAGGAACCAAAGAAACAGCGTGGCGGCAATACGCTTGTTGCCATCGCTAAACGAGTGGTTCTTCGTCACTAGATACAGCAGCATAGCGGCTTTTTCCTCCACACTGGGATAGAGTTCCTCGCCGCCAAACGTCTGATAAATCTGACCGATGCTGCTCTTAAACGATTCGTCCTTCTCATTGCCAAACAGCGCAGAACCACCAAACTTATCGCGCAGACGAGTAATCTCTTCCATCGCATTGTCGTAGGTAGCATGGAACTTCTCCTGCCTTGTTGTTTTGTCGATGGTCAGACGTTCGTAGTCGTAGTTGTCAAGCGTGTCAAGGGCGTAAGTATAATCTACCACCACATTCAGCAGGTCCTGAGTTTCAACTGTATCAGACAACTCCTGATGCTGCAACGTTCGCCCTATCACTTGAACCATCTGGCGCAGTTCGCCAATCTGCTCCTTGCGAATACGATCGTTGATGACATAGCCCTTTATGAGGTATTGTTTCAGAATTTTGTTGGCCCATTGACGGAACTTAATACCACGCTTTGTATTAACACGATATCCAACAGAAATAATCATGTCCAAGTTGTACATCGTCTTCGTACGATTGACCATACGATTACCCTCTTTTTGAACTTGTCGGAATTTCCGACATGTTGAACTCTCATCTAATTCATCATCCTCATAGATGTGCTGAATGTGCTCAAGAATATTAGTTCTAGAAGACTTAAACAACGTCACCATCTGAGCCTGAGTCAGCCATACTGTCTCGTTCTCCAAGCGGACGTCAATTTGCGTCTGCCCATCCTCCGTCTGATAAATTACAATCTGATCTTGTTTCATAACATTCTCATACTCACTTGCCAGGCTGCCAACGGCGGCCAGAATTACAAACAGGAAAAATGCACCTTCCATAATCGTCTTGTTTTAAGTTAAACTTCGAATTATGGGTGCAAAATAAACGAGAGGGTGTCCCAAAAGTCGGGACACCCCTCTAAACTTTAACGTCTTTTAAGAAACTGCACACGGGGACACCCTGTGACCAAACGTCTTTCGACGCGTCGCTCAATGGCTGCGGCGCCGCCGGCCTATAGCGTCAGAAAGCGAAGGCGGCGCGAATGTAGGCGTACTCAGACGAGTTGTACCACGTGAAGCGCGGGTTGCTGCCGTTCACCAGATAGACGCCGGTAGAGCCGTTGAGGCCCGAACTGGTCCATGTCTTACCGTAAAATCCCTTACCGCCGTTGGCACTGGCCACGCTGCTGAGTTTTGCAGCGCCGTTGATGTTGAACGGTGTGTTCAGGGCCGTGCCCGTGGGAATCTCGGCACCGCCGAGGCCGGGCTTGCAGAGCATGGCTATCCACTGGCCCGTGCTGGGGATGAACCAGTCGGTGCCGCCCTTGGGCGCTGCGCCCATATAGCCGACGATATTAGCGGCATCTGAATTCTTTTCTTTCAGATGCTTCGTCTTGGCCAGGCCGTCGAAATCCTGCTTGGCATTGGCCATGCTGTTGCCGATGGCGCGGCCGAGCTGCCGCGCGGCCTCTGTGATTTGTTCGCTGTGCGGGAGCAACGCCCCGCAGAAGACTGAGATGTGCATTGTGGTGGCTATTGTGCGACAGTATTCAGCGTGAAAGTTTGAAGATGCGGACGGCGCCGCGCAGGACGATGACGAACACCACGGCTCCGACGACGAGGTCGGGCACACGGCTGTTGAATATCCAGACCGCCACGCCCGAAAGAATGACTCCGAGGTTGACCACCACGTCGTTGGCCGAGAAGATGACGCTGGCGCGCATGTGCGCGTCGCCGCTTTTCTGCCGGTTGAGCAGCCACAGGCAGTAGGCATTGGCGACCAGCGAGAGCGCCGACATCCATATCATGGCCGCGAACTCCGGCGGCAGGGAGGGCGAGACGAAGCGCCGCACCACTTCGACCATCCCGGCCACGGCCAGCAAGGATTGCAACAGCCCGCTCCACCATGCCACGCGTTTCTTTCGTCCGACGGCGGCGCCGACCACCATGAGGCTCATGCCGTACACCGTGGCGTCGGCCAGCATGTCGAGGCTGTCGGCCACCAGTCCCATGGAACGGCTCAGCAGTCCGATGGCCATCTCCAGGGCGAAGAAGACGGCGTTCACGAGCAGCACACGGTGCAGGACACGGCGTTGCGACGTGTCCTCCATTGCATCTGCGAGACGTGCCGCCGCGCTCTCGCTGTGGGTCACCGCCAGCGTGCGCTTCCTCAGGTCGAAGTCGAGCGACGCGATGTCGTCGCCCAGCTCCGCCAGCTTCATCCGGATGATGTTCTCCTCGCTCGGGCAGTCCATTTCCTTTACCTTGAAGAGCGTTACCGTCATTTTCTTTTGATTGTCCATTTGTGTCTGTGTTTATTGTTTCTATTCAATCTGTTGTTTCATTTCTGCATTTTCACCGCGCACAGGTACGGGGTGGCGTTGCAGGGCTGTGCACATGGGGACACAGTCCCCGTGTGCACTAATATCTTTTAAGCATTTCGGCTATCATTTGTCGCATTTTCTCGCGTGTGAAACAGGTACCTGGTACCTGTTTCATATCTCTTTTGCCAATTGCATTAAGCGTTTGATTTCGTTATCAGTAATTGTGCTCTGCTCTGACTTATCGTAGATAGACAAGAGTACAATCTGCCCTTGTTCGGCGCGAACAATAACATCTGCTGTATACGTAATGACTCTTGCACCACCACTTTTACCTTTTCCTTTTGATGCAATAGCCATTCTGACTTTCCTAACGCCGCCGCCAAGATCTGTTCCTGTCAAAGGATTCTTGCGCAGCTCATCAAGAAAATCTTTATAGTCTTGTTTAAAGGACGCGTAGTGTTTTGCCAATCGTTTTGCTTGGCGGTCAAACACTTCGATGGTTTTAATCTCAAAGCTCATAAAGCAACTCTTCGGCACTGCGTGTTTTGACGTTTCCTTGCTTTAACCCATCAAGTTTAGAGAAGGCTTCTGTTAGCCCTTCCTTAATTTCTTGATCGCTCATGACCTCTTTGTTCTCTGGTTCTACAAGCCTTTCAGCCAACCATTTACGATTGCTGGCCGTAAGCGAAAGACCTTGGAGGTAAGTCCAAAGGTTGTTCATTGATACTGCATTCATATATGTGTCGTTTTTGTTTCTGTCTGCAAGGACGGTGCAAGCCGAATGCAATCGAGCTCGCTCGAATTCTCTGACCTAAAGGTACAGAGTGTGGCGTTGCATTACTGAGGCGCCGCCCGTTCTCGCACGCTTTCGAGTGCAAATATAAGGACTTTTTCCAAGACTTCCAAATTTTTCCCAGAGAAACTTACGAAGGGGGAACATCACTTCATCACGATTTTGAACTACGTTCGAGCTTGCTCACGCTCGGCAGAGTTGATGCGAGCATCACTCTGCACTCACTTAATCGCAACCTTGGTGCCATTCTTGATGTAGATGCCACGCTGGGTGGGCTTGCTTCTTACTGCGTCCGTCAATGGTGTTTTCGCTGTATTTAAACCAGTCGAGAAAGACCATAGCCCGTTGGTTGCGGATAGATTTTGCCAATTGTTCTACACCAGCCTGACTGATAACATCTGTTTTATATTTCTTTCCGTCTGAGGCTGTTAGTTTCAGTTGGGTAGTGGCACTAACCACCTCACTATTTTCTTTTTTAAGTTTGGCCTTCAGATACTTCCAGTAGTTGCGGTTCTTCTCGTGAAACAGGTACCTGGTACCTGTTTCACTAATATATTAGAATCGATCTTTAACTTACTGAGACAAACGGATATTTTTTTAAGGGGAAAAGCATATATTCTCAGAATAATTGTTTAACTTTGCAGCCAGAAACATATAAACAATGACGATTATGGAAGCAATAGTTGAGAGGACACCGAGGACGGTCACCGTCCGCATGAGCACCCGGCGCTGGAATCGGATGCTTCAGCTGGAGCAGACCTACAAACTGGCCCGCATTATCAAGCGCAGCATGGAACCGGTGGAAAATGAACCGAGCATGACCCCCGAGGAAGCCATTGAAGCACTAAGGGCACTATGAGAGTAAGAATGTCTGAGGACTTCAGAGCCTCATACAAGCTGCTGAAGAAACGCATGGAATAGCCCTCCTTACTTTTATTCCCTCAGAAAAAAATATCCGCCGAGACACCCGAAAAGGATGGTCTCGGCGGTTTTGCATCCTGCCGTGCCAGTAGGCGGACGGGAGTTGCCGCTGACGAGTTTCGAGCGGTTCAAGACCGGGACGTATAGGAAGATGTGCTGGCAGTGCCGCTGGGTGCTGAACGGCAAGGGCGTGAGAAAGCGGAAGTTGCTGGCAACATTGCAACGCCACACTCTGCTTACAGATAATTTTTCATAAATAAATGATATTATTCGAGAAAAAGTTGTATCTTTGCAGCGGAAATAAGGAATAAAAGAAAGGTGTTAGACTATGGCAACAGCAATTAGAGCTATCCCAACGCTCTACGGTGAGACTGCAAAGTCTTTCGAGAACGAGGCTGCGCGCACGGAGGAGAATCCGGGTACGCAGGATTATCGTCATGAAGCAAAAGTTGTTTCTGACTATCTAAAAACTTGTACAGCACTATGACCGTAGAAGAACTGTTGGCGCGGTGTGAGCTTGTCCGCGCCTCAGATGAAAAATTGGCCGAATGCACTCCATTTAGTTGTGGCGAAGAAGATCTTGACGAGTTCTTCGCCAACGATTGTCTTATAAACCAACGTCGTTTACTTGGCAAGACCTACCTTTTTTGTTTGAAAGACCAGCCCAATACCATCGTTGCGGCTTTTTCGCTTTCCAATGATAGTATTCGTTTGACCAATCGTATCACTGACGAATATAAGGAGCAATTCCTTGATGATACTGATTTGCGTGATAAGACTCTCAAGCGATTTCCTGCTGTGTTGATAGGACGTCTTGGTACCAATAGTGATTTTGCAGGACAAGGATATGGAACGGCTATCATGGATTTCATCAAAGTTCTCTTCCGTACTAACAACCGCACAGGATGTCGTTTTCTTATTGTTGATGCACTGAATCGTCCCAAGACTCTTCATTATTATGAAAAGAATGGTTTTCGTTATCTGATTGATGACGAACGTCTAGAGGCTAAGTACATGGGCATAGGTGTTGGTCGTCTTCCACTTAATACTCGTCTGATGTATTTCGATTTGCTGAAACTGGATGTAAGCGAAGAGAAATAAAATCTTATAATAGAAAATCAGCTGTAGTAGGAAGTCAAATATAGCTAGTTAGACGCTGAATCAGCTGTATGTAAAAACTAATTATGCCAGGGAAGCTGTGATGGCCCCCTGGCATAATTTATATCTGGGAATCTCTATTTGTTTGCTATGATGGAATCAGCCACTTGTTCCATGCTCCACTGGAAAGAGTCGGCAGAACGGTCGGGACCGTCGATGATGCCCATCCAATAGAAGGCAGCGGCACCATACTGCTTGCAGAGGCGAATGATGTCAGCAGCCTGACGACCAGCCTCCTGCTTCTGTTCGTCGGTGCAGGTTCTGTTGATGGTCTTCTCTGCCTGTCCGTTAGAACCGTATTCGCCAATGATGACGGGATAGCCCTTGGAGATAATGTGCTTGTCGAGCTCGGAAAACAGCCAGGTAATCTCTTTGGTGCACTCCTCGGTCCAATGCATGTCGTAGTTGTTCACCCAGTCCCACGGATCGTAGCTGTGTACCTCGACAGCCAGGTGGTTCTGATTGCCGCACGGGTCGGTAGGAACGACGAGAGCGGGTAGGGTGTTGGGCGTATGCGAACCACTGTAGGTGTTGACGATGAGGTTGCGATACTGGTTGTTGCCACCCGTAGCACGGACTGCATCGACAAAGTCCTGAGCGAACTTGTTGACGTACTGCAGGTTCTTCAGGTCTTTGGGTTCTGACCATTCGGCAGTTGGATTGCTGCCCGTCAGCATCTCGTTATAGCCCTCGAAGAGCAGTCGCTGGTCGAAGTCCTTGAAGTGGTTGGCAATCTGGGTCCACAGTGTCTTGTAGCGCTCGTGCTGTGTAGCATAGCTGGTGCTGTCGGCCTTGATCCACGCCTCTACGGCTGCACCCGTGTCGTGGTGCACGTTGATGATGCAGTACATGCCGTTGTCGAGCACCCAGTTGACAATCTGCTCTACACGGGCCATCCATAAGGTGTCCACGCGTCCTTCGGCATCCATGTGCTGCCACCAGGTTACGGGCACGCGAATGGCGTCGAAGCCCTTCTCTGCCAGCTTCTTGAACAGCACCTCGTTGGCGGGCGACTGTCCCCAGCTACGCTCGTATTCTTCCAAGGGTGAGCCGGGCTTGATGTCGGAGTCGAAGCAGTCCATGTCGTTGCCTACGTTCCATCCGGCAATCATTTTCTTTACGGCCTCGGCGGCAGTTTCTGGTTCTTGCTTCACCTCTTGCTTGGTGCCGCAACTGGTCACGCATAGCATCAATGCCAATGCTGCCAACATATTCATAGTTTGTTTCATAGCTTATAAATAGTTATTGCTGGTAATAGGGCCCGTTGATGTCGTGGCGGAACAGGGTGGCGGGCAGATTGTAGAAGCGGACGAAGTCGCTGGTAGAGGTGTGACCGGGGTAGGGCACAAAGAAGTAGTCGGGACGCTCGTTACGCCACAAGAGGACGTAGCTGACGGGATGCTTCTCCAGGACGGTGGCAAGCGTGTGCGTCCACCAGTCTTCGGTCTTGATGCCGTTATAGCCGGTCTCTGCCACGGCGATGGGTTTGCCGTGCTGCTTGCCTATAGCGGCGAGCATGGCGAGCTGGCGGTCAAGCTGCTGAGCGTAGTTGGCAACCAGGGTGGTGTCACCTTCTGGAGCGTCGCAATAGTAGCTGATGCCCAGTACATCGATGATGTCATCGCCAGGATACAGCTCTAGGTATTTCTGCTCGGTGGTCAGCGAATCGACGGTGGGGGCATAGACGAGCAGGGCGTTGGTGACGTCCTCGTCTTCCAAACCCTCGGCCAGCGCCTGCCACAGTTCCTTGCTCTGCTTGCCACGCAGGCGCAGCAGGACGGGAACACGGACACCGTAGGGTGTCTCTAAGGAGTTGAGGAACGCAGCCAGAGATTCTACCGTCTTGTCGGAGGACATAGCCAGCGAGAGGCTGACGATGCCGTTTTCGTTATACGTGTTGATGACCTCCTGACGAATCTTGTCGAGCGCAATGCCTTCGGCAGTCTGCTGGTTGCTCTTCTCAATGCCCGTGATGTCGAAGGCGACGAGGGCAGGGGAGTCGTTGCAGATACTCTTGATGTCGCTGTGATGCTGGGTGGCAGTGCTGTCGTTCTGCTCATCGTCCCAGCCGATGCCAAAGATGGTGTCGTCCTGGTGACCGAAGAGATAGACGGTGGAGTCGCCCCACGCCTTGAGGTTGCTCAGCAGATTCTCTGTGCGCTGTGTGCGCCCGCTGTCTGCCAATGGGTCGTCAGCTTTACGCTGATTGCCGCCGCACGAGGCAATAACCAGGGCGGCGGCAATGATAGAAAGATATTTTCTCATACGTTATTCAGCAGGTGCTTCATAAACAGGAGACTTACTCCAGATCTTGTCGAACCAGTAGTTATCTTCGTCTGTGCTGGTACAAGCCTTGATCATCATAGGAACAATCTCAGGATCGCCAACATAAGCACCAGTAGCGTGGTCGATGTAGCCATTCTCCTCGTCACCACCAGTGGCCTTACCGTTGTTATCCCATACGAACATAGGGATACCAGCGAGATAAGCAGCACGGCAGTAGAACTCCAGATAGTACTTACGGAAGGCATTGGCATTGGCTGTGGTCTGGATGACGCAACCATACTCACCGAGGTAGCAGGGGATGCCCTTCTCGATGTATGCCTGACGCAGTTTGTAGAGCTGAGAAATGACATACTCCTCATTAGCACCACTAACTGATGTGCTGGCATTAGCGTTGTGACCCCAGCTGTCAGTACCTGAAGCTACAGGAGCCAGACAGAAGTTGTAAGGATCGTAGCAGTGAGCGGCAACGATGATGTGGTTGTCGCCCTCAGGAATCTGCAGATTGGCGATGACCTGGTCTACGTTGGCAGCATAGTGGGAGATGGCAATCCAACGGGTAGCGTTGTTGCCGCCAGTAGAACGGATGGCATCGACAGCAATCTTGTTCCACTCGTTGAGCAACGCATTCTCAGCCTCAGAGCCTGAATTCCAGTTGTCGCCAGCGTGAATCTCGTTGAAGGCTTCGAAGATCAGTCTCTCGTCATAGCTCTGGAACTTAGTAGCCACCTGTGTCCACAGGGTCTTGATGAGCGCAGCTGTTGCCTCTGCCGTAGTAGCATCGTTGGCACAGTCACCGAGCGTGGTCTCGAAGCTGTCGTGGTGGGTATTGATAATCACGTTCAGACCAGCGTTGAGTGCCAGGTCAACAACAGCTTTAACCTCATTAAGATAAGCAGCGTCGATGGTGTTAGTGGCGTCCATGTGGTTGGTCCATGTGACAGGAATACGCACGGTCTTGGCACCGGCACCAGCCAGTGTGTTGAAAGGAGCAGCGGTGATGGTTGCTACGCCGTCCCAGTAACCCCACTGCATATCAGAGGTGTCGAAGTGGTTACCGAGGTTCCAACCCCAACCGAGCTTCTTGGTCATCTGCGTTGCAGCGTTGTCGGGCAGAGCCTTAACAGTCCATGTGATGTCGATATCCTTGTCATAGGTCTTATACTGAGGACCCACGATGAGACCTGCAGGGATGTGCAGCTTCTGTGTCTTCTCGAAATCAACGTCAGCCTTGATGGTGAGCGACGCGCTGACACCAGCGACATTAGCAGATTTCACAGATTTGCCGTTGAGCGTAATCTTCGAAGCGTTCTTGGTAGCGAAGCCAATGTTCTTGTCGAAGGTCACCGTGATAGTCTTCTCGCCAAAGAGCAAGAGACCTGTTTCATCTGGTGTTACGCTGACTAAAACAGGAGCATCAACCTCCAGGACGTCAGTCTGTGCGTCAGTGTCCTGGCAGCCTGTGGCGACGAGCGCCACAGCTGCAAGAGACAGTGTATTGAAAATATTCTTCAGTTTCATAATTCAAATAGTGTTATGTTATTCGATAGTAATCTTCTTAACGATGATGTTATCACCATTGACCAGGAATGTGCCACCCCAGCCAGCAGGTGTCGTAAAGATATTATAGATATCCTGAGTGATAGGTACTTCAATAATATTATTGTGCTCAGCTAAGTCATAGTTGCCACTGCTGAAGTCGCAGCCAGGAAGCTGTCCACCCCAGTGACCATCCCAAAGCTGGCAGTTCCATGAAGAATCAGTAGCAGTAACATAGATACGAAGCATAGAACCTACCTTCATACCTGCTGCAAGCAGTTCAGGAGCACCATCAGTTAAGAATGTGGGCTGGTTACCCCAGTCGTCAGCAGCAAGTTCGCCTTCCCAAACGGTAGTCTCCAGGCTGTTGAAGTGGGTAACGGCAATCTTGGTAACAACAGCCTGACCCATCATAATCCAGCACATGCCCCAGTCGGTGAGGGTAGTCAGTTGTTCAACTAACTTAGCTGTAGCAGTGAACTCGATAGCACCACCGTGCTCGTCCAAATTGTATTTGTCTTGATTGATTTCACAAGTCTCACCGATACCAGCGGCAACACCAGCCTCAGTGTGCTCTGACCAGTGACCATCGTAGAACTTAATCATCCACCAGCCGTCAACAGGAGTCACGAATACACGGATGACATCACCCTCCTGCAAGTCCATATCCTTGAACATGTTAGGATTGTTGTCACCATTAGTGCCCTTACCAATCTCCCAGTTGAAAGTCCAGTTCTTCAGGTCGGTAAGACCTGTCCACAGAACAGTCGTCACCTCAGTGTTAGGAATGAAGTCGAAGGTATAGGTAATCTCACCGTTAGAAGAAATCAGGCGAACCTTAGAACCCTTCTTGGCAGTTGTTGGAATACCGATAATCAGTTGGCTACCAGTGGTCAGCACGAACTGGCAAGCCTCGCCGTTGATCTCAACACCCGTCAGCTTGTCACCATTAGCAACAGGCAGTGTGAACGAATCACCAGCCTTCAGCTCAGCATCCTCAGCGGGCAGCTCGGTGAAGTAACAGAATACAGCCTCATTGATGGTCAGGTCGAGACCCTCAACAGAAGTGCCGTTAGCCAAGTTGAACTTGGGCTTTCCACTCTGTGCTTCCATAGGAACGGTAACGGTAATCTGCTTACCATCAGCAGAAACAGCGCCATCTTCGAGCTTAGCTTCAGCCTCACCGAACGTAATGCTCTTCACGAGGTCGAGGTCGGTACCGGTAATCTGCATGGGAGAACCAGCGCTGGCAGGATTAACGTTGTAAGCAGTGATGGTCGGCTTCACGAGGGTGAAGGGAACATCAACCGTCTCAGCATTTGCCATCACGAGCTTCAGGTTACCCTCAGTAGCAGTCTCAGGAACAGCCTTGACAATAACCTTATCGGCAGCAACGGTAATCTCGCCACCTTCAACAGTAGCATCGCCAGCAGGGAATGTTACAGCGGTAACGATATCCATATCCTGACCGCTGATGGTCAGTGCCTGACCAGCCTTAGCGGGGTTAGGAGCAGCTGTGCAGCCAGAAGGCTTAACAGTCTTCAATGTTCCTACAGGAACCTCGATACCAGACTTACAAACGATAGTTACACTACCACTTGGAGCCTCGGCGGGAAGGGTGAAGGTCAGCGCCTTACCGTCTTCTGCCATAGACAAACCTTTGGCACTAACGCCACCAACGGTAACGTCAGCTACTACATTGAAGTAGGTACCAGTAATGCTGATGGTCTCACCAGCCTTAGCGGTAATCTCACCAAGAGCGTCAACCTCGTTGCGGCCCTTCAGTTTAGCAATAGAGGGAACACCAATCTCGATGGCATCATCGGTCATGATAATCTGATACTCTACGCTGTTTTTATCGACAACGGTAAGGTCGGCAGTATAAAGCTCCAGCTTACCGGTCTTAGCCTCCTCGGGAACCTTAACCTCAATGGCATAACGGTCGTGAGAGACGAAGTCGGCCTCACTAACCAGCACCTTGTCGGCAAAAGCAAGTGAGTGGATGAGGTTCAGGTAGTCACCTTCAATCTTGATAACGTCACCAGGCATGGCTGAAGCCGTCATCTTGGTAATTTCAATACCTTCCTCGTATCTCAACGGGGTCTTGGTAGTGATGCGCTGATCAGTATTCGTAACCAGAGTTACAAGACCCTCTACGGGACCGTCCTTAGGAACGGTAATACGAATCTCACTGGGAACACCAGCGCTAACTACTTGAATGTTGGTGATGTGGATGTCGGAGGGAATGATTACCTCACGAACCTGGTCGAGGTTGCTACCAATGAAGCGCAACTGACCACCACGCATGACTGGCGTCGGACCATAGACGTTCAGCGATACACCGCCTTGGAACTGGTCGGTGTCCAAATCGTCGTTGCTGCACGCCGTCAGCGATAGCCCGGCAAGGGCTACCACCAACAGGGTGTATATATTCTTTATCGTTTTCATTGTCGTTAATTTAATTGATTAGAGATTAGGAACAACACGAATATTGTCATAGCGGAAGATAGGAGTGCAAGTCGTGCCAGCAACACCGCCATTGATAGGCCAAATAATGAAGCTGTCGAACGATTCTTTGCTCATGATCGAATTAACCTTAGTACCATCATCGTTGTAGACAAAATCTGTAAGAGGAATAGTTACTGTAATCCACTCGTCGCCCGTATCAAACGAACCGGTAGACTCCCAAGGACGATAGAGGGCGCGTGGCAAGTCAAGACCACCATCAGCTTTAGTGTGGATGTAGGTATTGTTCTGCCAAGTATCGTTAGCGCACTGTAGATAGTTCACAAAGAGAATCTGCATAGCGCCTGCCGACCATGGATTTGACTTCGGAATATAGAGTTCCATCTTGAATGACATGTTCTCCCAATCAGAGAAGTCGATGAAGTTACGCAGAGGAATACCTGCTCCTGAGGTGATACTCATAGGATCACCATTCCAGTTACCGCACCAGAATGGGAGTTTGAGCTCCTCTACCCATCCACCTTCGGTTTCTGCAGGACCAACCTGTACATAGTTTCCGTCAACACCATCTACATCACTATAGGTTGCGGCAATGTTCCAACCCTGTGGTACAACATCTGTAGCACCGTCGAAGTTCGTGATAAGATTGCGGCTGTCGTGGAAGTAGAACTTAGACACGCCCTTACCATAGATGGAAGCAACTTCAATCTGTCCTTCCTCAACACCCTCTGGCACTTTGAAGACAATCTGTGAATGGGTAATTGACTTGATATTCTCGGCAGGAACCTGAATACTGGTAGAATTGCTGATACCAGTGAAGGTTATTGTCAGAGGCTGGTTGGGGTCGTCAATAAAGTACTGACCAATAATGACGGCATCCTCACCAATTTTTGTCCACTCATTCTTCATAGAAGTAACTACAGGTGCAGGAATGACAACGTGGAAATCGTAGGTCACCTGACGACCATCATTGGTGATCATATAGATCTTGTCAGTAACAAGCTCGGGAATCTCGCTGGGCACCTGAACAATCAGAGAGTTCTCAGTGATGAAACTGGTGTTCAGGATGGCCTTCTTATCATTGAAGTACATCTCCTTGATGCAGTTCAGGTTTTCACCAACCAAACAAATGATTGACTGGGGATTTGCCTGAACAAGTAGTGAGTCTGAGGCACTGGCCTTAGCAGGACGAATGTAATGGACGGTAGGAGTGCCATCTTTCAGCTCAAACTCGTCGGGCTGGTCCTTACAAGACTCCAGCGAGAAGCTGAAAAGCACAGCTAAAACCAGAAGCAGACTACTAAATATTTTATTGTATTTCATAATTTGTTCTAAATTAAAAGGTTAGAAAGCAATGCTATTTACGTCAAAGTCTACTGGAGCTTCCATCAACAATGGGTTGTAGGAAATATCGGCAGAAGGCAGAGGAATAGTGAAGCTACGATCTGTTACATTGGGAGCGGGAGTGTTGGTGTTGTAGAGATGCTTAGAAGGATCTACTACGAAAGAACCACTATTATAATAAGTCTTGTAAAGGTCGTCCAGAGAGTAGTATTCGTTACGACGCTGAGCCTTGATCTCACTGATAGCACCCTGTGGGTCATAGTAGTAGCGACGAACGAAGTCATACCAACGGTCACCCTCGCAAGCGAGCTCCAGACGACGCTCCTTCCAGATGTCTTCCCAAGTAAGAGAGGTTGGCATCTTATAATCCTGGACGGAGCGATGGCGTACCTGATAGAAGATGTCGAGAATCTTCGGGTCGGTAGTCGTAGTGTTGTTACCCATAGCAGCCTCGCAATAGATAAGATATACGTCAGCAAGGCGCAGCAGGTGAGTTCTGAGGGCATAGGCCATACGACCGGCAGGTGCTCCGTAGAAACGGGCGTGGTCGGCATTGTTGCCATAGAGGTGCTTCACCTCACAGGCACCTGTAGGACTTTCCCACTGGCCTGGGCCAGGAGCACCATTGGCTTTATAGCCGCCATAGCAGTACTTCACCATCTCGAAGCCACCACAGTCAGCCCAGAAGTAATCGTAAACGTCGCCAGCCATCATCAGGGTAGCCTTACGACGGGCATCAACATTCTGACGGTTGAGGCTCAGCGCATTCTCATTGAATGCATCCTGCAGGTCGACAGAGGGACCACCCCAGCCACCCCAGCAGTCACCATTCTCATCGAAGCCTTCGATGGCCAGGTCGCACTGGAATGAGTTCTGGCAAGTCCAGTGTGAACCCATGGTCCAAGCCCAAGAGATGAGGGCCTCGTCGCAGACGTTGTTCTCGCCACGGAAGATGTCAGCATAGTTCTCCATCAGCACGCGTCCGCTGTTCTCGATAACGTCGAGTGCAAGTGCAGCAGCCATCTTCAGGTCGTCAGTATTACGCTGGTGAGCGGTACAGGTGATATAGCTGTAAGTACCAGGATTGTAGGTAGTGTTGGCCTCGCTGAAACCAGCCTTGGTCAGGTAAACCTTTGCCAGCAGAGCCTTGGCAGCATACTTGTCGATACGACCAGTGTTGGTGGCATCCTTTTCTGGCAACAGACTGATAGCCTGCTCCAAAACCTTAATAATATAATCATATATGTTGCTAATCTTGGCCTTACGCTGATTAGTCGACTCCTGAGCATTGATAATTTCGACAGGGTCATGGATAATGGGCACTGCACCAAAGGAGCGTACCATATAGAAATAGGCCATAGCCTTCCAGGTCAGACACTCACCCATAGTAGCGTTCTTAACAGCTGCTGAAGCACCAGAAGCATTCTTGATGTTGTTGTAAACGGTGGTAGCGTGTGTATTGACAGCCCACAAGGAGGCACTCATATTAGCCAAGTCCTGATCAGAACCGTCGAGCGTGAAGGTCAGATAGGGTGAGCTACCCATGTAGTAGTTGCCCGACATGACCTCACCAACCTTGAAGAATCCACGCATGAAGTCGTACCAAGGTGAGTTGTACAGATAGTTGACACCAGCACGGCACTGGGCATCAGTGGCATAGTAGTTCGAGGTGTCAAAAGCGTCTTCGGTGGGTCTGTCGAGGTAGTCATCACAGGATGACAGTGCCAGTCCCATCAAGGCGATATATGCTATAGATTTAATATTATATAGTTTCATAGTGATACCTTGTTTTAGAATGAAACGTTGAGTCCAAATGAATAAACAGTCGGTGAGGGATAACGTCCGTTGTCGAGGCCATATACATAACCGTTCTGGTCAGCTGTAGAGGCACCCACCTCAGGATCGTAACCGTCATAACCGGTCAGAGTGACGAGATTCTGGATGTTGCAATATACGCGGACATTGTCCAGATAAATCTTCTTGGCCCACTTCTTAGGCAGTGTGTAGCCTAAGGTGATGTTCTTCAGGCGGATGTAGCTGCCATCCTCCACATAACGGTCGCTGATGCGGCGGTTGTTGTTCGGGTCGTTCAGACGAACAGCAGGCAGGTCATTTGGATTAACAACCTGTACGTTGTCGATATCGTCATACCAGTTCCATACAGTACCGGAATTGTTGCCGACATATCCATTTGAGTAGTCCTTGTTGGGATCGATAGGAGTGATAACAGAGCGGTCTTTGATAGAAGCAGCCTGGTTCATCCATACGCTGTTCATACCGTCGAGCTTCATGCGCAGGTAGTTGAATACCTTGTTGCCATAAGAACCATTGATGAAAATGGTCAGATCGAAGTCCTTATAGCGGAAGGTGTTGGTCCAACCAAAGGTGTACTTAGGCATGGGGCTACCAATATAAGTACGGTCGTTCTCATCGATGACACCATCGCTGTTCAGGTCCTTATACTTGATATCACCAACCCAAACGGTGTTAGAGCGGTTGAAACCATTGTTATTGTATGCTACGGGCTTAGCGCTGGTCTGGATGTCCTCAACACTGGTATAGACACCATCGGTGACATAGCCGTAGAACTGGAACAGAGGCTGACCAACGTCACTCTTAGAAACGATGTCAGACCACATACCATAACCGTAGATAGAAGCACTGGCAGTACCTGCCAACTCCTTCAGCTTATTCTTGTTCCAAGAGATTTCGAATTCAGAATCCCAAGAGAAGTCCTTGGTAGCGATGGGGTGAGTCTTAACGGTCAACTCAAGACCGGTGTTCTCAATCTTACCATAGTTACCCCAGGGTGCTGCAAGTGCTGAAGAACCGTTACCGCTGGTACCCATATATGAGGGCAGCTGCATTGGCATCAGCATGTCGTTAGACACCTTCTTATACCAGTCGACGGTGATGTTGACCTTGTTGAAGAAACCGAGGTCGATACCAACGTTAGTCTGTTCCTGCTTCTCCCAGTGGATTTCACGGTTAGAAACACGGGCAGGACGCTGTGAAGTGCCAAGACCTGTCTCCATGACAGAGAGGTCAGAGGCCCACTTGCCACCACCGATGTTAGAGTTACCAGTCTGACCCCAACCAATACGGAGCTTACCGTTAGAGAGCCACTTCTCAGTCAGCTTCTTGATAAATGGCTCGTTGTTGAAGCGCCATGCTACAGCGAAAGAGTGGAATGAACCCCAACGCATGTCAGGACCGAAGTTTGAGCTACCATCACGACGGAAGGTGTAAGTCAACAGGTAACGGTCATCATAATTATAGGT
Organism: uncultured Prevotellaceae bacterium; assembly: GCA_900316265.1. GTDB lineage: Bacteria > Bacteroidota > Bacteroidia > Bacteroidales > Bacteroidaceae > Prevotella. The sequence continues at coordinate 71,415 of ONCH01000018.1, read as the reverse complement.
TTCGCGCGTGAAGAACGAAGACATAGAGGAAGAGCCGAAACCTGAACCAATCTGTGCCTCACCAGTACCCAGTGCAGGGTTCTGAATGGTGTTGGCGGGCAGATCGGTATTATAGGCGCTGACATAATCCCACTTGCTCTCCCAGCACTCCTGACCGGCCATAGCTGAGAAGCTGTGCTTGCCAATCTGACCAGTATAGGTCAGGTAGTTCTTAATCTGGATGTACTGACCGGTGGTCTTCTGAACACGAGCCTGGTTCTGGTTCTTAGTCCAGTTACCGAGTGATACAGTAGGCTCGAAGGTAGAAGCACGGTCCCAGTTGAAGTTGTAACCAACCTCAGTATGCCATACGAGACCCTTCATGAATGTAACGTCAGCGAAGATGTTACCATTCAGCAGGTTACGCTTGTAGCGATAGTCGTTCATCAAAGCCAAAGCAACGGGGTTGGGGTTGCTCATGCCTTCGCGAGATACAGAGGTGTAGCCACCCTCGATGTCGTAGATAGGCTGGTAGGGAGGAGTGGTCAGTGCATAGGTAATCACACCCTCATCCTGGTCAGCCTTCAGCAGCTTCTCAGAAGTGTGCGAATAGGTGACGTTCAAACCGAGCTTCAACCAAGGTTTGAGCTGTGCGTCCAAGTTGGCGCGGGCACCATTACGCATGAAGTTTGAACCGATGATGGTACCATCCTGGTTCATATAGTTGACACTGACATAGTATTTGACAGCATCTGTACCACCCTGGGCACTTACCTGATGCTGGTGCTGCAGGGCTGTACGGAAAATGGCATCCTGCCAGTTGGTACCCTTGCCCAGAAGGCTAGGATCGCTCAGGTACTCGTCTTCCTTGACAGCACCCTGGGCTACCATGTCGTTATAGAATTCAGCAAACTCACGCAGGTTCAGCATGTCGATGCGCTTGGTCTGACGCTGCCAAGCTACCATACCGTCGTAGCTGAACTTGGCCTCACCTGACTTACCGTGCTTGGTGGTAATCAGGACAACACCATTAGCACCCTGTGCACCATAGATGGCGGTGGCAGAAGCGTCCTTCAGAATCTCCATAGAGACAATGTCGGCAGGGTTGATGGTTGACAGAGGAGACACTGTAGATACAGAACCATTACCAAGACGGTCGCCCAAACCTACAGAGGCACCACTGGAGTTACCATTGCTCCAGATAACACCATCGACAACGTACAAAGGCTCGGCACCAGCATTGATGGTAGCCTGACCACGTACACGGATACTTGATGAAGAACCAGGAGCACCAGAGGTCTGTACGGCGGTAACACCGGCTACACGACCTGCAAAGGCCTGATCAAGGTTCGTGATAATAGAACCTTTCATCATTTTCTCATCGATAGAACCAGTAGCACCGGCCAGGTCGCTCTTCTTCATCGTACCGTAACCGACAACTACCACTTCATCAAGGACCTTCTTGTCCTCCTCGAGGGTAATGTTGTAGTGGCCCTGAGCACCAATCTTGATCTCCTTGGTGATGTAGCCGATGTAGCTAACCACGAGGGTCTGACCCTGACTGGCATTCAGCGTGAAGTTACCATCGAAGTCGGTGGCAACACCGTTCGACGTACCTTTAATCACTACACTGGCACCGATAACGGGACCCATGGCGTCCGATACGGTACCAGTAATCTTTTTCGTCTGCTGTACAGCGGTAGGCTCCGGCGAGTTGCTGTTGCCTGCATACAGTGAAGACGAGTACCCTGACAAGACTACAGTACATAGTCCCGCCAGCAGCGCGTTCTTACTGAAAAATAGATTCATACGTAGTTTTTATTAGTTAAATAGTAAAGAATATTCTATTGGTTCTGTAGTTTTACCGTGCAAAGATAACTTAAAAGTTTTAAATACGCTAATCTTTTTTTGCCTTTTTTTTATACTATTTTTGTTTTGTATCAGCAATGGTCAAAAAAGTATTATATATATTCGGAAAAATATTATACCTTTGCATCAGTTTACTACAAGCCCGACAAAATATGAAGAAAGTATCTGTATTACTCTTATTAATGATGCTCTGCGGACTACAGCCATTACTGGCTCAGGTGCGTGGAAACAGCATCGAAGTGAAGGTGGTTCCTGACCATCAGAACTGGCGCTATGAGGTAGGGGAGACCGCTACGTTTAAGATTAGCGTGACTAAGTCTAACACCTTATTATATAATATAAAGGTGGATTATGCTGCTGGACCGGAAATGTATCAAGATGTGAAGAAACAGGGTGTGGTGTTGAAGGATGGTACGCTGACGCTGAAAGGCAAGATGACCAAGCCGGGATTCTACCGCGTAGATGTGACGGCCTATGTCAATGGCAAGGAGTATAAAGGTGCCTGTGGTGCTGCTTTCTCGCCAGAGAAGATAGAACCCACGACCGTGATGCCTCAGGACTTCAAAGACTATTGGCAGAATGCCATCCAACAGGCTCGCTATACCGACCTGATGCCTACGAAGCGTCTGTTGCCGGAGCGTTGCACCAAGGATGTCAATGTCTATGAGGTGTCGTTCCAGAATATGCAGTGGAATTGGCGTACCTATGGAATATTGTGCGTTCCGGTTAAAGAGGGTAAATATCCTGCATTGTTGCGCGTGCCGGGTGCCGGTGTTCGCCCCTATAGCGGTGATGTGTGGACAGCTTCGCAGGGTGTTATCACGCTGGAGATAGGTATCCATGGTATCTCAGTGACGATGGATCAGAAGGTGTATGACGACGTGTTCAATGGTGCACTGATGAACTATTGGAACTATGGCAATGACAATCGTGACGATAGCTACTACAAGCGTGTGGTACTGGGATGTATCCGTGCGCTGGACTATATTGAACAATATACACCGTGGGATGGCAAACTGCTGGGTGTGACGGGTTCCAGCCAGGGCGGCTTCCTGTCGTTGGCTACCGCTGGTCTTGACAAGCGTGTGACCCATTATGCTCCTGTGCATGCTGCCATGTGTGACCATACGGCATCGTTGATAGGCAGAGCATGTGGCTGGCCTCACTACTTCTATTGGAATGCAACGCCACACTCTGACAAAAAGTCAGAGAATAAGGGCAAAGGACAGGAGAAGAAGATTGAAACCAGTCGTTACTATGACGGTGTGAACTTCGCTCGTCTTATTGACAACAACCAGAAAGGCTGGTTCTCGTTTGGCTATAACGATGACGTAGTTCCTCCTACCACCGCGTGGGCAACCTATAATACCGTGACTGGTCCCAAAGAGATTTCTCCTTATCAGGCTACCTGGCACTTCTGGTTCCAGGAACAGTGGGACGAGTGGGAAGCATGGCTGCTGAAAGAGTTGGGAGTTAAAAATTAAGCATTAAGCATTAAGCATTAGGAATGAAGAAGTATATATATATAATAGGTGTAGCCATGATGATGGTTGCCTGTGGTCAGAAGACCGTTGTAGAGAAGACACAGAGTGAACAGCTGATGGAGCGTCTGCAACTGTTGCAGCAGAAAGGTTATATGTTTGGCCATCAAGACGATCCGTTCTATGGCCTGACATGGGAATATGTGGCTGACTCCAGTGATGTAAAGAACGTGTGTGGTGACTGGCCTGCTGTGATGGGTTTTGAGCTGGGTGGCATAGAGATGGGTGATGCCAAGAACCTGGATAGCGTACCTTTCACGAAGATGCGTGAGGAAATCATCAAGCACCATGAACGTGGCGGTATCGTGACAATCAGCTGGCATCCGCGTAACCCAATGACCACCATAGAGGGTGGCGGTAATGCCGGACAGAAATTCCCTGAAGGCTCAGCATGGGATGTGACTGACAGCACTGTCGTGAGAAATATCTTAGAAGGTGGTGCAAAACACGAGCTCTTCCAGACATGGATGCAGCGTGTTGCAGACTTTCTGGCAACACTGAAAACCAATGATGGACAGAAAGTGCCTATCATCTTCCGCCCGTGGCATGAGAATACCGGTAGCTGGTTCTGGTGGGGTGAGAAACTCTGCACTGCCGAGGAGTACAAGGCATTGTGGAATATGTTGCAGGATAAGTTGAATGCTGATGGCTTTGACAACCTGCTGTGGGCATATTCACCGGGTATGGCCCCTGACTTGACCGAAGAGAAATATTTGGAGCGCTATCCTGGTGACGACCGTATCAGTCTGGTGGGTATTGATGGCTATCAGTGGGGCACGAAAGAGGACTTCGTGTCTCAGTTGGATGCAAACCTTGACATGCTGACCAAGTTTGCGGCAGCGCATGGTAAGGTGGCTGCTTTGACAGAGTGTGGACTGAAGAACCTGACAGACCCTTCATGGTGGACATCGACATTGGTTCCTGTGCTCGATAAGTATCCTATCAGCTACTTCCTCGTATGGAGAAACTACAAAGAGGAATGGTTTGGCCCTTCGCCATCGCAACCGGATGCTCCGTATTTTAAGCAGTTATACGAGAAAGACAATACATTGTTCCTCAAGGAAATAATTGAAAAATAAAAGAATAAACAAACAACGTTATGGATTTTCAAGAGAGAGTAAAAGCCCTGCGTGCACACCACGAGGAGCTGTTGACGAGAAAGAATCAACCATTGGAGTGGGGAAACGGTATCTATGAGAAGTACAAGTATCCTATCCTCACAGCTGAGCATACACCACTGGAGTGGAAGTATGACTTCAATGAGAAGGACAACCCTTACCTTATGCAGCGCATCATAATGAATGCTACGCTGAACTCTGGAGCCATGAAGTGGCAGGGTAAGTATATATTAGTGGTACGCGTAGAGGGCGCCGACCGTAAGTCGTTCTTCGCTGTCGCTGAGTCACCTAATGGTATTGACAATTTCCGTTTCTGGGAAGAGCCCATCACCATGCCGGACGATGTGATTCCTGCTACCAACGTCTATGATATGCGTCTTACAGCACATGAGGACGGATGGATATATGGTGTTTTCTGTGCAGAGCGTCACGATGATTCACAGCCAGGCAATCTGAGTGCTGCAACAGCTACGGCAGGTATTGCCCGCACCAAGGATTTGAAGACTTGGTACCGTTTGCCTGACCTGAAGACAAAGTCGCAACAGCGCAACGTGGTTTTGCATCCTGAATTCGTCGATGGCAAATACGCCTTCTATACTCGTCCACAGGATGGCTTTATCGATACAGGTTCAGGCGGTGGTATCGGCTGGGCACTGGTTGACGACATTACCCATGCAGAGATTAAGGAAGAGAAGATTATCTACGAGCGCAAATATCATACCATTACGGAGGTGAAGAATGGTGAGGGTCCTCATCCTATCAAGACTCCTAAGGGTTGGCTGCACTTGGCTCATGGCGTACGTGCTACGGCTGACGGACTGCGCTATGTGCTGTATATGTATATGACTGCACTGGATGATCCTACGAAGGTGATAGCCCGTCCTGGTGGTTTCTTCCTCGTTCCTGAGGGCGACGAATACTATGGTGATGTGATGAATGTGGCCTTTGCAAATGGCTGGATAGCTGATGAGGATGGTAAAGTGTTTATCTACTATGCATCTGCTGACACTCGTATGCATGTGGCTACTTCTACCATCGACCGACTGGTTGACTATTGTATGAATACTCCTGAGGACGGTTACTATACTGCAGCCTCTGTGGAAACCATCAAGAAACTGATAGCTAAAAATAAAACCCTATAACTATGGCAACATTAAAAGAAAAAATCGGTTATGCCTTAGGTGATGCTGCTGCTGGTGGTATTACCTGGAAAGTGATGTCCATCGCCTTCCCGCTATTCTTTACCAATATTTTCGGACTGACAGTGGCTGATACGGCGACTCTGATGCTTATTGCTCGTATGTTTGATGTGGTGACTGACCCCTTGATGGGTTCGCTGGCCGACCGCACACAGAGTCGCTGGGGAACCTATCGCCCGTGGCTTATCTATGGCGCCATCCCCTTCGGTCTGATTTTTGCCTTGTTGCTCTATACTCCAGAACTGGGACTGACAGGAAAACGCATCTGGGCATATACGTTCTATCTGTTGATGATGGTTATTTATACAGCTGTCAACGTGCCTTACGGCTCATTACTGGGTGTAATGACTACGGACGACAACGAGAAGAACCAGTTCTCGTCATTCCGCATGGTAGGTGCCTACGCTATGGGATTCATTACCTTGCTGTCATTCCCTTATCTGCAGAAGTTCGTGGGAGGTTCTGACCAACATCAGTATGCTGTGCTGGGTGCTTTCTTTGGCATCCTGGCAGCTGCAGGCACACTGGCTTGTGGCTTGCTTACTAAAGAACGCCTGAAACCCATCCGTGCCGAGAAGTTCTCGTTGAAGCCTTTTGCTGATTTGTTCCGTAATAAGCCCTGGATTATCCTGACACTCATCGGTGTCTGCATGAATTTCTTCAATGGTTTCCGCTATGCAGTGGCTGGCTATATGTTTGAATACTGCATGAATGGAGAAGTGACTATTAGTGGACTCATCATTAACTATACTGTCTTCATGACCTTTGGTGAGGCTACATGTATGGTGTTTGGTGGTGTGTCACCTATCTTTACCAAATGGGTGGGCTCTAAGCGCAAGGCCTTTATCTGGGCGGGTGTTATCTGCTTGGTGACCTCGGTGATTTACTTCTTTATCCCCATGAATACTTCTTCTATTTGGTTGATGATTGCCGTCGTCGTTCTGACATCTATTGGTATCGGTATCTACTCTCCGCTGCTGTGGTCGATGTATGCTGATGTGTCTGATTATGCTACTGAGAAGAACGGTACCTCTTCTACGGGCCTGATTTTCTCGTCAGGTACAATGGCTATGAAGTTTGGTACGGCTATTTCTGGTTCATTGGTAGCCCTGTTGTTAGGTATTGCCGGCTTTATCTCTGGTACTGATGCGACGGGACAGACCGTTATCACCATTACCGACGAGGCTTCCGTGCAGTCAATGATTTGGGCACTCTTCTCTATCTTCCCTGCAATCATTGCTGCCATCATGATAGGACTGTTGTATATCTATCCCATTAAGAAATGAACGAGGTTCAGACAATGAAACAAGAAATGCAGGATGTGTTGCAAAACAACATCCTGCGTTTCTGGCTTGATAAGATGCAAGACCAAGAACATGGTGGTTTCTATGGTCGTATCGACGGGACTGGCATCTTGCATCCCGAGGCAGAGAAAGGAGCGATATTGAACGCCCGTATCCTGTGGTCGTTCTCAGCTGCTTATCGTGTTTTGGGTAACCAAGAATATCTTGAGGCTGCCACTCGTGCCAAGGATTATATCATTGAGCACTTTATTGACCCAGAGTATGGCGGTGTTTATTGGAGTGTTGACTATCAAGGCAATCCGTTGGATACCAAGAAACAGTTCTATGCAATTGGTTTTGCTATCTATGGCCTGACGGAATATGCTCGTGCTACAGACGACCGTGAGGCATTGGACTATGCGTTGCAGCTATTCGACTGTATTGAGGAACATGCCTTTGATAGTGAGCATAATGGCTATATCGAAGCGATGACACGCGATTGGAAACCGATTGCCGATATGCGCCTGTCAGAATTGGATGCCAACTTCCCTAAGTCGCAGAATACCCATTTGCATATCATTGAACCTTATACCAATCTGCTGCGTTGTCTGAAGGAACTGCAAGCCAAGGAGTCGTGCGACTATGTGCCTGCTATCGGTTCCGTTCTTCCTGTAGGCATCAGTGTGCCGATAGAAACCATTCTCTGTGTAGAAGGTGCTTTGCGTAATCTCATTGACATCTTTACCGATAAGATTTTGAACCCGGAGACGCATCATTTAGACCTGTTCTTTGAAATGGACTGGACACGTGGCGCTGGACACCTGGAAAGCTATGGACACGACATCGAGTGTTCATGGCTGATGCATGAGGCTGCATTGGTGCTGGGTGACCAAAAAGTGTTGGACAAGGTGGAGAAGGTCGTTCGTGAGGTTGCTAAAGCCTCAGAGAAAGGTCTGTGCCCCGATGGCTCTATGATTCATGAGGCCAATCTTGATACGGGACATGTGGATGACGACCTCCACTGGTGGGTGCAGGCTGAGAATGTAGTGGGGTGGTATAACCTCTATCAGCATTTCGGCGATGAAGATGCACTGAAGAAAGCTGTGCGTTGCTGGCATTATATCAAGGATAATCTCATTGATTATAAAAACGGCGAGTGGTTCTGGAGTCGTCATCCTGACGGTTCCTTGAATACTGTTGACGATAAAGCCGGCTTTTGGAAATGTCCATACCACAACAGTCGTATGTGTTTGGAAATCATCGAAAGAAACGGATAATTCTTCGTTCTATTGGATTGTTGTTGTTGTATCTTCAACATTCTGTTGTCAATATCAGAAAAAGTTTGCAATTTTAGTACTTTTGCAAAAAAGAATTCTACAACAATGTGCTGATATATTGAGATATATTTCATACCTTTGCAGGCGAGAAGTACCAAAAGTAAAGAAACTAAATAAGACTGCAAAATGAATATTGGTAAGCACATCGAAGAGATTCTCAGAAAGCAGGGCAGGTCAGCCGCATGGTTGGCTACACAGATACCTTGCGAACGTACAAATGTATATAACATTTTCAAGCGTAAGAGCTTGGATGTTCGGCTACTGATGAGGATCAGTGTCATTTTGGAATACGACTTCTTTAAGGAACTCTCCGAAGAGGCTTTTCCAAAAGGAAAATAATTAAGGCCGTTACCTGTAAAAGGTAGCGGCTTTTTTGTCGTAGAATGAAAAATGTATAAATTTCCAGTGTTGTAGCAAATTTCTCATTTCTCATTTCTCATTTCTCATTTTTTTTATGTACCTTTGCAGTCGCTAAGAAAGCATACAATATTGTAATATATAATTTTTATGAACTTTACTTTGTTAATTACCGTCTTGCTGACGGCTATTACATTGGTGGTGGCGGCTTACGTAGTAGCCAAGCTGATAGGACCAAGGTCCTACGCGAAGGTGAAAGGTGAACCGTATGAGAGTGGTATCCCCACGCGAGGCAGCTCATGGTTACCCGTGTCGGTGGGCTTCTACCTCTTCGCCATCTTGTTCCTCATGTTTGATGTGGAAACGGTGTTTCTGTATCCATGGGCAGTGGTAGTGAAGGAGTTCGGTGCAGCAGCATTGCTGAGTATTGGCTTCTTCTTGGTAGTACTGGTATTAGGCTTGGCGTATGCCTGGCGGAAAGGAGACTTGGAATGGAAGTAAGAAAGCCGCACATCAAGAGTATTCCCTACGAGGAGTGGAACGACAATGCCTCGTTGGAGAAGATTGTTGACGAGCTCCATGAGGGTGGCGTCAATGTGATTACCGGTTCGCTGGATCAGCTCATCAATTGGGGACGTTCTAATTCGCTCTGGTCACTGACTTTCGCCACATCATGCTGTGGTATCGAGTTCATGGCTTGTGGTTGTGCGCGTTACGACTTCGCCCGTTTTGGTTTCGAGGTGACACGTAACTCTCCCCGTCAGGCTGACTTGATTATGTGTGCTGGTACCATTACGCATAAGATGGCTCCAGCCTTGAAGCGTCTGTATGACGAGATGGCTGAACCCAAGTATGTGATTGCTGTCGGTGGCTGTGCCATCAGTGGTGGTCCGTTCAAGTCGAGTTACCATGTTGTGAAGGGTATCGAGGAAATTGTACCTGTAGATGTATTTATTCCTGGTTGTCCTCCACGTCCAGAGGCTATCATGTATGGCATGATGCAGCTGCAGCGTAAGGTGAAGATTGAGAAATTCTTCGGTGGTGCTAACCACAAACAGACCGCTGAGGAGGCTGCACTGGGTGTTTCTAATGAGGAGCTGACATTCCGCTCTAAGCACAACGACCATCGTCGTGAGCCAATGGTTATTACGGATGTGCCTCAGGAGTTTGTGGAAGAAATGAAGTCGGCTGCGACTGAATCGCAGCCCACAGTAAAGGAGGAGGACAAGGCATGAAATTAGAATTCTTATCATTCGATTTTGACAAGTTCGCCTCTGAGATGCAGAACTTGAAGGACAAGAAGGGTTTTGACTATCTTGTTACTATCGTCGGTGAGGACTTCGGTCCAGAAGAGGGACTCGGATGTATCTACATCCTTGAGAATACGAAGACTCACGAACGTTGCTCGGTGAAGCAGATTGCTAAGACACAAGTCTGTGGCGACGGCATGCAGAGTAATGGCGTTAGCGCTATGGAGGGTCAGATGGTTGCTTACATCCCAACTGTATCTAACATTTGGAAAGTTGCTGATTTGTTGGAGCGCGAGGTCTATGACTTCTTTGGCATCGTGTTCCTGGGCCATCCCGATATGCGTCGTCTGTTCCTGCGTTCAGACTTCAAGGGCTATCCTTTCCGTAAGGACTGGCAGTTCAACGACAAGTACACCTTGGAGGATGATGTAGAACCCGACTACGGTCTGGAGTTCTATCTCGACAAGGATGGTAATCTTCAGTCGAAGCAGAACCGTCTTTTCGGTGCTGATGATTACGTGATTAACATCGGCCCTCAGCACCCAGCTACGCACGGTGTGCTCCGTCTGCAGACAGTGCTTGACGGTGAAACCGTAAAGCGCATTTATCCGCATTTGGGCTATATCCACCGCGCTATTGAGAAGATGTGGGAAGGTATGACTTATCCTCAGACGCTTGCTTTAACAGACCGTCTTAACTATCTGGGAGCTATGCAGCATCGTCATGCTCTTGTCGGTGTTATTGAGGAAGGATTGGGCGTTGAATTGACCGACCGTATCAAGTACATCCGTACGATTATGGACGAGTTGCAGCGTCTCGATTCTCACCTGCTTTACACCTCATGCGTAGCTCAGGACCTTGGTGCTCTGACGGGTATGCTGTATGGTATGCGTGATCGTGAGCACGTGCTGAACTGCATGGAGGAGACCACGGGTGGACGACTGATTCAGAACTATTACCGTATCGGTGGTCTGCAGGATGATATTGATCCGAACTTTGTCAAGAACTGTAAGGACCTCGTAGCATATCTGCGTCCGACCATTCAGGAGTATATGGATATCTTCGGTGATAACGTGATTACTCACAACCGTTTGGAGAACTGTGGCCCGATGAGTCTCGAGGATTGTATCAATTATGCTGTTACAGGTCCTGCCGGTCGTGCTTCTGGCTGGAAGAACGACGTGCGCAAGAACCATCCGTACGACATGTACGACAAGGTGGAGTGGGAGCAGTGCACGCTGACTGGTTGCGACTCTATGGACCGCTACCTCGTACACATCAACGAGATGTACCAGAGTCTGAACATTATCGAACAGCTCATTGACAACATCCCTGAGGGCGACTTCTACGTGAAGCAGAAGCCTATCATCAAGGTTCCTGAGGGACAGTGGTACTACTCTGTAGAGGGTGTAGCCGGTGAGTTTGGTGTATATCTTGATAGCCGTGGCGACAAGAGCCCATACCGCATGAAGATGCGTCCGATGGGTCTCTCGCTGGTAGGTGCTTTCGACCCGATGCTGCGTGGTCAGAAGATTGCCGACCTTATCGCTACGTGTGCTGCTATTGACGTAGTAATTCCAGATATTGACAGATAGTCGAAGAATAAAAGAATATAATAATAAAAGAGTAAACATATGTTCGACTTTTCTATATTTACCCAATGGTTCGACCAGTTGCTCAGGATTACAATAGGTTGTCCTGAATGGTTGGCGATATTGATTGAGTGCGTGCTGGTCGGCACAGGCATCCTGCTGGGATATGCGCTGATAGCCATCGTACTGATTTTTATGGAGCGTAAGGTCTGTGCCTACTTCCAGTGCCGTCTGGGCCCGATGCGAGTAGGTTATTGGGGCTTGCTGCAGGTATTTGCCGACGTCTTCAAGATGCTCGTTAAGGAGATCTTCATCGTCGACCGTGCCGACAAGGTGCTCTATCTTGTTGCTCCGCTCTTGGTGATTATCGGCTCTGTGGGTGCCTTCTCGTTCCTGCCTTGGAACAATGGTGCCACCATCCTCGACTTCAACGTCGGCGTGTTCCTGCTCACCGCCATTTCTTCGATTGGCGTGGTAGGTATCTTCCTGGCCGGTTGGGGTTCAAACAATAAGTACTCGGTGGTTTCTGCCATGCGTGGTGCTGTGCAGATGATTTCTTATGAGATGTCTCTCTGCCTCTGTCTGATTACCGCCGTCATCCTGACTGGTACCATGCAGATGTCGGGCATCGTTGAGGCACAGACCGGTCCTTGGAAGTGGCTCATCTTCCAGGGCCATATCCCTGCCATCATCGCCTTCTTCGTATTCCTCATCGCAGGTAATGCTGAGGCTAACCGTGGCTGAGAGTGAGCTGACCGCTGGTCACCATACTGAGTATTCAGGTATGGGCTTCGGCTTCTTCTACCTCGCTGAGTTCCTGAACCTCTTTATCATCGCTGGTATTGCCGCTACCGTATTCCTTGGTGGCTGGGCTCCTGTGAACATCGGCATTGCCGCTTTCGACCAGGTGATGAACTACATCCCCGGTATCGTATGGTTCATGGGTAAGGCCTTCTTCCTGGTGTGGATTCTGATGTGGATTAAGTGGACGTTCCCACGTCTGCGTATCGACCAGATCCTGAAGCTGGAGTGGAAGTACCTCATGCCGCTGGCTCTCCTCAACCTGGTAATTATGACTGTTGTTGTGGCCCTCGGCCTATATATTAAATAAGGTATAGCAATGGAAGATAATAAAACATATTTCGGAGAAATCGGGCACGGCCTGAAGACTTTGGCTGTTGGTATGAAGACCTCTTGGAAGGAGTATTTCAAGGACTTCTTCACCAATAAGTCGACGGAGCAATACCCCGAGAACCGCAAGACCACACTTCATGTGGCTAAGCGTCACCGCGGTCGCTTGGTATTCAAGCGCGATGAGAATGGTGATTACAAGTGCACCGCATGTACGCTTTGTGAGAAGTCTTGCCCCAATGGAACTATCAAGATTCTGAGCCACATGGTTGAGGATCCTGAGACGGGAAAGAAGAAGAAGGTGCTTGACGACTATCAGTACGACCTGGGCGACTGCATGTTCTGCCAGCTCTGTACCAACGCCTGCAACTTTGATGCCATCGAGTTTACGAATGATTTCGAGAACGCTGTGTTCGATCGTAACAAGCTGGTGCTTCACCTCGACAAGGAAGTATATCAGGGTGGTTCGCTGCCCAATCTCATTGAGGGCGGTGCTGAGTGGCAAATCGGTAAGTTTAACACTAAAACGAAGTAACGCGTTATGGGTAATACAATAATGTTTATCATTCTCGCGGTGATCATCCTCGGCTCTGCGCTGTTGTGTGTGACCACCACGCGAATCATGCGAGCCGCAACATACATGTTGTTCGTGCTCTTTGGTGTGGCAGGCATCTATTTCCTGCTTGACTACACCTTCTTGGGAGCTGCTCAGATTAGCGTATATGCCGGAGGCGTTACGATGATCTATGTATTTGCTATCCAGCTGGTTAGCAAGCGTACTCTTCAGGGCTTAGAGGAGCGTGTGAAGTCCAGTAAGATGATTGGTGGCGGTCTGGCAGCATTGGCTGGCCTGGTTGTCGTCGCCCTGATTCTGCTGAAGACAGGCTTCTACACCATTGCTCCCACCAATGTGGAGATTCCTATGAAAGAGATTGGTACAGCCCTCGTGGGTGCTGGCAAGTATCAGTATGTACTCGCTTTCGAGTTTATCTCACTGTTCCTGCTGGCCTGCATCATCGGTGGCTTGGTTGTTGCACGTAAAGAAAAGGAGGACAAGCTATGATTCCAGTAGAATGTTATTTTGCACTCAGTGCCCTGTTGTTCTTCATCGGTGTCTATGGTTTCGTCACCCGTCGCAACCTCATTGCCATGCTCATCTCTGTCGAGCTGGTGCTCAACGCCGTTGACATTAATTTCGCAGCCATCAACCGTTTGCTTTATCCTCATGGCATGGAGGGTATGTTCATGACCCTGTTTGTCATTGGTGTGGCAGCTGCTGAGTCGGCTGTGGCTATTGCTATTATCATCAATGTCTACCGCAACTTCCGTAGCGATAGCGTTGACAGTATCAAGAACATGAAATGGTAAATGGTTATGGAAATATATAGTTATTCATTTCTGATCCTTCTGCTGCCCGCGCTGTCCTTCGTGATTCTTGCGCTCGCTGGCATGAAGATGTCGCATAAGACCGCTGGTCTTATCGGCACTACATCCTTGGGACTGGTTACCGTGCTCTCATACCTGACGGCTTTCGCCTATTTTGGTGCTGACCGTCTAGCTGATGGCTCATACGCAACTGTTGTTCCCTACAACTTCACATGGCTGCCACTGGGCAATCTGCATTTCGATATGGGTATTCTCTTAGATCCTATCTCGGTCATGATGCTGATTGTTATCTCGACAGTCTCTTTGATGGTGCATATCTACTCGTTCGGCTATATGCACGGTGAGAAGGGCTTCCAGCGTTACTACGCTTTCTTGAGTCTGTTCACCATGTCTATGCTCGGACTGGTTGTGGCTACCAACATCTTCCAGATGTACACATTCTGGGAGCTTGTGGGTGTTTCATCTTATCTGTTGATTGGATTCTACTATCCGTTGAAGCCCGCTATCGCAGCCTCTAAGAAGGCTTTCATCGTGACGCGCTTTGCCGATATGTTCTTCCTCATCGGTATCCTGCTCTTTGGCTATTATGCAGGTACGTTTAGCTTCGACTTCACAGTCTCTGGCGATGTCCGTACTGTTGCCGGTGCAGCCTTTGTTCTGCCTACAGCCTTAGTGCTGATGTTCATCGGTGGTGCAGGTAAGAGTGCTATGTTCCCATTGCACATTTGGTTGCCCGATGCTATGGAGGGTCCGACGCCTGTTTCTGCACTCATCCATGCTGCTACCATGGTTGTAGCTGGTGTGTTCCAGATTGCTCGTATGTTCCCTCTCTGGATTAACTATGCTCCAGAGTCGTTGAGCATCGTTGTCTGGGTTGGCGTCTTCACTGCTTTCTATGCTGCAGCTGTGGCATGTGCCCAGAGTGACATCAAGCGTGTGCTGGCCTTCTCAACCATCTCTCAGATTGCCTTCATGATGGTAGCATTGGGAGTATGTCTGCCTGGTCATCATGGTGCTGCGCTCGACAATCACGCACAGCTTGGTTTCATGGCTAGTATGTTCCACTTGTTCACCCATGCTATGTTCAAGGCCTGCTTGTTCCTCGGTGCTGGTTGTATCATCCATGCCGTCCACAGTAACGAGATGGCTATGATGGGTGGTCTGCGCAAATACATGCCGATTACCAATATCACCTTCCTCATCAGCTGTTTCGCTATTGCAGGTATTCCTTTCTTCTCAGGCTTCAGCTCGAAGGATGAGATTATCACCGCCTGCTTTGCATACAGCCCTGTGGTTGGCTGGATTATGACGGGTATTGCTGCCATGACCGCTTTCTATATGTTCCGTCTATACTACGGTATTTTCTGGGGTACAGAGAATGTGGAGGCTCATACGCATCATACACCTCATGAGGCTCCTGCTACGATGACCATTCCTCTCATTGTGCTTTGCGTTATTACAATGGGTGTTGGTATCTACTCAACCATCGCAGGTTTTGCAGGGTGGGGTGGCAGCTTCGGTCAGTTTGTCAATGCCGAGGGTACCAACTATACCATCCACTTCGACACGCAGATTGCTGCTACTTCAACGATTATTGCTATCTTGAGTATCTGTCTCGCTACCTATATCTATAAAGGTGAGAGTCAGCCTATCGCCGACCGTCTGTACAAAGCGTTCCCCAAGCTGCACCGTGCAGCCTACAAGCGCTTCTATCAGGACGAAATCTGGCAGTATGTCACTCACCGCATCATCTTCCGTTGCATCTCTACGCCTATCGCTTGGTTCGACCGCCACGTTGTTGATGGTACGTTCAATTTCATGGCATGGGGTGCAAACGAGGCTGGTGAGTCTTTGCGTCCTTGGCAGAGTGGCGATGTCCGTCAGTATGCAGTGTGGTTCCTTACTGGCACCGTTGCATTAACATTAATCCTGCTTGCAATCTAAAAACGAAAGTATAATTATGAGTATATTAACATTATTCGTAGTAATCCCCGCCCTGATGCTGCTCGGTCTTTGGCTGGCCAAGTCGCTCAATCAGGTGCGTGGTGTGATGGTGGCTGGCGCCTCGTGTCTGCTGGCCCTGTCCGTATGGCTGACCATCTACTTTGTTCAGCAGCGTGCAGCAGGTAACACCGATGTAATGCTGTTGACGGCTTCTACGCCTTGGTTCAAGCCACTTAATATTGCCTACAGTGTTGGTGTCGATGGTATCTCTGTCGTGATGCTGCTCCTGTCGAGCATCATCGTGTTCACTGGTACCTTTGCCTCATGGCAGCTGAAGCCTCTCACCAAGGAGTATTTCCTTTGGTTCACCCTCCTTTCTACGGGTGTTTACGGCTTCTTCATCTGCACCGATATGTTCACGATGTTCATGTTCTATGAGGTAGCCCTGATTCCCATGTACCTCCTGATTGGTGTATGGGGTTCCGGCAACAAGGAGTATGCTGCCATGAAGCTGACGCTGATGCTGATGGGAGGTTCTGCCCTTCTGATTATCGGTCTGCTGGGCATCTACTACTTCAGCGGTGCTACCACGATGAACGTCAACGAGATTGCTGCCATGCATAACATTCCCGTTCATATTCAGAAGATGTTCTTCCCGTTCATTTTCATTGGTTTCGGTGTGCTGGGCGCGCTGTTCCCCTTCCACACATGGTCACCCGACGGTCATGCTTCTGCCCCCACGGCAGTATCTATGCTCCACGCTGGTGTGCTGATGAAGCTGGGAGGCTACGGCTGCTTCCGCGTGGCTATGTATCTGTTGCCCGATGCAGCCAATGAGCTGGCGTGGATCTTCCTGATTCTCACCACCATCTCAGTAGTCTATGGTGCCTTCTCAGCATGTGTGCAGACCGACCTGAAGTACATCAATGCTTACTCGTCAGTGTCACACTGTGGTCTGGTGCTCTTCGCTCTGTTGATGATGACCAAGACTTCTTGCACGGGTGCTATCCTGCAGATGCTGTCACACGGTTTGATGACGGCCCTCTTCTTCGCATTGATTGGTATGATCTACGGTCGTACTCACACTCGCGATATCCGCTATCTGGATGGCTTGATGAAGATTATGCCTTTCCTTGCTGTGGGTTACGTCATTGCGGGTTTGGCTAACCTCGGTCTGCCGGGCTTCTCAGGCTTCATTGCCGAGATGACCATCTTCGTTGGTTCGTTTGAGAATGCCGATACCTTCCATCGTGTGGCTACCATCATCGCTTGTACGTCGATTGTCGTCACGGCAGTCTACATCCTTCGTGTTGTTGGCAAGATTCTGTATGGTGAGGTGAAGAACAAACATTATCTGGAGCTCACTGATGCTACATGGGACGAGCGCGTCGCTGTTATCTGCCTTATCGCATGTGTCGCTGGCCTCGGCCTGTTCCCACTCTGGGCAAGCAATGTCATCTCTGACGCCGTAGGACCAATTCTCGAAAATATCATCTAATATAGGAGGACGAAAGATATGAATTACGGACAATTCCTAAATATGATTCCCGAGTTTTACCTCGTGCTCACTTTGTTAGCAGTCTTTGTGGTAGACTTCATCATGCATCGCAGCGAAAAGAAACTCGATGTGTTGTTCTCTGTCACTGCTGCATTGTTGATAGTATTACCTGTACGTATTGCCTTGCTCGCTGAACCCGCTGAGGCATTCGGTGGCATGTATGTGGCTTCACAGGCTGCCAACGTGATGAAGATTATCCTCACAATTGGTGCGCTTATCGTGGTTATCATGGCTCAGCCCTGGTTGAAAAATGAGGCATCAAAATATGCTGGAGAGTTCTATCTGCTGATACTCTCTACACTGCTTGGTATGTATGTCATGATGTCCAGCGGCTCGTTCCTGCTGTTCTTCCTTGGACTGGAGACTGCTTCAGTACCTATGGCCTGCTTAGTGGCTTTCGACAAGTATAAGAAAAAGAGCGCTGAGGCTGCTGCCAAGTATATCCTCGTGGCAACTTTCTCAAGTGGTGTCATGCTATATGGCATTTCATTTGTCTACGCTGCTTCAGGTACGCTCTATTTCGGTGATGTTGCTGAGGCTATCATGGGCTGCAACCCGCTCTATGAGGGGGCTACACCACTGACAATCATGGGTCTGGTGTTCTTCTTCAGCGGTCTGGCATTCAAACTGTCGCTCGTGCCTTTCCATTTCTGGACGGCCGACACCTATGAGGGCGCTCCTACACCTATCACCGGTTACCTGAGTGTCTGCTCAAAGGGTGCTGCAGCTTTTGCAGCAATGGTTATCCTTTGCAAGGCTTTTGCTCCGCTGGTTGAGTATTGGGAGTACATGCTCTATGTGCTTATCGTGCTCTCTATCACTATCGCTAACTTATTTGCTAT
This sequence comes from uncultured Prevotellaceae bacterium, assembly GCA_900316265.1. Classification (GTDB taxonomy): domain Bacteria; phylum Bacteroidota; class Bacteroidia; order Bacteroidales; family Bacteroidaceae; genus Prevotella. The sequence continues at coordinate 53,029 of ONCH01000018.1, read as the reverse complement.
CCGTCAGAGCGAGCTCAAGCGCTTCATGGCCTTCAGCTCTATCTCACAGGCTGGTTACATCATGTTGGCTGTTGTTGGTGCTTCACAGGCAGGCATGGCTTCGTTGATGTATTACATTTTCGTGTATGTCGTTGCCAATATGGCTGTTTTCACCGTTATCTCAGCTGTAGAGCAGAATAATGGTGGCGCTACCAAGATGAGTGCTTACGATGGTTTGTATCAGACCAACCCCAAGCTGGCGTTTCTTATGACGCTGGCGCTGTTCTCGCTGGCTGGTATTCCTCCGTTTGCAGGTATGTTCTCTAAGTTCTTCGTGTTCATGGCTGCTGCCGAGCAAGGCTCCTTCTGGGCTTACTTCGTGGTATTTATCGCCTTGGTCAACACGGTTGTGAGTTTGTACTACTATCTGCTCATCGTCAAGGCTATGTACATCAAGCAGACTGATACACCACTGCCAACGTTCAAGAGTGATGTTAATACCAAGCTTGCTTTGACAGTTTGCACTGCAGGTATCGTCCTTTTCGGTGTCTGCTCATGCATCTATCAGTGGCTCTTTACCGCTTCTGCTATGTAAGCATTAGAACAAGTAGTTATACAACGATTGATACAAAAGAAAATCGGGCAAATGCTTTGTGCTTTGCCCGATTTTTTGTACCTTTGCACCGTTTTTCGGAAATTATAATTTCATTGCAATGAATATATCTTATAAATGGTTGAAAGAATACGTTGATTTCGACCTGACACCACAGGAGGTGTGCGATGCTTTGACATCGACAGGTCTGGAGGTTGACGCACTCGAAGAAGTACAAAGTATTAAGGGCGGTCTGAAGGGACTTTACGTAGGTAAAGTGCTGACGTGCGAGATGCACCCAGACTCAGACCACCTGCACGTAACAACAGTAGATTTAGGTAAGGGCGAGCCCCAGCAGATTGTCTGTGGTGCTCCCAACGTAGCAGCAGGCCAAAAGGTCATTGTGGCCGACCTGGGTTGCGTGCTCTACGATGGTGACAAAGAGTTTGTCATCAAGAAGTCGAAGCTGCGTGGCGTAGAGTCAATGGGTATGATTTGTGCCGAGGACGAGATTGGCATCGGTACCGACCATGCTGGCATCATTGTACTCCCTGAAGATGCAGTTGTCGGTACCCCCGCCGCAGAATACTATCATCTGGAGAGTGATTGGCTCATCGAGGTGGATATCACCGCCAACCGTGCCGATGCCCTTTCTCACTGGGGTGTAGCTCGAGACCTGTATGCCTGGCTGAAGCAGAATGGCTACAAGACCGCTACCCACAAACCCGTTGTCAGCGATTTTGTCGTTGACAACAACAGTCTCCCCATCGATGTTGTTATCGAGAACACAGAGGCCTGCAAGCGCTATGCCTGTGTCAGCGTTACTGGCTGTGAGGTCAAGGAGAGCCCCGAGTGGCTGAAGAACAAGCTCAGCGTAATCGGTCTGCGTCCTATCAACAATATTGTCGACATCACCAACTACGTGATGATGGCACTGGGTCAGCCCTTGCACTGCTTCGATGCTGACATGGTGAAGGGTCACAAGATTGTCGTTAAGACGATGCCCGAGGGCACACCCTTCCAGACACTCGATGGCGAGGAGCACAAGTTGAGCGACCGCGACCTGGCTATCTGCAATGCCGAGGAGCCCATGTGTATCGCTGGTGTCTTCGGTGGAAAGGGTAGTGGTACCTACGAGACCACCAAGAATGTGGTTCTTGAGAGCGCTTATTTCCATCCCACATGGATTCGTAAGTCAGCTCGTCGCCACGGACTCAGCACCGATGCATCGTTCCGTTTCGAACGTGGCGTAGATCCCAATGGCACCATCGACGCCCTGAAATATGCTGCTCAGCTCTGTAAGGAGTTGGCTGGCGGTAAGGTGTCTATGGAGATCAAGGACGTCTATCCCGAGAAGATGGAGAATGCCGTTGTCGACCTCAACTTCGACTACGTACACTCACTCATCGGTAAGGAGATTCCCGTAGAGACCATCAAGAGCATCTGCGAGAGCCTGGAGATGAAAGTGCTCAGCGAGAGCGCTGAGGCACTGAAACTCGAGATTCCAGCCTACCGTGTGGACGTACAGCGTCCTTGCGACGTGGTGGAGGACATCCTGCGCATCTATGGATATAACAATGTAGAGATTCCTACTCAGCTGAAGTCAAGTCTCGTCATCAAGGGCGACGAAGACCAGAAGCACAAGCTGGCTAACCTCGTTAGCGAACAGCTGGTGGGCGCTGGCTTCAACGAGATTCTGAACAACTCGCTGACCAAGGCCGCCTACTATGCTGAAGAGCAGCAGGCTCAGCTGGTAAAGATTATGAATCCGCTGTCTAGCGACCTCAACGTGATGCGTGGCACCCTGCTGTATGGCGGTCTGGAGAGTATCGAACACAATGCCAAGCGTAAGAACGGCAACTGCCGCTTCTTCGAGTTCGGCAACGTCTATAGCTTCGACCCTGAGAAAGAGAATCAGGACGACCCCATGCAGGCCTATAAGGAGCAGAACCACATGGCGCTGTGGCTGACAGGTAAGCGTGTCGAGGGCTCTTGGGCCCACGCCAACGAGGATACCTCGTATGCTGAGCTCGATGCCTATGTGCAGAACATTCTGGCACGCATCGGTGTACAGCCTGGCATGCTGGTTCGCAAGAAGTCTGACAACGCCATCTTCTCTGCTGGTCTCACCATCGAGAACCGTGGTGGCAAGAAGCTTATTGAGATGGGTGTGCTGACTAAGAAGCTGCAGAAGCAGTTCGACATCGACACTACCGTTTACTATGCTGAGCTCAACTGGACAGCACTGATGAAGGTTGTTCGCAAGCAGAAGGTGCTCTACACAGAGATTGCCAAGTATCCTGCTGTTAGCCGCGACCTCGCCCTGCTCATCGACAAGAATGTTGAGTTCGCCCAGATTGAGCAGATTGCCCGTCAGACTGAGAAGAAGTTCCTGAAGAAGGTCGAGCTCTTCGACGTTTATGAGGGCAAGAACCTGCCTGCTGGCAAGAAGTCGTATGCTGTCAACTTCATCCTCCAGGATGCTGAGAAGACGATGGGTGACAAGCAGATTGAAGCAATTATGAGCAAACTGATTCAGAACCTGAAGAAGCAACTCAATGCCGAGTTGCGCTAAGGTCTCGTAATAACGAAATCTCGTAATACCGTAATAACGTCATAACGAAATAACGAAAATAAAAATAATAAAACAATGGGAAGAGCATTTGAATATCGCAAAGCTGCGAAATTGAAGAGATGGGGCCACATGGCCAAGACATTCACCAAGATTGGCAAGCAGATCGCTATCGCTGTGAAGGCTGGCGGTCCAGAGCCCGACATGAACCCTGCACTGCGTGCTATCATTGCCAACGCTAAGCGCGAGAACATGCCGAAGGACAATATCGAACGTGCCATCAAGAACGCTATGGGTAAAGACCAGAGCGACTATAAGGAGGTAACCTACGAGGGATATGGCCCTCACGGAGTAGCCATCTTCGTTGACACCCTGACCGACAACACCACCCGTACCGTGGGTGACGTCCGCTCAGTATTCAACAAGTTCAATGGTAACCTGGGTACTCAGGGTTCTCTGTCGTTCCTGTTCGACCACAAGTGCGTGTTCACCTTCAAGAAGAAAGACGGGCTGGATATGGACGAGATGATTCTCGACCTCATCGACTACGGCGTAGAGGATGAGTACGACGAGGACGAAGAGGAGAACAGCATCACCATCTATGGCGATCCCTCTTCATTCGGTGCCATCCAGAAGCACCTGGAGGAGAACGGTTTCGAGGTAACGGGTGCTGAGTTCACCCGCATTCCTAACGACCTCAAGGACGTTACTCCCGAGGAGCGTGAGACCATCGACAAGATGATTGAGAAACTCGAGGACTTCGACGATGTACAGACCGTGTACACCAACATGAAGCCCGAGGGCATCGAGGAATAATCATCAGTATCGTCGTTGATTCCGTCAACGACAATCACCGATAATCATTTTCGCGGAACGTAGCTTCAAAGAGCTTCGTTCCGCTATCTTTTTCTGAGTGGTAGGTGTATCGGAACGAGTAGCCAGCATCCTTGTACAGCTTCAGGTTCGTTGAATTCTTCACTTCCAGGAGTAATGCCTCACTAAATTGAGCGCTGTCCACCCTCAGCGGATTGTCCAACGAGCCTTGCAAAGTATAATAGTAGCCGATGGTATGACTATCCTTGTCGAACGTCATGCTGTCCAACACTATCTCCGTGTCTATATGGCGCGGACAATTCTTCTGTGTGTACTCCTTGGCCTCACGTGCACAACGCTCTTCCAGCGACTCTTGGCATGCAGCTAACAGTATGCCAGCTACTATCATAATGATTATCTTCTTCATTGTCTTCTTTATTTCTGCGTTGCAAAGGTAGAAACTTTTTTTGTAACTTCCAACTTTTTCTCCTTTTCCTTTTGTGTGAATTGGAAATACGTCATAATATTCTTTTATTTTGCGACGGTTGTCGCAGATATCTGCGACAACTATCAAATATATGTGCGACGGCCGTCGCACATAGCGAAAATAGTTGATAAGGAAAAGAAGGAAGGCTGGTACAGGAAGTGAGATAGGCTAATACGTAACTAACTACAGCTAAGTAGGTTACGTATTAGGCTTACTTGAGAAGGAGGCAGGGTAATAGGGGATTGTTTGTAAAAAAAAAGGCAGAAAACCAACCTAATTTAACATTATTTTTGATATGGTGTAAAGAAAAATTACTCCAGGCACTATGATACGATAGGGCTAAAAACAAGTGTCACACCTAACGTACTGAAATAATGTGCGTTAGGTGTGACGGTGAACCTTGTTTTCTTGCTAATTTTTAATTAGAATCCTTCATAGATACTGATAGCTTGGCGCCATTCGTCAGGGAGGGGAATGGTCTGCTGATGTTCCAAATCGAATAGCACCATGATGGAGAGGCATCGGCTCTTTACTTCCTGTGTGTCAATATCAATGACGTCCTGCTCCAGGTGGAAGCTCTTGTTGCCAATCTTGGTGACGCGTGTGCGGCCTGCTATATGGCTGTCGCCCTTGATTTGTGCAAGGAATTCTGCTTCAATTTTGACTACGACAATGGCCAGACGTTCCCAGTCGACACCCTTGCAGACGGAGGCGATATAGTCTGTCTTTGCCGTGTCGTAGAATTGGAAATATACGGTATTGTTGACATGTCCGAACTTGTCAACGTCGTTGAAACGTATTTGGAGTGGTAAAATGTGGCGATACGCTATGTTTTCTTCTTTTATCATCTTCATCTTGTTAAGTCTAGAATGAAAGGGAACCATTCGATTCCCTTTTGCTTGTTCTTGCGGAGAGTGAGGGATTCAAACCCCCGATACCCGAAAAGGGTATACCGGATTTCGAGTCCAGCGCGATCGATCACTCTGCCAACTCTCCGAATATGTGAGAACAAAAGAGAGCGTGCTCTCATTTTGTCGAGCGTGAGGAGAGTCAATTGAAATCGAACTCTCTTTCGCGTTTTGCGTGTGCAAAGGTACTATGTTTTTCTGAAATATCCAAAAGATATCTTGGTTTTTTTGAAAAAAATGAGTACCTTTGCAGACGGTTTTGAAAACGTACATATTTAATATATTAAAAGAAAGATGAAAGCATTTGTTTTCCCCGGTCAGGGGGCACAGTTTGTTGGTATGGGTAAGGACCTGTATGACAACAACGAGACTGCAAAAGAATTGTTTGAGAAGGCTAACGAAATTCTGGGTTATCGCATTACTGACATTATGTTTGAAGGTACTGACGAAGACCTGAAGCAGACGAAGGTAACACAGCCTGCCGTATTCCTGCACAGCGTGATTACTGCCATTTGTTTGGGCGATGCCTTCGACCCGAAGATGGTTGCCGGTCACTCACTGGGTGAGTTTTCTGCACTGGTTGCTGCTGGTGCGCTGTCGTTTGAGGATGGCCTGAAACTGGTATATGCCCGTGCTATGGCTATGCAGAAGGCTTGTGAGGCTCAGCCCTCGACAATGGCTGCTATCATCGGTCTTCCCGACGAGAAGGTCTTGGAGGTTTGCGATGAGGTCAGCAAGATGGGCAAGGGTATCTGCGTTGCTGCCAACTTTAACAACCCTGGCCAGCTGGTTATCTCTGGCGATATTGATGCCATCAACGAGGCTTGCGAGCAGCTGAAGGCCGCTGGTGCTAAGCGCGCTCTGCCCCTGAAGGTAGGTGGTGCTTTCCACTCTCCACTGATGCAGTCTGCCAAGGACGAGTTGCAGGCCGCCATTGAGAAGACAGAATTCAAGGCTCCGAAGTGCCCCGTTTACCAGAACGTTGATGCACTGCCTCATACTGATCCTGCTGAGATTAAGCAGAACCTGATTGCTCAGCTGACCAGCAGTGTTCGCTGGACTCAGATTGTGCAGAACATGATTGCTGACGGTGCTACTGACTTCACAGAGTGTGGTCCTGGCAAGGCCCTTCGCGGTATGATTGCCAAGATTAACAGTGAAGTGACTGCACACGGAATCGAGCAATAACCATTATACAATACCAATAACTAATAAACAAAACTTTGAACGTGGATAAAGTCATTATTTATCAAATATTTACCCGCCTTTTCGGCAATCGCAACGTTACCCGCAAGGTTGACGGCACGATTGCCGAAAACGGTTGTGGCAAGTTGGCAGACTTCACACCCAAGGTGCTGAAGGATATTGCTGCTATGGGTGTCAGTCATGTGTGGTATACGGGTATTATCCGTCATGCGACGCAGACCGATTATAGTAAGTATGGTATTCCCCGCCAGCATCCTGCTGTGGTGAAGGGTAAGGCTGGATCGCCCTATGCTATTACCGACTACTATGATGTTGACCCCGACTTGGCTGTCAATGTCAATGAACGTATGCAGGAGTTTGAGCAACTCGTGGAGCGTACCCATGCTGCTGGTCTGAAGATGGTCATCGACTTCGTGCCCAACCATGTGGCTCGCCAGTATCACTCAGTCTGCAAGCCTCAGGGGGTGGTGGATCTTGGTGCTGATGACGACCCTCAACAGGGCTTCAATCCGCAGAACAACTTCTACTATTGCCCGGGCGAGCGCTTTACACCGTTTTTCGACCTCTATCAGGGGGAGAAGGAGGCTTATATCGAGGATCCTGCCAAGGCTACGGGTAATGATCATTTCGATAATGCACCGTCGAAGACCGACTGGTATGAGACTGTCAAGCTGAACTACGGCGTTGACTACTATGCCGGGCGCATCGGTTACTTCGACCCCATTCCCGACACGTGGTACAAGATGACGGAAATCCTGCTCTTCTGGGCTTCCAAAGGAGTGGATGCCTTCCGTTGCGATATGGCTGAGATGGTACCTGCCGAGTTCTGGCGCTTTGCCACGAAGACCGTTCGTGAGGACTTCCCCGACATCAAGTTCATTGGCGAGGTGTATAATCCCTACGACTATCGTCGCTACCTGCTAAATGGTTTCGACTGGTTGTACGACAAGGTGGGTATGTATGACACGATGCGTAGCGTTATCTGTCATCATGCACCGACGTCAGCCATCAGCAATGCCTGGCAACAGACCGACGATATCCGGGAACACATGCTCTATTTCCTGGAGAACCACGACGAACAGCGTATTGCCAGCGACTTCTTTGCTGCTGACGGACGCAAGGGTGTTCCTGCCATGATAGCCTCTGTATTGATGCAGCAGAATCCGTTTATGCTGTATGCCGGCGAGGAATATGGAGAACGCGGCATGGATTGTGAGGGCTTCAGTGGTAACGACGGGCGCACCACCATCTTCGACTATTGGAGTGTAGATACCCTTTGTCGTGCTGCCCAGAAGAAGCTGACTGCCGACGAGCAGCAACTCTTCGACATCCATAAGAAGACCATGCTCATTGCCCGTAAGGAGAAAGCTGTCAGCGATGGTGCTTTCTTTGACCTCATGTATGTGAACGGTCACTTACAGCGTCAGTATGCCTTCCTGCGCAAGGCTGACAACGACCTCTTGCTGGTGGTTGCCAATTTCGACGACCAGGATGTGGACGTTGACGTCAATCTGCCTGCTCATGCCTTTGACTATCTGAAGATAAAAGAGTGTACGGCAATGGCTACGGATCTCTTAAGCAAAGAGAAGCTGTCTATGATGCTGCGTCCAGACGGCGCGGTGCGTATGAATGTCGGCGCTCGTAGCGGTAGGGTGTGGAAGGTGAAGTGTAAGAAGTGAGATGGAAGACTATCAATTCAACGATCACAACAAAGAAGAGTTCCCGCCAGCACATACTGCGGAGCATCTGCTTAACCAGGTGATGATTCGCCTGTTTGGTTGTGAACGTTCGTATAATGCACATATTGAGCGCAAGAAGAGCAAGATGAGCTTCCACATTGACCACAAACCCACGCGTCAGGAAGAGAAAGAAATTGAGCGTGAGATGCAGCGGTTGATAGAAGAAGACTTGCCCGTTACCTTCGAGGTGGTGCCTCTGAGTGAGTTGCCAGAAGGAGTGCATGCCGACCGACTGCCCAGCGATGTCAGTGATAGCATCCGACTGGTACGTATTGGCGACTATGATGTTTGTCCTTGTATTGGAAAACATGTTCGCTCCACTGCGCAGATAGGTCGCTTTGAGATGTTAGGAACCAACTGGGATGAGCACGAACATTCGTTCAGAGTGCGCTTTAAGATAGTCTGATTTGCCGAGTGTATTTCAAGATTGTCTGATATAACAAAGAACCCTCGCAATTGCGAGGGTTTCTTGTTGTATGATAAATGTCTTTATAAGGCAATCTTCATGAATACGGGGAAGTGGTCTGAATAGGTCAGGTCCGTCTTGTAGTATGAGATACCCTTGATGCTTTCGTCGTGGAAAATATAGTCGATGCGTACGGGCTTGTTCTTCATGCCGCGATAGGTATACATCCAACCGGCACCACACTCCTTAAAACCGTCAACCATGTCGCCTTTTACCGTATTATATACAAAGGAGTAGGGGACGTCGTTAAAGTCACCGCAGAGGATGACGGGCTTGTCAGATTCGCGTTTTTCGTTGGCAACGGTGATAGCCTGTCCAGAGCGGAACATCATACCCATCATGTAATTACCCACAATGGCATTAATCAGACGGTTGTTGTCCACCTGTCCACCTTGAGCCATCAACTTTCCAGCCTTGTGGAGTGTGCGGTTGATACCCGTAGTCTCCAGGTGAATATTGAAAACGCGGAACTCGCTGCCTTTAACGTCGATATCGACCCACATGGCGCTGTTATTCGTCTCTTCAAAGAGGATGGTCTTATTGGCGGTGATGGGGTAACGACTGAAGATAACCATATCGTCGCGACCTACCTGCATATAAGGGAAATACTCTTTGTAACTCTCAGAATTCTTCTTGTCACCGCTCACTTCGTTGTACTCCTGCAGACAGAGCACGTCAACTTTCTGGCGACGCATCTCGGCAAGGATGTCCTGAGCCATGAAGCCCGAGGTTTCACGTCCGAACATAGCCACATTGTAGGAGGCAATCTTCAAACCGCTCTGGGTGTTCTGTTGTGGGTCGTCCAAGTTAAACTGATAATAGGTGCCGATGTAAGGAATACAGCAAGCAATAGTAAGAACTGGAATAAGTGCCAGTAACCATCTGCGACGGATGAGCCAATAGATAGTAAGTAAAGCGTTAGCTATGATGAGCACAGGCAGGACATAAACACACATGGCTCGCGCCGTATTGCCTACAGGCGTCACGTTACCACCGAAGAGTCCGACAAGTGTGAAGAGGCTCACCACAATCTGGATAACCAGAAACATGGCGGCAGCATATTTGTATACAGCTAATTTTCCCATAATGTGATGTGTGAGGGTTGGTTAATCCTTTACATATTTCTTGACGACATCCAGCAGGTCTTCTACGCGGAACGGCTTAGCCATAAACTCATCACAGCCGGCAGCCTTGGCCTCGCGGATGTTCTCGTCGAAGGCATAGGCGCTAAGGGCAACGATGGGGATGTCGTGGTTGACCTCCTTGATGATGCGGGTTGCATCCAAACCATTCATATCTGGCATGCGGATATCCATCAGAATCATATCGGGACGGTCATCTTCGCAGAAGGTGACAGCCTCAATACCGTTGACGGCACGTACCAGACGATAACGCTTAGAAAGCACAATCTTTACCAGTTCGTAGTTGCTGTCCTCATCTTCAGCTACCAGAATCAGCGGAGCGTTCTTGACGTCGGTCTTCGTGCTGACACGGATGGTGCGCGAGTTGGTGGTCGTGCGGCTATTCTTGCGCATACCGCCAATCGTTCCCTCAAAGGGTAATATGAAGGTAAAGGTTGAGCCTTGTCCTACCTTAGAGGTAACGTTAATGCTTCCACCCATCTTTTCGATGATAATCTTGCAAAGTGCCAGTCCTAAGCCGTAGCCGTTCTGGTTTTCTGCATCACGCGACATATAAGTGGTGAAGATATGCTTCAGGTCTTCTTCGGCGATACCCGTTCCAGTGTCGGTTACAAAGAACTCTACCTCCTGACCATCGTTAATCAGACGATAACCATAGGTGATACTACCTTGTGAGGTGTGCTTCAACGCATTGCTAATCAGGTTAGAGAAAATCTGTGTAAGACGATTGGAGTCGGTATTGAGTGTTACGTTCATGGTTGGATTCGACCATGACAGACGTACTGTTTCCGGGCAACGGAACTTAAAGATGAGCTGGATGTTCTTGCAGAGCTCGCTAAGGTCAGTCATGCTCTTGTTAATCGTAATCTCGCCAGCCTCCACACGGGACAGGTCGAGAATCTCGTTAATGAGTGCCAGCACACGGCCATTGTTACTCTCAACAATTTCCATGTACTTCATGCGTTCTTCAGCAGAGTCTGTCTCTGCCATTACGCGAGCAAAACCTTCAATAGCATTGAGGGGCGTGCGAATCTCATGGCTCATGTTAGCCAGGAAGAGGGACTTCATACGGCTTGCCTGTTCCGCTTTCTGAGCCTTCTCTTCGTATTCGTTGAGTCTTTTTTGTGCAGTCTCTAACTCTTGCTGAGTCGTCTGCAATTTTGCGTTGGCTTCTGCTATCTTTTGCAGAAACATCTCTCTTTCATCCTGGTTCATCTTTTGCGAATTCGTCTTATTCCTTGCAAAGGTACTACAAAAACTTCAAATAGCCATCATTTTTTACAAAATTTTTATCCTCTTTTTGCTTTCTCCCATGTTCCACCTCCCTGATGGGTCTTTAAATAGTGCATACCACGGAAGACATTGATGTTCATAAATAGGAAATAATAGGGCACATAGAGTAGCTTGTTCTTATGGCCGTGCTGCTCCAGCAGATAACCACTGAATGCAGTCAGGTAGAACAGTATCTGCAGTATCCAGATGATAGTGTAAACCGTTCCGGCTTTCATCATGACCAATGCTACGTTCAGTGGAATGAGGGCCATTAAGGCAATAGGGGTAATGCTCCATCTAAGCACACGGTGAGACACAAACTGGAAAGCCACCATGAAGTTCTTAAACGGATTCATCATACTGCGCAACCACCAGGAACTCTGTAGTCCTCCTGCAGCAATGCGACGCTTGCGTTTCGACTCTTCCTCTAGGTTTGCAGAACCGTACTCCATAGCATAAGCCTCTGAAGTATAAACTATTTTGTATCCTTGTTCAACCATTCTCATTGACATAACGAAGTCGTCGAGTAAGGCTGTTTCTGGCATTCTCTCATAGAGATGTGTGCGGATGGCGTTCAGTTCTCCAGCAGCTCCCATGGCGGAATACAGTTCGCTATCCAGGCGTTTCAGAGCACTCTCGTATTTCCAATAGAGTCCTTCACCCTCTGCAGCTATCTCTCCTTCATGACGCGACATGACGCGTTTCTCCCCAGCTACACAGGCAACCTTCGGGTCTTGCATGCAACGGACAATTTCACGGATAGCCTCACGGTTGACCATTGTGTTTGCATCTGTCATCACCGTAATGTCACTCGTCACCATCGACAGACCGTGGTTCAGCGCAGCCGTCTTTCCACGACGCTCAGGAGAATAGATAACTTCTACCTCTGGGTATGCTTTCAGATATTCGTTGGTGTTGTCCGACGAACCATCGGTGACCCATACCACATGGAGCTTGTCCTTGGGGTAATCCAACTCGTGGATATTCTGCATCTTCATCTCTACGACATCCTGCTCATTGTAGGCACATACCATGAAGGCTACGTCTGGCAATTGACTGTCTTCTGGCAACTCTATCTGTTTGGGTTTGCCTTTCACCATACGTTTCAGCAATACCAGCAAATATAGCAATACACCGTAGCCGACGTAGGTGTAAATGCAGATGACCAGGCATATCCAGAAGAGTATCTTCAGCGTTGTCATAGATATTTTGTCTTTGATTCTTCTGCAAAGATAAAAAGAAATCTCCGAACCAACAAGTGATTCGGAGATTTTTTTCTGTTGTCGGGTAGGGTGGAATGCCCTACGAATTAGTCTCGATGTCTTCCTGCATGTCGATGAACTGGCGTTCCGTATCGTAGAACTCATACTGTAGGAATGCCAGTTTCTGTGAGGGTACGATACGTATGCCCAGACCATATTTCATCTGCCATTGGCGCTTGAGCGACCAGATGCCTTGATTAATGTAGGCGGCAACGTAGGGGTGTACGTGCAGACTGAATTTCTTAATTCCAATCTTGTTGACCAGGCGGTCAATCTTGCTCTCTAACTGATCCGTAAACAGGATGGACGATTTGATTTTTCCTTTGCCAAAGCAAGTAGGACAGGTTTCCTCTACATTGACATCCATAGCCGGACGAACACGCTGACGTGTGATTTGCATTAGTCCGAACTTTGAAAGTGGTAGGATGTTGTGGCGCGCTCTGTCTTTTTGCATGTTCTTGCACATGCGCTCATAGAGCAACTGTCGGTCTTCAGCGAGATTCATGTCGATAAAGTCCACCACGATGATGCCGCCCATGTCTCTGAGTCGTAGCTGGCGTGCCAGCTCGTCGGCAGCACCGAGGTTTACCTCTAATGCGTTTTGCTCCTGACCGTTTTCTGAGCGAGTGCGGTTGCCTGAGTTGACATCTACCACGTGCATGGCCTCTGTGGACTGGATGATGAGATAAGCTCCTCGTTTGTAGTTCACCGTCTTGCCAAAGCTGGACTTAATCTGCTTAGTGACGTTGAAATTGTCGAAGATGGGCACCGTACCTGTATAAAGCTTCACGATGTCCTTCTTGTCGGGAGCTATCAGTGAGACATAGTCCTTTACTTGTTCCATGATGTCAGCATCGTTCACGTAGATGCCGTCATAGGTGGGATCAAAGAGATCGCGTAGCAGAGCTACGGCACGACCTGTCTCCTCAAAGCATAGCTGGGGCGTCTTTGTGGTTTTCTGAGCCTTCGTAATCATGTCTTCCCAGCGTTTAAGCAACGTCTTCAACTCGCTATCCAGCTCTGCCACTCGTTTGCCTTCGGCTGACGTACGGACAATAACACCGAAGTTCTTGGGGCGGATGCTCTGGACGAGTTGCTTCAGACGTGCTCTCTCCTCGCTTTTCTTGATTTTTGACGAAACCGATACTTTATCACCGAAAGGAATTAAAACCATGTAGCGTCCAGCAAAACTGATGTCACAAGAGAGGCGCGGACCCTTCGTGTTGATGGGCTCCTTCACAACCTGCACCAGTATCTCCTGACCCTGTTTCAGCATGGTGATGCTGCCTTCTTTAGGAAGGTCGGGCAGACGCGTAGCTTTCTGGATGGGATAAAGTTTCTTCTTGTCGCTTTGTACCTGTTTAAGGTATTTCTCGTAAGAGCTGTATTGAGTGCCAAGGTCAAGATAGTGCAAGAAAGCATCGCGCTCAGAGCCTACATCGATGAAGCAGGCGTTGAGTCCGGGCATGAGCTTGCGCACCTTGCCCAGATAGATGTTGCCTACAGAGTAGCTCTCCTCTTCTCGCTTCTCGCTCTGGTATTCCACCAGATTCTTGTCTTCGAGCAGGGCGATAGATATCTCTTTCGGCTGAACATCGATAATTACTTCACTTGTCATTCTCTTGTCGTTTGGTATTTGTTACAGGAAAGGAGCGCGCCGTCGAACTGACGTTCTCAGGTACACTCCTTTCATTTTCTCTCTTGCTGCGTCAGAGCTTACTTGCTCTTATGACGATTCTTGCGCAGTCTCTTCTTACGCTTGTGAGTAGCCATCTTGTGGCCCTTCTTCTTCTTTCCGTTTGGCATAATACTAAATTATTTAAATATTTGAATGTTAAATTATTGCATCTTTGCAACGAAGCTCTTGGCAGGCTTGAAAGCGGGGATGTCGTGAGCGTCGATAACCAGTGTTGTGTTCTTCGAAATGTTACGTGCGGTTTTCTTTGCACGGTGCTTTACAGTGAACGTGCCAAAGCCACGCAGATAAACATTTTCCTTGCGTACGGCCATGCAGTCACGAATCTCTTCCATAAATGCTTCTACTGTAGCGGCAACATCCTTCTTGGGAAGGCCAGTATCCTCAGCGATTTTGTTGATGATTTCTGCTTTTGTCATCTCTGTATTTACTTATGTGTTTAATTTTCGGACTGCAAAGTTACTGTTTTTCAACGGAATATGGAAATTTTCCGCAAACTTTTTTTCAAAAATCTTATTTTTTTCGTAACTTTGCAGAAAATTAATGAGAAAGTTACTATGAAACAAACAAAGATTGTTGCTTCGATCAGTGACCGTCGCTGTGATGTGGACTTCATCCGCCAACTCTATAATGCTGGTGTGAATGTGGTTAGAATGAATACGGCTCATGCATCGGAGGAGGGGATAAAGAATATAATAAGGAACGTGCGCGAGGTAAGCCGACATATCGGCATACTGATTGACACCAAAGGTCCGGAGGTGCGTACAACGGGTTGCACTGAACCCATAGCGTATAAGACGGGCGACGTAGTGAAGCTGTTCGGTCGTCCAGAGATAGACTCTACGCATGATATCGTCAATCTCTCTTATGAGAACTTTGCGGCAGATATTCAAGAGGGTGACCATGTACTTTTTGATGATGGTGCCTTGGATATGCTGGTGATTGGCATCAATGGTCCTGCTGTTATTGTACAGGTGCAGAATGATGGTGTACTGGGAGCTCATAAGAGCGTAAATGTTCCAGGTAGGCATATCGACTTGCCTGCATTGACAGCTAAGGATCGCAAGAATATTATGCTGGCCATTGATCAGGACATCGACTTCATTGCCCATAGTTTTGTGCGCTCTGCTGCTGACGTCCGTGCTGTGCAGGCCATTCTGGATGCATACAACTCCGATATCAAGATTATATCGAAGATAGAGAATCAGGAGGGTGTTGATAATATCGATGAGATTATTGATGCCTCGTATGGTATTATGATTGCCCGAGGCGATTTGGGTATCGAGGTACCTATAGAACGTATTCCTGGTATCCAACGCAAAATTATTCGTAAGTGTATTGAGAAAAAGAAACCCGTCATCGTGGCTACCCAGATGTTGCACACGATGATTAATAATCCGCGACCCACACGTGCTGAGGTGACTGATATAGCCAATGCGGTCTATTCCAGTACCGATGCATTGATGCTTTCTGGTGAAACGGCCAGTGGTAAGTATCCTGTGGAGGCTGTACAGACGATGGCGGCTATTGCTGAACAAGCAGAATTGGACCGTATGCAACATACGCTCGTGGCACCCTTGTCGGCCGATTGTGATGTGCGTGACTTTATGGCGCATGCTGCCATTGAGGCTACCGAGAAGTTGGGCGTCAAGGGTATCATAACTGACTCTACGACAGGTATCACTGCCCGTGCACTGGCTGCTTTCCGTGGTCCTCATCCTGTGTTGGCCATCTGCTATAAGGACAAGTTGCAACGTCTGTTGAACCTCTCGTATGGTGTCATTCCAGTCTATCAGAAAGACCATATTGATTCGGAACGCCTCTTCTTGGCGGCAGTACGCATGTTACGCCAGAAGGGATATGTGGCCTTGGACGACAAAATCGCCTATCTCAGTGGAAATGTCGGTGCAGGTGGTGCCACCAAGTTCTTGGAAGTGAACACAGTCAAAGAGGTCTTCGACCAAAATAACCAGTTCCATCTGCCGAAAGTGTAAGAATTCAGCAAAATATTTGGAGATTTGTTTTTTTCTTCTTATCTTTGCCAGCACTAAAACAATGAAGGCCTTATGCATAAGAATCTCTACCAGACCGTTTGCATGATGTTGTTGATGCTGCTGATGAGTGTCAACGCGATAGCAAATGATGATAACTTGGTATTTTATTCTTATGACGCCTCTAATGGTTTGGCAGATAACAGCGTGCAGATAGTACGTTGTACAAAGACGGGTAGGGTACTCATCTTCACCATCGGCCATGTCAACTTCTTTGATGGCGACAATTTCACGCACATAGACCCTTCTGAGCAGGACGCTATAGACCTGCCTGGCTACAAGGGTGGTTATCAGATGTTCTTTGACAAATATCATCACCTATGGGGTAAGAACCTTGGTAAGTTGGTCTGTGTGGATTTGCTGACGGAGCGTTTCATGCCTGACGTGAAGGCGGTACTTCGTGAGATGGGTGTCGATAAACCCGTTGACGACATCTATGGCGATGGTGAGTGTAACATGTGGTTCCGCTCAGGTAAACAGCTCTCCGATCCTAAGAAAGGTAAGGAGTTTACGCTTCATGTGAAAGCTACCCTGCAGGATGTCGACCTCTATGCTGACAGTCTGCTGTTGTTGTTCCATGCGGATGGCTCGGTTGCCGTTTATGATTACAAACATCCCCGCTATCTGTATAATGATGGCGCTTTTACCACAGTTGAAGAGAAACAACGCTATGCTCAGTCGTCGATACTTTGCCTGGTGGGCGACCAGTATTATCAGATTCGCAATGGCAAGGAGTCGGCTGTGCTGATGTGCTATGATATCAGTGACCGTCGATGGACGCAGATTCTTGAGACACCGTTCCAGATGAATGACCTCTACCCAAAAGAAGACAAGATATATATAGCCTCTGAGCGTGGCTATCTTGTCTATTACTATCAGACGGGTGAGGTAAAGCACTATGAGACTGTGAAACTCTCGAAAGGCCGCAGCATGTCGCCTGATGTAAACTCGCTGATGTTCGATCGTCAGGGTGGTCTGTGGATGGGCACCGTTACGCGTGGTCTGCTTTATGCCAAAGCTTATCCCAGTCCCTTTGTTTCTTATCTGTCGCAGTCACCGGAGGCGGAACCATACCTGAAGGTACTCGATGAGCAAGGAACAAAGGACGAGTCGCTGCCCTATAAGACGAACTGTGTTTTCCGCGATAGTCGTGGCTGGACGTGGACGGGTGGCTATGTCGGTCTAACATTGCAGCGCCCAGGTAACCCCGTTCAGCATTTTACCCGCAAGGACGGATTTATCAATGAGGTGATACATGCCATTATAGAGGATGACCAGCATCATATATGGGTATCGACCAGCTATGGCGTAGCCCGTCTCTATGTGCGTGGTGACAAGGTCTATCATGTAGAGACTTATATCAATCAGGATAATATTCCCAACGATGCTTTCCTCAATGGACGTGCGGCTAAGATGGCTGACGGCACCATCGTAATGGAAACCGTTGATCGCGTAGTGGTATTCAATCCTGCCAATTTCCAAGGTGAGCGTTTGGGAGATATGATGCTCTATCCCAAGCTTGTCAGGCTGATGGTTAATGGTGTGTATGTAGAGCCAGGTGTCGAGTTGGATGGTAAGGTAATTCTGGAACGTAGTGCTTCTCGTACTCGTGAGTTCCATGTCAATTACAATCAGAACTCACTGATGCTGATTTTCTCAGGGCTGAACTATCTGCGACCTGTCCAAACCTATTACCGTGTGCGTATCAAGGGTGTGGCGGGTTATGAAGACTGGCGCGTTCTTTCTTTTGGTAAGTCAGGAGGATTGGTTGATAAAAATGGTATGCTTCACTTACCGTTGGTTGCTGTAAAACCTGGTGATTACGTCATTGAGATGCAAGTGTCGATGTGGCCTGACTCATGGCAGAACGACCCTTTTACATGGATTGTTCACGTGGATAAACCTTGGTGGCGCACCACAGGACTTTATATCCTGATGGCACTCTTGTTGTTAGGCTTGATAGTTGGCAACTTCTATTTCTTCAATCGTAATACGAAGATGCGTATGCGTTGCCTGAATGATGAGGAAGACATGATGCGTCGTCTTCGTGGATTTACCGACCGTTGTGTGGAGTTGCATGATGAGCAGTTGTCACCATCAAAGGTATCTGATGAAGAGAATTTGTTAGATAATGATACTTCTGAGAGTCAGGCTTTTGACGAGGTAATGCTGAAAATAGTTCCTTTCGTGATAAATCATCGTGCGGAACACTTCCGTTTCCAGTTGCTTGCAGACCTGACAGAAATGAACAAAGGAGAGTTGTTTGTCTTACTGGCCTCGCATATTGATAATAATCCACGACAGCTGATTGGTAAGTTGCGCCTGCAGGAGGCAGCGTTGATGTTGCTTACAACGGATGCTTCAGTGGAAGATATTGCTGATTCCCTACACTTCTCGTCGCCCAACTACTTTGTGACGTCGTTTTATCATCGTTATCGCATGACGCCAAAGGCTTATCGCAGTTCTAACGACTTGTAGCCAACCAGTTGCCACGTGCGACCTCCCACCTCTTTATAATATACTAGCACTTGATAGCGGTTTTCTGTCTGATAGAAATTACCCTCTGAAGGAGCCAGCTTTCCATCAGCTGTTACAAAACGATAGTTATAGTAACCTTGCTTTTGTAGCAGTGCTGTGTAGTAAATCTTCCGCTCTCCATCATAGCGCATGAGGTAATGCTCTTTGTTGGCATCCGTCGTCCATTGCCCGTTGATATATAGCTCGCCCTGATAGGGAGCTTGCAGTTCGTAGTTTACCCAGACGTAGTCGCAGGTGTGCTCTGACTCGAAGTTGTCGCTGTTGCGGATGCAGAAGGCACCGTCAGTATCGACATCGGTAAGGTAGTTGCGGCAGACAGTCGCTGCAAAGGGAAATACTTGATAGTTAGTGCCGTCCCATCGAATGCGGTCAATGCCCATCGTGGGATGCGTGACGTCCAACACCTCAAACTTATGAAACTCATTGCCACCATCAAAGATGAGCTGACGATTGTGTTGCCATAGCAGACCGTGTGGTGTGATATGGTTGGGCTGAATGTTGTGTCTTGCTGCATCTTCCTGCCAGTTTTGCATCACCACCGTATAGAGCTGCTCGTCACGGTTGGTGATGCGCAGGTTGTTATACAGCAGACTGATGGACAACTGCTGGTGGCTTACATTGTGGTCGATGTCCGTATTCGTGGTTGCCTCCATGCCAATTGTCATTACGGGTTCAACGACATAGAACTCTACTTCCAGCAGTTTCTCGTTGGCATTATCCTCGTCATAGACAGTCAGCCGGTAGTTGCCGCTCATAGTCAGCTGGCAACGGTCGTTGGGGATGGTCAGTTGATAGTGTGTGTAGAGAACGGTGGTGTTGATGGAGTTTAGATAGTTGGCGATAGGCTCATCGTTGAAACCGTGTAGCCAGTCGCTCTCGAAGATGTCTTCTGACACGCTCCAGTCTGCCTCACAATGGTCGAGGTGATAGACGAGACGGTGATAGTTATGCGAAAACTCGTCGAAGCCAATGGACAGTACATCACTGCTGTTCAATGTCATAACCGGGCGGTTTTGCCAGTCGCCATTAACAATGCTGGTCAACGATTTTACTCGTGAAGAGAAAATGCGGTTACCACCCCATGCACCCAGTGTCGATATCAGAAATAATACGATGACAGGCACCCTGTAGAGGCTATGTTGGCGTGGTATCATAGGGGAAAGTTAATATTGGCGCAAGGCACTAAGCAACTCGTTATTTTCAGAACGGGTGCCGATAGTGATACGCAGGCAGTTCTGGCAGAGCTGGATGCGTGAGCGATTACGCACGATAATACCTCTATCCACCAGATAGTTGTAAATCTTCGTAGCATCGGTTACTCGTGTCAGGAAGAAGTTGGCATCTGTGGGGAAAATCTGTTCACAGATGGGTAGCTCAAGGAAGGCTTGCATCAGACGGCTACGTTCCTGCAGCAGCATCTTGACGGTCTTATCCACTTCAAAGGGATCTTTCAGCATAGCAATGGCCTGCTGCTGTGTGAGCTGGTTGACGTTGTACGGATACTTCACCTTATTGTATATGGCGATAATCTCCTTGGAAGCAAAGGCCATACCCAAGCGAATGGCCGCTGAACCCCATGCCTTCGACATGGTTTGCAGAATGATGAGGTTGGGATGCGTAGGCAACTCCTGACGTAGGGACATCTGATGTGCAAAGTCGATGTATGCCTCGTCGACAATGACGATACCTTCAAACCCTTCTACGACTTTCATCATCTCGTCGCGATCCAGCGAGTTACCTGTAGGATTGTTGGGCGAACAGAGCCAGATAATTTTGGTGTTGGCATCGCAGGCGTTAAGCAGTTTGTCTGCATTCAGCGTGAAACCATCGTCGAGCAGAACTTGGCGGCATTCAATATTGTTAATGTCTGCACAAACCTGGTACATGCCGTAGGTGGGTGCTATGCTCACTACGTTGTCGCGTCCAGGTTCACAGAAGATGCGATAAGGAAGATCAATGGCCTCGTCGCTACCGTTGCCTAAGAAAATGTTCTCGGCAGGTACGCCTTTTACGCGCTCCAATAGCTGTTTTACCTCACGTTGTAGAGGGTCTGGATAACGGTTGTAGGGTGCATTGTACGGATTCTCGTTGGCATCGAGAAACACGTGAGCCTCCTTGCCGGAGTATTCGTCACGGGCACTGCTATATGGAGCCAGACTCCAGATGTTCTTTCTGACTAACTGTTCTAATGGTTTCATTTCTTCAAGGAATTAATTCTCACCGTCATGGCGTTCTTGTGGGCATCGAGCTGTTCGGCTTCTGCCATCAGTTCTACAGCACGGCCTATGTGGCGGATACCGTCTTCCGTAAGGTGCTGGAAAGTAATCTTCCTGCAGTATGAGTCGAGGTTCACACCGTTGTAAGCAGTGGCATAGCCGTGGGTAGGCAGCGTGTGGTTGGTACCGCTGGCATAGTCGCCGGCACTCTCACAGGCATATTGCCCAAGGAATACGGAGCCAGCATTAACAACCCGCTCAGCCAATTGTTCGTAGTCTGCTGTCTGGATAATCAGGTGTTCAGGAGCATAGGCGTTAGAGAGCGCCATCATCTCGTCAACTGAATTGACGAGTACGAGGCGGCTGTTGTCCAGCGCTTTCTTTGCTATCTCCTGACGGGGCAGCAAGGCCAGCTGGCGTTCTACCTCTTGCTGTACTTCCTGTAGTTTCTGTTCTGAGGTGGTGATGAAGAGCACTTGTGAGTCTATGCCGTGCTCAGCCTGCGATAAGAGGTCAGCGGCAACGAACTCAGCGTTAGCGCTATCGTCGGCAAGTACACAAACTTCGCTGGGACCAGCAGGCATGTCAATAGCCACCTCATCAAGGCTGACCTGTTGCTTGGCGGCCATTACATATTGGTTGCCAGGACCGAAAATCTTGAAGACCTTGGGTACCGATTCCGTACCGTAAGCCATTGCCCCGATAGCCTGTACACCACCAGCTTTGAAAATCTTGCTGACACCAGCAATGCGAGCTGCCATCAGAATAGCAGGATTCACCTTGCCCTCAAGGTTCGGCGGTGTGCAAAGCACAATCTCTCCGCAACCAGCAATCTTGGCAGGTGTGGCAAGCATCAACACGGTTGAGAAGAGTGGGGCAGTACCACCAGGAATATATAATCCTACACGCTCAATGGCGACACTTTTCTGCCAACAGCTGACGCCTGACTGTGTCTCCACTTTCTGACCTTCAAACTTCTGGGCTGCATGGAACTTATAGATATTCTCGTGAGCGAGTTCTATGGCGGCTTTCAGTTCGGCACTTACCAACTGTTCGGCTTCCTGCATCTCTTGTTCACTGACAGCCAGTGATGTAAGTGCAGCCTTGTCGAACTTCAGCTCATATTCCTTGACGGCCTCATCGCCACGTTGGCGCACGTCGTTAAGAACGGTGCTTACTGTCTCGTTCAGCTGTGCCAGGTCCAGACGTGGACGAGACGTAATCTCGCCCCACTGTGTGCGCTTCGGATTTCTGTAAATAATCATAGAATCATTTTTTCAATGGGGGTTACCAGAATGCCCTGAGCACCCAGTTCCTTCAGTTTGCCGATGATTTCCCAGAAACGCTTCTGGTCGAGTACGGTGTGTACGGAGCACCAGTCTTCGTCTGCCAGGGGAATGATGGTAGGGCTCTTCAGACCAGGCAGTACGCTTATTATCTCCTCCAGATGAGCCTTGGGAGCATTCATCCGTACATATTTCTTGTCTTCAGCATCTTTGACGGCCTTGAAACGGAACAGCATCTCTTCAAGGGTTGCGCGCTTCTCCTTGCTGAGGTTCTTGTTGCCAATCAGCAGGGCCTCGCTCTGCATGACAACTTCTACTTCACGGAGGTTGTTGCTGACCAGTGTCGAACCACTGCTGACAATATCGAAGATACCATCTGCCAAACCGATACCTGGGCTAATCTCTACAGAACCAGTAATCACGTGAATCTCAGCACTAATGCCCTCCTTGTCGAGGAACGTCTTCAAGATGTGTGGGTAGCTGGTGGCAATTTTTTTGCCGTTGAACCAGTTCACGCCACGATAGTCTATATCCTTGGGAATGGCCAATGACAAACGACACTTTGAGAATCCCAGACGTGAGATAATCTCTGCATCCTCATTGCGCTCAATAAACTCGTTCTCGCCAACAACACCGATGTCGGCAACACCTGATGCCACACTCTGTGGAATATCATCGTCGCGCAGATAGAGCACCTCCAATGGGAAGTTGCCCGACTGTACTAACAACGTTCTGCGTCCTGAACTTATCTTGATGTCTGCCTCTGTCAGCAGATTCATGGTGTCGTCAAAAAGACGGCCCTTCGATTGTACTGCAATTCTTAACATACCTAATAAACTCTAATTTAGTGTGCAAAATTACATATTTTCGTTGATATTTGCAAGAAAATGATTACTTTTGCACCCAAAATTGAACGAAATTGAGCAGAAATAGCATATATATTCAACTTTTCACCCTTTTGTTGCTTCTGTCCGCCTGTGGTCAGAAACGACAAGAGCCTGTTGTCACACCGTGGGGTGAGATAACAGATACCATTCCCACCAACGAGGACTTCGACTTGGAGGATATCCGGCGGAATGGTGAGCTGATAGCCCTCACATTGACAGGTCCGGAGACCTATTACGACTATCGTGGAAAGCATTTGGGAACCCATTATCTGCTTTGTCAGCGCTTTGCCGATCAGTTGGGCGTCAGTCTTCGTATGGAGGTCTGTCACGATACTGCTGAGATGCGTCAGCGACTGGCAGATGGTGAGGCTGATCTTATCTGTTACCCGCTCACGAAGAAAGGTGCTGGCTGGATTGTAGGCAACGACAAGCAAGACTTGCAGAAAGAACTTCAGCAGTGGTACCGTCCGTCGCTGATGGCTGAGGTTAAGAAGCAAGAGGAATATCTGTTGTCTTCGCGCAGTGTCAAGCGTCGTGTCTTTTCGCCCATGCTCAATCGTGCCGGAGGTGTAATTTCTCACTATGATGCCTATTTCTTGCGCTATGCCACACAGATTCGCTGGGACTGGCGACTGCTTGCCGCTCAGTGTTACCAGGAGTCAACCTTCGATCCTCAGGCACGTTCTTGGGCGGGCGCTTGTGGTCTGATGCAGATTATGCCTTCTACAGCAGACCATCTGGGATTGGCGCGTGCTGATATCTATAATCCTGAAAAGAATATCGCTGCTGCTGTGAAATATCTGGCTGAACTGGAACAGTCGTTCTCTGATATTCGTGATCGCTCTGAGCGTACCAAGTTTGTGTTGGCGGCTTACAATGGCGGTGGCTATCATATCCGTGACGCTATGGCGCTGGCTCGTAAGCATGGTCGTGACGCATCCCGTTGGCGTGACGTGGAACCTTTCGTTCTTGGCTTGCAACGTGCAGAATATTACAACGATCCAGTGGTGCGCAATGGTTATATGCGTGGCTCTGAAACCGTTGACTATGTACGTCGCATTCATGAACGTTGGAATGGCTATCGAGGCGTCAAGACTGTTCACTCTGTAGCAGGTCCTACAGGTATTCCGCAAAAGGCCAAACATGCACGTAAGTCGAAGTACCAGGTGACGGAATAATCGATGAAAAACCTTGTCAGATGGTGATTTTTTTGAAAAAAATTGCTTTTTTACCAAATATATTGTATCTTTGCAAAGATTATGGAACAAAAACATACCCGTGAGGAGAAAATGGAGGCGTTTGGACGCATGCTCGACGTGCTGGATGCACTGCGAGAGAAATGTCCGTGGGATCGTAAACAGACTAACGAGAGCCTGCGCCCCAATACGATAGAGGAAACCTATGAGCTCTGCGATGCGTTGATGAAGGACGACGTAGAGGATATTTGCAAGGAACTTGGTGATGTGTTGTTGCATATCGCATTCTATGCAAGGATAGGTGAAGAGAAATCGCAATTTGATATAACGGATGTTTGTAACAATCTGGTTGACAAGCTGATATTTCGCCATCCTCATGTCTATCATCCCTCACAGATTGGTGCCGCTCATCCTCGTCCTTTGCCCTATGGAGAGAACGAAGAAGAGCGTGAATTTTCCAAGGTCAAAAATGTGGAACAGGTGCTCGACAATTGGGAGCAAATCAAGCAGAAAGAGAAGGGTGGAAATAAGACCGTATTGGCTGGTGTTCCTGCCTCTTTGCCTTCGCTCATCAAAGCCTACCGCATCCAAGACAAGGCACGCCATGTAGGTTTCGACTGGGAAGACCGTAAGGATGTGTGGGTGAAGGTTCGTGAGGAGCTGCAGGAGTTGGAGGATGAGCTACAGCGTGAAGACCGTGAGCACTCTGAAGAAGAACTGGGCGATTTCTTGTTTTCTGTCATCAATGCAGCTCGTTTGTATAAGCTAAATCCTGACAATGCTTTGGAGAAGACGAATCAGAAGTTCACACGTCGTTTCAACTATATTGAGCAGCATAGTATCAAGGCTGGTCGTCCATTGACAGAGATGACGCTGGAAGAGATGGATGCCCTGTGGAATGAAGCAAAACAGAATGAGAAAGATAAGCATTAAGAAATAAAAAGTAAGAGATATGAAGAAAATTGGTATCGTGCTATTGGTTGCTGCTGGCATACTGACGATGGGCAGCTGTGGTAATAAATCAGAGAAAGTGCCTTTTGACAATGGCGACTCACTGGGAATAGAAGTTGACTCAACGCTATATGGTATCTGTGGCGAGGCAACCTCAATGAATATGTTACAGATGATTACCGATACGGGTGATACGCTGATGCTTGACATTTCCGCTGCCAAGGAGAACGACCAGGTGTTCGGTGGCCTGCAGGTGGGTGACCGCATGGCTGTACTGCCTAACGATAATAAGACGGTGGCAAATACCGTGATTAACCAGACCACGCTGTTGGGTAACTGGGTAATGCCCAATCCTATTGACGGCAGTGACGAGGTGGGAATCAGTATCAAGGAAGGTGGTGTGGCAGAGAGCATTGACCAAGGTTCTATCATCTACCGTACATGGCGACTGAGCAAAGGACGCCTGGAGATTGTTCTTGTCCGTGAGGGCGGTAACGATGTCGAGGAATTGAACGTCTATGATATTCTGAAACTTACCGCTGATTCATTGGTGTATAAAGATGCTGAAGAAACCTTTGAATACGAACGTCAGAAGCCCAAGGAAACCTATGGCGAGGATGTGAAGTTGGAAGACTCGTCATACGACGACTTTAAGATGTAACGAGCTGTTGGAACCGTTCAGAGTACACATATTAGGCTGTGGTAGTGCCCTGCCAACGCTGAAGCATTTCCCCTCGGCACAGGTGGTGGAAGTGCGTGGCAAGCTATTCCTCGTCGATTGTGGCGAGGGTACGCAGATACAGTTACGTCGCTCACGCCTGCGTTTTACCAAGATTAGTGCGGTCTTTATCAGCCATCTGCATGGAGACCACTGTTTTGGGCTTATCGGTATGTTAAGCACCTTCGGTCTGTTGGGACGTACTGCTAAGTTGACGGTTTATGCTCCTGCGGAACTTGCTGACATCCTGCAACGACAGATGGACTTCTTCTGCCGTGATTTAGACTATGAGGTGGAGTTTATCCCTGTAGATACCACCAAGCAGCAGGTTATCTACGATGACCGTTCATTGACTGTGGAAACGCTACCTTTGGAGCATCGTGTGCATTGCTGCGGCTATCTGTTCCGTGAAAAACCGTCATTGCCACATATTCGTCGTGATGTGGCAGACTTCTATGGTGTTCCTGTCAGTCAGTTCAATAACATCAAGGCTGGTGCCGGATGGACTACGGAAGAAGGGGAGGAGATTGCCCACGAACGACTGGTGGAGCCTGCTGATGCTCCCCGTAGCTATGCCTATGTGAGTGATACCCGTTATATGCCTGCGCTCGCAGAATGTCTGCAAGGCGTGAATACACTCTACCATGAGAGTACCTACGGTGAAGACAACCTGCTGATGGCTCAGAAATACAATCATTCGACAGCCCGTCAGGCTGCATTGGTAGCCCGTCAGGCTGGTGTCGGACAGTTGCTGTTAGGCCACTATTCGTCGCGCTATGAACGTGAGGAAATATTGCTCAACGAGGCGCGTGAAGTGTTCGAAAACAGCCGTCTGACTAACGAAATGGATGTTTTTGACGTCTGAGAGTGATTTTTTTACCTAAAAATTTGGATTTAACAGAGATAATTCTTATCTTTGCACCAAATAATCGATTATTGCGTATGAAAAAATCATTACTTATATTTTCTATGTCTCTCACACTGATGCTTGCTGTGCCTTCTTTGGTGGCAGCTATTCCTGTGGCTCCAGGCATAGAGGAATTTGTAGACGAGGATATCACGATTACTGTTAATGGCCAGACCGTTACCGTAACAGGCGGACAGGGACAGACCTTGGAAGTTGTTTCTCTGACAGGTCGCCGTGTAATGGCAGTGAAGGTAGAAACCCCCGCTCAGAAGATTGAACTAAATGTACCAAAAGGTTGCTATATCTTAAAAATCGGAAAGGTAGTCAGAAAGGTTTCTGTTCGCTAATCGGACTACTCACCTTCGCAGCCTTTCTTCTAACGGGCTGTAGTAAGGATTATAATTTTAAGAACAAGGAAATAACAATGGAGGCGTTTTCTGATATGAAGGCGCCTACGTTTGTTTTTGACTTCCAGCAAATAGCCCAGTTAGTACGTGAAACAGCCCAGAAGGAAGGTACCGTCACAGCGTCTGACCGCCAGGTGCGCGACTACTATGAACAGCCCAATGTCCAGCTGTTGTGGGTTGACAGGGCAGGCGTTGACTGCCGTGCCGACTCGTTGTTAGCCCATCTGCATCAAGTGGGCGATATCGGTTTCTCTGAACAGGCTTTTTTTGTTGACGACATTGAACGTGATATGCAGCTGCTGCGCCAGTTGCAGTTTACGGAGGGTAACGGCGACATCAATCATGTTGCTGCCCGTTTGGACTATCACCTCACTAAAGCTTGTTTGCGCTATGCCTATGGCTATCGTTACGGCTTTATCAATCCCTCGCGCATCTTCAACCATCTGGATGAGGAAGAAAAGACGGAGACTTCCCGCAATATCGTCCGCTATCGTGGTCTCTTCGACGTCGATATGGAACAGGTGCCTGCCGACTATCATCTCTCTGTCTTCAGCAAGATTCAGCACGACAGCATTGCCCAGTATCTGAATACTATTGAACCACAGAATAAGTTCTACCACCGGTTGAAGAACATGCTGAAGGATGCTGCTACCGACGAACAGCGACAGCGCATCATTTGCAATATGGAGCGCACGCGCTGGCGTCTGCACCATCCTATACCAGAGACGGGCAAGCATATTATCGTCAATCTTCCTGCCTACCATCTCTATGCCTATGGCGACGACAGTCTGCTCCACATGCGTGTTGTCTGTGGTGCCTGGAAGACAAAGACCCCTCTGTTGACCAGTGAGGTGGAGTGGATGGAAGTCAATCCGCAATGGATTATTCCCCAAAGCATTTTGGAGAAGGATGTGGTGCGTCACGTTGGCGACAGTGCCTACTTTGCCCGCAACAATTACAGCATCTATGAGCGCGTAACCAATAAGCAGATGGAGATTGGCGAAGTTACGCGCAGTATGCTGCTCAGTGGTAAATATCGTGTAGCACAGAAGAGTGGCGACGACAACTCGCTGGGCCGCATCGTATTCCGCTTCAAGAACAAGTTCTCCGTCTTCTTGCATTACACGTCGTCGCCTTCAGTCTTTAAGCGCGACTCACGTTCCATTTCCCACGGCTGTGTCCGTGTGGAGCGCCCCTTTGAGTTGGCGAACTACGTGCTCGACCAGCCCGACGAGTGGTTGCTCGACCGCATCCGTATCTCTATGGGACTGCGTGCTGAAACCGATCGTGGACGCCAGTATCTGCGTACCCATCAAGACGAGGACGATCACAAGCTGATAGGTTACGTACCTGTCAAGCCTCACGTACCTCTTTATATTATATATTTTACCTTGTGGCCAGACGAGAACGGCGCCCTGCAGACGTGGCCCGATATCTATGGTTACGATAAGGTAGTCTTGCAGCATCTGAAACCATACCTGCTATGACGAAAGACGACGAACAGTTGCTGATGCAACAACTGACTGACCCCAAGACCCAGCGTAGGGCCTTCGAACGGTTGGTGCGCGAGTATAGCGAACAGCTCTACTGGCAGGTGCGCCGTATGGTGCTCAGTCATGAGGATGCCAACGACGTCATGCAGAACGTGTTCCTGAAAGCGTGGTCGCATCTGGATGACTTCCACCACGATGCAAAGATTTCCACGTGGCTCTATCGCATTGCCGTTAACGAGAGTCTGGACTTCCTGCGCCGTCAGAAGAACCAGCTGGTGGTGAGTGCTGACGACCAGAGTCAGAGCATCTCGCAGACGCTGATGGCCGACCGTTACTTCGATGGCGACGACACGCAGGCACTCCTGCAGGAAGCTATCGCACAGTTGCCCGACGTACAGCGCACGGTGTTCAATCTGCGTTACTTCGACGACATGAAATACAGCGACATCAGCAAGCTGCTCGACACCTCTGAAGGAGCACTGAAAGCATCGTATCATATCGCGGTGAAAAAGATTTCAGAATTTTTTAAGTTACGTGATTAAACTTTCAACATTTAGAAACGTCATATAAATAAATTAATAAGGAGTATGTCAATGACTAACGAAGAAAAGTACCTCAAGGAAAGAGTAGGGCAGGAGAATCCCTTCCGTACACCAGAAGGGTATTTCGACCAGTTTACGGCAAATATCATGGCTCAGTTGCCCGACCGTCAACCCGTGGAGAGCAAGCCTGTGGCCAAGAAGGTGTCTATGCCCATTCGCCACTGGTTTTATGCTGCTGCCTGTGTGGCAGCCTTGGTCGTCACAGCCTTCTCCTTCCATTTCCACACAGTTGACGATAGCCAACAACAGGTGGCCGTCACGGAATCGTATATCGATGAGGCTGCAGACTATGCCATGCTAGACAATATGGATATCTACCAGTTGCTGGCAGAGGAGTAATGAACGAAAAAAGAAAACTAAACGAGATGAAAAGGATTGTGACTATCAGCCTGTTGCTGATCATGACATTGATGGTGAACGCTCAGGATAAGCGCTTCTCGCCAGAGAAGTTCGAGGCAGACCTGAAAGCCTATATTATTAAGGAGGCTTCGCTCACGACCAAGGAGGCCGATAAGGTATATCCTGTGTTCTGTGAGTTGCGTGAGAAGCAGCGTGTCATCTACGACAAGATGCGCAAGTTTGGTATGAACAAGCCCGTGGGCGATGAAGCATGCAAGCAGGCCATTATCGAGTATGACAAGCTGAATCTGGAGCTGCGTCAGCTGGATGTTGACTACCACAAGAAGATGATCAAGCTCGTGTCAGCCTCGAAGGTCTATGAGATTATGCAGGCTGAGAACCGCTTCCATCGCCAGATGATGAAAGGTTGGCAGCATGGCTGGCAGAACGGTTGGCAGCATGGTAAGAAGAATGGCTGGCCGCAGGGCAAACAGCGCTAAGCCCGCAGCGTTCACAATGAGGACGGCGTGCCGTACAGACGTAGCGTCCGTGAAGCAATAACCAATGATGTGCCCGTGGAATATCCTCCACGGGTATATTTTTTACCAGTTCCCGTTCCACCTTCAGTGGGTTGTCGGCCTTCGCAGAAACCAGTCCTAAGCGATGACTCACGCGGAAGACGTGCGTATCGACAGCCATTGTTGACTTGCCAAAGGCTACCGATTGAATGACATTGGCCGTCTTGCGACCTACGCCAGGCAAGTCCAGCAGCTGGTTCATGTCGGCAGGCACCTCGCCGTTGTGGCGCTCCACGAGCATGCGTGCCAGCTTCACCAAGTGTTCCGCTTTGGAGTTGGGGTAGGAAACGCTCTTGATGTACTCCACCACTTCATCGACTTCTGCCTGTGCCATTGCCTTGGCGTCAGGATACTGGCGAAACAGTTCTGGCGTCACTTGATTGATGCGCTTGTCCGTGCATTGTGCACTCAGCACCACAGCCACCAGCAGCTGGAAGATGCTGCCAAATTCCAGTTCTGTATCGGCCTCAGGCATCTCCTGGCGGAAGTAGCTGAGGATTATCTCGTAGCGTTGTTTCTTCGTCATCGTAATATTTTTTTTAAGTTTCTTGTTTATTATAAAAGAATTTGCTATCTTTGCAACATCAGTTGTTAACTAATTCAATATAAAGCTTATGAAAAATACTCCTACTCCCCACATTGGGGCTCAGTACGGTGACATTGCCGAGACTGTTATCATGGCGGGCGAC
The DNA here is from genome assembly GCA_900316265.1 of uncultured Prevotellaceae bacterium. Classification (GTDB taxonomy): domain Bacteria; phylum Bacteroidota; class Bacteroidia; order Bacteroidales; family Bacteroidaceae; genus Prevotella. The sequence goes on along the minus strand of ONCH01000018.1, from coordinate 22,037 downwards.
CCGCTGCGTGTGAAACTCATGGCTGAGAAGTTTCTCGACAATCCCATTTGCTTCAACGAGGTTCGTGGCATGTTAGGCTACACAGGAACTTATAAAGGCAAGCGCGTCAGCGTGATGGGTCACGGTATGGGAATGGCTTCTATCGGTATCTATACCTATGAGCTTTACAACTTCTACGGTGTGAAGACCATCATCCGTGTGGGATCTGCCGGTTCTATCAACAGCGACCTGCATATTGGTGATTTGGCCATCGCTATGGGTGCTTGCACCAACAGCAACTATGCTGCTCAGTATGAACTGCCTGGTCAGTTTGCACCTATCGCCAGCTTCGACCTGGTGCGTGCTGCTGCTGAGTCGTGCGAGAAATTCGGCTACCACTACAAGGTGGGCAACGTCCTTTCGTCGTCTATGTTCTATCACGAGAACCCGCATACCGACAAGTGGATTAACATGGGTGTGCTGGCTGTCGAGATGGAGATTGCTGCGCTCTATATGAATGCTGCCCGCTCAGGCAATCGTGCCTTGGGCATCTGCACCATCTCTGACCATATCCTCACAGGCGAGGAAACCACCGCTGAGGAGCGTCAGAACAATTTCACCCACATGATGGATGTTGCCTTCTCGCTCATCTAAGCGACTTCTTGCGTGGTCTGTCGGCCTTTTAGAGGGGCAGATAGACCACGTATTTCTCCTTGAACCAGTCTTCCGAGAACCACTGGGTCAGTTCCATCGAGTCCACGATGCGACGGTAGGGCTGCAGCTCAGCCTGCAGATCGCCGCCCTTCAGACAGAGTATGCCATTGGGCAGTGCGTTGCGCTGCTCTTTGGCTATATTTTTGCGTACTATCTTCGCCAGGTCGGGTAGGGGCATCACGGCACGGCTCACGATGAAGTCGTACTTACCTTTCTCCTCCTCGCCACGCAGATGTTCCGGATGGCAGTTCTTCAGTCCGATGGCATTGCACACCTCCTGCGCCACGCGAATTTTCTTGCCCGTACCGTCGATGAGCTTGAAGTCGCACTCAGGAAACAGAATGGCGAGTGGAACGCCTGGGAAACCGCCCTTGAAGGGCAGCATCTTGGCAATGGCCAGCGAGTGCAGCACGTGGTGCTCGTAGAGGTTGTCGATGTCCTTGCGCGAGATGACGTTAATCTTCGCGTTCCAGTCACGATACAAAGCGTCGAGCGCAGCAAATTGTTGCTGTTGCTCGACGCTGAGGTTGGGGAAATATTTCAGGATTTGTTCCATGTCGTTATTACGTTTTATCGTTATAACGTTATTCCGTTATTACGAAATTACCCGTTCATTGACAGCAGGAACTCCTCGTTGTTGCGCGTCTGTATCAGACGGTCGTGAACGGTGTTCATCGCCTCGATGGGGTTCATTTCGGCAATGTACTTACGCATAATCCACATGCGGTTCAGCGTGGTCTGATCCTGCAGCAAGTCGTCGCGACGAGTAGAGCTCTGTACCAGGTTGACAGCCGGGAAGATGCGCTTGTTAGCAAGCATGCGGTCGAGCTGCAACTCAGAGTTACCAGTACCCTTGAACTCCTCGAAGATCACCTCATCCATCTTAGAGCCGGTGTCTGTCAGTGCCGTAGCGATGATGGTCAACGAACCACCACCCTCGATGTTACGGGCAGCACCGAAGAAGCGCTTGGGCTTCTGCAGGGCGTTGGCGTCCACACCACCCGTGAGCACCTTACCAGAAGCAGGGCTGACGGTGTTGTAGGCACGAGCAAGACGAGTGATAGAGTCCAGGAAGATAACCACGTCGTGACCGCACTCTACCATGCGCTTAGCCTTCTCCAGCACGATGCCGGCAATCTTCACGTGACGGTCGGCAGGCTCGTCGAATGTTGAGGCGATAACCTCGGCATTCACGGTGCGCGCCATATCCGTTACCTCCTCAGGACGCTCGTCGATGAGCAGCATCATGATGTATGCCTCTGGGTGGTTGGCGGCAATGGCATTGGCAATGTCCTTCATCAGGATGGTCTTACCGGTCTTGGGCTGTGCGACGATGAGTGCACGCTGACCTTTACCGATAGGTGCGAAGAGGTCGACGATGCGCACCGAGGGGTTTGTGGTGGCAGGGTCGTTGCAGAGTGTGAACTTCTCCTCAGGGAACAGTGGTGTCAGGTGCTCGAAGCTTACGCGGTCGCGTACCTCGTGGGGCTGACGGCCGTTGATGGCCTTCACCGTGCTGAGTGCAAAGTATTTCTCGTTGTCGTGTGGCGGACGAACGGTGCAGTCCACCACGTCGCCCGTCTTCAGGTAATACTTCTTAATCTGCTGGGGCGACACGTAGATATCGTCTGGTGACGACAGATAGTTGTAGTCGCTTGAGCGTAGGAATCCGTAGCCGTCCTGCAGGATTTCCAGCACGCCGTTACCGCTGATGAGCTCCTCGAAGTCGAAGCGGTCAGCACGGCTCTCAGGAGCAGGAATGCGGTTCTCAATGATGTTATGTGACGGCTGCTGCGACATGGGGCGGTCGAAGATATCGAGCGATGGAATGGCGGCCTGATCCTCGATGGGCAGGTCCACTACGGGGATGAAGTCGGTACCATCACCGGGGTCACCCTCCCAGACACCTTCGGGGGTAGCGGCCTCCTGCATGGGTGCCTCCGTATTGCTCTGTGACATCTTCTCCTTCAGCTGACTGATGAGCTGCTCCTCAATAGGCTCCGACGGCTCAGCGTTAGCGGCCTCAGGAATGTCCGTAGCCTGCTCCTCAGCGGGTTCTTCAGCAGCTTTTGCAGCCTGCTCAGCCTCCAGTTCCTTCTTCGACTTGCGACCACGCTTCTTGGGAGCGGGCTTTTCTGCTTCTTGGTTGTCTGCTGCCGGCTCTTGGTCTTTTTCCTGTTCAGCAGCAGCGGCCTGCTCAGCAGCTTCCTGCTCTGCAAACAGACTATCGATGGTAGGCTTCTTCGCAGCCTTTTTCTTCTTGGTGGGCTTGGCGTCCAGGTTTTCACCCTCAGCGCCAGTTACGGTATATACCTTGTCATCCTTCTTGGCAATGCGGGTGCGCTTGCGCTTCGTCTCGCTGACGCCTGCTGCAGAGTTCTCGGCAGCCTTGTCCAGAATGGCATAGATAACGTTTTCCAGCTCGTCATTCTGCGACACCTTGACACCCAGCTCACTGGCTATCTCCAACAGTTCGGGGATAGAAAGTTTTTCTAATTCTTCCTTCGTGTACATATAAGTATACAGTAAATCGTTAATATTTCAAATGTGAAAATTGGGAATTTTGGGAATGAAGTGCTTGACGGACGTAAGCACATATCTCAGAAAATCGTTTGCAAAGGTAGTGATTATTTCTGAAACAGCCAAGTTTTTTGCATTTTTTTTCGTAACTTTGCACCCAAAACACGAAGTAGTATGGAAATCAAGCAAGCAGAATTTTCCCTGTCAGCCCCCGTGGTATCCATGTGTCCGAAGGATACCAAACCCGAATACGCCTTCATCGGTCGTTCCAATGTCGGCAAGTCGAGCCTTATCAACATGCTCACCAACAACCGTAAGTTGGCAAAGACCTCGTCAACGCCGGGCAAGACGCTGCTCATCAACCACTTTATTATTAATAAGGAGTGGTACCTCGTCGACCTCCCCGGCTACGGCTTCGCTAAGCGCTCAAAGAAAGAGGTGGACAAGCTCGACCAGATGATTCGTGGCTACATCCTGCAGCGCGAGCAGTTGGTCAACGTCTTCGTGCTCGTCGACATCCGCTTGGAGCCCCAGAAGATTGACCTCGAGTTCATCGAGTGGCTGGGCCTCTCCAGCATTCCCTTCGCCATCATCTTCACCAAGGCCGACAAGCTCACCCCTAACAAAGCCCGTCAGGCCATGGAGGCTTACAAGAAGAAGCTCTTGGAAACCTGGGAGGAACTGCCCCCCATGTTCCTCACCTCCTCAGAGAAGAAAGACGGTCGCGACGATGTCCTCAACTACATTGAGCAAATCAATAATTCACTGAAAGAAGGGTAGGCAAGATTTTTTATCAGATTTATCTATCCCTTACTTGTTTTATTTTAGAAAAATATTCAGAAGGTCAGAAAGGAATAAGAAGAATGAAAAAGGCTTTTATTGTTGTGACTTTCGTATTGGGCGTGGCGCTGGTGGCGATGCTGCTGACCAAGCCGGAGCCTAAGGAGCATTATGATGCTATGATTGGACTGGCACAGAACGTGGTGGACCAGGAGATGACCAGCAACAACGTGAAGAAGACGATGGCTCAAATGGGTGCCGAGAAACTGGCGGAGCTGGGCATTGAAGGCGTCGATGCTGCAACACTGGAGAAGCTTGGCGCTGATGTGGATCTGACGGAGGTCACGGAGCTGGGTAAGGATATGGCGATGAACACGGCAGGCTTCTATCTGCAGAGTCACATGAAGGTGCATGACTACCATGTGGCGACAATAGGCATGCTGAACTACAAAGGCACTAATCTGCCTGTGACGATAGGCGTCATGGGGAAAGTGTTCGTGCTGGTAGATGAGGGGCAGGCAAGACAAATGTTGAGACAGTAATTACTGCTTGAAGACAAAATGAAAGTAGTTGTAGCCATAGACTCATTCAAAGGGTGCCTGACGTCAAAGGAGGCTAACTGGGCAGCTGCGGAGGGTATCAGGACTGTCTGGCAGGATGCCGAGATTGTGCAGGTGCCTGTCAGCGATGGTGGTGAGGGCTTCATGGAGGCATTCTATGCGGCTGTAGGAGGCGAGATAGTGGAAGTGGTGGTCAGAGACCCGCTGATGCGCCCTCTCACGGCTCGCTATCTGCTTCGCGACAGGTTGGCCGTCATAGAAATTGCACAAGCCAGTGGTCTTACGCTGCTATCGAAAGAGGAGCGCAACCCGCTGGTGGCGACAAGCTATGGTACTGGTCAGCTGGTGGCAGATGCTATTAAACGTGGTGCCCAGCACATCATCGTGGGACTGGGCGGTAGTGCTACCAGTGATGCGGGAATGGGCATGCTGCGAGCACTCATCGATGCTTTCGCTAAACGGGGCTCATGGGATGATGTCGAAGAAGTGAAGTCTGTACGGTTTACGATAGCCTCGGATGTGAAGAATCCGCTGTGTGGCGAGCAGGGTGCTGCCCACGTCTTTGCGCCTCAGAAGGGTGCGTCACAGGAAGATGTGCTGACGTTGGACGAGCGTGTCAGGAAGTTTGCGGAGGTCTCTGCCAAGCACTTCGGTTACGACCGACAGGATATGCTGGGTGCGGGGGCTGCAGGCGGATTGGGCTATGCTTTCCTGCAATACATGAATGCGGAGTGCAGGCCCGGTATCGAACTGTTGCTGGAGACGATAAGCTTCAAGGAGATGGTCAAAGATTCAGACCTCGTGATTACGGGTGAAGGTTCTGCTGACAGGCAGACGCTGATGGGTAAGCTGCCGATGGGAATCCTGCAAGAAGCGGGCGATGTCCCAGTCTGTCTGATAGCAGGAAGAATCAGCGATAGAGAACAACTGCTGCAGGCGGGCTTTACCCGTGTGGAGTGTATTAATCCTCCAGGCATCTCCCTTGAGGAAGCCATGAGGAAAGAGGTGGCTATAGCGCATATCAAGAGGACTATCGCAAACAGATGTACTTAGTGAAAAATGATATAAACACTTTGCCATTTGGGAAAAAATAGTTACCTTTGCGGCTTGAAATAAGCCACACAAAGAAATGGTACCTTATCTTGACGTACAACATCTGACGAAATCGTTCGGCGCCCTGCAGCTGTTTAACGACATCAGCTTCTCCATTGGCGAAGGCCAGAAGGTGGGACTGATAGCCAAGAACGGAACGGGTAAGTCGACGCTGCTGTCGATACTCTCTGGCAAGGAGGGTTACGACAGTGGAAGCATCGTGTTTCGCAACGACCTGAAGGTGGGTATGCTGGAGCAGACGCCTAAGTTCGACCCTGAGGAGTCGGTGCTGGATGCGTGCTTTAACCATGAGGGCGATCCCGAGAAAATGTTGAAGGCGAAGCAGGTGTTGACACAGCTGAAGATACGCGACCTCAGTCAGCCGATGGGACAGCTGAGCGGTGGTCAGCAGAAGCGTGTGGCGCTGGCCAACGTGTTGCTGACGGAGCCTGACCTGCTGATACTCGACGAGCCCACGAACCATCTGGACCTGGAGATGATAGAATGGCTGGAGGGCTTTCTGGCGCGTGGCAACCGTACGCTGTTGATGGTGACGCACGACCGTTTCTTCTTGGACCGCGTGTGTAGCGTCATCCTGGAACTGGACGACCACACCATCTATACCTATCGCGGCAACTATGCCTACTACTTGGAGAAGCGTCAGGAGCGCATCGACAACCGCAGGGCAGAGGTGGCACGTGCCAACAACCTGTATCGTACGGAGCTGGAATGGATGCGTCGTCAGCCGCAGGCTCGTGGCCATAAGGCCCGCTATAGGGAGGAGGCGTTCTACGAGTTGGAGAAGGTGGCGAAGCAACGCTTGGAGGAGCGTCAGCTGAGGCTGAAGGCTTCTAATATATATATAGGTAGTAAGATCTTTGAGTGCCAGTATATCTCGAAGGCGTATCCAATAGCCAATAGCCAGGATTCAATATCCAATAGCCAAATCGTCATTCTCAAGGACTTTTACTATAACTTCTCGCGCTTCGAGAAGATGGGCATCGTGGGCAGCAACGGAACGGGCAAATCGACGTTCATCAAGATGCTGCTGGGACTGGAGCCCGTCGACGAAGGACGCATCGTGATTGGCGAGACGGTGAAGTTCGGGTACTTCTCGCAGGAGGGGTTGCAGTTTAATGAACAGGACAAGGTCATTGACGTCATTACCGCCATCGCCGACTATGTGGACTTAGGCAGCGGACGTAAGATGTCAGCCTCGCAGCTGTTGCAGTATTTCCTGTTTACCCCAGAGCAACAATATAACTATGTATATAAGCTCAGCGGTGGCGAGCGCAGAAAACTGTACCTGTGTACGGTGCTGATGCAGAACCCCAACTTCCTGGTACTCGACGAGCCTACCAACGACCTTGACATCGTGACGCTGCAGATTCTGGAGGAATACCTGCAGGACTTCCCCGGATGCGTCATCGTGGTCAGCCACGACCGCTACTTCATGGATAAGGTAGTGGACCACCTGCTGGTGTTCAAGGGACAGGGCGAAATCAAGGACTTCCCAGGCAACTATACACAGTATAGGGAGTGGGCTTCGTTGGCAGAAAATAAAACTAGTAGCACTAGTTCAACTAATACAACTAGTACAAAGCCCAGCTATCGCCATGACGATCGTCGACGCCTGTCGTATAAGGAGAAACGCGAACTAGAACAGTTGGAAAAGGACATCGAGGCGCTGGAGGCTGAAAAGAAGCAGATAGAAGAGGCACTCTGCGGAGGGACGACCTCGGTGGACGAGATTACGAAACTGAGCAAGCGACTGCCCGTCTTGAACGACGAGCTGGACGAGAAGTCGATGCGTTGGTTGGAACTTAGTGAAGTTGAGAGTTGAAAGTTGAAAATTGAGCAATCATGATGCAGCAACAATATCCATCGGAACTGTTGGAGAAGGCGGTACAGGAATTCTCCAAATTGCCAGGCATAGGGCGAAAGACGGCCTTGCGACTGGTGCTGAACCTGCTGCGCCGTGAGGAAGACGAGGTGTTGCAGTTTACGGAGACCATTGCCCGCATGCGCCAGGAGGTGAAGCACTGCCGCATCTGCCATAACATCAGCGACAGCGACGTGTGTCCAATCTGTAGCGACCCGCGACGCGACGCGGCGACCATCTGTGTGGTGGAGAATATCCAGGACGTGATGGCTGTGGAGAATACACAGCAGTTTCAGGGCTTGTACCATGTGCTGGGTGGCGTCATCTCGCCAATGGATGGCATAGGTCCTGGCGATTTGGAGATAGACTCGCTGGTGGAGCGCGTGCGTGAGGGTGGGGTGAAAGAGGTCATCCTGGCACTGAGCTCAACGATGGAGGGTGATACCACTAATTTCTACATATTCCGCAAACTGGCGCCCTTTACGGAGGTGAAGCTGACGATTATTGCCCGTGGCATTAGCGTGGGCGACGAGTTGGAATATACCGACGAGGTAACACTAGGTCGCTCGATACTGAACAGAACGCCTTTTGAAGGGAAATGAAAGATGAAAAATTAAAAATGAAATATTAAAAATACGATGAACGCAGAAACGATACAATTCCTGTTGACCACCACGATGGAGCTGCTGACGCTGGTGTGCGTCTACTTGGGGCTGCGACTCTTTAAGAAGTCGTGGAAGATACGAATGGCGCTTATCGTCAGTCCGTTGTTGCTCAACGCCGTGTGTTATGCTATCTATCAGACGACACCTTTCTTCTATTTGGGTGTCATCCTGTTACTCTGTCTCCCCTTTGTATGGCCAAGAAAATCAGCATAGTCATTGTCAGCTATAACGTCAGCCAACTGCTCGACGAGTGTCTGCAGAGCGTCAGTAAAGCGCTGCAGGGCATTGACGGCGAGGTGTGGGTCGTGGACAATAGGTCTGTTGACGATACGCTACAGATGCTGCAGACTAAGCATCCGGATGTTCACGTTATTGCCAACAAGGAGAATGTCGGTTTTGCACGTGCCAACAACCAGGCTATCCGTCAGTCTGAGGCAGAATACGTCCTGTTGCTGAACCCCGATACGGTGGTTCGTGAGAATACCCTGCGTGGCGTGCTCGACTTTATGGACAAGCACGCAGAGGCGGGTGGGGCAGGTGTGCGCATGCTCTCTCGTGAGGGACGTCCGGCACCTGAGTCGCGCCGCTCTATCCCTACGCCGTGGGTGTCTATGCTGAAGATGCTGGGTTTCACACGACGTTACTACATGAGTCATCTGTCGTGGGACGAGCCCGGACAGATAGAGGTAATCAGTGGGGCGTTCTGCCTGTTGCGCAGAAAGGCACTTGACGCGGTGGGACTGCTCGACGAAGACTACTTCATGTATGGCGAGGACATTGACCTGAGCTATCGCTTGCTGAAGGGTGGTTGGCAGAACTGGTACCTGCCCTTCGACATCGTTCACTATAAGGGAGAATCGACGCAGAAGTCCAGCTTCCGCTATGTGCACACCTTCTATCAGGCCATGCTTATATTTTTCCGCAAGCACTACGGACATCTCAGCATCTTCTTTGCGCTGCCCGTCAAGATGGCTATCTACTTCCGTGCTTCGCTGGCATTGTTGCAGATGATGCTTGACCGTCTGCACCGCTTTATCAATCCTAATAAATATAAAAGGAAAAGAGAATGAGATTACGCGCTATTGAACCCGAAGACCTCGATCTGCTGTACCAGATAGAGAACGACCAAAGCCTGTGGCAGGTGGGCACTACCAATGTGCCCTATAGTCGTTATACGCTGCACGACTATATTGCCAACAGCAGCGACGATATCTATGCTGACCGTCAGGTGAGAATGATGGTAGAGAATGACGAGGGCGAGACGGTGGGTATTGTTGACCTGGTGCAGTTCTCGCCGCAACACCAGCGTGCAGAGGTGGGCATTGTCATTCTGAATGCACACCGACGCAAGGGATATGCCGTTGCAGCTCTTCTGACTTTGTGCGACTATGCGCTGCGTGTGGTTCATCTGCACCAGCTCTATGCGGTGGTGGATAAGCGCAACGAGGCAGCTATTGCGCTGTTCAAAAAAGCGAGTTTCATATCGGGAAATACGCTGCAAGAGTGGCTTTTTGACGGTCGAGAATACCATGATGCCCAGCTAATGCAAAGATTTTTGTAAACTTTTCGCGAAAAAGTTTGGTATATCCAAAAATTCTCATTACCTTTGCACCCGCAAAACGACAAACGAAGCAATTCTGGTGCGTTAGTTCAGTAGGTTAGAATGCCTGCCTGTCACGCAGGAGGTCACGAGTTCGAGTCTCGTACGCACCGCAAAATTGTAAATCGTCAACGTCTAATGCAAATTTTATTGGTGCGTTAGTTCAGTAGGTTAGAATGCCTGCCTGTCACGCAGGAGGTCACGAGTTCGAGTCTCGTACGCACCGCAAAACATTAGAAAGCTCATTGGATAACTCCAGTGGGCTTTTTACACAAATAGACATATTAGAACTATGAAACAAACAATCCTCGTTACTGGTGGTACAGGCTTTATTGGAAGCCACACCACAGTAGAACTGCAGGAAGCAGGCTACAAAGTCGTTATCGTTGACAACCTTTCTAACTCGAACGCCAACGTTGTTGACGGTATTGAGAAAATTACTGGTGTGCGCCCTGCCTTCGAAAAGGCTGACTGCTGCGACTATGCCGCTATGGAGCGCATCTTCCAGAAGTATCCCGATATCTCTGGTATTATTCACTTCGCCGCAAACAAGGCCGTTGGTGAGAGTGTGGAGAAGCCGTTGATGTACTATCGCAATAACCTCGTGTCGCTGATTAATCTGTTGGAGCTGATGCCGAAGTACGACGTAAAGGGTATTATCTTCTCAAGCTCCTGCACAGTCTATGGTCAGCCCGCACAGGAGTACCTGCCTGTTACAGAGGATGCCCCCGTCCAGAAGGCTATGTCACCTTATGGCAATACCAAGCAGATCAACGAGGAGATCATCCACGACTATGTTCACTCTGGTGCACCCATCAAGTCGATTATCCTGCGCTACTTCAACCCCATTGGTGCGCATCCCACAGCACTTATCGGTGAGTTGCCCAATGGTGTGCCAATGAACCTGATTCCGTTTGTTACACAGACAGCGATGGGTATTCGTGAGCAGCTGAAGATTTTCGGTAACGACTACAATACGCCTGACAAGACCTGTATCCGCGACTATATCTATGTCGTTGACTTGGCAAAGGCTCACGTAAAGGCTATGGAGCGCGTGCTCGACAAGCCAGAGACAGACGCTGTGGAGATTTTCAACATCGGTACGGGTAAGGGACTCTCTACGCTGGAGGTTGTTCAGGGCTTCGAGAAGGCTACTGGCGTCAAGGTCAACTGGACCTATGCTCCCCGTCGTGAGGGCGATATCGAGCAGGTTTGGGGTAATGTCGACAAGGCTAACAAGGTGCTGGGCTGGAAGGCTGAGACACCTACTGAGGATGTGCTGAAGTCTGCCTGGAAGTGGCAGCAGAAACTGCGCGAAGACGGCATACAGTAAGATGAAAGATGAAAAATTAAAAATAAAAGATTAAAAAAATGCCTGCTCAAATCGAGCAGGCTTTTTTTATAACCATTAATCGTTAACCATTAACCGTTAACCAGTTAATAGCTGCGGGCAATGATAACGCGAGCCTTGGCAGGTTTGCCAGTCACCATATCCACACCAGGTGTCTGCTCTACGCCGAAGGGCACGCAGCGGATGGTGGCCTGTGTCTCTTCCTTGATCTTGGCCTCGGTCTCGGCAGTACCGTCCCAGTGGCAGAGGAAGAAACCGCCGTCCTTCACCTTCTCCTTGAACTCCTCGTAGTTCTCGCACTCGAAGATGTGAGCGTCACGATAGTCCTTGGCCTTCTTGAAGATGTTGGCCTGAATGTCGTCGAGCAACTGCTCAACGTATTCAGCGATACCCTCAATGCTGCGGGTCTCCTTCTCCAGTGTATCACGACGCATCACTTCGATAGTGCCGTTCTCCAGGTCGCGGGCACCCAGTACCAGACGTACGGGAACACCCTTCAACTCGTAGTCGGCAAACTTGAAGCCAGGACGCTTGTTGTCAGCATCGTCGAACTTCACGGTAATGCCCTTAGCACGCAGTTTCTCGATAATCGGAGTAACCTCCTTGTTCACCTGCTCCATCTGCTCAGGCTTGGTAGCAATAGGAATAATCACAACCTGAATAGGAGCCAACTTTGGAGGCAGCACCAGACCGTTGTCGTCAGAGTGGGTCATGATGAGTGCGCCAATCAGACGGGTAGAAACACCCCATGAGGTAGCCCAAACGTATTCGGGCTTGTTCTCCTTATTAAGATAGGTGACCTCAAAAGCCTTGGCGAAGTTCTGACCCAGGAAATGAGAGGTACCGCTCTGCAGCGCCTTACCGTCCTGCATCATTGCCTCAATGGTATAAGTATCGAGAGCACCGGCAAAACGCTCGGTCTCGCTCTTCACACCCTGAACAACAGGTACAGCCATCCACTCCTCAGCGAACTTGGCATAGACCTTCAGCATCTTCTGTGCTTCCTCTTCGGCCTCTTCGCGGGTAGCATGAGCCGTGTGGCCTTCCTGCCACAGGAACTCTGAGGTACGCAGGAATGGACGGGTGCGCATCTCCCAGCGCATCACGTTACACCACTGGTTGCACATCAAGGGCAGGTCGCGCCATGAGTGAATCCAGTTTTTATAGGTATTCCAAATGATGGTTTCTGAAGTAGGACGGACGATGAGTTCCTCTTCGAGCTTAGCTGAGGGGTCAACCTCCACGCCGCTCTTATCCTCCTTGGCACGCAGGCGATAGTGGGTAACCACAGCACACTCCTTGGCGAAGCCTTCTACATGCTCGGCCTCACGAGAGAGGAATGATTTTGGGATGAGCAGGGGGAAATATGCATTCTGAGCACCCGTCTCCTTGAACATCTTATCCAACTGCTGCTGCATCTTCTCCCAGATGGCATAGCCATAAGGCTTGATTACCATACAGCCACGAACAGCACTCTGTTCTGCCAAGTCGGCTTTCACGACCAAATCGTTAAACCACTGGCTATAATTATCAGCCCTTTTTGTTAATTCTTTTAATTCTTTTGCCATGATTTATACAATAAATTCAAAATTTTGGTGCAAAGGTACAAAATAATTCATAATTCATAATGCATAATTCATAATAATTTCATAATTTTGCAACCATAAATGCATGTTTCACTTAAAAACAAAAAAATTATGAAGACAAAAATTCTTTCTTTATTGCTCTGCGTGGGCTTAGTTGTTGCTTGTAACAATACACAGAAGGGTGCCGGTATCGGTGCTGGTGGTGGTGCACTCCTGGGTGCTGTAATCGGTCACTTTGCAGGTAACGCTGCTATTGGTGCTGCCGTTGGTGGTGCTGTAGGTGCTGGTGCTGGTGCTATCATCGGTAACCGTATGGATAAGGCTAAGAAGGCTGCTGAGCAGGTTCAGAACGCTCAGGTTCAGACCGTTCAGGACGCTAATGGCCTGGAGGCTGTTAAGGTAACCTTCGATTCTGGTATTCTGTTTGCTACTGGTAAGGCTGACCTGTCTCAGGGCGCTAAGAATTCTCTGGTTCAGTTTGCTAAGGTGCTGAACGAGAATAAGGACTGTGACGTAGCCATCTATGGTCACACCGACAGCACTGGTTCTGATGCTGTTAACCAGCCCCTGTCTGTAAACCGTGCTAACAGCGTTAGCAACTACCTGAAGTCTTGTGGCGTTAGCGCTGCTCAGATTAAGAGCGTTGAGGGTCAGGGTTCTTCTAATCCTGTTGCTGACAACGGTACCGCTGAGGGTCGCAAGCAGAATCGTCGCGTAGAGGTGTACATGTACGCTTCTAAGAAGATGATTGAGGAGGCTCAGGCTCAGGCTAACTAATGTTAGGCGTGAAGAAAATTCTCGATTTCATCAAGAAAACAATTAAATGGATAGTGGTGGCGTTCTTCGCCTCCACTATTCTTTCTGTTGTAGCATTGCGGTGGTTGCCGGTTTATTATACGCCGCTGATGTTTATCAGACTGGCACAACAGAAAAGTGAAGGTCAACCACTGACACTACATCACCATTGGGTGCCTTTGGAAGAGATATCTCCCTCTTTGTCGCTGGCAGTAATGGCCTCTGAGGATGCTCATTTCCTGGAGCATCACGGCTTTGACTATAAAGCCATCGAAGAAGCTGCAATGCGAAATATCAAGCATCCGGAAAAGCGGAAGATGGGTGCTTCGACCATCTCACAACAAACGGCTAAGAACGTGTTTCTATGGCCTGGCCGTTCATGGCTACGCAAAGGTTTTGAGGTATATTTTACGGTACTCATCGAATTTGTGTGGAACAAGGAGCGTATCATGGAGGTCTATCTGAATTCTATTGAGATGGGAAACGGCATCTATGGTGCCGATGCTGTGGCTCAATGGCATTTTGGTACAACTGCCAAAGAACTCACTAAGCGACAGTGTGCGCTGATAGCAGCCTCGTTGCCTAATCCGCGCCGTTTTAATTCGGCAAAGCCCAGTCGCTATATGCTGAAACGACAGTCTCGTATTCTACGAGAGATGCGCTTTGTAAAACCGCTGCCTACAGAGGACGAAGACGAGTAATACATCATCTACTAATATAATAAATCATACTGCCATTTTTATGAAGAAAGGAAGAAACAATCATTCGTTTGCGACCAGACTGTCACGATGGGTGCTGTTGGTACTGTTTATCATGATGTGTGCATTGGCATTCTTTATGTATTCGATTACCAAGGTTCTCGTTGTGGAAATCGGTGCCAACACCGTAAAAGGCAGCATGCACGCCACCGAAGAGCAAATCAAGGGTGTCCTGTCGGAAACCAGTGTGGCAGTGAAAAACAATATCTTCTACTTTGAGCAAAACCTAAGCGACCCCGATGAGATGCAAGCCTCCGTAGAACGCATCGTGAGAGAGAATGACTTCATACGCAGTTGCGGCATCAGTTTCGTGAAGAACTACTATCCACAAAAAGGACCTGGATACTGTCCCTATGCATGGCGTACGGACAGTATGCAGGTCAAGACCCACCAACTGACCGACCTCAACTTCGACTATCTGCATAGCGAATGGTTCACAAAGGCTATCAAGGTAGATTCTGCCTACTGGGGAGCTCCTTTCATTGACGGACACGACAGCAAGACACCATTGATTGCCTATCTGCACCCCTTACACGACAAACAAGGAAGACTGGCAGCCATTTTGGGAGCAGACATCTCACTGGACTTCATGGCGACTATTCTGAACAAACAGGACAGTGTCTTCCAGGAAGAGCTGTGGGTGTGGGAAGGAGATCATGATGCCAGTCTCTCAAGGAAAGCCTCAGAGAGTTATATCCTCTCACGTGACGGAATATTCCTGACTCACCCTGAGTCGTGGCGTATTATGAAGGGTAACTTCTATCGTCATCTGAAGGACTGCGACGACGAGGGACTTGCCGAGCAAAGCATCAAGAATATGAAGGAGGGCAAGCACAGCTCGAATGAGATACACGAAGACTTGAAGATTAATGCCACACATAGTTTCCTTTTCTATTCTCCAGTGGAAGGCACCAATTGGAACTTGGCTGTGGTGGTGCCTCGTATAGCACTTGACCTGCTTGGGTTGACAATGGGTGTCGTGTTGTTGTTTATCATCGTCATCATCCTGATGGTTACTAACTTCGTCTGCCGATTGGGTATCAGGCGTACGACAAAACCGTTGATGAACTTGGCAGAAACTGCTGATAAAGTGGCTCAGGGACAATTCGATACGGCACTGCCTACCATCAAGCACCAAGATGAGATACATCAGTTGCGAGACTCGTTTGAAAACATGCAGCACTCACTGGCAAGATATGTGGAAGACTTGAAAACCACGACGGCGGCAAAGGCCTCGATAGAGAATGAACTGGAGATCGCACACGGTATACAGATGAGTATGCTGCCCAAGAAGTATCCGGCATTCCCCGACAGGACGGATGTAGATGTCTACGGACAGGTTACACCGGCAAAGGCCGTTGGTGGCGACTTGTACGACTTCTTCATTCACGACGAGAAACTGTTTTTCTGCATCGGCGATGTGTCAGGAAAGGGTATTCCCGCCTCATTGGTAATGGCGGTGACTTGTTCGCTGTTCCGTAATATTGCAGCCCACACCACCAAACCGGAAATCATTGTGACAGGACTGAACGAAGCGCTGTGCAACAACAACGAGACAAATATGTTTGTTACCGTCTTTGCCGGTGTGCTGGACCTGAAAACAGGACATCTCAGTTATTCGAATGCAGGACATGATATGCCGCTATTGTTAGATGCCAACGGAGTGACCATCCTGTCGTGCGACCCGAATGTGCCCATCGGCGTGTGTGATGACTGGACATTTACCTGTCAGCAGCTCGACCTCAAGGAGGGCGCAACGCTGTTCCTCTATACCGACGGACTGAACGAGGCTGAGGATGTCCGACACAACCAGTTCGGGATGAAGCGCATGCTGGATGTTGCCAACGGGGCTTCGAGCCGTCCGGAAGAACTGGTTAACACCATGAAGCAGGCTGTGGAACAGTTTGTTGGCGGTGCCGACCAGAGCGACGACCTCACGATGTTTGCTATCCAGTACCTTAAGTCATCAACCCCCAACAATTAAACGATTAGCAAGATGCAGAACGACCTAGTTATCTATATGAGCCTGTTCATGGTGACGGCGATCATCATCCTTTTACTGGTCTCCTTCCTGATTCCTTTTTACTACTTTCAGCGTAAATGGTGGAAGGGACTCTTTATCGGTATCCCGGTACAAATTGCCGTTTTCATTTTGGGGGGAGTCGTCATAGGATTCGGCAGTTTGCTGTATGTTGATAATTTTTTCGAGAAAGAAGTGGACAATGCAATGGTCACAGTTCGCGGCACAGACGTTGCCAGGCATAATAGCGACACACTGGTGTGGTCGTTAACTCCTGATGAGGTATGTTTGGTAGGCAAGGAAAAGGAGAAAGTAAGGAAACGCTTCTATTATGATTTTCTCCGCCTCAGTCCTGTGAGTGTGGGCGTAGAGGACAGAATCGTCGTGACCTTTGATGTGAAGCATAAGAAGGTTACGGCAACGGATATGGACAAGCCGATGGAAGTTGTACAAGTAGACTGGGAAAAGGTAAACGATTATCTCAACAAGTAATACCATCATCATTTATAGGTATTTTTGTGGGATATCGTTGAATAAGTCGAAATTATTTGCTATCTTTGTACCCAATTTATAATAAGGTGTATGAGATTATCAGATCTGAAGACGGGTGAAGAAGCCTATATCGTCAAGGTAAAGGGACACGGTGGTTTCCGCAAGCGCATTATCGAGATGGGCTTTATCAAAGGACAAAAAATCGAAGCATTGCTCAGTGCTCCGCTTCAAGACCCTGTGAAATACAAGGTGATGGGCTATGAGGTCAGTCTGCGCCGTCAGGAAGCGGAACAGATAGAGGTCAGCTACGAAAGACAGCGCTCCGTTGACGAAAACCCTATGACTTCAACCTCTACACCTCGTGATCAGCAGCATAATACGGCTGGCGTTAAGGAACTGACTGTTGCGCTGGTCGGTAATCCTAACTGTGGCAAGACGTCGCTGTTCAATTTTGCTTCTGGTGCTCATGAACATGTGGGAAACTATAGTGGTGTAACCGTTGATGCCAAGGAAGGATATACCCACTTTGGGGGATACCGCATCCGTCTAGTTGACCTGCCAGGCACCTATTCGCTGTCTGCCTATTCTCCAGAGGAGTTGTATGTGCGTAAGCAACTCGTCGACGATACACCCGATGTTATTATCAACGTGATTGATGCTTCAAACATAGAGCGTAACCTGTATCTTACCACCCAGCTGATGGATATGCACTTGCGTGTGGTTTGTGCGCTGAATATGTTTGATGAATTGGAGCTGCGCGGCGACAAACTGAATGTGGACAAGCTCAGTTCGTTGTTGGGTATGCCGATGGTACCAACGTCGTTCAAGACGGGTAGGGGACTGGAGCAGTTGCTCAGCGAGGTGATACATATCTTTGAGAGCCGCGAGGGACACGACGAGTACTATCGCCACTTTCATATCAAGCACGACCATGAGATAGAAGATGGTATAGCTAATATTCAGAAATATCTGAAAGGCAACGAGTTACTGCGTATGCGCTACTCTACGCGTTGGCTGGCTATCAAGTTGTTGGAGATGGATAAGGAGGTGGACGCCATTTTACGCGAACTGCCCGACTACGATAAGATTATCGAGGCTCGAGATACTGCCGTTCGTCGTATCAAGGAAGAGACGGGCGACGATTCAGAGACAGCCATCATGGATGCTAAATATGGTTTCATCCGTGGTGCCTTGCATGAAGCGGGCTATGTGGTGGGTGTGAAAGAAGACACGTATAAGACTACCCATCGGCTGGATGCACTGATTACTAACCGCTGGGCAGGTTTCCCCATCTTCTTTGCTTTGCTATGGGTGATGTTCGAGGTAACGTTTACCTTGGGCCAGTATCCGATGGATTGGATTGATGCAGCTGTCGGCTGGATTGGTGAATGGGTCAGCGAGACAATGGATGATGGTCCGCTGAAAGCTATGATTGTCGATGGAATCATTGGCGGCGTGGGCGCAGTCATCGTCTTCCTGCCGCAGATTCTCATACTCTACACGTTCATCTCGTTGATGGAAGACTCTGGCTATATGGCGCGTGCGGCCTTCATCATGGATAAGCTGATGCACAAGATGGGCTTACACGGTAAGTCCTTCATTCCACTCATTATGGGCTTCGGCTGTAATGTCCCTGCGGTGATGGCTACAAGAACCGTTGAGAGTCGTCGTGCACGACTGATTACCATGTTGGTGTTGCCTATGATGTCGTGCTCAGCCCGTTTGCCGATATACATCATGATTATTGGCGCCTTCTTTGCACAGAATTATCAGAGTTGGGTGATGGTGTCGCTCTATGCGGTAGGCATCGTGATGAGTGTCATCGTGGCGCGCATCTTGAGTCGCTGGGTCATCAAAGGCGAAGATGTTCCATTTGTGATGGAGTTGCCACCTTATCGTTTCCCGACGGCTAAGGCTATCTTCCGCCATACATGGGAGAAAGGCAAGCAGTATCTGAAGAAGATGGGAGGAGTGATTCTTGTGGCCTCCATCATCGTCTGGGCGTTGGGCTATTTCGGTACGATGGGTGTTGCTCCAAGCCTGGAGGACAGCTTCATCGGAATGCTTGGAAAGTTAATGGAACCGCTGTTCACACCACAGGGCTTTGACTGGCGCCTTGACATCAGTCTGCTGACGGGTGTTGGTGCCAAGGAGATTGTGGCCTCGACAATTGGTGTGCTCTATGGCGACGCTTACAACTTTACACCGTTGGTGGCCTATGCCTTCCTGATTTTCGTGTTGCTTTACTTCCCTTGTATTGCCACGATTGTAGCCATTAAGAACGAGAGTGGCTCGTGGCGTTGGGCATGCTTTGCTGCGCTATATACAACAGGATTGGCATGGGTAGTCTCTGCCGCCGTCTACCAGATAGGTTCTTGTTTTCTGTGATGCCCAAGGTGTGATGGCAAGGGACTGATATCAGTCCCTAATGTCATTCGCTTAGAACACACCCACCCAGCCAAATCTACGAACTAATTCACGAAGCAGACTGCGATCGCCAATGGGAATAGTGATAGCGATAGTCTCTTTCTCCTTATTATCTTTTACAGGATTTGCAGATTCCAGCTCATACTGCGTCTGTGCAGACAACAACACTTTGGCAGGAAGACCTATGGCCGATTCTATCTTTACGGCCAAGTCTGTAGTAAGCGTACGCTTGCCGTTCAGCACCTCACTCAGATGTGAAGGCTGAATGCCGACCATTTTGGCGAAATCCTTCTGACTGATTCCGCGTTCCTCCAGTTCCGGTTTAATCATCATACCAGGATGCACAGCCATGAAGGGTGCAGGGTTCTCATTTCTTGTTGCCATAATGTGTATCGTCTAAACTTAAAACCGTTATACTTATTCCACCGTCAAATTCTCTAAAAAGGATGCGCTCCACCATTCCGTTAACCACTCGGATGGAACTCATGCCATTGGTTCCAGCCAATTGTTCGTAATGAAGGAACGAAATTGACCGCAGGTCGCTTGCCACATCAACCAATCGCATATAGTTGTATGCGGTAGCTAGCGCTTTCATGAACTTCGCATTACGGGTATATTTCTTGTATTTGCTATTACGTCCCGTCGTGATCAGCTCTTCCAAGTCCGTGTCTTCAAAGACTATTTTCATCTTATGTGTCGTATTTTCGATGCAAATATAAGGCAAAATTCCCCAAAGCGGGAATATTGTGCAGAATTATTATTACTTTTTAACTTATAACATCAGCCATCTTCCGTCATCCACTCCTTCGCATTTATGGCGAATTCGCCACAATTAGAAATTCCCTCGAATTCGAGAGGGCTGACTTAACCAGATTGCCATCTAGCAGATGCAGGTGTTGGAAGATAATAGCGGTAGGAATCTGTTGAAATGAGATTGCACACAAAGGAACCGTCCCGTTTGTATACGGTCGTTTGTAGAAAATTCGTTCGGCTGTTTGGAACACAAGGGGGCATTGTCCTTCTCGCTGATATTACAGAAGGAAAGGTTTCGGAGCACAAAAATAGCATTTTTACAAAAATTCACTGAAACTAGTTTCAGAGTTTCACCCTCGGCATCCGATTTTCGGTCTTGTCGGGGTCTTTTTCGTGGGACTTTCTGTAACTTTGTGGCTCGGAATAACTCTCGGAGGCGGTTACAGCATGACGTGAATGCCCCAAACGGGATATTTCCGCGAAAACGTAGTATACATAAATAAAGTACAACAATAAATTTGAAAATAAAATGAACGATTTGACGTTTCGTGTGTATGCTGTCAAAACCAAACTTAAAAAAAGTAATTATGAAACAGAAA
>ONCH01000018.1:0-1438 GCA_900316265.1 uncultured Prevotellaceae bacterium | reverse complement strand
AATGATGACGGGAGCCAGCGCACAGAGAACAGAACTTATTGGGCGGGGTGGTGCACCGATTTATTTGTCGGACTCGCTCAAGGTAGACAGCATGTACAACTACTGGAACGACTTCGTTAGCCAGCACCCAAAAGACGATATAGCCTGGCGTAACCTCTTCGAGATATGCTATAATCAAGAGTTCAAGCTGAGGTCCAAAAATTGGAAGGAGGGCGTATATTACTTCGAGAAGAATACGTTACCGCTAATAGAACGAATCAAGAAGGCTATCCCGGGTAGTTACACTGCTTACTATTGCGAATACGAGGGTACACGGAGTTCCACGAACGACAGAAGAGAACTTATCGCCGACTCTGCTATTGCTCTGCTGCCAAAGAATGCTCCTGCTGGCGATTACGACCTATGGATGCAGTACCTCATTCCAAAACGTGACACCGTGCGAATGACCAATATACTGACTCAGTACTATGAGAGTGGTCAGTATCCCGAGGAGTCGCTGCAATATCACTTCAACGAGCTGCAAGGCATGGACGAGGGCGGCGTCTACATCGGTGCACATGAAGGTGACATCATCGGCAAAATGATTCTGCAATATGTGTTAGGCGTTCACAAGGACAAGATTCTCTATTATGAGAATGCCGCCATGATACCCGAGCTCATAAAAGATGTTTTCGAACATATTGGCATCCCTTTCAGCGATGAAGTATGGAATCAGCTACACTCCACGTGGCAGGAAGAACAACTGTTAGCCTTTATGCGTTATATCTTCGATCACTCTAAGCGTCCTGTCTATATGTCAGCTCACAATATGTGGAAAGTCATTCTCGGTGAAGGATTGCCCGACGAGTTGAAAGTCTGTTTCTACAACGAGGGACTGACCATGCGCTATTCAACGAAGCCCTACGATAACAGAGCCGTAAAGCGTCGCAACATAGAAAAGCGTTACCGCTTAGAATATCTGCGCATGCCATTCCATCCTGAGATAAAGAACACACAGCGCTTTTCATGCTCGGCAGATGTCTACGCCATGAATTATGTAAGGTTGCTACACGACCAGCTACCTTACTACAAAAAGTACAACCGAGAGCGTTATCAGTGGCTGTACGACATCTTTACTGACATTATTGAACAGTTAGAGAAAGAGAACCTCGATGTGGATGAATTCAAAGGCTATCTGAAATGAGCATCTTCCATCTTAAACCACTACGCCAGCAGACCGATGAACAGCTGATGGCACGTGCTGCGGCAGGCAGCGATACAGCTTTCGAAGAGCTGTATCGCCGCTATGCGCGTAGATTAAAAGGGTTCTTCTTCCTACAGTTAGGCGGTAACGAGGAGTTGGCAGCCGATGCAACGCACGACGTCTTTCTGCGTGCATACGAGGCAAGGAATAGCTATCAGGAAGGGCACCGGGTTGATACGTGGCTCTTCACCATCG